>JASBVG010000056.1 GCA_030147505.1 Tardiphaga sp.
GACGGCCGTGTGGCTGGTTGACAACACCGCGCTGACCTTCGACCAGGTCGCCGATTTCACCAAGATGCACGTGCTCGAAGTTCGCGCCATTGCCGACGGCGACGCCGCCCAGGGCATCAAGGGCATGGACCCGATTTCGAATGGCCAGCTGACCCGCGACGAGATCGAAAGGGGCGAAAGCGATCCGAATTACCGCCTCAAGCTCGAGGAGAGCAAGGTGGTGCTGCCCCCGGCTGCCAAGAAGAAGGGCCCGCGCTACACCCCGGTATCGCGCCGCCATGAGCGCCCGAGCGCCATCCTCTGGCTGGTCCGCAACCATCCGGAACTCAAGGACGCCCAGATCATGCGTCTGGTCGGCACCACCAAGACCACCATCGCCTCGATCCGGGACCGCACCCACTGGAATGCGCAGACCCTGACCCCGATGGATCCGGTCACCCTCGGCCTGTGCTCGCAGATCGAACTCGACTTCGAAGTGCAGCGTGCCGCGAAGGAAAAGCCGCTCGACCAGCAGGCGGCATATGGCGGCGCCACGCTGCTGCCGGCTTCGGAGACCACCCGCAAGGACGAGTACGAAGGCGCCGAGAAGAGCGACGACGATCTCAACGTGGATGCGGTGTTCGCCAAGCTGAAGGGCATCGGCGGCAAGAAGCAGGATGCCGACGAAGAATAAGCGAATTCGTTAAGCGCTTTGCAAAGATCAAAAGCGGGGCGAGCTATCGCCGCGTTTTTTGTTAGGTGCTGCGACGTGCTCTTGCTTTTCCCTCCCCCAAGCGGTGAAGCCGCGCCGTGGGGAGGGTGGTGAAAAGCGAGCGTCCAGCGAGCTTCGAGACGGGTGGGCGCTTCCCCAGGCGCCGACGTCACGGGGGCCCCACCCGGCGCTACGCGCCACCCTCCCCATTCGCTTCGCTCCGGGGAGGGAAAACACACACCTCGGCGCGTCGCTTCAAGTCACGCCTTCTTCAAAAATTCCGTGCGCAGCACCAGGCCCTTCACCTTGTCGGTGCGGCCTTCGATTTCGCCTTCATTGTCGGTGAGGTGAATGTTCCTGATCACCGTGCCGCGCTTCAAGACCGTGGACGAGCCCTTCAGCTTCAGGTCCTTGATGATCGTGACGGTGTCGCCTTCGGCGAGCAACGCGCCGTTCGAATCCCTGACCTTGATATCCATGACGTCCTTGAGTGGTGCATTGATGCGGGCACACAGAACAGGATGCACGCTGAATCAACGGATTGCAGACAAAAGAGAAGCCGACATGCATCGGCACGTCTCCCATCCTGCACAGCTTCGCTGTGCTTGGGGAAGAGGGAAGAAAAGAACTCTTTACGGCCGGCCGGGATTGTTCAGCATGTATTCGCCGAGATCGCGCTGCTTGCGATCGGCGCGGGCAATGGCATTGCTGCGCTGGACGTCGCGGTCCTTGCGGCAGGCCGAATATTGCGGCGAACCGACCGCAACGCCATTGGCGCGGCAGATCGCATCGTCATCGTCGCCGAGGCTCGAGATCGGCACATCGGTACGGCGTGCACAGGCGCCCAGCAACGTCGCAGCAAGCGTCAGGGCAATGAGGGATATCGGGGCGAGGCGCATGCGGGAATCCTGTGGGCAGTGTGGCGCCGTGTTTAGCGCGAAATACGGGGATTGTAAGGTGCCTCACAGCCTCCCCTTCAACGCAGCCCCGATTTCGTCCAGCGACTTCGGATCCTCGATCGTGGCCGGCATGGTCCAGGTCTCGCCATCGGCGATCTTCTTGATGGTGCCGCGCAGGATTTTGCCGGAGCGCGTCTTGGGCAGACGCGTCACGGCGATGGCCAGCTTGAACGCAGCGACGGGGCCGAGCTTGTCGCGCACCAATGCGACGACCTCCCTCTCGATCTCGGCATTGGAGCACGTGACACCGGCCTTGAGCACCAGAAATCCGCAGGGCACCTCGCCCTTGATATCGTCCTTGATCCCCAGCACGGCGCATTCGGCGACATCGGGATGCGAGGCCAGGATCTCCTCCATGCCGCCGGTGGAGAGCCGATGGCCGGCGACATTGATGATGTCGTCGGTGCGGCCCATCACATAGACATAGCCGTCTTCATCGAGATAGCCCGCATCGGAGGTTTTATAGTAGCCGGGGAATTCGTTGAAATAAGCTTCGTTGCAGCGCTCGTCCTGCTCCCACAGCGTGGGCAGGCAGGCCGGCGGCATCGGCAGCCTGATGACGATGGAGCCCATGGTGCCCGCGGGCACGGGCTTTGCCGCCTCGTCGACCACCTCGATCTTGTAACCGGGCATCGGCACCGTGGGCGAGCCGTGCTTGACCGGCAGCATACCGAGGCCGACCGGATTGCCGGCGATGCACCAGCCGGTCTCGGTCTGCCACCAGTGATCGATCACAGGCACCTTCAATTGCCGCTCGGCCCATTCCACCGTCGGCGGATCGGCGCGTTCGCCGGCCAGGAACAATGTACGGAAGTTCGAGAGATCGTATTTGCGGATGAAGTTGCCATCCGGATCGTCCTTGCGGATGGCGCGGAAGGCGGTCGGCGCGGTGAAGAAGGCGACGGCCTTGTGTTCGGAAATCACACGCCAGAAGGCACCGGCATCGGGCGTGCCCACCGGCTTGCCTTCATACATGATCGAGGTCGCGCCATGCAGCAGCGGCGCGTAGACGATATAACTGTGGCCCACCACCCAGCCGATATCGGAGCCGCACCACCAGACCTCGCCGGGCTTCACGCCGTAGAGATTTTCCATCGACCAGGCGAGCGCAACGGCATGGCCGCCATTGTCGCGCACCACGCCCTTCGGCTTTCCGGTGGTACCTGACGTATAGAGGACATAGAGCGGATCGGTCGCCAGCACCGGGACGCAGTCGGCGGATTTGTTCGTCGCAATCGCCTCATTGCGCAATTCAGCCCAGTCATGATCACGGCCCTCGAGCAGATCGCAGCCCTGTTGCGGACGCTGCAGGATGATGCACGCATCCGGTTTCAGGTTGGCCAGCGCAATCGCCTCGTCGAGCAGCGGCTTGTATTGCACGATACGGCCGGGCTCGATCCCGCAGCTTGCGGACAGAATCAGCTTCGGACGCGCGTCGTCGATCCGCGTCGCCAGCTCTTTCGCCGCGAAGCCGCCGAACACCACCGAATGCACCGCGCCAATACGCGCGCAGGCGAGCATGGCGACCACGGCCTCCGGTATCATCGGCATATAGAGGATCACACGGTCGCCCTTGCCGATACCGAAATCCTGCAGGACGGCGGCGAGCGCCTGGGTCTCGCGCAGCAGCTCGGCATAGGTGAATGTCGTGACCGTCCCCGTCAGCGGCGAGTCGTGGATCAGCGCAACCTGATCGGCGCGGCCACCGGCGACATGACGGTCGAGCGCGTTGTAGCAGGTGTTGAGGACACCGCCGGCAAACCAGCGGCCATACAGGCCCATGGACGGATCGAACACCTTCTTGGGAGGCTCGATCCAGTCGATCGCCCTGGCGACCTCGCCCCAGAATCCCTCTGGATCGGCGAGCGAGCGCGCATGGGTTTCATGATAGTGGCTGGATGTGCTGGTCGTCATGACGTCTCTCCCGTCCCCGGCATCGATGCCGAGGTTATTGATTTCTGATTGTCACGGGACAACAGGTTATTTCAAGGGCGCTTTTGGTTGTGGCTGCACCGACATCTTCGCGCCCAGGCGCTCGATCTCCTGCGCCAGCGTCTTGTAATTGGCGCGCGCCGCCTCGTTCTGCGGATCGATCTTCATCGCCGCACCGAAATCCCGGATAGCGCGCGGGCGATCACCTTTTTTACGCCACAGCTCGCCGCGCGCATTGAGGAGATCGGGGCGCGACAGATCGATCTTCAGGGCGGCGTCGTAGTCAGCGATGGCAGGATCAATCTGATCCTTGCGGGCATATGCAGCGGCACGCGCGCTGGTGGCCTTCAGGCGATCGGCGGTCGCCACCTTCTCATTGCTGATGAGGTTACCGCAAATGGCAATGATCCTGTCGTCATCGGCGGCGGCGATGGCGGCAAAGCATGGCGCGGTATCCACCTTCGGCAGCGGCGGCGTCTCGGGATCGGTATCGACGGCCGCGTACGCGCTGCACGCACCGAACAGACAAACGACGACGAGGAGATGGATCGGCAGACGCATTACTTGATCAGGCCCTTCTCACGATAATATTTCAACGCGCCGGGGTGCAGCGGCACCGGACTGCGGCTCATCGCCGTGGCAATTTTGATCTCATGGCCCGCGCGATGCGCGATGGCGAGCTCATCGACGGCATCGAACAGGCGCTTCGTCATCTGGTAGACCAGTTCATCGCTCACGGATGTGCTCGTCACCAGATAGTTCATCACCGACGCGGTCGATACGGGTGTCGGCTGGCCGCGATAGGTGTCCGCGGGAATCGTCGCCGGACGGAATGGCGCACCGAGTTTCTTAACCACTGACAACGGCACCGGTACCAGCACCGTATCGCTGTTGTCCGTCAGTTCCTTGATCGATGTCACGCCAAGGCCGGCCGATTGCAGCGATGCGTCGAGTTCATTTTTCAGCATGCGCTGGGTGGATTCGGCGAAAGGGATGGTCTCGACCTTGCCCAGCGACTTCAAACTCATGCCTACGGCGGAGAAAATAGCCCGGGCATTGAGTTCGGTTCCCGACTTTGCAGCACCGACGGCCAGACTCCTGCCTTTCAGATCTGCGAGCGTCCGCACCCTGCTGGCCTTGGTCACAACGAGCTGGATGTAGTTCGGATAAAGCGCACCGATCACGCGCAGACGATCGAGCCTGCCGGCGAAACCGGCATCGTCTCGCCCCTGCCATGCGGCCATCAAGGCATCGCCCAACGCGAAAGCGACCTGCCCTGTGCCTTGCTGCAGCCGCGTCAGGTTCTCCACCGAACCATCGGTTGTTTCCACCAGCACCTTCGCGCCGGGAATATCCGCATAGACCATCGCGATGGTCACGCCGAGCGGATAATAGACGCCTGAACTGCCGCCGGTGAGCACGGCAATGGGCTCGGCCCTTGCCGTGGCCGTCCACAGGACGAACATGCTCGCAAACACTGCAATGCAGCGTTGCCTCGTTGTCATTCGATGGTCGATCATCGCCCAGAAGGTGGACTGGGCACCGCAGTTGGTCAATCCGGGCTCTCGACCCCGCTCCGCTTGCGGCGATAGAGGCAAACACGCGCGACGAAAGTTTCAACGCCAAGCTCTTGCGCCTGCCGGCCAAACCGGCATGAATGCGCCGCACTAAGACTAATAAGGCCGGCAAATCCGGCTCGCGGGAAAATCCCGAGGGAAGAGACATGGCTGACGACAAAGCGCACGCGACCGATGGTACCAAAATCGTCGAGACGGAGGCTGTCTCCGACGAGACCATGCAGAAGGTCGAGGAGCTGATCGAAGCCGAAGAAGGTGCCACGAACCGTTTGCTGGGCTGGGCCGGCACCATTTCCACAGGCATCGCCGTGGTGATGAGCCTGTTCCACCTCTATGCGGCCTATGCGATCGTGCCGACGCAGGAGCTGCGCTACATCCATGTCGCCTTCACGCTGATCCTCGCCTTCCTGCTTTTCCCCCTCGCCAAGCGATTCCGCGACCGCGTGCGCTGGTGGGACATCGTGCCCGGTATCGTCGCCATTGCCACCATCGTCTATGCGCTGTGGGGCGGCGAGGATTTCACCGATCGCGCCACCGTCCCCGACCGGATGGATGTGATCGTCGGCGTCGTCTTCATCGTGCTGCTGCTGGAAGCAACGCGACGCACCACCGGCTGGATCATGCCCGTGGTGTCGATCTTCTTCATCGCCTACGCCATGCTCGGCCCGCATCTGCCGGCGCCGTGGACCCATCGCGGCTATGATCTGCCGCGCCTGGTCGGCCACCTCTTCATCACGCTGGAAGGCATCTTCGGCGTTGCCGTGGACGTCTCCGCAACGCTCATCATCCTGTTCACGATCTTCGGCGCCTTCCTCGCGCAATCCGGCGCCGGAAAGTTCTTCATCGACTTCTCGCTGGCGTTGATGGGCAACAAGCCCAATGCCGCCGGTCGCACCGTGGTGCTGTCATCCTTCCTGCTCGGCGGCCCCTCAGGCTCCGGCGTTGCGACCACGGTGATGATTGGCACCGTCGCCGCACCGATGCTGAAGAAGGCGGGTTTCGAGAAGAATGCCGCCGGCGGCCTGCTCGCCGCAGGTGGTCTCGGCGCCATCCTCTCGCCGCCGGTGCTCGGCGCTGCGGCATTCCTGATCGCTGAATTCCTCAAGATCAGCTATCTCGACGTGATCTGGATGGCGACCATCCCGACCGTCCTCTACTACCTGTCATTGCTGATCATGGTGGAGATCGACGCCAAGCGCTTTGGCGCAAAGAACGTCAATATCACGCCCGAGCTCGGTCTCGGCACCATGACCAGGCGCTACGGCTTCCACTTCATCTCGCTGCTCGCCGTCGTCGTCTTCATGGTGATCGGCTTCTCGCCGGCATTGTCGGTCTTTTATGCGATCGTGGTGACCTTTGCGCTCAGCTTCCTGCGCAAGGACACCGCCCTGATGCCGAAGAAGCTGGTGAAGGCGCTGGCGGACGGCTCGATCGGCGCGCTCAATGCCGCTACGACCTGCGCCTGCGCCGGCATCGTGGTCGGCGTCGTCACGCTGACGGGGCTCGGCCTGAAGTTCTCGTCGATCGTCATCGCCTATGCCGGCGGCAGCCTGCTGCTGACGGCACTTTATACCGCGCTGATCGTCTGGATCATCGGTCTCGCCGTGCCGGTGACCGCGTCCTACATCATCTGCGCCGTCATCGCCGCACCTGCGCTGATCAAGCTCGGCGTGCCCGACTACGCCGCACACATGTTCATCTTCTATTACGCCGTGCTGTCGGAAGTGTCGCCGCCGACCGCGCTGTCCCCCTTCGCAGCGGCTGCGATCACCGGCGGCGACCCCTACCGCACCACGCTGCAATCTTGGAAATATACGCTGCCGGCCTTCCTTGTGCCGTTCGTGTTCGTCTGCGACCCGCAGGGCGTCGGCCTCCTGCTGTCCATCCCGAAGGGCGGCTCGTGGGTGGATATCCTCGAGATCACCTTCAAGACCACCTGCGGCCTGCTCGCCCTTGCCGCCGTCGCGCAGAACTGGGGTCTGCGACAAAATACGCCGATCGAGCGTGGGCTGCTTCTGCTATCCGGTTTGCTGCTGGTGTTTCCGAGCCTGATCGAGGCGATCATCGAGGCGATGATCGGCCGCGACATCAGCTACACATTCCTGCCGGGCCTGATCATCGGCTTCGGCGTTCTGCTTTGGCAGGCGCGCACCCGCGCTCAGCCGGTTACTGCGTAGGAGACGACGACAAGAAGAACAGAACAGCGGACGCAGCAGATAAGCTGCGCCGCCAACTTCAGGGAGTGAGACGATGAAATGGACAGTTTTGGGCCTTGCCCTGTTCGGCATCGCCTGCGTGGCGGGCCCGGCAACGGCGCAGGACAAGACCATCGCGATTGCGACCGGGGGCACCGGTGGCATCTTCTATCCGCTCGGCGGCGGCCTCGCGAACCTGCTCTCGAAGAAACTCTCCAACACACAGGCCACCGGCGAAGTCACCGGCGGCAGCGTCGATAACATCAAGCTGCTGGAGACCGGCCAGGCCGATCTCGGCTTCATGACCGGCGACGTCGCCTCCGATGCCATCAAGGGCGAGAACAAGTTCAAGAAGCCGGTGCCGCTGCGCACCATCGTCGCCGTCTATTCCAGCCCCGTGCATGTGGTGACCATCGCCGGCACCGGCATTGAGAAATTCGAGGACCTCAAGGGCAAGCGCATTTCCGGCGGTGCGCCGGGCAGCGCGTCTGAGGCGCAGACCTTCCGCCTCCTGGAAGCCGCTGGTCTCGACAAGGACAAGGACGTGAAGCGCGAACGGCTCTCGGTCGCGGAATCCGCAGCCGCGCTGAAGGACCGCAAGATCGATGCATTCTTCTGGGGCGGCGGCGTGCCGACCGCCGCCGTGGTCGATCTTGCCGCAACGCCGGGCGTGCATATCAAGCTGATCGAGATCGACCACCTGCTGGAGCCGATCGTGAAGAAATACGGCCAGATCTTCGCACCCAGCGTGATCAAGGCCGGCAGCTATCCGGGCCAGACCACCGACAGCAAGGGTTTTGCTGCCTGGAACCAGGTCATGGCCACCGACAAGATGTCGGACGAGACGGCTTACGCCATCACCAAGGCGATCTTCGAGAACAAGGCAGATCTCGTCGCCGTGCACAAGGAAGCCGAGAACATCAATCTCGCCACGCAGACCCCTGCGCAATCACCGGCGCCGTATCATCCCGGCACGCTTAAATATCTCAAGGAAGTCGGCGTGGTGAAGTAATCATTGCGCCATCACCATCACTGGAGGGAGAGAAGTCCATGTTCAAGCGTTTCAAGAAGACGACCATCGCCGTGGCGCTTGTCGCCACCGCCGGTCTCGCCGGCGCGGCAATCGCGCAGCAGAAAACCATGGCCATCGGCACCGGCGGCACTGGCGGCGTCTATTATCCGCTCGGCGGCGCCATCGCCAACGTGTTGTCCAAGGCCCTGCCGAACACGCAGGCGACCGCGGAAGTCACCGGCGGCTCCGTCGATAATCTCAAGCTGATCGCCTCGGGCCAGAGCGAGATGGGCTTTACCATGGCCGACGCCGCGCTCGACGCCTTCAAGGGCGAGGACAAGTTCAAGAGCGGCAAGGTCCCCCTGCGCACACTGCTCGTGGTCTATCCGAACCGCATGCATGTGGTGACGGTGGAAGGCACCGGCATCGAGAAATTCTCCGACCTCAAGGGCAAGCGCGTTTCCACCGGTTCGCCCGGCAGCGCCACCGAAGTGATGGCCTTCCGCGTCATCGAAGCCGGCGGCCTCGACAAGGACAAGGACCTGAAGCGCGAGCGCCTCGGTGTCGCCGAAAGCGTCAACGCGCTCAAGGACCGCAAGATCGACGCCTTCTTCTGGGTCGGCGGCGTGCCGACCGCCGCGGTGACCGACCTTGCCGCCACCCCCGGCATGAAGATCAAGATGATCGACCACGCCGATCTCGCCGACAAGATGAACGCCAAATACGGCAAGCTGTATTCGGCCTCGACCATCAGCAAGAGCATCTACCCCGGCATGGACAAGGATAATGCCAATACCGAGGTCTGGAACATCATCGTCACCAACGACAAGATGAGCGACGACGATGCCTATAACATCGTCAAGACGCTGGTCGAGAAGAAGGCTGACATCGTCGCCGTGCACAAGGAAGCCGAGAGCTTCACGCTCGACAACCAGGTCCAAGAGCGCTCGCCGGTGCCGTTCCATCCGGGCGCGCTGAAATACTTCAAGGAAAAGGGCATCGGCAAGTAAGACCGGCCCATACGACTTGACCGCAGGCCGCGATGCACGTGCATCGCGGCTTTTTATTTAGGCTCCGACATCCACTTACCCGCCAGTGCAGCATCGACGATTTCCCGAATGTAGACATCTTGCTCAAGCCGATCGCGCGGCAAGCTTCCAAGCATCCATCTGCTAGCGACATCACGAATTCCTTGCCAAACCGCGAGGGGAATCTCCCACGGCCACCAGCCATCACTGCCGAACCGGTCGCCCAGATCGCTGCCGGTCATATCGATCGGAAAGACTTTGGTAACTTCCGCGAAGAGGAGATCGCCGTCATCGTCAGAAATGCCCAGGTCGAATATCAAACCCGTGTCCGGACCGATCCGGACGCTAGGACGCTTGGTGAAATCGCCGACGATCTCGATGATGCGACATTGCACATTGTCGCGTGCAACGCTGTCGTCGTAGTTTTCGTTGAAAGACGTCATCGCCGAACCAGTCAGTCTACCCTTGCCTGCACGTTAGCGAATTATACTGCGAACTGTGTCCTCTGTGTTTTCGTTTTCGTCCGGGCACCTCACGTGCCATGAGGGCATCCCGTGCATCCCGCCGCAGCAACGATCAAATATCCGCTCGACGCCCTCAACTTCTTCCTTGCCGATGTGCGCGACGGCCTCGGCCCCTATCTCGCGATCTATCTGCTGACAGAGCAGAAATGGGACGCGGCATCGATCGGCGTCGCGATGTCAGTGGCGGCGATCGCCGGCATCCTGGCGCAGACGCCGGCCGGCGCGCTGATCGACAAGACCACGGCCAAGCGTGCCGCGGTCGTCGTCGCAGCGATCATCGTGACGGTCGGCTCGATCATGCTGCCACTCTATTCCAGCTTCCTGTTTGTTGCGACGACCCAGGCGCTGACCGGGATTGCCGCAGCAATCTTTGCGCCGGCACTGGCGGCGATTACGCTGGGCATTGTCGGTCCCCGCGCTTTCGCCAAGCGCATCGGCCGCAATGAGGCGTTCAACCATGCGGGCAACGCGGTCGCTGCGGCGCTTGCCGGCGGCCTTGCTTATACATTCGGCCCGATCGTCGTGTTCTGGCTGATGGCGACGATGGCGATAGCCAGCATTGCGGCGATGCTGGCTATCCCGGCAGACGCCATCGATCACGAGGTCGCGCGCGGCCTGCACGAGCGCGGACAGACGAGCGGACCGAGCGACGACCAGCCCTCGGGCTTTCGGGTGCTGCTCACCTGCAGGCCCTTGCTCATCTTTGCCGCCGCGACCGTGCTCTTCCATTTCTCCAATGCAGCGATGCTGCCGCTCGTCGGGCAGAAGCTGGCCCTGGTGAACAATGCGCTCGGCACGACACTCATGTCGGCATGTATCGTCGCCGCACAACCGGTGATGGTGCCCGTGGCCATACTGGTGGGTCACAAGGCCGATACGTGGGGCCGGAAGCCGATCTTTGGCTGTGCACTTGCGGTGCTGATCGTGCGCGGCGCGCTCTATCCGCTGAGCGACAATCCCTATTGGCTGGTCGGTGTTCAACTGCTCGACGGCATCGGCGCCGGCATTTACGGCGCCCTGTTCCCGCTGGTCGTCGCCGACCTCACACAGGGGACCGGCCACTTCAATGTGAGCCAGGGCGCAATCGCAACCGCTGCAGATCTGGGCGGCGCGCTTAGTACTTTCGTTGCAGGTGTAATTGTCGTCGCCGCCGGATATAGCGCTGCCTTTCTCACGCTTGCCGGCGTCGCTGCATTTGGCTTCGTTCTGTTCGTTGCGTTGATGCCGGAGACAAGGCCGAGCCGTCCTGTCATCAGCACTTAGTACCGAATGCTTAAGGATGGTACGCCATTACTGTAGCAACCTGCGGTGCGGCAGCGTAGTTTGCGTCCCAATTCATCCTGAAGAGACAAGCTTGCAAAGGATTCGCCTGAAATGACGTCGTCGACTCGCCACCCGTCCCGCCGCTCTGTGATCCTCGGGGGCGCTGCCGCTCTCGGCACCATGCCGCTGCTCGGCCGCCGCGCCAGCGCTGCTGAATGGCCGACCAAGCCGGTGAAATTCGTCGTGCCTTTCGCTGCCGGCGGCACCACCGACATTCTCGCGCGTCTCGTCGCGCAGAAGATGAGCGAAGAATACGGCCAGCAGTTCATCGTCGAGAACAAGACCGGCGCCGGCGGCAACATCGCTGCGGATTTCGTCGCCAAGGCGGAAGGCGATGGCTACACGTTCCTGGTCGGCACACCGGGCACGCATGCGATCAACAAGTTCGTGTTCAAGAACATGACCTATGATCAGGTGAAGGACTTCTCGTCCGTCATCATCATCGCCAAGGTGCCGAACCTGATGTCGGTGACCAATTCACTGCCCGTCAAATCGGTGCAGGAATTCATCGATCTCGCCAAGTCGAAGCCGGACCAGTTCTTCTACGGCACGCCGGGCCTCGGTTCGACGGCGCATCTGTCGACCGAGCTGTTCAAGTCGATGACCGGCGTCAAGCTGACTCATGTGCCGTTCCGCGGCAGCGCGCCGGCGCTGACCGACCTGATCGGCGGACGTGTGCATGTGATGATCGACAATCTGCCTGCGGCGCAGCCTTTTGCCGAAGGCGGCCAGATCCGTCCGCTCGCGGTCTCGACCGCCAAGCGCTGGGAGCCCATGAAGGACATCCCGACCATCGCCGAAGCCGGCGTCCCCGGCTACGATGCCGCCTCCTGGTTCACGATCACCTCCCCGGCCAAGACGCCGAAGGAGATCGTCGCCAAGCTCAATGCCTCGACCGACAAATACATCAAGTCGGACGAGGGCAAGGCACGCCTGATCAAGCTCGGCGCCGATCCGGTCGGCGGCTCGCCGGCCGAGATGGATGCCTTTGTGCAGTCGGAAACCGAAAAGTGGGGCAAGGTTGCCCAGTTCGCCGGCATCAAGCCGGAATAACTGGAAGAAGCGCTCCCCTCAGGTGATCCCCGGGCAAGACCCGGGGATCACCCCTTGCCGCACACGCCCGAAAGGTTCGATGGCGGGATCAAGCCCCGCCATGGCGTCGCGTTACCGCTCGAACTTCATATCCACGCAGCGCGAGACATCGGACCCGAGTCCCGACGGAATCGTTAGGCAACCACGCAGCTTCTGCTGCTTGTCGTCGCTCACCCACAGCGCAACGCCGCCCGCCCCGAAGAACGAGTTCGTGTTCGGCGGTTCGGTTTCGGCGACATCGAACGAATAATTACCGTCGGTATCGAAGACCCGCGCCTTCTTGCTGCAGCTGCCGTCGGTCTGCACATTGATGACTTCCTTGGTGTCGCGCGTCATCGACAGCGAAACGGCGCAGCGGAAATATTCCGACGTCTTTGCATTGAACAGATACGCATAGGATCGGCAGGTGGCGGTCGACAGCTTGCCGGGACTGAGCCCGCGGCTGCAGGAAATGCGCTGATTCTGGCTGAGCTTGAAATCGTCGGCCTGCGCCATGCCGGGCGCGAGCGCCATCAAGCCAGCAACAAACATTCCCTTGCAGAAACCGCGCATTCGAATCATCCCCCATCGTGCCAGCTCACCCGGCGGGAAAAGGATAGTCGCGTCATGGAGCGCGCGAAATGGCAAACTGATCCAGATCATGCCACTTGTTGACGACGCGCATGCGTTCGTGATTTGTTCAGAACATAGCTGCAGGTGCATCAATCGCATTCGCCAGCTCGTTCAACGGAGATTTTTGGCATGACTGCGCGCGCTTCCACCCTGCTTGCCGTTGCCACGATGGCAGCCGCAGCCCTCGCCACACCGTCCTTCGCCCAGGCGCCGACTGCCGGCGCAACGCCATGGGTGCTGACGCCGGACATGGGCTACGGCTATGACGCCGCGGGCCGCACCTTCGCGTACAAGATGGGCACCAACAACGCCAAGTTCCTGCTGAAGGGCGCGAAGAAGGTGCCGAAGAACACGCTGTTCTTCATCGGCGAAAACGGCCAGCTCTATATGCGTAGCGGCCCGTTTCTCGAAAGCGATGGCCGCTTCAAGTTCGGGCCGGGCTGAAGCGCCACGTGACAGAGAGGTGACGGCAAACGCCTCTCCCACGTCCGCACGAGAGATGATAGAGAGCGCGTCATCTTCGCTCGAAAAAGCTGAAAGCGCTCATGGCCAAACCGTCTCCCGTTTCGCCCCTTGCTCCCACCAATGTTCCGGCGATGCCTGAAATCGCAGGCGTTCGCCTCGGCACCGCTGCCGCCGGCATCCGCTACAAGGGGCGCACCGACGTGCTGTTGGCGGTGATGGACAAGGGCACGACGGCAGCCGGCGTGTTCACCACATCGAAGTGCCCGTCGGCACCGGTGGAATGGTGCCGCGCGGTGCTCAAGGGCGGCAAATCTTCTAAGGGAGGATTGGCTCAGGCACTCGTGGTGAATTCCGGTAACGCAAACGCCTTCACCGGCAAGACCGGCAAGGCCTCGACCAAGCTGACCGGCGACATCGCGGCGAAGGCGGTCGGCTGCAAGCCGAACGAGATTTTCCTCGCCTCCACCGGCGTGATCGGCGAGCCGCTCGACGCCACCAAGTTCAATGGCGTGCTCGACAAGCTCAACGAGACCGCGACGCCCGATGGCTGGCTCGAGGCCGCCAAGGCGATCATGACCACGGACACCTTTCCGAAGGTCGCCACCGCCAAGGTGAAGCTCGGCAAGGCGACGGTGACCATCAACGGCATGGCGAAAGGCGCCGGCATGATCGCGCCCGACATGGCGACAATGCTGTCCTTCATCTTTACGGACGCACCGATCTCGGCGCCGGCATTGCAGGCGCTCCTGAAGGCGGGCGTCGCCGACTCGTTCAACGCCGTAACCATCGATGGCGACACCTCGACCTCGGACACGCTGCTGATGTTCGCCACCGGCGCCGCAGCGGCGCAGGGCGCGCCGAAGATCAGCAAGGCGAGCGATGTCAGACTCAAAGCATTCGTGAAGGCGCTGCACGCGATCCTGAACGATCTCGCCGAGCAGGTCGCGCGCGACGGCGAAGGCGCGCGCAAGCTGGTCGAGGTCGTGGTCGAAGGCGCGACCACCAAGGCGTCGGCGCGAAAAATAGCCATGTCGATCGCCAATTCGCCGCTGGTGAAGACGGCGATTGCCGGCGAGGACGCCAATTGGGGCCGCGTGGTGATGGCCGTCGGCAAGGCCGGCGAACCCGCCAATCGCGACAAGCTGTCGATCTCGTTCAACGGCATCCGTGTCGCCAAATCCGGTGCGCGCGATCCGTCCTATGACGAAACCGAAGTGTCGAATGCGATGAAGAACGACAAGGTGCAGATCAAGGTCGCCCTCGGCCTCGGCAAGGGCCGCGACCGCGTGCTGACCTGCGACCTCACCAAGGAATATGTCGCCATCAATGGCGACTACCGGTCGTGAACAAGATCGCCGCGAGCATCGGGCTGGCGGCGATCGTCATTTCGACGCAGGCCCTGGCCAAAGATTTGCCCGCCGGGCGCCTGCGACGCGCGACCGACAGCGGCAAAGAACTCGGCATCGGCGTTGGTGCGCGGTGGACCAAGGCCTGCAAGAGCGTCGGCGCTCCGCAGGTTGTGCTCGACGCAGCACCGGAGCACGGCTTCGTCTGTTTGCGCCACGGGCTGGTCAAACCGAGCAACGTGTTGTTCGGCGGCGCCCAGCACTGCATACCGTTGGAGATCGAGGGTGTGGAGGTCGTGTACCGCTCCCGCCCGGGGTTCGACGGCACGGACACGCTCGGCTATACGCTGAAATTTCCACGCGGAACGAAACCCTACCACGTCGACATCCGCGTCAAGCCGGCGGCCGACACTGCACGCCGGGACAATGATCCGACCTTCAAACGCCAGCCAACAGGCGAGATTCCGAGCTGCGCCGCGCTTGTTTCCTGAGGTGAAAGTGATCCGATGAAAATGGTTCTCGTCGTCGCCTGTGCGCTGATCGATGCCGATGGCCGCGTGCTGCTTGCACAGCG
This sequence comes from Tardiphaga sp., assembly GCA_030147505.1. GTDB lineage: Bacteria > Pseudomonadota > Alphaproteobacteria > Rhizobiales > Xanthobacteraceae > Tardiphaga. Next base: position 15,331 of record JASBVG010000056.1, read on the forward strand.
GCCGGAAGGCAAGACGCTGGCCGGCCTCTGGGAATTTCCCGGCGGCAAGCTGGAGCCCGGCGAGCGGCCGGAAGCGGCGCTGATCCGCGAGCTGCATGAAGAGCTCGGGATCACGGTGAAGGAAGCGTGCCTCGCGCCGCTGACCTTCGCCAGCCATGCCTATGACGACTTCCATCTGCTGATGCCGCTCTACATCTGCCGGCGCTGGGAAGGACTGGCCATCTCCACGGAAGGCCAGAACCTCGCCTGGGTGCGGCCGAACAAGCTGCGCGACTATCCGATGCCGGCCGCGGATATCCCGCTGATCCCGCATCTGACGGGATTGCTGTAAGGCTCGCGCCACCACACTCGGTGTCATGCGCGGGCTTGACCCGCGCACCCATCTTCCTCTCAGCGCACAAAGATGGGTGGCCGGGTCAAGCCCGGCCATGACGGAGCGCTTGGGACTACGGCTTCACGCCCCTTACCGCATCCGCCAGGCTGGCTTTCGCCGATCCCGGCTTCAGCGGCTTCTGCTGGCTCTCATGCGGCGCCCAGCCGGATAGCCAGATGATGTCGAATGTCGCGCGGATGCGACCATCCGGATCGGCAAAACGTTCGGCATAGATCTGCGCCATCCGCAACAGCGTCGCGCGGCGCAGCGGCGTGCGGCGGCGCTCGACCAGAACGTTGGTCGCGCCCATGCGGCGGAGATCCTGCATCAGCGCAAAGGCGCTGTCGTAGCGCACCACGACATTGTCGACATCGGTGACCGGCAGCGCAAAGCCGGCCCGCTGCAACAATGCGCCGACATCGCGCAGGTCGGCCATCGGCGCGACACGCGGCGAGATACCGCCTTCGAGTTCGGCTTCTGCGGCAGCGAAGGATTGTCGCAACTCGGTCAGCGTATCCCCGCCAAGCAGCGCCGCGATGAGAAAGCCGTCCGGTTTCAGCGCGCGGCGGAGCTGCGCCATCACGCCGGGCAGATCATTGACCAGATGCAGACCGAGTGCGGAGACCGCCAGATCAAGCGAGGCCGGCGCGAGACCGAGACCCAGGCTCTCGTCATCGGGTATGTCGACGTGGCGTAGCGTCGCGACCTGGCCCTGGAGCGCATCGGCAAGGCCATATCCCGGCGTCCCGATATCCGCGCCCTGGCTGAACTGCCTCAGCACCGCCTGCAGGCGATCGCTCATATCCTCGACAACGCGATTCAGCAGGAAAGTCTCTGCGCCCCGCTTCAGCGCTCGCGCTTGCCGCGCGCGCAGCAGCGTACGGTCGAAAAGGATCGGAGCGGTGTGAGGTTGGCTCATGCGGCGCTTGGTACGCCGAAGCCGGCGGCTCGGCAATCGCGCTTGAGCCACCAGTCAGCCCGGTTTAGCCTCATCCCATGGACAGCGAAGCGCCAGCACCGAGGTCCCTGCCCGCGCGTCTGCGCGGCGCGCTGCATCATTGCCGGCAGACCTTCGCACAATCCGCGCGCCTGGCTCTCGATATTGCCCTGCCGCTGCAATGCGTGGCCTGCCGGGAACCGGTCGCCGGCGACGGTGTCTGCGCAGCCTGCTGGAGCCGCCTCTCGTTCATCGCGCCGCCCTTCTGCAGCCGGCTCGGCATTCCCTTTGTCTATGATCCCGGACCGGACATTCTGTCGATGCAGGCGATCGCAGCGCCACCGGCCTATCACCGCGCCCGCGCCGCCGTGCGCTATGACGAGGTGGCACGGACGCTGGTGCATCACCTGAAATACCATGACCGAACCGATCTCGCCCCGACCATGGGCCGCTGGATGGCGCGTGCCGGTCACGAATTGCTCGCGGATGCCGACATCCTGGTTCCGGTGCCGCTGCACTGGCGACGTGCCTTCAGCAGACGTTTCAACCAGTCCGGCGCACTGGCGAAGGTGATCGGGCATGCCAGCAGCGTGCCCGTGGCACGGGATGCGCTCCGCCGCGTGCGGCCGACCGAGCACCAAATCGGCCTGTCACGCCACCAGCGCGCGACCAATGTGCAGGGCGCGTTCAAGGTGCCGCCCGAGCGTCGGCATGAGATCGAGGGTCGCCGGATCGTTCTGGTCGATGATGTCCTGACATCGGGGGCCACATCCGACGCCTGTGCCCGCGCGCTGCTGCGGGCCAAGGCTGCACAGGTGGACCTGCTGGTGTTCGCGCGGGTTGTCGAGGTTGCCGGCGGTCCCATATAATCCAATGACACAATTCTGTGACGTCTTCGGAGTGCCCGATATGGCCGCCGCCATCGAAATCTACACCCGCCCCGGTTGCGGTTATTGCAGCGCGGCCATCTCGCTGCTCCAGCGCAAGAAGGTGGAGTTCACGCATTACAACACGGCGACGGACCCGGATCTGCGGCAGGAGATGTTCGACCGCACCCAGCCTGGCGCGACCTTTCCGCAGATCTTCATTGGCGGTACGCATGTCGGTGGCTGCGACGACCTCTACGCTCTCGATCGCGAGGGCAAGCTCGACGGCATGATCGAAGGAGCGACCGCATGAACGAGGCAAAGCACACCTTTGTGGCCGCCATGGTGCAGATGCGCACCGGCCTCGTACCGCGCGACAGTCTCGAACAGGGCCGTCATCTGATCCGCGAAGCCGCACTGGCCGGCGCCAATTACGTGCAGACCCCGGAAGTCACCAACATGATGCAGACCGGCCGTGCCGGCCTGTTCGAACACCTTCGCACCCAAGATGACGATGAGTCGCTGAAGGCCTATCGCGCCCTCGCTGCCGAACTCGGCATCCATCTGCATATCGGATCGCTGGCCGTGCAGGCGACACCGGAACGCGCGGCCAACCGCTCGTTCCTGATCGGGCCGGACGGCGATCTGATCGCGACCTATGACAAGATCCACATGTTCGACATCGATCTGCCGAACGGCGAGACCTACCGCGAGTCGGCGAATTACCAACCGGGCGAGGCAGCCGTCATTTCCGATCTGCCGTGGGGCCGCATCGGCCTCACCATCTGCTACGATGTCCGCTTCCCGTCGCTGTATCGCGCACTGGCCGAAAGTGGCGCGGCATTCCTGGCGGTCCCTTCTGCCTTTACGCAGAAAACCGGTGAGGCGCATTGGCACACGTTGCTGCGCGCCCGCGCCATCGAAAACGGCTGCTTTGTCTTCGCAGCCGCGCAGGGCGGTGTTCACGAGAACAAGCGTGCCACTTACGGCCACTCACTGATCGTCGATCCGTGGGGCGCTGTGATCGCGGAGGCCAAGGGCACCGACCCCGGCTTCATTATCGCCGAGATCGATCCTGCCAAGGTGACCGAGGCGCGCAACACGGTGCCCTCGCTGCAGCATGGCCGCCGTTTCGGCGTCAACGATACCAAGGCCGGGCCGGGTCACCTGCATGTGGTCCGGGACGCAAAATGATCCGCTACAATCTACGTTGCGACAGTGGTCACGGTTTCGAGAGCTGGTTCCAGAATTCTAGTGCTTACGACTCCCAGGTGAAGCGCAAGCTGGTGACGTGCCCACAATGCGGGTCGGCGAAGGTCGAAAAGGCCATCATGGCCCCGCAGATCGGGCGCAAAGGTAACCAGAAGCAGGAGGCTGCAGTCCCCGCGCAGTCGGCAGATAACACCCCGTTGGTGATGGCGCCGCGGGAAGCCGAATTGCGCGCCAAGCTGAGGGAACTCCGTGATCACATCGTCAAGAACGCAGACAATGTCGGTGAAAGCTTTCCCGATGAGGCGCGAGCCATGCACTATGGCGACAAGGAGCACCGCCCGATCTATGGCGAGGCTTCGCCCGACGAAGCGCGCTCGCTGATCGACGAGGGCATCGAGGTAACGCCGATTCCCGTACTGCCGAGCGACCGGAACTAACGCCTGCTTCCTCGTCGATGAATCATACCGTCCGTTTTTCCCTATTGGAGCATGACCTTGTCCGAACGCCGGCGTCCCCTTTTCGGGATCTGGCACAGGGCGTGTTCATCCATATTAACGGTCTATTGCGCGACGGACATTGCGTGCTTTAGGGCGCCATCAAAAGCATTTTCCAGATGCGACGTTTTTGTGGCGGTTGAGTCACAGGGACAGACAATCGCCTACGCAGGCCTTGAGAGCGCGCGAATCTGGCCTAACTTATAAGCATGTGCACGAATATGAGTCGCGAAATGCACTCAGATCGCATTGCGCTGCAATGGACCTGGATGTGTCCTGAAGACCAAGCGCTGATGTTGAGTCGCGATTAGGTTTTAGCCGCGGGCCATTACCACAAAAAAGGATCGCGATCAATAGGACGGCCGACCGACCAAAGGAGAGAGGGATCAATGTACAACGATTCTCTGTTCAATGCGTTCGCTCGAACCTTCGAAGCCCGGAGCCAGACGGACATGTCGATGTCCGAATATCTGGAGTCCTGCCGAGGCGACCCCATGAAATACGCGAACGCAGCCGAACGACTCCTCGCTGCGATCGGTGAGCCTGAAATGATCGACACGGCCAAGGACTCCCGCCTTGGCCGTATTTTTTTGAACCGGACGATTCGATCCTATCCTGCCTTCGCAGGCTTCCACGGCATGGAAGACACCATCGAGCGCATCGTCGCCTTCTTCCGTCACGCGGCGCAGGGATTGGAGGAGCGCAAGCAGATCCTCTATCTGCTCGGGCCCGTCGGCGGCGGCAAGTCGTCGCTCGCCGAGCGACTCAAGCAGCTGATGGAGGTGCATCCCATCTATGTGCTGAAGGCGGGCGACGAGCTCTCACCGGTATTCGAGAGCCCGCTGTCGCTGTTCGATCCCGATCAGCTCGGCCCGATGATCGAGGAGAAATACGGCATACCCCGCCGTCGTCTCACCGGTCTGATGAGCCCGTGGTGCTACAAGCGGCTGGAGGCCTTCGGCGGCGACATCTCACAGTTTCGTGTAGCGCGCATCCAGCCGTCGCGGCTGCGCCAGATCGGCATCGCCAAGACCGAACCGGGTGACGAGAACAACCAGGACATCTCCTCGCTGGTCGGCAAGGTGGATATCCGCAAGCTCGAGACCTATGCGCAGAACGATCCCGACGCCTATTCCTATTCCGGCGGCCTCAACCGCGCCAATCAGGGCGTGCTTGAATTCGTCGAAATGTTCAAGGCGCCAATCAAGATGCTGCATCCGCTGCTCACGGCGACGCAGGAAGGCAACTATATCGGCACCGAGAATATCGGTGCGATCCCGTTCACCGGCGTGATCCTCGCCCATTCCAATGAGTCGGAGTGGCAGAGCTTCAAGGCCAACAAGAACAACGAGGCCTTCATCGATCGTATCTGCGTGATCAAGGTGCCGTATTGCCTGCGCGTCACCGAAGAGCAGAAGATCTACGAGAAGCTGATCTCGGGTTCCGAACTCGCCACCGCGCCGTGCGCGCCGGCAACGCTGGAAACACTGGCCCGCTTCTCGGTGATGTCGCGCCTGCGCAAGCACGAGAACTCAACAACCTTCGCGAAGATGCGCGTCTATGACGGCGAAAGCCTCAAGGAAAGCGACCCGAAAGCCCGGAGCGTGCAGGAATACAAGGACGCGGCCGGTGTTGACGAAGGCATGGACGGCGTCTCGACGCGATTTGCGTTCAAGATCCTCGCCGCGACGTTCAATCATGACACCTCGGAAGTCGGCGCGGACCCCGTGCATCTGATGTACACGCTGGAACAGGCGATCCGGCGCGAACAGCTGCCCGATGAAGTCGAGAAGCGCTATCTCGAATTCATCAAGGCAGAACTGGTGCCGCGCTATGCGGAGTTCATCGGCCACGAGATCCAGAAGGCATATCTCGAATCATACGCGGATTACGGCCAGAACCTGTTCGATCGTTATGTCGACTATGCCGATGCCTGGATCGAGGATCAGGACTTCAAGGATCCCGACACCGGCCAGATGATGGACCGCGACTTGCTCAATCAGGAACTGAGCAAGATCGAGAAGCCCGCCGGAATCGCTAATCCGAAGGACTTCCGTAATGAGGTCGTCAAGTTCTCCCTGCGCTCGCGGGCGCACAACAGTGGAAAGAATCCGACCTGGACCAGCTACGAGAAGATTCGCGAAGTCATCGAAAAGCGCATCTTCTCCCAGGTCGAGGATCTTCTGCCGGTGATCTCGTTCGGTTCGAAGAAGGACGGCGAAACCGAGAAGAAGCATGACGACTTCGTCGCCCGCATGGTCGAGCGCGGCTACACGGAACGCCAGGTGCGCCGTCTCGTCGAATGGTACATGCGAGTGAAACAGGCCGGCTGACAACAACGTAGCTTCGTCATTGCGAGCAGCTTTGCTCCTCGCGATGACGGGGTGATGGATTGAAGGACTCACAAGGACCACCGTGGCCATGCATATCGTCGATCGGCGCCTCAATCCGAGTGGCAAGAGCCTCGAAAACCGGCAGCGGTTTTTGCGGCGGGCGAAGACTCTGGTGCAGGGTGCAGTGAAGAAGGCCTCCGAGGACCGCGACATCAAGGACGTCCTCGAAGGCGGTGAAGTCACGATCCCGCTCGACGGCATGAATGAGCCGCGTTTCCATCGCGAAGGCGGGGTGCGCGACCGCGTGCTCCCCGGCAACAAGAAATTCGTCGAAGGCGACATCCTGCAGCGACCGCAGTCGAGGAACGGCGGCGGCAGCGGGGCCGGCGAAGGCGACGGCGAGGATGCATTCCGCTTCGTCCTCAGCCGCGACGAATTCGTCGATATCTTCCTCGACGACCTCGAACTGCCCGACCTCTCCAAGCGAAAGCTCGCCGAGGTCGAGAACGAAGGACTGCGCCGTGCGGGTTATACGACAACGGGATCGCCAGCGAATATTTCGGTTGCTCGTACCGTGCGCCTCGCGTTGGCGCGACGTGTCGCACTTCAGCGGCCGCGGCCCGAAGCGATCGCGCAGCTCGAAGCCGAGCTGGAACATTGCGATGATGAACGGCGCCCGGCTTTGCTCGCCGAGATCGAACGTCTGAAGTCAAAGACGAAGCGCATTCCTTTCATCGACCCCATCGATATCCGCTATCGCCGCTTCGAGACCGTGCCAAAGCCCGTGGCGCAGGCTGTCATGTTCTGTCTGATGGATGTCTCGGGCTCCATGTCCGAGCACATGAAAGATCTCGCGAAGCGCTTCTACATGCTGCTCTACGTCTTCCTGACCCGGCGCTACAAGAAAGTGGAGATCGTGTTCATCCGCCACACCGATCGCGCCGAGGAAGTCGATGAACAGACCTTCTTCCACGGCCCGGCCTCCGGCGGCACGCTGGTATCGAGCGCGCTGGAGTGCATGCACGAGATCGTACAGTCGCGCTTCCGCCCCGCCGATTGGAACATCTATGCCGCGCAGGCCTCGGACGGGGACAACTCCTACGCCGATAGCGACCGCACCGGCGCGCTGCTGAAAAACATGATCCTGCCGGTGTCGCAATTCTTTGCCTATCTCGAGGTCGGCGAGAGCGGCGGTCACCCGTTCGAGATGTCGGAGTCCTCCCTCTGGACGTTGTATCAGCGGCTGCGCAACGAGGGCGAGCCGCTCTCCATGCGCAAGGTCAATGACCGCAGCGAGATCTTCCCGGTGTTCCACGATCTGTTCCAGCGCCGCACGGGCAAAGAGGTGGCTCCATGACGTCCTCAAAAGTGAGCGAGAGACTGTTCGAAGGCGCCGACTGGGATTTTCGGACCATCCAGCGCATTCACGATGCCTGCGAGGATGTCGCGCTGAAGGACCTCGGCCTCAGCGTCTATCCGAACCAGATCGAGGTGATCACTGCCGAACAGATGCTCGACGCCTACTCCTCCGTCGGCATGCCGCTCTATTACAAGCACTGGTCGTTCGGAAAGCAGTTCGCGCATCAGGAAGCCTCCTATCGCAAGGGGCTGATGGGTCTCGCCTATGAGATCGTGATCAATTCGTCGCCCTGCATCTCCTATCTGATGGAGGAGAACACGGCGACCATGCAGACACTGGTGATCGCGCACGCCGCTTTCGGGCACAATCACTTCTTCAAGAACAACTATCTGTTCAAGCAGTGGACCGACGCCCACGGCATCCTCGACTATCTCGATTTCGCCAAGGCCTATGTGGCGCAGTGCGAGGAAAAGCATGGGAGCATCGCAGTCGAGCAGACATTGGATGCCGCCCATGCACTCATGTCCCATGGCGTCGATCGCTATCCCGGCAAGAAGTCGCTCGACCTCCGCGCCGAGGAGAAGCGCGCGAGGGAGCGCCGCGAGCATGAGCAGGCGTCGTTCAACGACCTCTGGCGCACGGTGCCTACCGGCCCTTCCAAGAAGCGCGCGGAGCTCAGTGCCGAGCGCCGCCGCGCGCTGCTCGGCCTGCCGCAGGAAAACCTGCTCTATTTCCTCGAAAAGTCAGCACCGCGCCTGCACACCTGGCAGCGCGAATTGCTGCGCATCGTCCGCAACATCGCGCAGTATTTCTATCCGCAGGGCCAGACAAAGGTCATGAACGAGGGCACGGCGACTTATGTACACTATCGCATCATGACCGCGCTGCACGAGAGCGGGCAGATCTCGGACGGCAATTTCCTGGAATTTCTGGGATCGCACACCAATGTGGTGTTCCAGCCGGATTTCGACAGCAAGTATTTCTCCGGTTTCAATCCGTATGCCCTCGGCTTTGCCATGATGCAGGATATCGAGCGCATCGTGACCAATCCCGAAGACGAAGACCGCGACTGGTTCCCGCACATCGCCGGCAGAGGTGACGTCATGGGCGTGTTGCGCGACATCTGGGCCAACTATCGCGACGAGAGCTTCATCAGCCAGTTTCTGTCGCCCAGGCTGATGCGGAACATGAGGATGTTCCACCTGCATGACGATCCCGCCGACACGTCAGGCATCCTGGTCGAGGCCATCCACAACGAGCGCGGCTATCGGAGCGTCCGCCGCGCGCTGTCGCGGCAATATGACGTCGGTCTGATCGACGCCAATATCGAGGTCATCGACGTCGATCTCGCCGGCGATCGTCGGCTGATGCTCAAGCACTCGGTCCTCGATGGCGCGCTGCTCAATGAGCCCGACGCCAAACGCGTGCTGCAGCATCTTGCCGATCTGTGGAGCTACGACGTCTCGCTGGCCGAGATCGATGCCTCCGGTTCCGTGCTGAACGAACTCGTCGCCCACCCCCGAGTGATGGCCGCCGCCGCCTGATCCGTCCGTTTCCGTTCTCTCCCGCAAACTCCCCTGCCCGGCTTTTCGCCGGGCGGGGTCTTTCGTCCGGACACAATATAGGGTAGGGGACTATCCTATGTCTCACCTGACCGCCGATAAGACCAAACTGCTCGCCCGCGTCCGCCGCCTTGCCGGCCAGATGGCTGCCATCGAGAAGGCCATCACGGAAGACGCCGGCTGCGCCGCGATCCTGCATCAGGTCGCCGGCGTGCGCGGCGCCGTAAGCGGGCTGATGGACGAGCTGATCGAGGATCACGTCCGCGAGCATGTCGCCCATCCGAAACTCTCCGCAGCGGCACGCACCGAAGGCGCCGAGGAACTGATCGCCGCGATCCGGCGCTATGCGAAATAGGAACCGTCATGACCACGCAAGGCGACATCGACCCCCTCGCCCACGACCACGTATTTCTCGGCGACAGCCATGACGAAAATGCCCGCCGTACCCTGTGGGTGGTCGTGCTGACGGCATTAATGATGGTCGGTGAGATCATCGCCGGCACGATGTTCAATTCCATGGCGCTGCTGGCCGACGGCTTTCACATGGCGACGCATGCCGTAGCGCTTGCCGTTGCAGCCGGCGCCTATGCCTATGCCCGTCGCAACGCGTATAATCGTCACTTCACCTTCGGCACCGGCAAGGTCGGCGATCTCGCCGGCTTCGCCTCGGCGCTGGTGCTGGCAATGATTGCAATCGGCATCGCTGTTGAGTCCGCGCAGCGGCTGTTCAACCCGTCCGCGGTCGCTTTCGGCGAGGCCACGGTGATCGCCGTCATCGGCCTGATCGTGAACGTTGCCAGCGCACTGCTTCTCAGCGGCGGCCAACATCATCACCGCCACCACGGTCACGCGCATGACCACGACCACAATCACGGCGCCCGTCATCACGACAACAACATGCGTTCCGCCTTCATGCATGTGCTGGCCGATGCGCTGACTTCGGTGCTGGCGATCGCCGCCCTGCTCGCAGGCCGCTACCTTGGCTGGGTCTGGCTCGATCCGGCGATGGGCATTGTCGGTGGCATCGTGATCGCCACTTGGTCGTGGAACCTACTGCGCGACACATCCCGCGTGCTGCTTGATACGTCCGACGCGCATCTCGAACAGGAGATCCGCTACGAGGTGGAGCGCCCGGGCGACGCCCGCATCTTCGACCTGCATGTCTGGCGCATCGGCCCCGGCGCCCATGCGGCCATCGTGGCCTTTGCCGGCGCAGCAAGCACCGAGTCCGTCCGGCAACGCCTCACCGCCGTGCACGAACTCCAGCATGTGACGGTCGAAGCACGCTGAAGGCACCCGGCTGGGCAAGCTATTCCGCCACAGAGGCATTCCGCCGGAGCGGTTGCGTCCGCGCGCCGCCCGATTAACCTGACGTCGCAACCGCCGCAGCAAAGGGCGGACAGAAGACGTCAGGGATGGATATGCCACAACAAGCTGCGCTTCGCTTCGAGGTGCTTTATCGCGACCGTGTCGTCGCCTGTTTCAAGGATCGGCCAGCCAGCATCGATGCCATGCTGCGCGCCGCTGCTGCGAGGAAACCCGAAGGCATCGCGCTCGTGCTCGGCGAGCAGCGCATCACCTATGCCGAACTCGATCGCATTGCCGGCAATATCGCAGGCAACCTGATCGCTACCGGCTTCAGGCCGGGTGAGCGCATTGCGATGCTCCTCGGCAACTGTCTCGAATTCATTTTCTGCGCACTGGGGGCCGGCCGCGCCGGCATGATCGTCGTCCCGCTCAATACACGGCAGCGCGCGCCGGAGATCGACTATGTGCTGCAGCAATGCGGAGCATCGGCGCTCGTTTACGATGCCGATTGCGAGGCCAACCTGCCGGCGCCGCGCGCCGGGCTGCGCAGGCAATGGGTGGTCGGCGATGGCCGCGCCGCATCTTTCGCGGACCTGATGGCCGCGGCGACTCCCTCCCCGTTGCCCGACCTGCAGCCGGAGGACACCGCCTATCTGCTCTATACATCAGGCACCACGGGCAATCCGAAAGGTGCGATGCTGACCCACGCCAGCATCATCCATTCGGTGCTGAATTTTGAACACGGCTATGGTTTGAGCGACGGCGATGTAACGATGCTGGCCGTACCGGCCTCACACGTCACCGGGCTGGTCGCGCTGATCCTCGCGACCGTCAATGTCGCAGGGACACTCGTCATCATGCCCGCTTTCAAGGCGCCGGAATTTCTCGCCCTCGCCGCCCGCGAGCGCATGACCTACACGCTGATGGTGCCGGCGATGTACAATCTCTGCCTGCTGCAGCCGGACTTCGACAAATACGATCTATCGGTCTGGCGCATCGCAGGCTTCGGCGGCGCCCCGATGCCTGAAGCGACGATTGAACGCCTGGCTCAGGCGCTGCCGCAGCTCAATCTTTGCAACGCCTATGGCTCGACCGAGACGACGTCCCCGGCGACGATGTTTCCCCCGGGCTCACCTGTCGGCAAGATCAATTCGGTCGGCCGCCCCGTCACCGGTGCACATATCATCGTCGCCGATGACGACGGACGTGAGGTGCCGCGCGGGCAGGACGGTGAACTGCTGATCGCCGGCGCCATGGTCGTACCCGGTTATTGGGACAATCCGGACGCCACGCGGAATGGCTTTGTCGGCGGCTATTGGCGCTCCGGCGATATCGGGCGCATGGATGCCGAGGGCTATGTCTATGTGGTCGACCGCAAGAAGGACATGATCAACCGCGCCGGCTTCAAGATCTACTGCACCGAGGTCGAGAATGTGATGTCGCATCATCCCGCGATCCTGGAGAGTGCGGTCGTGGGCAAGCCAGATCCGGTGCTTGGCGAACGCGTGCATGCCTTCGCCTACAGTCCGGAAGGCGGCGACGAGACCGCCATCCGGCAATACTGCGCGGAACGATTGTCCGACTACAAGGTGCCGGAAAGCATTACGTTTCTGAAAGAGCCGTTGCCGAGGAACGCCAATGGCAAGATCCTGAAGACGGAGCTGCGGAAGATGATGGCGAGCTCGTAGGGCGGATTAGCCGAAGGCGTAATCCGCCGTTCTTCGTCCAATGCACCGGGCCGGCGGATTGCGCTTCGCTAATCCGCCCCACGCTCAGCCCTCACCAGGCCGCCACGGCCCCATCCGACCGCGGATCCGTCGCGCCTTCGAGCACGCCGTTTTCATGCAATACGATGGCGCCCGCATGGCCCATGGTGCCGGTATAGCTGCCGAGCACCTCGACCGCATGGCCAGCGTCGCGGAGCTGCTGGATGAGTGCGGCGTCGAACCGATCCTCCACCTTCAGCGTGACGCTGTCGTCGCCCCAGGTCTTGCCGAGCAGCCAGCGCGGCGCCGTCACCGCCTGCTGCAAGGGCATGCCGAACATGCCGTAACGCGAGAACACCGCGGACTGCGTCTGCGGCTGCCCCTCGCCGCCCATGTTGCCATAGACCATGCGGCGGCCGTCATCGAAGATCGCCATCGCCGGATTGAGCGTGTGGAACGGCTTGCGGCCGGGCTTCAGCGCATTCCAGCCACTCTCGGCAAGATGGAACGAGGCGCCGCGATTCTGCCAGCAGATGCCGGTTTCGGGCAGCACGACGCCGGAGCCGAATTCGAAATAGACCGACTGGATGAAGGAGACCGAGCGCCCCTGCCCGTCGATGACGCCGAGCCAGATGGTGTCGCCGGGCTTGCGGATATGCGGCCACGGCAGCGCCGTCTTGCGATCGATCCGGCGCGCGAGTTCGTCGAGCTTCGCTTCTTCGAGGAAGATCGCGGGATCGACCGTCATGTGATCGGGATCGCCGACATGCTCGTCCCGCACGATGAAGGCCTGCTTGGTGGCTTCCACGAGACCGTGGATGTGATCGAAGCCTTCCGCCTGCGTCACACCAAGGCGATCGAACATCGCGAGGATCATCAGCGACGACAGACCCTGCGTCGGCGGCGCCATGTTGAACAGCCGCGCGCCGCGCACGGTTGTCGTCAGCGGCGGGCGTTCGCTAGCCTGATGCCGGGCGAGATCGGCAGCCGTGACAGGCGCTTCCACCTTGGCGAGATCGGCTGCGATGCTGTCGGCGAGCTTGCCCCTGTAGAAACTATCGAAGCCATCGGCGGCGAGACGCTTCAGCGTGGCGCCGAGCGCCGGCAGCTTCAGCACATCGCCTTCGGCAGGCGCCTGACCATTCGGCATGAAGGTCGCGGCAAAGTTGGGCTGGCCCTTGAGGTCGGCGGACTTCTCGGCGGTCAGCTCCGACTGGCTGCGCGTGACGACGATGCCATTCTCGGCATAGTAGATCGCGCTTTCCAGCAGGCGCTCGCGCGACAGCGGCGCCTGCCAGTGCTGCGAAACATCCAGCGCCTTCTGCCAGCCGGAAACGGTGCCGGCGACCGTATTGGTCGCGAGCGGACCACGGAACGGGATCGCTGAAACACCGTGCCTGGCATAGTAAGCGAGATCGACACCGGCGCCGGCACGGCCGCAGGCATCCACGGTGACGGGCGCTTTGCCGGGCTCGGCGATCAGCCAGAAGCCGTCGCCACCGATGCCGGTCATATGCGGATAGACCACCGCCAGCGCCGCCGCCGTGGCGATCGCGGCTTCCACGGCGGTGCCGCCGTCCTTGAGCACGTCGAGGCCGGCCTGCGACGCCAGATGATGCGGCGAGGTCACCATGCCCCGACGCGCGCGCGGTGTTTCAAGCATTTTGCGTCTCCAAAATCCCTGGCATGCCAGAGCATCGTCGGCGCAGTCCTAGCGTGTCTGGCCGATGATTCAAGCCCCGCGGACAACAGCGCCGTCCCGCGCGACCAGCCGGCCATTCTTGTAGACGGCGCGGCGCTTGGGCAAATCCACCACCGCCTGGGGCACATGCGGCGCATCGATGGCGACGAAATCGGCTCTGGCGCCGACGCGCAGGCCATGATCGTCCAGCCGGAGCGCTTTGGCGCCGCCGGCGGTGACGATATCGAAGGCCAGCGTCAGGTCCTCGTCCGTGTTGAAGCCCGAGCGATAGCCGATCATCATCGCGCGGCCGAGCATGTCGCCATCGCCATAGGGCCACCACGAGTCGCGGATGTTGTCGCAGCCGCCGAACACCGTGACACCGGCTGCGCGCAACACCTTCACCGGTGGAAACGGCCGCGCGCCGGGCGCATTGGTCATGATGGCCACACCGCTTTGGGCCAGCGTCTCGGCCGTCCGCTGCACCACATCGGCACCGACATCGCCGAGTGAATAGGCATGGCTGATCGCGACATGCCCGTGCATCCCCAGCGCCCGCGTGCGCGCGCATATCTGCTCGATCTCGAAAATGCCGAGCATGGAGGGATCGTGCAGATGGATGTCAACGTCGACGCCCCGTCGTTCTGCGATGCCGAACACGACATCGAGATGTTTTTCGACATCGCGATCGAAACCACCGGGATCGAGGCCGCCGATCACATCCGCACCGAGATCGAAGGCGGCATCGAGCAGATCGGACGTGCCGGGGCTGCGCAGAATGCCGCTCTGGGGGAAAGCCACGAGCTGGATGTCGATCATATCGCGATGCGCCTCGCGCACGGCGAGAATGGTTTCGAGCGATTTCAGCCCGACCGAACCATCGACCATCACATGGCTGCGCATCCGCGTGCTGCCATGACCGAGGCAGAGTTCGAGCTGGCTGCGCGCACGCTCGGCCATCGGCGCGGCCCTGGCCATGTTGTCGGCCTGGATGGCGACGCGCTCCTGCACGTTGAAGCCGTTCGAATAGGGAACGTGAGGGCGCCAGACATCACCATGGAAGCTGGTGTCGAGATGGACGTGGCCTTCGACGAAAGGCGGGACGACCAGCATGCCCGCGAGATCGATGGTTTCGGCTGCCGCGGGGACCGGGGCGCGTCCGGAATTGATGGAGGCAATGAATCCGCCGCTGACGGCAATCGTGTTGTAACTGCCGTCAGCGAACCTCGCCTGCGTCAAAATCGTATCGATATCGTTCACGCCAACCTCCCGGACTGATCTTCGTCCGCGAAGTTACAGGAACACGGCAGCGCCTGCATCAGCCCGCCGGATTTGCGATCCGCGGATGTCAGTTTTCCCGCGCCGCCTTGATCAGATTGTCCCGCAGCGTGGCGACGCCACGCTGGATCGTCCTGAACTCGTCGGGCGCCAGACCGGATGCCTTGACGAGAGTCATGCTCAGCCCTCTTTCGCGCAGTCGCCGGCCTTCCGGGGTGAGACTGACCACCACTTGCCGTTCGTCGCCGGGGTCACGCTTGCGGGTGAGATAACCCATGGCTTCCAGCTTCTTCAGGATCGGTGTCAGCGTGTTGGATTCAAGAAACAGCTTCTCGCCGAGCCCGCTCACGGTCTGCTCGTCCTGCTCCCACAGCGCGACGATGGCGATGTACTGGGTGTAGGTGAGGCCAAGCTTCTCGAGAATCGGCTTGTACGCCCGGCCATAGGCCAGATTGGCCGAGTAGATCGAGAAGCAGAGAAAATCCGACAGTTTTGGATCGTCCTGCCCGTTTTGGGCGGAGCTTTGTTCTACGCGCTTCGACTTGCTGGATGACATGCTGGTGCTCCCGGCGGGACACGCGATCGTGACCCGCAGGATCGATATATATCGGATGCGATTAAATCGGAAGAGTTGACATGCCGTCCTGGACGGCTATTTGTATCGCATTCGATTTCATCGTATCCGCTATAAAAGGAGAATGACCATGAGCTCAGCACACACCATCGACAAGGTTCTTTACACGGCCCAGACCCACACAACCGGCGGACGGGACGGCGCCTCGCGCAGTTCCGACGGCCGGCTCGACGTCAAGCTGTCGCCTCCCGGCTCGGCCGGCAACGGCACCAATCCCGAGCAGATGTTCGCGGCCGGCTGGTCGGCCTGTTTCATCGGCGCCATGGGGCGCGCAGCCAGCAACCTGAAGGTCAAGCTTCCGGCTGACGTGGCCGTCGATGCCGAGGTCGATCTCGGCACCACCGAAGGCGATTTCTTCCTGCAGGCCCGCCTCAATGTCAGCCTGCCGGGCCTCGCGCCGGATGTCGCCCGCGCGGTCGTCGACGCGGCGCACCAGATCTGCCCCTATTCGAAGGCGACGCGCGGCAACATCAACGTCGCGCTCAACCTCGTCTGATGCATTCCCGCTGCTTCCGCGGACCGTCAACGGTCCGCGGATCGTCTCGCCAGTAATGGTGCCGACTTTCCCGCGGTACGCTGACCGGAGATTATCGTGACGCTCTTCATCCTCGCTTATGCAGCCGGCCTGCTGACCATCGCGTCGCCCTGCATCTTCCCGATCCTGCCGATCATTCTCGCCCGGGCCGAACAGCCATTTCGCCGCAGCGGGCTGCCCTTGCTGATCGGCCTCACACTGACATTCGCCGTCGCCGCAAGTCTCGCTTCGGCTGCCGGTAACTGGGCGATCGAGGCGAACCGTTACGGCAGGATTGGCGCCCTGATCGTCATGACGGTCTTCGGTCTTGCACTGATATTCCCGCGCTTCTCCGAACGCCTGACGGCGCCGCTGGTGCTGCTGGGCGTGAAGCTGTCGGGCTTGACGGACCAGAACAAGCCCGGTGCCGATCGCACCCCGCTGGCGTCGCTGCTGCTGGGCGTCGCCACCGGCCTGGTCTGGGCGCCCTGTGCCGGACCGGTACTCGGCCTGATCCTGACCGGCGCGGCCTTGAACGGCCCGAGCATCGACACCGCGTTTCTCCTGCTCGCCTACGGGTTCGGTGCGGCGACATCGCTCGCCGCCGGCATGCTGCTTGGCCGGCACGCGCTGAACAGGATCCGCGACCTGATGCCATGGAGTGACGGCCTGCGCCGTGGACTGGGCGTAGCTGTCGTGCTGGGAGCCATCGCGGTCTGGGCCGGTTTCGATACGCGCGTCCTGACCCAACTGTCGCTGCCTTCCACGACCATGCTGGAAAGCAGCCTGATCGACACGTTGCGCGGCGGATCATCCGCACAGGCCGGAACGCCGGCCGGCATTGCACCCGCGGAGAACGGATTGTCGAAGCCTCTCGCAGCAATCGTGGCTGACAAGCAGTGGCTCAACACCGCCCCGCTGCAGGCTGCCGATCTGAAGGGCAAGGTCGTGCTGGTCAATTTCTGGACCTATTCCTGCATCAACTGCCTGCGCGTCCTCCCGCATGTCCGCGCATGGGCCGACAAATATCGCGATCAGGGCCTCGTCGTGATCGGTGTGCACACGCCGGAATTCGCCTTCGAGAAGAATATCGACAATGTCAGCACAGCCACCGCGAAGCTCGGCATCCGCTATCCCGTCGCGATCGACAACGACTTCCGGATCTGGCGCGCGTTCGACAACAATGCCTGGCCCGCCCTCTACTTCATCGGTGCGGACGGCCGGATTCGCCATAGCGCGATCGGCGAAGGCAATTACGCCTCATCCGAGGAAGCGATCCGGCAGCTGCTCGCTGAAGCCGGACAGCGGCCGACCGCAGACGATGCACGTATTCATGCCGAGGGCACGCAAGTGGCCGCGGACGAGGAGGACATCCGGTCTCCCGAAACTTATCTCGGCTATGGCCAGGCCACCGGCTTCACGTCACCGGGCGGAGCACGGGAAGACGCGCCCAACCTCTATCGTGGCATCGACATGCTGCCACTGAACCGATGGACGCTGGGCGGAACATGGACGATCGGCCGTGAATTCGCACAGCTTGACGATCCCAAGGGCGGCATCGCGTATCGCTTTCACGCCCGTGATCTGCATCTGGTGCTTGGCCCGTCGTCCAAGGGCAAGCCGGTGCGCTTCCGCGTCACGATCGACGGTGCGGCTCCCGGCGCGGACCACGGCACCGACACCGATGCCGAAGGATATGGCACCGTCGCCGACGCCAAGCTCTATCAACTGGTCCGGCAGGCAGGCAGCGTTTCGGATCGTACATTCGCCATCGAATTTCTCGATCCTGGCGTGCGGGCCTATGCTTTCACCTTCGGGTGAGCGCGGTCCACTACTGGTAGGTCGCCACGATATCAGCGACGGCGCGCTCGAGTTGCTGCGCCGTCGCGCATTGGCGAACGACATTGCAGAAGGTCGCATAACGCGGCATTTCGGAATCGCCGAAGCCCCAGCTCACGCGGCCTTCGGGATTGAGCCAGACGAGCCGCTTCGACCGCTCGCCGATCCGCCGCAGGATATCGGCACGCGGATCCAGATTGTTGCTGCGCGCATCGCCAAGCACGATCACCGTGGTCTGCGGCGTCACGGCGCTCATGAAGTCTTTTTCGAAATCGGCGAAGGAACGGCCGTAGTCGGACGAGCCGTAGCCGACCGACGACATGATCTGCTTCATCGCCTCTTCGGGCTTGTTGTTCTCCAGCATGGCGCTGACCTCGATCAGATTGCCGGAGAACGCGAAGGAGCGCACATCCGACACCACCTCGTGCAGGCTGTGGATCAGCAGCAGGAAGAAATCCGACACCTGCGCCACCGAGCCGGAAACGTCGCAGATGGCGACGATCTTCGGCTTGTCGCGATGGCGCCGCTTCCAGGCGGTGAGAAACGGCACCCCGCCCCAGGCGGCATTGCGGCGGATGGTACGACGGACGTCGAGATGGCCGCGGCGCTGTCGCTTGCGCGGCTTGCTGAAGCGTTCGCGCAGACGCCGCGCGATTTGCCGGATCAGCAGCCGCATCTGCGCGATCTGGCGCTGCTCCAGCCGCGCCATCGGCGCGTTGCGCAGGATCTCGTTGCGCAGCGCCTCCGTCTCTTCGCGGCCATAGAGCAGCAGCGCCTGCGACACCATTTCGCTGACCGTCTCGCGCAGGCTGCCGAGCCCGGCGGTGAGCCGTTCGGCATCGGCGGAATTGCTGGCATTCAGCGCGTCGATGTCGTCGCGCAATTGCGCGATCCCCAGCTGTTCGAGCACGCGGCTCGCAAACAGTCCGCGCTGGGTGAACACGCGGATATCGGTGAGGCCGGCAGCGTTGGCCGCATTTGACAGCGCGGCGGCAATGGCCGCGCGATCCTGGGCCAGCAACATCTGCGCGAGGGCGCCGAGTTCGGCCGAGGCCTGTCCCGATGCAGTTCCTTCGGCCGCGTCGGTACTGCTCCCGCTGGCCTCTTCGCCCGCGTCCTCCCGGTCGTCATTCGCAGCCTGAGGCTGCTCCAGATCAGGATAGGTGAAGAACGCATCGAAGCAGGCGGCGAGTGCAGCCTTCTCCTCACCGGATTTCGCCATGGTCAGCAACAGCGCATCGCGCAGGATCGCGCGATCGCCGGGGCCGACCTCGGCAGCGGCGCGCATGGCATCGATGCTTTCGGCGGGCGAGATTCTCACCCCGGCGCCGCGCGCCGCCCGGAAGAAACGATGCATCACCTCGCGCATGGCCTAGCCGAACACCCCTTGCCGATCGAATCTTGCAACGAAGGTCGACACATTCGGCAGCGCCGCTTCGATATCGCCCTCGTATTTCAGCAGCACGTTGAGCGTGTCCTTGACCATCTCATGGCCGAGTTCGGCGGCGCCGAGCAGCACCAGCACCTTGGCCCAGTCGATAGTCTCGCTCACGGATGGCAGCTTCTTGAGATCCAGCGTGCGCACCTGATTGACGAAGCCGACAAGCTGCTTGCGCAGTGTGGCGGGAATGCCGGGCACACGGGTTTCCACGATGCGCTCTTCCAGCTTCGGCTCGGGAAAGCCGATATGCAGATGCAGGCACCGGCGCTTCAACGCGTCGCCGAGATCGCGCTCGCCATTCGACGTGAGGATCACCGTCGGCGGCACGATTGCGGCGATGGTGCCGAGTTCGGGAATCGTGACCTGGAAGTCCGACAGGATTTCGAGCAGCAGCGATTCGAACTCGGCATCGGACTTGTCGATCTCGTCGATCAGCAGCACGCAGCCCTTCGGCTGTTCGAGTGCACGCAGCAACGGCCGCGGCTCGACGAATTCCTTGGAGAAGAACACGTCGCCAAATGCATGAAGCTGATCGAGCGCCTTGGCGAGCGTATCGGCGCCGCCCAGCACTTCGCCGAGCTTGTCCTTCAGGATCTGCGTGTAGAGCAGCTGCTTGGCATATTTCCACTCATACAGCGCCTTGGCCTCGTCGAGGCCCTCGTAGCACTGCATGCGGATCATCTCGAGGCCGCGGGAGGCTGCGATGGCCTTGGCGAGTTCGGTCTTGCCGACACCGGCCGGGCCCTCGACCAGGATCGGTTTCTCGATCTTTTCGGCGAGATAGACGGCGGTGGAAATCTGCCGGCTGGCAATGTAGCCGGCAGAGGCCAGCCCGCGTTCAACGGCTTCGATCGATGCGGACGAACTGATGGTCTCGGCCAAGCGCTTCACTCCGGATTTCGCATGCTGGAATAAGCCGCACGGACGGCGATCCAGCTTTCCGTTGTGCTACGTCGTTCAGCCCGCGAGGTCCAGCGCCGCCGGCGGAAGGCTCACTTGCGGCTGCTGGATGCCTGGCAGTTGAGCGCCTTGCGGTATCCGGCAGCGCGGGCGTCGTCCTCGCTGCAGAACCAGCGATCCGGCTTCGGCTGGGTGGCGTAGTTCTGACATTGCGGGATCAGATAGACGCCGACATTCCCGGTGAGCTTGGCCCGGCGAACCTGCTTCGCACGGATGTTGCAGCCGGAGGGCATGGCGAGATCGGCCGGGAACAGAGCCGCGCGCAGGGCCTTCTCATTGGCCGGCGGACAGGATGCGCCTTGCAGTTTGGCATCCGTGGCCTTGGCACGGAAATCGGCTGGCGCGACGAAACAGCCTCGCCACAGTCCCTGCCGCCTGTCGCGCGCGACCGCCGCGATGGCCTGGACGTTCGCTTTGGCGCCAGCTTTGGCCGGCGCTTCGATGCCGATGCCATAGCCCGACTGGACCACCGCCTGATTGAGGCTTTGCGCCTCACCGGCGACGGTGCAAATCCCGGCCCGGCGGTTCTTGGCGATCTTGTCCTCACCGAGGTCTTCGCAGCGGACCTCGCGCTTGTTGATGAGCTTGGTCAGCCAGTCACGCGCCTCGGCGCCGCAGGCCCAGTTATCGGCGTGCTCGTCAACACAGGGCTGATCCATCTCCGGCGCATCGACCCCCACGAGCTTGTAGGCGACATTGCCGATCTGGATGGTGTCGCCGTCCTTGACGACGGCCTCCGCGGCGAGAGCAGGACTGGTCAGCAACAACAGCAACAAGGGCAGAATGCGCATCGATCTCGCCTCGAACGGAACGGGATCAGTCCTATCGCAGCGTTTCAGCCTGCGAAAGAGACATCATGCGCAGTCATGCCGCGACGAGCAGCGCCACGCCGGCCACGATCAGCACCACGCCCGACACTTCACGCGCGGAGAGCGGTTGCTTGAACGAGTAGTAGGCCACAGCCTGCGCGAACAGCACCTCGACCAGCGCCAGCGTGCGCACATTTGCGGCGGCCGTAAGGGCGAAGGCGAGAAACCAGAACTGCGAGGCCGCAGCACCGGCAAAACCGGCCAGCATGGACGGACGCCACAGGCCGAGAATGTTGCGCAGGATCATCGGTTCGCGCAGCAGCAGATAGATGGTGAGGATCGCCGTCTGCACGAACAGCGACCAGGCCAGCGCATAGGACGCTGCCGTGACGAAACTCACATCGGGCACCGCGATGATGGCGCCGCGGAAGCCGACGGCGGAGAGCGCGAAACCGGCGGCTGCGACGAGGCCGAGAACCGTCGGCCTGATGCTGCCGAGTTCGCGCGCCGCCCCCGGCCGCAGCGCGGTGACGACCACGCCGGCGGTCGCGATCAGGATCGCCACCACGCGCAAGACCGTCAGGTGATCGCCGAGAAACACGAAGCCGAAGATCGCGGTCTGGATCGCCTCGGTCTTGAGATAGGCCGTGGTGACCACGAAGGAGTGCTCGTTCATCGCCGCCAGCATCAGCCCGGTGGCGAAGATCTGGCTCAACGCACCGAGCAGCAGCCACGGCCAGAACTCCGTGGTCGGCCACGACACCCGGTCGCCGGTCGTGGCGATGACGACGGCAAAGAACACCAGCGAGAATGGGAAGCCGAACAGGAAGCGGATGTTCGTCGCGCCCCATGTGCCAAGCGGCCCGGTGAGCGAACGCTGCATGGCGTTGCGCGCCACCTGCCCGAGCGAGGCGATGATGGTGAAAGGAATCCAGAGCGAGGCGACGGTGAACATGAGGCAGGTGGGGTCCGCGTGCGATGGCGCGGAACCTGACCGGGGAGCGCCGCCGGGTCAAGCGACCTGCGCCCATGCCTGCGATGCGCACGCCGCTACCAGGTGAAGCGCACGACACCCTTGCCCGCATGACTGCGCGTGACGTTCGAGAACTCACCCTCATAGGTCGCGGCGAATGACAGGCCGCTTGCCAGCATCACCTCGGCGCTCGCACTGGTCAGCGCAGCGTCCGGCGCCATCGCGGCGCCGTTGACGATGAAGCTTGCACCGGGCAGCGCCTGGAACGATGCCTGGGCGAGGCGGTCGCGGTTGAAGTCATGCGCCCAGGCGGCGCGGCCGCGGAGCGTGAGCACGGCCTGATCGAAGGCAAAGGACCTGTCGGCACGCAGGCCGAGTTCGCTCCGGGTGGCCGTGACATTGCGCCCGCTGTAGCTCAGCGCGAAATTATCGGCACCGGAGACAAGCGTTTCCGCATAGGCGGGCAGATCGATATTGGTGACCTGTCCGGCCGCATAGGGCGTCATACCGATGCCGCCAAGCCACGAGAGCACGCTGCGATGACCCGCCTCGACGCGCGCCGAGAAGGCATGCGCGGTGAAATTCGCGCGCAACCGGTCGGCATCGACGATCGTCACCAGCCGGTCCGTGGTGACGTTCTGCCAGCCATAAGCCAGCGCGCCGGTGAGATAGGCCGCGCCTTCGTGATGGCGAATGAAGCCGCCGATCTGGAACAGGTCCGAACGGCCGGCGCCGAGATTGTCCGAGAGGCCGAAACTGGTGCCGCCGCCGGCCATGGCAAAACCGGCCAGCGTCTGCGGCGACAACCAGGTATCGGCACCGACAGCGACGCCGCCGATCCGGCTGCTGCTATTGTGCGAGCCGACGACCGTATTGCCGTCCGTCGTCTGCCCGCCGCCGAAGCCGGCGGCCCAGACGTTCCAGCGCGACTCGAAGCTCGGAATGGCAGGCACGGCCTTGTTGATCGCACCATGAGCATCGCGCCAGGACGCCGAAGGGCTCGTGGCAGCAAAGGCATCCGGCTGCACCCGCTGCGTTGCCAGACCGCGATTGGCCGCAAAGGGATCGGTCATGACGCCCATGAACTGCGTCATCGCTTGCACGGTGCTCTGCTGCACACTCGTCGAGAGTTCACCCGATGCCTGCGTCAGGTCCTCCGGCACCATGGCGCCGAGCACATAGGGAATGCCGCCATGAGCGCCGAAATAGCTGTTCAGCGAGGTGGCGATATTGTTCTGGTTGATGTTGAGACCGGTCAATTTCAGATCGACATTGAGATAGACGTTCTGTGCATCGTAGCTCAGCGATGTCACGAATGACGGCGGCTCGTCGCTATAGATATCTCCCCTGAATGTGCCGGCGACACCGCCGGCAGCATTCAGGATCGTATAGCGCTCGCGCACATAGGCGGCGGGATCGAAACTGACACGCACCATCGCCGCGCCCAGCGTCGCAGTCCCCGTGACATTGGTGCGATCCGCCGCCGCGCCGGAGACCTCGACCATGTAGCTCGCGGCCGATGCGAAAGTGAGATTGCCTTGGACGGTGAGCAAACCGACCGAATTGCCCGGCGACAGCATGCCACCATCGGCAATCCGCGTCGCACCGACGGTGCCGTTGCCGCCAAGCGTCGCGCCGCGTTCGACGCTCACCAGCGACGACGAGGCGATCGAACCGTTGACGCTGAGCGTGCCCGCCTTGACGTCGGTAGCTCCGGTATAGCTGCTGAGACCATCGAGCCGTGTGATGCCTGGCCCGTCCTGCGTGAACGACCCTGTGCCGGAAATGGCGCCTGCCAATGTCAGCAGCCCGTCGCGCTTCGCGACCAGCGCGCCATTGTTGACGACATCTCCGACAATCGAGCCCGTCAGCCCGCCATCGCCGATCTGCAGGACGCCCCGGGTGATCTCCGTGCCGCCACGATAGGAGTTTTCGGCAGTGAGAATCACCGTGCCAGTGCCCACCTGCCGGAACATGCCGCTGCCCGAGATCGTGCCGCCGAATGTATAGATGTCGGAGCGAAAGATCTGGAGCCGGCCATTATTGACGACATCGCCGGAGATGGAGCCCGCCGTGCCGCCGGTGCCGAGTTGCAGCGTTCCGCCGGAGATCAGCGTACCGCCCCTGTAGGTGCTGTCGCCGGAGAGAGCCGTCAGACCACTCCCCTTCTGCACGAGTGCGCCATCGCCGGAGATCACGCCACCGTAAAACAGGGTGTCGGATCGATTGACGGCGAGCACGCCGCGATTGCTGAAATCGCCGGTCAGGTTGCCCGTGGTGCCGCCGTTGCCGATCTGCAGCGTGCCGGCCGCAATCGTCGTACCGCCGCCATAGCTGTTGTTGCCAGCCAGAACGAGCGTGCCCCAACCATCCTTCGTCAGTGCACCGGTGCCCGACACCGTGCCCGTGGTCGTATAGGTCGTCCCGAACAGCGTCTCGATCGCCGCATTGCCCGTGAGCGCGATGTTGCGCGTCGATGTGATATCGCCCAGCGTCAGCAGCCTGCCGCCCGCCAGGGCGAGTCCGCCGCTGCCGAGATTGGCGTCCGCCGATATGGCGACGGCGCCGCCCGAGACGGTGGTGCCACCCGTATAGGTGTTGGTGCCGGACAGCAGCAGCGTGCCGCTTCCCGTTTTGACCAGACTGCCGCCAATGCCGGTGATCGTGCTGGCGATTACCGTGTCGGCAGACTGGTTGAGCGTCAGTCGCGCACTGGAAAGTGCGATCTCGCCGCCGAGGCCGATCAGCGAATTCGTCGTGCTGTCGTAACCGTTGAGATCGAGCTTGCCGCCATAGACGATGACATCGCTGCCATTGGGCAGCGCGCCGAAATTGCCGAGCGTCAGCGTACCCGCCTCGAGCATCAGACCACCGGTCCAGCTGTTCACGCTGGTCAGAACCAGCTCACCGGCCCCGTTTTTGATCAGGCTGCCGGCACCGGAGACCGTACCGGTCAACAGGAGCGTCGTCGCCGAATCCGTGTTGATTTCGCCGATCCCGAGCAGCGACAGGTTGCGCCCCGAAGTGAAGCTGCCTGTCGTGTGCAGGATGCCGTTGTCGAAGATCAGCCCACCCGCCGCGCCGCCGAGATTGTCATCCTGCGAGATCTGCAACGTGCCGCCGCTGATCGTGGTCCCGCCCGTGTAAGAGTTCGAACCGGAAAGCACGAGCGTGCCGCCGCCGCTCTTGTTGATACCGCCGGCGCCGACGATCACCGCCGAGATCGTCGCGCGCTCCCCCGAAAGAACGCGCACCTCACCGATGCCATCGGTGCCGGCGAGCGATGTCGGCCGCAGCTCACCCGTCCCCTGCGCGATATCGTAGACACCGCCGACGAATTGCAGCCCGTAGAATTTCTGCGTTCCCTCCACCGTGACCGTACCACCCGGCCCGTTGAAGACGCCGTAGATCGATCCCCATTGCGTATTGGCGATGCCGCCGAGATCGAACCAGTTGTTGTTGGTCGCGTTCCACGTCCCGCTGCCGCCGGCCACGCCGCTCGACGCGTCGTCCCATCGCTGCAGGATATCCGTCCCGTTCGGCTTGGCCACGAGATCGATAACATGGGCGCGCGAACTGTCGATCGCATAGGTGACGGGAAACAATCCCGAAATCGGCGGCTGCTGTCCGATGCTCAAGCCGGAAATCGATGAATTTCCGGAATAGTTGATCATGCGATAGTAACCGACCGGCGGCTCCCCGGTGGCACTGATGTTGAACGCGACATCGTGGAGCGCGACGTCGCCATTCACCCGGACCGACGTCGAGGTGTTGGAGGCTGCGCTGGAGAAATGCCCGAGATTGAAATCGAAACTGCTGCCGGCCACCATCGAGAGGCTGCCGTTCATCGTCAGATGGCCGCTGCCGTCGGGCGCCAGCGTGCCGCCGCTCAGGACGGTCGTGCTGCCCACCGAGCCGTTTCCGGTCAGCCTGCCGCCCAGATCTGCCGTGACGGTGCCGCCGATCTGTCCCGTCACGCGTAAGGTGGAGTCGAGAATCTCCGTCGTTCCGGAGAAGCCGGCGCTGCGACCGGACAGAATCGTGGTGCCACCGAGGACATTGATCGCACCATTGCCGCCGATCGCATTGTTGAAGAGATAGTCGCCGCTCGTATGGTTGAAATTGAGCGTACTGCCTTGCGCGAGATCGACCGGACCTGTCACGGCACCCGGCGCCAGAGCCGCTGAGCCGGCCTCGGATCCGATATTCAGTTCGCCACTGACGCCACTTGCGCCCACCTGAATGTCCCGCGCCCTGGCGGTGCCGCCATTGCTCACTGTGAGCGAACCGACAGACGCCGCCCCGATCTTCAAGGTCTGGGCATCGAGGACCGACCCCGCTCCATTGATCTTCACGGCACCATGGGTGACGTAGGATGTATCGTTGCCGATCGAAGCGGTGGCTGCGGTCACATGCATGCCATCGGCAATCAGCAACGAACCGTTGCCGCGGTAACCGATAAACAAATTGGTATTGAGCCAGGATGCGCCCGAACCGGCAACGGTGACATTGGCGTCGGTGCCGCTGTCATAGCCGACATAACCATTGGCCGTCGTCAGTCTGGCTCCGCTGGCGAAACTCAATGTGCCGGCATTGACGCGCAGATCGCCGGCGAAGGATGTCGATATGCCCGAAAGCGCCCAGCCGGCGTCACCATTCTTTTCCAGCGCCGAGAAGCCACGATACTTGGTGCCGAGCGCGGAGAGGTCGAAAGTCCCGTCCTGTGAACCACCCAGCGCCAGGATATTGGGATTGCTCGTATCGAGACCGACGACGACATCGCCGGCGATGTTCGAACCGGACCACAGTTCGAGCCTGTTGCCGCCGCCGGTGAACAGAATCGCTGCCGCACGCGATCCGTCGACATTGCGCCCGCCCTCGATCGTCCCGGCCGATACGACCGTGATGCCGGCGCTCTGGCCGAAGATGCCGGCTCCCCCCGCTCCATTCGCGCCGGCGTGACCGCTGCTTCCATTGCCGAGCTCCCATCCGCCGCCGCCCGGGCCCGCGGCGCCGCCGATTCCGGCATCGCCGCCTTGCACAAGTCCACCGCGGTCGACGCGTACGGTGCCGGGTGTCGCCATCACGACGCCATTGCCGCCGTTGCCGCCGGCACCGCCATTGCCACCATTGCCGCCGGATACGCCCTGGCCTCCCGATCCGCCGGCCCCGCCGCCACCGGCCGCTCCGCCGAGCACCGAAGCGCCGCTTTCAATGACCGTCATGCGCGCTCGCGAGACGACAATGCCGGCACCACCGTTCCCGCCATTGCCACCGCTGCCGCCGTCGCCCCCGACGCCACCATCGGTCGCAGTCGTGATGCAGGGTGGCTGTCCGCCGGGACAGTAGTTGCCGATCGCATCGGGCGCGCCCGTGCCGCCGCCGCCGCCAGCGCCACCCCAGCCGCCGAGACCGCCCCGGATCACCGGCGCGAGCACGTCCAGAGTGTCGCCGCCGGAGAAGAGACCTATGCCGCCGCCGCCGCCGCCTCCTCCACCTCCACCTCCGCCGCCGTAGCCGGGCGACATGAAGAGGCCATAGAAGGCCAGCACGCCATCGCCGCCACTCGCACCGACACTGCCATAGCCGCCTTTGCCGCCCGCGATGAACTGGTTGCCGGGAACGAACGACCCGCTGAAGATCGCGCCGGTGCCGCCGCCTCCTCCACCGCCGCCGCTGCCGCCGTCATGACCCATTCCGTGAAACCAGTTGGTCCCATCGGCGCCTTTGCCTTTCTCCGGAAACAAACCGTATTGCCCCATAAGGCCCTGGATATCGCCCCCCTGGAGCTGTGCGCCACTGTAGCCCGGCGCGCCGCCCTGGCCGCCGAGTCCCCCGCCCTTGGCATGCGCACCGCTGCCACCCTTGCCGCCATTGCCGATATCAGCATCTTTCGGGTGCTGCTTGTCGGCGTCCCTGCCGCCGCCACCGCCGCCTCCGCCGCCATTGGCCGGGTCGATCCCGCCGCCTGCCCCGCCCGCCTGCGGACTGCTGGTCGCATGCGCACCGCCATTGCCGCCAAGTCCGGAGGACTGGGCCTGAACCGACGTCGATGCTGCGATACCCGCGATCATCAATCCCGTGCCGGCCGGCACGAACAGCGACAGCATCACCGCTGTCGAGGACATCAGATCGACGACACGCCGCGATCGCACGGACGGTACACGCATCATGGGCTCGGCGCTCATCGTCATGGTCCTGCCGGTGCGAGTTCGGCGGCAAGTGCACGCACGCCGCTGCGAATGCCTTCGAACATTCCGAAATTCACGCGGCTGGCGACCACGAAGATGCCGAGCCTGCGGCTGGGCGCCAGCACGACATAGGTCATGAAGCCGCCGATGCCGCCGCTCTTGCCTAGCAGTAGCGGCACACCATCCTTCGCCGGACTCACCACCCAGCCGAGGCCCATGCCAGCCGACGTCGTCACTTCGACGCCGACAGCCCGCTTCAATCCGTCATGCGGTCGCCACAGCGCATGGGCGAGCATGAGTGCGGTTGTCGACCTCTCATCACCATCGAGATGCCAGCGCATCCAGCGGACCATGTCATCGGCCGTCGAATAAACGCCCGCGCTGGCGGCCATGATGTCCGGTGCCTCGATATTCGGGTCCGGCTTGTTGAACGGATCGAGCCCCGTCATCAGCCGCGGCTTCTGTTGATCGGACAGACGCAGCGTGGTGTCCTTCAGAGCCAGCGGCGCGATCACCTTTTCGGTCAGGAGATCCGCATAGGACTTGCCGCCGGCCTTCGCCATGGCATCGCCGAGCAGGCCGTAACCGTAGTTCGAATACATCGCGGTGGTGCCTGGCGCGTAGGCCGGCACATTGGCGGCGATCCATTTCCAGTAATAGTCGCGCCGGAACGCCGCGAAGGGATTGCTGCCATCCGTCACCGCGGGATCGGCGAGCTCGCGCGGCAGGCCCGCCGAATGCGTGGCGAGATCGAGCAGCGTGGTCGGGCGGTTGTCGAAGGACTTCGGCGTCACACCCGACGGCGCATAGCGGGCGAGCGCATCGCCGAGATTCAGCCGCCGCTCGGCGGCAAGTGCCGCAAGCAGATCGGTGGCGAACACTTTCGACACCGAACCGAGCCGGACGATCGAGCGCCCGTCCGGCTCGACCTTGCTGCCCGGCGCCGTCTCGCCATATCCCGCCACGACAGAGTCGTCTCCGCGCACGACAGCAATGACCAGCCCGGGCGCGCCCGCATTGAGGAACATCGCGCTGCCGGCCATCGCGGCGGCGTCGCGCAAAGCGAGATCCGAAGCGAGGACAGGCCTCGGTGCAGCAACGAGCAGACTGGCCGCGACACAAATGGCAAGCGATTCGGCAATCTTCATCGTCAAACTCCGGCCGCGTGAACAGATCTGCGCGGAGTTCCAACAGGCACGCCATCACACGTCGAGTCGCAATAAAGGATCGACGAAACGACACGCGGGTTCGACGAATGTCACGCGCGCTACATCGACGTTGAGACGCAACAACACGTAACGCATGAAATTTGCGATATCAGAATGATCGTAATTATTTTTTAACCAAAGATAGCAGCGGCGCTGCCCCCGTCAAATTCCCAGACGTGCGCGCAATTCGGCGCGCCCCGCACGCGAGACAGGCCATAGATCCTTGAGATCGTGCATGCGGAGCTGCCACGCTCCGCTGTCGCGACGTTCGACATCGCGCACGAACTGATGATTGACGACAGCGGTACGGTGAATGCGCACGAACCAGCCCGGCGGGATCAGGCCGAGCCACTGCGTCAACGGGCGCGGGTCGAGCACCATCACGCCATCCGTCAGCCACACCTCGGTATAGTCCTTCGACGAGCGCAGACCGACGATTTCGTTCAGCGACGTGCCGCGCACGCTATTGGCACGGCGCAGATAGATCAGCGCGCCGGATGCCGCTTGGGCCATGTTACCGACAACGTCGACCGAAGGCCGTCCATAGCGCGCGGCTGCGATGAGATCGGCGCAGCGAAACAGATCCGCGATTTCATCCGTCCATCGCCGCGGCGTCTCGACGGCATCGAAACCGATACAGGCGACCAGCCGGCTCTCGAAGAACACCGGCACGCTGAGCACGCTCTTGTTGTTCTGCCGCATGAACTCCGCGCGCAGCGGGCCGGCGCTGCGCGGCAACGCCTCGATATCGTTGACCATGACGGCCTGCCCCGCGGACAGGCGCTGATGCAGCCAGCCGATCATCGTGACCGGCACATGCTGCAGGTCCTGCACGAAGGACCCGACACCGCCGCGGCTCCACTCATGCGTGTTGCGAAAGCGCAGATGGTCGGGCTCGTATTCGAACATCCAGGCGCGATCGGCGCCAGCCTGCGTTCCGACGAACCGCAGGATGCTGACAATCGCCAAATCGGGCGGCTGCTTCAGCAGCGACATCGCCGCCTCGAACACCCAGGATCGATGCGACGCCGCGACGTCGTCGTCGCGACTGACGAATTCCCAAGGCTGGATCGGATCGGACGGCAAATGCAGAGCTCACGGACGATGCGCTCAAGACCTATCCGACCATATGCCTGTCGGCAACCGAGCAACTTGTTTGGCACGAGAGCCATTCATGCCCGCAGCCCCTCACATGCGTAGCGGCCCGACGCTGCAATCTTGGGCAATGCCGGCGCCACAACCGGCATTGCGGCGCCTGCATTTGACGATACAGTGACCCAAAATGCATTCGGAGAGCCGGATCATGCTGCGACTCCTGCCCGCTGTCCTCGGCGTCCTGGCCTCGGCATTGTGCTGGCTCGCTACACCTGCACTCGCACAAAATGCACGTGGCAGCGAATGTCTGGCGATGGCCACACGGCCACCACTCGCGGTTCCCGTCAGCTTGCGCCGCACCGCCGCCAAGGCCGATGAGGTCTCCATCACCTATGCCGGTCACTCCACCTATTACATCGACACGCCGGGCGGCGTGACCATCGCCACCGACTATAACGGCGTCTACAAGCTCGACCGCATTCCCGACGTCGTGACGATGAACCGCGCGCACAGCACCCACTACACGCTCAATCCCGATCCGCGCATCAAGACGGTGCTGCATGGCTGGGGCCGGAACGGACAACCGGCGCATATCCACGAACGCATCGGCGACGTGCTGATCCGCAACGTCACCACCGACATCCGCCGCTATTACGGCGACGATGCCGGCGGCGAGATGATGAAGGACGGCAATTCGATCTTCATCTTCGAGGTCGCCGGCCTGTGCATCGGCCATCTCGGCCACCTCCACCACAAGCTCGACGAAAGCCACTTCGCGGCCATCGGTCGGCTCGACATCGTGATGGTGCCGATCGACGGCAGCTATACGATGTCGCTGGACGGCGTCTCCGAGATCACCAAGCGACTGCGCGCCTCCGTCGTGCTGCCCATGCATCGCTTCATGACGCCGCTCAGCGATTTCATGCAGAAGATCGGTCAGCAATTCGAGATAGATCAGCGCACGCAGCGAACATTGACCATCTCCCTCGGCACGTTGCCGAAGGCACCGACGGTGATCATCCTCGACGGCGTGTAGCGACAGCACGCTCAACCGTCGCGCTCAATGGAAGACTTCTAAAGCTAACTTTCAACTAATTCTAAGCCTCAAAGACTTTTTTGTCGCACCCGCCGCGTTAGAACGTCGCAGGGAAAACGCCGCCGACGCGGCGCGGGAATACGGGGCAATTTCAGTGAACGGTTTTGAACGGAATATCATACGCGCCATTGCACTTGGCGCGGTGAGTACGCTTGCACTTTCGGCTGGCATGTCGCGGCCTGCCCTATCGCAGACGGCGCCCCAGCAGCTCGCACCGGTCGTGGTGCAAGAATCTGCCGCCAAACGTAAGCCCGTGGCCACCGCCCGCCGCGCATCGGCCAGCCGCGGTGCTGCAACCCGCCGCTCCAATCTCCGCAATGCGAATGCGCCGCAAGCCGCTCCGGCTGCCGCACCTGTGCGCGAGACAGCCTGGGGCCATGTCGACGGTTACGTGGCGACGCGCAGCGGCTCGGGCACCAAGACCGACACCCCGCTGATCGAAACACCGCAGTCGATCTCGGTGGTGACCCAGGATCAGATCCAGGCGCAGGCCGCACAGAGCGCAGCTCAGGCGGTGCGCTATACGCCCGGCGTCCGCTCCGAAGTCGCCGGCGCCGACGCCCGCACCGACGCCGTCTATATCCGCGGCTTCGTCGCCGACCAGTATCTCGACTCCATGCGGCTCGTGAATTTCGGGATCTTCGGCTATCCGATCGTCGAGCCGTACAATCTCGAGCGCATCGAGGTGCTCCGTGGTCCCGCCTCGATCCTTTATGGACAGGCCTCGCCGGGCGGCGTGGTCAATATGGTCAGCAAGCGACCGACCGAAACGCCCTATCACGAGATGTTCGTCTCCACCGGCAGCTACGGCCGCGTGCAGAGCGGCGTCGATCTCAGCGGCCCGCTCGACAAGAACAAGGAGTTTCTCTACCGCCTGACCGCCTCCGGCTACGATGTCGGCAGCCAGGTGGACTATCAGGGCTATCAGCGCGTCTCGATCGCGCCGTCGCTGACATGGCGTCCGGACAACCAGACCACACTGACCATCCAGGGCACCTATCAGCGCGACCCGAAGGCCGGCTTCTACAATCAGCTGCTGCCGCGCGGCATCGCGACGATCACGCCCTATAACGGCCAGACCATTCCGACGAGCTTCTTCTCGGGCCAGCCCGGATTCGATCACACCTCGCGCGAATATGCCTCGATCGGCTACCTGTTCGAGCACCAGTTCGACGGCGGCCTCACGGTGCGCCAGAACCTGCGCTATATGGACAACTCCACCGACTTCGCGACCGTCTCGCCGGACGTCAACCTGACCAATCCGACGAACCTCACGCGCGGCGCCTATACTACGAAAGAAACAATCCGCTCGCTTGCTATCGACAATCAGGCCGAGGGTAAATTCCGATTCGGCGCGTTCGAACATACCGTGCTGTTCGGCTTCGATTATCGGAACGCTACGGATACGGCCTATAATGGCACGGGTGTTGCCGGCACGGTAACGCCAATCAACGCATTGAATCCAATCTATGGTCCCGCGCCGATCATTGCACCGTCGTCCCTCAATCAACAAAGCCTCGATCAGTACGGCTTTTACGCGCAGGATCAGATCAAGTTCGACAACTGGATCGCATTGCTGGGTATCCGTCGCGACCAGGCCAACTCGCATACGGATGCTCAGAATCTGTCTCTGAGCACGCGCACCTTCTCCAACAAGTCCGACAGCGCCACCAGCAAGCGTGGCGCCCTGATGTACAAGTTCGACAACGGCGTCGTGCCCTACATCCAGTACACGGAATCATTCCAGCCCACCGTCGGCACCGACTTTTTCGGCAACCCGTTCGCGCCGACGCGCGGCCAGCAATATGAAGTCGGCGTCAAGTATCAGCCGAACGCCAAGTCGCTCTACACGCTGGCGCTGTTCGATCTGACCCAGCAGAACGTGCTGACGCCGGATCCGCTGCGTCCGAGCCTCGCCCGTGTGCAGACCGGCGAAGTGCGCTCCCGCGGCGTCGAGCTCGAAGCCAAGACGGAAGTGACGCGCGACCTGACCGTGCTCGCTTCGTACACCTATCTCGACAACACCGTGACCAAGTCCAATACTCCGGCGCAGCTGAACAACCATCCTCCGGGCATGCCGCGCAATTCGGCGAGCGCGTGGGCGGACTACACATTCCACAACGGTCCGCTGGATGGCTTCGGCA
The DNA here is from genome assembly GCA_030147505.1 of Tardiphaga sp. Taxonomy (GTDB): domain Bacteria; phylum Pseudomonadota; class Alphaproteobacteria; order Rhizobiales; family Xanthobacteraceae; genus Tardiphaga. The sequence goes on from JASBVG010000056.1 coordinate 49,345, forward strand.
TGTCGGCCGGCGTGCGCTATATCGGCGACACGCCGGGCACCACGCTCAACGACTACTATGTCCCCTCGGTTACGCTGGTCGACGCAGCAGTGCATTATGATCTCGCCGCGCTCGGCAAGCAGTTCCAGGGCTTCAAGCTGCAGGTCAACGCCACCAACCTGTTCGACAAGACCTACCTGACCTATTGCCAGGATTTCGGCTGCTATTACGGACTTCGCCGCGAAGTGATCGCGACCCTGCGCTATCGCTGGTAGGCTGGCGCGACGACGTCAATGCGGGAAGCGGCCGCGGCAGGCAACTGCTGCGGCTGTTGCAATGAGGGGAAACGGCGATGACACGCTCGGCATTGCGGAGATGGTTCTGGGTCCACAAATGGACCAGCCTCGTCTGCACGGCATTTCTGCTGCTGATCTGCCTCACCGGCCTGCCGCTGGTGTTTCACGACGAGATCGACGATCTCCTCGACAACGGCCTGCCCTATGCATCGGTCCCGTCGGGCACGCCGCGCGTCAGCGCCGATACGGTGATCGAGACCAGCCGGAACATGTATCCCGGCGAGATCGTGCTGTTCACCTTCGTCGATGACGACGAACCCAGGATCGTCGTCACCATGGCGCCAAGCTGGCAGGCCTTCTCCGAAAACCGCAAATCGTCGCACTGGATCCGCTTCGACGCCCATACTGGCCAGGTCCTGAAGCAGAAAAAGCCATTCAACGCCGACGGCATCGGCTTCACCGAACTGATGCTGCGGCTGCATCGCGACCAGTTCGCCGGCCTGCCCGGCGATCTGTTCATGGGCTTCATGGCGTTGCTCTTCGTCATCGCCGTGATCTCGGGCATCGTCGTCTATGGCCCTTTCATGCGGAAGCTGGAATTCGCCACCGTCCGCGCCGATCGCTCGCGGCGGATCAAATGGCTCGACCTGCACAATGTGCTCGGCGTGGTCACGCTGGCCTGGCTGCTGGTGGTGGGCATCACCGGCGTCATCAACGAGCTGTCCACGCCCCTGTTCGGGCTCTGGCAGCAGACCGATGTGAAGGCCATGCTGGATCCACTGCGCGGCAAGCCGGTTCCGGCGGCATCGGAGATGAGTTCACCGCAGGCGGCATTCGACACCGTGCAGAAGAACCTGCCGGACATGACGCCCACGAGCATCATGTTCCCGGGCGCCGCCTTCGGCTCGCCCTATCATTATCTGGTCTGGACCAAGGGGCGCACCGCCCTGACATCCCGCCTGTTCACGCCCGCGCTCGTGGATGCGCGCACCGGGCAGTTCGATCGCAGCGTGGAAATGCCATGGTATCTCCGCGCGCTGCAGGTCTCGCGTCCCCTGCATTTCGGCGATTATGGCGGCATGCCGCTGAAGATCATCTGGGCACTGCTCGATCTCGTCACCATCGCAGTACTCGGCAGCGGCCTGTATCTCTGGCTGTCGCGAAAATCGGCGGCGCGGGGAGCGGAAGCCGATAGCGAACTGGTCGCCAGCAACAATGCCGCACGCCCGACTCTGACCCAGGAGGCTGCGGAATGATCCGCAACAGCGCCACCATGATCTGGCGATGGCCGCTCGCACTGGCCATCCTCACCTGCCTCGGTCTCACCTCGGCCCTGCTCGGCGAAGGCGGCATCTGGTGGGGCCTGTCATGGATCGCCTTGGCGATCCCGCTGGTGGTGATCGCGATCGCAGTTCATCGGCGGCGGCGCGCGTAGACCGTAGGGCGGATGGTGCGTAAGCCCCACACTCCGCCCTCATCCTGAGGAGCCGCGCAGCGGCGTCTCGAAGGATGGCCACAAACTCGGAGCCCAGCGAACGCATGGTTCGAGACGGCGCTTCGCGCCTCCTCACCATGAGGGCGGAGTGGTGGCGTCTCCTCAATGCCCCTTCGGCGGCGCTGACAAGTCGATGGATTTGATGGTGAGCGCGATCGGAACCATGATCGCGCCGACAAGGGCAAGGCACCAGAACACATCGATATAAGCGAGCAGATCGACCTGGCGCTGGATCGTCTTGCCGATCCAGCCGATGGCCTGACCGGCCGCGTCGGCCTGGCTCGAGCCGTGATCGAGGAAATAACGCGTCACCTGATCGAGCGTGCGCTGGTAGCCGACATCGGACGGCGCCGCCTGCTCCACCAGCCGCGACTGATGGAATTGCTGCCGCTGCGCGAGCATGGTCTGGGCCAGCGCCACGCCCATGGAGCCACCGATGTTGCGCGCGACATTGATCAGCGCCGAGGCCTGATTGGTCTTGTCCGGCGGGATGCCATCATAGGACGCCGTCGTCACCGGCAGGAACAGGAACGGCAGGCCGATGGCCAGGAAGATGCGGGCAGTCGCCGCGTAGCCATAGGTGATATTGCCGTTCAGCCCGGTGAGATGCCACATCGACAGCGCAACCACGGTCGAGCCGAACACCAGAAGATATTTCGGCTGCACGACGCCGATCAGCCGGCCGACGATCGGCATCATGAACAGCGTGGCGATGCCGCCCGGCGACAGTGCGAGACCCGCCAGCAGCGCGGTGTAACCGAAATCGGCCTGCAGCAGTTGCGGCATCATCTGCGTGGTCGAGATCAGCACCGCGCCGGTGCCGAGCATCACGAGGAAACACGCACCGAATTGCCGACGCCCCAGCAGGCGCAGATCCACGATCGGATCCTTGCGCGTCAGCTCCCACGGTATCAGCGCCAGCAGGCTGACCGCGGCGATCACAGCAAATGTCGTGATCATCTGTGAGCCGAACCAGTCCTTGCGCTGGCCTTCGTCGAGCACGAATTCCAGCGAGCCGAGCCCGATCGCCACCAATGCAAAGCCGATCAGGTCGGGACGCAGTCCCTTCTTCAGAAGCGCCTTGCGCTCAGCTTCGGCGCCGGATGGTTCGCTCACCATCGTGCCGACCAGGAACAGCGAGATCAGGCCCATCGGCACATTGATCAGAAAGACCCAGTGCCAGGAATAGGTATCGGTGATCCAGCCGCCGAGCGTCGGTCCGACAACAGGCGCGACAACGACCGCGACGCCATAGACTGCAAAAGCCTGTCCTCGCTTCTGCGGGGGAAAGGAGTCGGCGAGGATCGCCTGCTCTGATGTCGCCATGCCCCCGCCACCGAGCCCCTGCAGGATGCGGAACAGCACCAGCGATTCCAGGCTCCATGCAAAGCCGCACAGCAGCGACGCCAGCGTGAACACCGCAACGCAGATCATGTAGAAGCGTTTGCGACCGATCACCGTGGCGAGCCAGCCTGAGATCGCCAGCACGATGGCATTGGCGACCAGATAGCTTGTGATCACATAGGTGCTTTCGTCGATGCCGACCGCGAGACCGCCGGCGATATGACGAAGCGCCACATTGGCGATGGTGGTGTCGAGCACCTCCATGAAGGTCGCGATCGAGACCACCACCGCAATCAGATACGGGTTGTGCCCACCCGCCGCCGAACGCTCCGGCGACCAGCCGCCTGCACCGGCGGTGGTGTCGCTCATCGCACCTTGACCTTCGGAACGACAGACATGCCCGGCCCGATGGTCACGTCGGTCGGCCACTGATCGACGACGATCTTCACCGGCACGCGCTGCACGACCTTGACGTAGTTGCCCGTGGCATTCTCTGCCGGCAGCAGGCTGAACACCGTGCCCGAGCCCGGCTGTACCGAGGCGACCTTGCCGGTGATCTTGTGGTCGGGATAGGCGTCAATGCGGATCTCGGCGGGCTGCCCCGGCCGCATGTCGGTGACCTGCGTTTCCTTGTAGTTGGCGGTGACCCAGATATCGTCGGGCACGAACATCATCAGGCTCTGGCCGGCATTCACCAGCGTGCCCTTGGCACCGGACAGTTTGACCACGCGCCCGGCCTGCGCCGCCGTGATCTTCGTGTAGCTCAGATTGAGCTCGGCCTGCTCGAGCTGTGCCCTGGCCTGTGCGAGGCCAGCTTCGGCGCTCTTCTGCTGCGCCTTCAGCACATCGATCTGCCGCTCGGCAGAGACCACGCCCGTCTTGGCGCGACTGTCATTCGCCTGCGAGGCTTCGAGATCGGATTTGGTGCGCTGCTGCTGCTGCACGGTGCCTGCGCCCTTCTGCACCAGCTCCTGCGCGCGCGCCGCTTCCTGCTCGGCAAATTGCAGCTGCGCGGCGGCCTGGTCAGCCTGATCGCGCGCCTGCTGCACCTGCGCGTCCTGGCTGAAAATCTGCGCTTTGACGTTCGTGATATTCGCCTGCGCCTGCTCGACCTGCGCCTGTGCCTGATCGCGCGCGGCCACATAGTCGCGGGTGTCGATCTGCGCCAGTACCGCGCCGGTCTCGACATGCTGGTTGTCGGTCACGAACACGTCGGTGACATAACCGCCGACTTTGGCGGCGACGGAGAAACTACGCGCATCGACGAAGGCATCGTCGGTGGTTTCGTAATGACGGGCGGCAAGCCAGTAGACGATTCCAAACGCAATGATCGCCATCAATGCGATCACGCCGATCGTTGTCAGCAGCCAATGCTGGCGTAGCCGCTCGCGCAGCGATGGTTTCGCCTTGCTGTCCTTGTCCTTGTCCTTGTCCTTGTCCTCGTCTTCGCCGCGTTGATCCGGTCGGTCGGCTTTGTCGCGCGCTGCCGGCTTTGGCGCGGCATCGCCGCGCGGCGTGGACTCGTTGCGATCTTCAAGCTCGGAAACTTCAGCTGCTTGGGGAGACGCCATGGGACATCCGTGACAACGCGTGCACAGGCACAATGCGCTGCAACAATCTGACGCAGGCATTCGTTCCGGCTTTTCGCGCGGGGCAGGGCTGAACTCTGCGTGTTGCTCTGTGTCGTTGCCCGGCTTTGGGGGCAATCGCACCTCTTCTGTCGTTCCGGTGGCCGGCAATCGCAGCTCTTTCTGTCGTTGCCCGGCTTGACCGGGCAACCCAGTAGACACGGACGTCTCGGCTCGAGCTGCCTTGCCAGCGTCTACTGGATCGCCTGCCTTCGCGGGCGATGACAATCGGAACACTCCGAAATCCCATTGTTCCTATTTTGTTCTTGACAAAATTCCCATGCTCCTTCATATCGCTCCCGTCTTGTTCGCGAGGGGCGCTCTCATGAGGCGTCTTTGAGTGGGACAAGATGCGGCGCCTGCGGGCGGGAGGCTCACGCGGCCTCACGCACTCGGGTGGTCGAGGGTCACCGTCCGACCCCACTACGGGGGTCTGC
>JASBVG010000062.1 GCA_030147505.1 Tardiphaga sp.
GACGGCCATGGTGATCGACTCCAAGGAGTGCTACGAGGTCAACATCTTCGACTAGCGCCCCGACCCGACCTATGGCACCGGCGCCATCGTCGATGTGGCCAAGGTCAACCCGATGCCGAAAGCGGCGGGCAAGTGGAACACCTACGAGATCACCGCCAAGGGGCCGAAGATGACGGTCATCCTGAACGGCCAGAAGACCGCGGATGTCGAGGACGGCAAACTCGCCAGCGGCCCGATTGCCCTGCAATACGGTTCCGGCGTGGTGAAATTCCGCAAGGTGCAGATCAAGGAGCTGTGATGCGCCAAGGCGGACGGAGTGTCGCCAAATCCGCGACTACTCCTGCCCGGCTTTTTCCTGCTATGGTGCCAGCCATGAGCTGGCACCCTTCCAACGACCCCATTCTCGGCGATCCCTTCACCTGCGACGCGCTTGAGCTCGCCATCGTCCCGCGCACGCGCGACCTTGGTGACGGCTTTGCCGTCCGCCGCGCGCTGCCGCATGGCAAGCGGCAGATGGTCGGGCCCTTCATCTTCTTCGATCATTTCGGGCCGATGCAGTTCATCGCCGGCAAGGGCATGGATGTGCGGCCACACCCGCATATCGGCCTCGCTACCGTCACCTATCTGTTCGACGGCGCCATCATGCATCGCGACAGCGAGGGCAATGTGCGCGAGATCCAGCCGGGCGCCATGAACCTGATGACCGCCGGCCGCGGTATCGCCCATTCCGAACGCACCCCCGACGTGCAGCGTGCCAACGGCCAGAAGATGCTGGGCCTCCAAAGCTGGATCGCGCTGCCGGCCGGCTCGGAAGAGATCGATCCCTCATTCCAGCACTACGGCGCTGACAGCCTGCCGACCGTTCAGGACAAGGGCTTTTCGGCCCGCATCATCGCCGGCAAGGCGTTCGGGAAGGCTTCGCCGGTCTCGATGGTCTCACCGTGGTTCTATGTCGAGGTCACGGCCGCCGCCGGCGCCACGCTGCCGCTCGACCCCGATCATGAGGAACGCGCAATCTATGTGGTGGATGGCGAAATCGACATCGCCGGCGACCGCCATGAAGGCCCGAAGTTGCTGATCTTCCGCCCCGGCGACGAAATCACCATCAAGGTGCAGCGCGACACCCGCATGATGTTCCTCGGCGGCGATGCGCTGGAAGGGCCACGGCATCTGTGGTGGAATTTCGTGTCCTCCAGCAAGGAGCGCATCGAGCAGGCGAAAGAGGACTGGAAGACCGGCCGCTTCGCCCATGTGCCCGACGAACACGAATTTATCCCGCTGCCGGAATAGGGTAACGTCGTCGCCACGACGCCCCGGCAAACGGCCGGGGGCCCTGATTTCGAAAGTGACTGACATGACCACGATGGCCTCGAGTGACCTGCCCCTTCCGAAAATCGGACGCGGCAAGGTCCGCGATATCTATTCCGTCGGCGAGGACCGCGTGCTGCTGCTCACCACCGACCGCATCAGCGCCTTCGACGTGGTCATGAACGAGACCATCACGATGAAGGGCGCGGTGCTGACCCAGATCAGCGCCTGGTGGTTCAACCAGCTCAACGGCGTGGTGCCCCATCATATGCTTTCCGTCGATGCCGACGAGATCATCAGCGAAGTGCGCGCTCTGGAAGGCCATCGCGACGCCATCGTCGGCCGCGCCATGCTGTGCAAGCGGACCACCGTCTTCCCGATCGAATGTGTGATCCGTGGCTATATTTCCGGCTCGGCCTGGAAGGAATATGCCGCATCGGGTACGCTGGCCGGCGAGACGCTCGAAAGCGGCCTGGTCGAAAGCCAGAAATTCGCCCAGCCGGTGTTCAGCCCGGCCACCAAGGCCGAGACCGGCCATGACGAGAACATCACCATCGCCCGCATGCGCGAGATCGTCGGCGAGGAGGATGCCTTCACGCTGGAGAGCATGACCCGCGCCGTCTACACCCAAGGCGAGGAGATCGCCCGCGAGGCCGGTATCATCATCTGCGATACCAAGTTCGAATTCGGCCGCGACAAGTCCGGCCGCATCATTCTGATCGACGAGGTGATGACCCCCGACAGCTCGCGCTTCTGGGCGGCTGACGTCTACAAGCCGGGCCAGCCGCAGCCGAGCTTCGACAAGCAGCCGCTACGCGACTGGCTCGATGTGGAGCGCAAGGCCGGGCGCTGGAACGGCGAGGCCCCGCCGCCGACACTGCCGCAAGAGGTCATCGACGCCACCAGCCAGCGCTATCTGGACGCCTATCGCCGCCTCACCGGGGCGGAACTCACTGTCGAATAGGCGCTTTCAGCGCGCCATCAGTAGAATTTCAGTGTCGGAAGATCGCGCACTCGTCTACCAGAGATGGCAGCGCATGCGCGGTCGCGTGCGTCCTGGAAGGTCGGCACGTGGGCAATCGAGGAATTGAGACGCAGCTTTCCCTGTGCGAAAGCGACTGCGCGTGAGCAGTATCGCAATCATCCCCGCGAATATCCGTGGCTGGCGTAACGACCTGTTCAGTGGCGGCATCGCCAGCGTCCTCACCATCAGCTTCGGCCTCTCCTATTCGGTTTTGATCTTTACGGGACCGCTGGCCTCCTTCCTGCCCTACGGGATCGCCGCGACCTTCATTGCGGCTAGCGTGGCGGCCGCCGTCATCGCCCTCGGCAGCTCGTTCCCGTTCGCCATCGGCGGCCCCGAGAGCTCCACCGCCGCCGTGACGGCGATTCTGGCGGCAAACCTCGTCGAGCATATCGTCGCGCAATCCGAGCCGACCGCCCTGCTCGGGCCGGTGCTGATCACCCTGTCTGCCGCGACGATCATGACCGGGCTGGTGCTTTGCGGCCTCGGCATCACCCATATGGGCCGCGCCATCCGTTACGTGCCCTATCCGGTGATCGGCGGCTTTCTAGGCGCCACCGCCTGCCTGATCGTGGCAGGCGGCTTGCAGGTCTCGACAGGTTTCAAGCTGCAAATCGCCAATCTCGGCAAGATCGCCACGCCGGTAGCGCTTTATGAGCTCTGCGCCGCCGGCGCGGTCGCTCTGGCGATCTACGCCATCTGGCACAAATCGCGGAAGCCGATGGCGCTGCCCGCGATCCTGCTCGCCAGCGTCGCCATCGCCCATCTCGTCTTCTGGCTGTCCGGCACAACGATTGTGGAGGCGCAGGCCATGGGCTGGACTTTTGCGTCGCCGCCCAAGGCAAGCCTGACGCTGCCCTGGACCTTTCTCGCCGAGCCCTATCCCTGGGATGCGCTGCCGGGCCTGATCGGCAATTTCATCGCCGTGATCTTCGTCACCGCGGTGAGCACCCTGTTCAACACCACCGGGATCGAAGTCGCGGCCCATCGCGAGGCCGATATCGAGCGTGAACTCAATGTCACCGGCGCCGCCAACATCCTCACAGGCCTGCTCGGCGGCTATGCCAGCTGCATCTCCATCAGCCGCTCGGTGCTCAATCTCAACAGCGGCGCCACCAGCCGCCTGTCCGGCATGACCGTCGCCGTGATCGCTGCCGCCATGCTGGTCGTCGATCCGACGCTGCTCGCTTACATGCCGCGCTTCGTGCTCGGCGGCCTTCTGCTCTATCTCGGCATGGAGCAACTGCATCGCTGGATCATCGATAGCCGCAAGCGGCTGTCGCTGCTCGACTATCTCTCGCTGATCGCGATCATCCTCATCATCGTCAAATGGGGATTCGTCGCCGGCGTCCTGATCGGCATCGTGATTGGCTGCGCCACCTTTGCGCTCAGCGTCTCGCGCGTCTCCTCCATCAAATACGGCTTCGACGGCTCGGAATATCGCTCCTCGCTCGATCGATCGCTGGAAGACCAGCGCACGCTGATCGCGCACGGCAAGGAGATCCAGGGCCTCAACCTGCAGAGCTATCTGTTCTTCGGCTCTGCCAACCGGCTCTATCTACATGTGAAGACGCTGCTGCGCCGGCATCCGGAATGCCGCTATCTGGTGTTCGACTTCAAGCTCGTCACCGGTATCGATTCATCGGCGGCGCATTCCTTCGCCCAGATCAAGCGCATCGCACGGGAGCACGGCACCACGCTGGTGTTGGCCAATCTGCATCCCGCCGCCAATCGCAACCTGCGCGCCAGCCTGTTCATCGACGACGAGGTGCGGATCGCAGCCGATCTCGATCGTGCGCTGGAATGGTGCGAGAACGAGGTGATTACGCAGCATCGCGGGCTCGCCGAGGAAGAGGCCAATCTGCGTGACTGGTTCACGCGCATTCTGCGCACGCCGGAGGATGCAGAGGAGCTGATGCGCCGCTGCCAGCGCATGGAAGTCGTGGCCGGCGAAATCGTCGTCAACGCGGGCGACGCGGCCGAATGCATGCATTTCATTCTCGATGGCCGCCTCGGCATCATGGTGGCCGACGGCGACGGCCGTCTGACCCGTGTCCGCAGCCTCGGCCGTTACACCACGGTCGGCGAGATGGGCCTCGTCGCCTATGCGCCGCGCAGCGCAACGATCCAGGCCGAGATAGCGAGTATTCTTTATGTGCTGCGCGCGGATGCGTTCGAAGACATCAAGGAGAACCATCCCGCGCTCAGCCAGAAGCTGCTGACCTATTTCGTCTCGGTGATGGCCGAACGGCTGGCGTTTGCGAGCCGGATGATCGCCGTGCTACGGCGCTGAGCAGTTAGCGTGATGCCCGGCACGAGGCCGGACATCACATACATTTCTGATGTCGAAGGCAGGAAACTCAGATTCCCGACATCATGATGTATTTGATCTCGACATATTCTTCCATACCGTGACGGGAGCCTTCGCGGCCCAGACCCGACTCCTTCACACCGCCGAACGGCGCGACTTCCGTGGTGATCAGGCCGGTATTGACGCCAACCATGCCGGACTCCAGCGCTTCCGCCACGCGCCAGACGCGGCCGAGATCGCGGGAATAGAAGTAGGACGCCAGACCGAACGGCGACGCATTGCACATGGCGATGACGTCGGCTTCGTCCTTGAAACGGAACACCGGCGCAAGCGGACCGAAGGTTTCTTCCTGCGCGACGATGGCATCCGGCTTCACATTGGCCAGCACGGTCGGCTCGAAAAACGTACCGCCCAGCGCATGGCGCTTGCCGCCGGTAACGATCCTGGCGCCGCCCTTCACCGCATCGGCGATGTGGCGCTCGACCTTCTCCACCGATTCCATGTTGATCAGCGGCCCCTGGGTAACGCCCTGCTCGGTGCCGTCGCCGATCTTCATGGCTGCCACCTTCTTCGACAGCTTCTCGACGAACTGGTCGTAAATGCCGTCCTGCGCGTAGAGGCGGTTCGCGCAAACGCAGGTCTGGCCCATGTTGCGATACTTGGAGACCATCGCGCCTTCGACGGCCGCATCGATATCGGCATCGTCGAACACCACGAAGGGCGCGTTACCGCCGAGTTCGAGGCCGAGTTTCTTCACCCCCACCGAAGCCTGCTTGTAGAGGATCTTGCCGACTTCGGTCGAACCGGTGAAGCCGACGAAGCGCACCGCCGGATGCTCGCACAGCACGAGGCCGATTTCCGAAGCCTTGCCGGTGAGGATGTTGAGCACGCCTTTCGGCACACCAGCGCGCTCGGCGAGCTCGGCCAGCGCGAGCGCCGACAGCGGGGTCTCGTTGGCGGGCTTGAGCACCACAGTGCAGCCCGCGGCGAGCGCTGGCGACACCTTGCGGGTGATCATCGAGTTCGGGAAATTCCAGGGCGTGATGGCACCGCAAACACCGATCGGCTGCTTGATGGCCAGCAGGCGTGCATCGGCGCGCTGGGTCGGAATGGTCTCGCCGTAAACGCGGCGGGCTTCCTCCGCGAAGAATTCGATATAGGCGGCGCCGATATCGACTTCGCCCAGCGCTTCGGCCAGCGGCTTGCCCTGCTCCGAGGTAAGGATCAGCGCGAGGTCTTCACGATTGGCGATGATCAGCTCGAACCACTTACGCAGGATGTTGGAGCGCTGCTTGGCGGTGAACTTGGCCCAGGCCGGGAAAGCCCTCTCGGCGGCGTCGACGGCCTGCGTCGTTTCCTTGGCGCCGAAATTCGGCACCTTGGCGATCTCGGCCATGTTGACCGGATTGGTGACCACAGTCTCCCCAGTGCCGACCCAGGCTCCGTCGATGTAGCACTTGTCGCGCAGCAGCGAAGGATCCTTCAGGCGGGCGGCAAACGAGGAAGTGGTCGACGACATGGGCTGTTCTCCTGCGGAAAATGTCGCGGACGTATAGCCGCCGAACAATGCCGGAGTACAGGCCCGATTGCCCTCGCGCGGCGAATGGCAGCTATCGCGACCGGAGCCGTCCGCGATCAGGCAGCGCCGCGCATATAGGCTTCGCGCCTGTCGATCATACGCTCGAAAGCAATCTTCGCGGTAGCGCGGCTGGAGGTTGGGAAGGTCCTGTATTCGAGATCCGGCAGCATGGCTGCATCGCGGCGTCCGAACCAGGAAATGAATGATTTTGACGGCGCCGAGATTTTCGCAAGCGCCTGGGCCAGATTGTCAGTGGCCTCGAAGGCGAACAAAGCACCCGTTTGAGCGACCCTGACTTCGAACAGACCCGCACCGATCGGAGCTTCGATGATCTCTCCACGCGATGCGCGGGGATAGCGCTTCCACTCGGTCCAGTTCGCAATCATAAGTCGTACTCCGCAGCCCTGCGCTGCATCTGCCATACTTGTTAGTGTCGGAAAGCGCTTTCACGTTCAGGACGAATTTTGAACATGGCTGCGCCGATTTTGTTCCCGAGGGGATCGTTTGACCGTCACATAAAGCTAAATGGGTGTGACGAAGCGCCAAAACCAGCGACTTTTAATCACTTCCAGGAGATCACCCGCTTCCGCGCTGCATCGGAAAGCCGGTAACATGATCCAAAACAACCTTTGAACGTATATTGGGAGGACATCCATGCCGTCCAGCGCGGATATCGACGTGATCATGCAGAACGCCTGCGACAGCGGCGCCATTCCCGGCGCAGTCGCGATGGCCGCGACCCGCGATGACGTGATCTACCAAGGCGCCTTCGGCAAACGTAACATCGCCGAGGATGCCGCGATGACCGCCGACAGCGTGTTCTGGATTGCCTCGATGACCAAGGCGATCACCGCGACGGCGGCGATGCAGCTCGTCGAACGCGGCAGGCTGTCGCTGGATGCGCCGATCGGCGAGGTGCTGCCCGACCTCTCGGCGATCCAGGTACTGGAAGGTTTTGACCGCGACGGCGAGCCGCTGCTTCGCCCGGCGCGGCGGCCGATCACACTGCGGCAGCTGCTCACCCATACCGCCGGCTTCTGCTACGACATGATGAACGCCGATATGGGCCGCTGGCTGGAGAAGACGGGTACGCCCGTATTCCGCACCGGCCTCAATGCCGCGATGCGTGTGCCGATCATGACCGATCCCGGTACGCGCTGGGAATACGGCACCAATATCGACTTTGTCGGCAAGGCTGTGGAAGCAGCGAGCGGGCAACGGTTGGATCACTATTTCCGCGAGCACATTCTAGATCCGCTGGGGATGTCCGACACGGCGTTCCCGATCGGCGGCGCGCAGCGCCAGCGGCTGGTGAAAGTGCACCGGCGCAATTCCGACGGCTCGCTGACTCCAATCGACTTCGAGATCAAGCAGGACCCGGAATTCTTCGCCGGTGGCGGCGGCCTTTACGGCACCGCACCGGACTACATCAAATTCACGCGGATGATACTCAACAAGGGCACTGGCAACGGCAACCATGTACTCGCGCCAGAAACTGTCGCGCTGATGAGCGAGAACCATATCGGCGATCTTCATGTCACGCCGATGCTCTCGGCACTGCCGGCCGTCGCCAACGATGCCGAACTCTGTCCCGGCATCGAAAAGAAACATGGCCTCAGCTTCGTGATCAACATGGCTGCGACGCCCGAAGGCCGCAGCGCCGGCAGCCTGGCATGGGCTGGACTTGCCAACACCTATTACTGGATCGACCCGGTGCGGGACGTCACCGGCGTGATCCTGATGCAGGTGCTGCCCTTTGCGGACCGCGCCTGCCTTCAGGTGTTTTCGGACTTCGAACGCGCCGTTTATGCAGGACTGGGCACGAGGCAAGCGGCGTAGCGTTACGCCGCACTCTTGTCGGCGACATGCAACACGCCGCGCCGGATCTGATCCTCCTCGATCGATTCGAACAGCGCCTTGAAATTGCCTTCGCCAAAACCATCATCGCCCTTGCGCTGAATGAATTCGAAAAAGATAGGGCCGATGGCATTGGCGGAGAATATCTGCAGCAGCACCTTGGTCTCGCCGCCGTCAACCACACCTTCACCGTCGATGAGAATGCCGTTCTTCTGCAGGCGCGGCACGTCCTCGCCATGTTTCGGCAGGCGCGTATCGATCTTTTCGAAATAGGTCTCCGGCGGTGACGGCATGAACGGCAGCCCGTCGGCGCGCAGGCGTTCGATGGTGGTGTAGATATCCGTCACACCGCAGGCGATGTGCTGGATGCCTTCACCGCGATAGATGTTGAGATATTCCTCGATCTGACCGCTATCGCCGGCGTCCTCGTTGATCGGAATGCGGATTTTGCCGTCCGGGCTGGTCAGCGCTCGCGAGAACAGCCCGGAGGCGCGGCCCTCGATATCGAAGAAGCGGATCTGGCGAAAGTTAAACAGCTTCTCATAGAAGCCCGTCCACACATCCATGCGGCCGCGATGAACGTTGTGGGTGAGGTGATCAAGATAGAACAGGCCAGCACCGGCTGGACGCGGGTTCTTGGCGCCAAGCCATTCGAATTCGAGGTCATAGGCAGAGCCCTTGGCGCCATAGCGATCGACAAAATAGAGCAGGCTACCGCCGATACCCTTGATGGCATGAACGTCGAGGGTCTTTTCAGACACGCTCACATCGGCCGGCTCGGCACCTAGAGCGATGGCGCGCTCATAGGCCTTTCGTGCATCGACGACGCGGAAGGCCATGGAAGGCGCGCAGGGACCATGCGCGGCGACGAATTTGAAGCCGTGGGTGCCAGGCTCTTCGTTCACGAGATAGTTGATGTCGCCCTGGCGATAGACCGTGATCTTCTTGGTCTTGTGCGTCGCGACGGGCGCATAGCCCATCAGCTTGAACAGCGCATGCAATTGTCCGGGATCGGGATGGGCGTATTCGACGAATTCGAAGCCGTCGGTGCCCATCGGGTTGTCGGCCGAAATCGTGGCGGCCGGCGCGTCGTGCGGAAACGGACCCATCGTGTTCTCCCTGATTGCTGCGGACATATGTCGCTTGAGGGCAGTCTGAGGTATCGGGGGCGCAAGGTGCGTGCAATCTGGACTGCAAAATGTCATGATCATGCACGATCCGTGCATGATGGGAGCATTTCGCGCATGGTCGAGGTGGATTCGTTCGATCTGAAGATGCTGTCGGCGCTGCAGGACGATGGCCGGCTAACCAACCAGCAGCTCGCCGACCAGGTCGGCCTCTCCGCCTCGCAATGCTCGCGGCGCCGGATGCGGCTGGAAGACGAGAAGGTGATATCGGGCTATCACGCCGATCTCGCGCCGGAGGCGCTCGGCTTCGGCGTCGTCGCCTTCATCCAGGTCACGCTCGCCACTCACTCGCCGGACAATGCGAAGAAGTTTCGCACGCTGGTCGCGCGGGTGGACGAGATCCAGGAGGCTTATTCGCTCACCGGCGATGCCGACTACGTGCTCAAAGCCATCCTGCACGACCTCAAGGGGTTATCCGATCTCGTCAATGACGTGCTGATGCCCCATCAGAGCGTCGCGCATGTACGTTCGTCGATCGTGCTGGATCGATTGAAGGAGACCAGCAAGCTGCCGCTCAGGGCGCTTCGATCGTAGAATGCAGGATGACCGTTAGCCCCTGGCGAAGGAGCGTGACGGCGGCTGGTGCACGGCATAGGCATCCGCCTTGCCGTCCACGGGTGGGTACAGTTCCCGCACCAGCGGATCATGACCGGGAATGATGCGGTCTGGATGACCAGCGAGACGCTCGCAGGTGAGCCAACCGTCGACCATGTCGCCGATATTGTAGACGATCGGAAACGGACTGCGGCGATGCAGGTTGCCGTAGTAATGCGCGGCGTCCGAGGCTAGTACCACCGGGCCACGCTCGGTCACCACACGCACGACCTGCAAGCCATCGGAGTGGCCGCCGACGCGGTGCAGGGTGATACCCGGCGCGACCTCGCCCTCGCCATTATGGAAGGCGACGCGCTCGCTATAGACGTGGCGGACCATCAAGGTGACGTCTTCGGCCGAGAACGGATGCCGGAGCAGGCCGTTGCACATGCAGCGACCCGTGGCATAGGCCATCTCGCGATCCTGCAAGTGGAAGCACGCATTCGGAAACCGATCGAGATTGCCGGCGTGATCATAATGCAGATGGGTAATCACGACGTCGCGGATGGTCTCCGCGGCCACACCGAATTGCGCGAGCGCATCGACCGGATTGATCGCGAGCGCGCGATTGCGCTCTTTCGCCGCAACCTTGTTGAAACCGGTATCGACGAGGATGTCGCGACCACCGCCGCGAATGAGCCAGACGAAGTAGTCGAGATCGGCCGCCGTGGTTTCATGCGGATCGGGCGACAGGTAATTCATCGCCGGCGTCCGCGGCGTCATGGTGGCGTAGCGGATGGCAAAAATTTCATAGGTCGGCTTCATGGAGCGTCATCCCGCGCTTCTGTTGTTGCGGCCACCAAGCCAGCTTCATGCGCAAAAATCAAACCGTTCCACCCCTCGGAACGACCACCTTCGTGAACGCGCCAAGGCGCGATGAACCGCGATACTGCGTGGAGGAAAGCAGTGCGTTGGCAGCCCCAATACGGATGGTTTGATAATACATATTGCGTGGACTAAGGTCGCCGCGGCGCGGTGTCGTTGCCGCGTCTTTTGGTGTTTGGACCGGCTCATTATGAAGATTCGAATTGCGCTGATCGCCTTGCTGTCGCTCTCTGCCGCTCCGGTTGGGCATGCCACCGCAGCGGAGGAGCGCTCTCCGCGGATTGCTCTGGTGATCGGCAATGCAAAGTATCCGGACGCCGAAGCACCCCTGAAGGAACCGATCAACGATGCCCGCGACATTGCGGCCGAGCTGAAACGCGACGGCTTCGAGGTCGAGACCGGCGAGAATCTCGGTGGCGACGGCATGCGCCGCGCACTGGAGAAACTTTACGGCAAGGTGACGCCGGGCACGGTGGCGCTGGTGTTCTTCAGCGGTTACGGCATCCAGTCGTCGCGCCAGAGTTATATGATCCCGGTCGATGCCCAGATCTGGACCGAAGCCGATGTCCGCCGCGATGGCTTCAGCCTCGAGACGGTGCTCAACGAACTCAATGGCCGCGGTGCCGGCGTGAAGATCGCATTGCTCGACGCGTCTCGCCGCAACCCGTTCGAGCGCCGGTTCCGCAGTTTCTCCGCAGGCCTCGCGCCAGTGATCGCGCCCAGCAACACGCTGGTGATGTATTCCGCCGCACTGAGCTCCGTGGTGAGCGAGGCTGGTTCCGATCGCAGCCTGTTCGCCACCGAGTTGCTCAAGGAGATCAAGGTCCCGGACATTACCGCTGAACAGACCCTGAACCGGACTCGCGTCAACGTCACTCGCGCCTCGCGCAGCGAGCAGGTGCCCTGGATATCGTCGTCGCTGGCGGAAGATTTTGCCTTTATCCCAGGTTCGCGCCCGTCATCCGTTGCCGCAGGGCCTGCGGCTGAGCCCGTCCCGGCTCCGGTCGCACCGCCGCGTCCTGCGCCTGTTGCACCTGCGCCCGCCAAGCAGGCTGCGGTCGCTCCGACCCCGGCAGCGCCGAGTCCCGCGGTCGCACCCGCAGCGCCGGCGACCGCCGACACACCGCGCGATGAGAGCAAGATCCTGCTGGCGCTGGCTGATGATCCAACGGTGAAGTCTCTGAACAGCAAAATCACCGAAAATACCGAAGACGTCGGCGCGCTTTACCGGCGCGGCCAGGTCTATGCCAGCAAAGGTGCCTATTTCGCCGCGCTGAAGGATTTCGACGCCACCATCAAACTCAGCCCCAAAGACGTCGAAGCCTATAACAACCGCTGTTGGGTCCGCGCGGTGACCAACGATCTTGCCGGCGCGCTCAAGGACTGCAACGAGGCGCTGCGGCTACGACCGAATTTCGTCGATGCGCTGGATAGCCGCGGCCTGGTCAATCTCAAGAACGGCCAGAGCAAGAATGCCATCACCGATTTCGACGCAGCCCTGAAGATCAACCCCCAACTGACATCCTCGCTCTATGGTCGCGGCCTTGCCAAGCAGCGCCTCGGCCAGACCGCCGAAGGCGAGCTCGACATCAACAATGCCAAAGCGATGGACCCGGATATCGTGAAGGAATTTGCCAGCTTCGGTGTGCGCTGAGACGGCGCCGCCGGTCCCGACGGATGGCACACAATTTTGCCAAATGGATTTGAACCAACGCCGCGCAGACGGACACTATTGAACACAAGCCGGACGCCGACTTGCCGGCCGGGAAACGACTTCGGATTGAGCCACGCGCCTGTTGCGCGATCGGAGAGAAGGGTGCCGTCATGTCGAGATCGTCCACACGCTTTTGTGTCACTGCCATCCGCGTAGCCTTCATCGCTGGCGCCGCCATTACCTTTACTGCCAGCGCAGTGATCGCAGCCGAAGACGTCACCTCCGATCAGATTCTACGTGCGCTGGCGCCAAAGAAGCCACTCACCCGTGGCCTCTCGATGGCTCCTCCAGCCGAGCCCACCGTCAACGCCGCCGAAGGCAAATTCATGGATTCCCTTCGCAATCGCAGCACCCGGTCGCTGTCGATGGGCGAACGCGAGCAGATCGCTACCATCGCGCAGACCAAGCCGGCGATCGATCTCGAGATCAACTTCGACTACAACTCGGCGAATATCAGCAAGCGCTCGATGTCGTCAGTCCAGGCGCTCGGCAAGGCGTTGAGCAGCCCTGACCTCAAGGGTTCGACCTTCGTGGTCGCCGGCCACACCGACGCGGTTGGCGGCGAAGAGTACAATCAGGAACTGTCGGAGCGCCGTGCGGATTCGATCAAGCGCTACCTGGTCGAGCGTTTCGGCATCGCCGGCGCCGATCTCGTCACTGTTGGCTATGGCAAGACCAAGCCGAAGAGTGGTCTCGCGCCAACCGACCCGACCAACCGCCGTGTTCAGGTCGTGAATATGGCCAATAAGGCAACCGCCTCGTCGCAGTAATGCGCTGAGGTACACATCGCCGCTGCGGATTGCCGCATCATAGCGTTCCGGCCCTCGCGGAGCGCTGTTTGCTTTGGCGATCATACGCATCCCGTATAGGATCGCACATCCTGCCGAGGCACCGCGCATTGACCGGTCCTCTGCCCTGCCAAGTGTGGACCCATTCGACAATGAAGGCCCCTGCCCGCTTCGCCCCGGCCCTTGCCATCCTGTCGCTGGCGACGGCTGCTATCGCCGCCGATCCCGCTCCGAGCGGATCGCCCAACGGCGTGGTCGTGACCGTCGCCAAGGCGACCAATGCATGTTTCTCCGACCAGGTGCGCGTCACCGGTTTCGTGGTGCCGCGACGCGAAGCGCACATCGGCGTCGACACCGAAGGCTCGCGTGTTTCCGAAGTGCTGGTCAAGGAAGGCGACATCGTCGCCGAGAACCAGGAACTCGCGCGATTGATTCCACCTCCATCGGCGAGCAATGCGCGGCCCAACGCAGTGCCGCTCCGCGCGCCTGCTGCAGGCCTTGTCACAACGGTGCTGACCCAGGCTGGTGCGCCGGCATCACCGCAGGCCGGACCGATGTTCAAGATCGCCATCAATAACGAGCTCGAACTCGACGCCGAAGTGCCGAGCATTCACATTCTCAAGCTCAATCCCGGCGCCACCGCGCGCATCAGCCGCGATGGCCATGCCGACGTCTTCGGCAAAGTGCGGGTGGTGTCGCCGCAAATCGATCGCACCACCCAGCTCGGCCACGTCCGGCTGTCGCTCGCACCCAATCCGTCGATCAAGGTCGGCATGTTCGCGCGCGCCAATATCGATGCACGCCGCAGCTGCGGCGTCGCCATTCCGCGCTCGGCCATCGAGCACTTCACCGTGCAACTGGTGAAAGGCAATGTGATCGAGACGCGGCGCGTCAAGGTCGGCCTTGTCTCCGACAACTCCACGGAAATTCTCGAAGGCGTCGAAGTCGGTGACATCGTCGTCGCCGATGCCGGCACGTCGCTGCATGACGGCGACAAAGTTCAGACCATCTTCGTCGACGATCTCGACCGTTCGCGGGTGCGCTAAATGGCAATGAATATCTCGGCATGGTCGATCCGCCATCCGCTTCCCTCCGTCGTCTTCTCCATCATCCTGCTGCTGCTCGGCTGGGTGAGTTTCACGAAACTCGCGATCACGCGGTTGCCAAGCGCGGATATTCCCGTGATCTCCGTGGCGGTGGCGCAATTCGGTGCCGCCCCTGCAGAGCTTGAGGCACAAGTCACCAAGACGATCGAGGACGGCGTCTCCGGTGTCGAAGGCGTCCGGCATATCTCATCCTCGATCACCGATGGCTTGTCGGTCACCACCGTCCAGTTCGCCCTCGAAACCAATACCGACCGCGCGCTCAATGACGTGAAAGACGCCGTCACCCGCGTCCGCGCCAACCTGCCGCAGAACGTCAACGAACCTCTGATCCAGCGCGTGGACGTGATCGGCCTGCCGATCGTCACCTATGCCGCGATCTCGCCGGGCAAGACACCGGAACAACTCTCCTGGTTCGTCGACGACGTCGTGAAGCGCGCGCTGCAGGGCGTCCGCGGCGTGGCGCAAGTGGAACGCATCGGCGGTGTCGAACGCGAAATCCTCGTCTCGCTCGATCCCGACCGGCTGCAGGCCGCCGGCCTGACCGCCGTGGACGTCTCGCGTCGCCTGCGCGGCACCAATGTCGATCTCGCCGGCGGCCGCGCCGAGATCGGCAAAAACGACCAGGCGATCCGCACCCTCGCCGGCGCCAAGACGCTGAACGAACTCGCCGGCACCATGATCAGCCTGCCTTCCGGCGGCGAAGTGCGACTGGAAGATCTCGGCACCGTCACCGACACCATCGCCGATCGCCGCACCTTCGCGCGTCTTAACGGCGAACCGGTGGTGGCGCTGGGCATTAAACGCTCCAAGGGCGCCAGCGACGTGGTGGTCGCAGAAGCCGTGCAGAAGCGCATCAACGCGCTGAAGGAATCCTACCCCGACGTCGATCTGAAACTGATCGATACGTCAGTGGATTTCACCAAGGGCAATTATGACGCCGCCATGAGCACCCTGTTCGAAGGCGCTGCACTAGCGGTCATCGTCGTATTCCTGTTCCTCCGCGATCTACGTGCCACCGTCATCGCCGCCGTCTCGCTGCCGCTCTCCATCTTCCCGGCCTTCTGGGTGATGGACATGCTCGGCTTCTCGCTCAATCTCGTCAGCTTCCTCGCCATCACGCTGTCCACGGGCATTCTCGTCGACGATGCCATCGTCGAGATCGAGAATATCGTGCGGCATATGCGGATGGGCAAATCGCCTTATCGGGCCGCGCTGGAAGCCGCCGATGAAATCGGCCTCGCGGTGATCGCAATCAGCCTCACCATCATCGCGATCTTTGCGCCCGCCAGCTTCATGTCGGGCATTGCCGGCCAGTTCTTCAAGCAGTTCGGCATCACCGTATCGGTGCAGGTGTTCTTCTCACTGCTTGCGGCGCGTTTCGTCACGCCCGTGCTCGCGGCCTATTTCATGAAGGACCACAAGCACGACGATCCGCCACCAGGTCGCGTTCTGCAGCTTTACCACAAGCTCGTGACTCTCTCGGTGAAACGCTACTATCTGACGGTTCTGTTCGGCATCGGCGTCTTCGCATTGTCGATCCTCAGCATCCAGCTGCTGCCGCAAGGCTTCCTGCCGGCGCAGGACACAGCCCGCTCGCTGCTGGCAATGGAATTGCCGCCCGGCTCGCAGCTGGCCTTCACGGAAAAGACCACCGAAGCGATCGTGCAGCGGCTGCGCAAGAGGCCCGAGGTCAAGAGCGTCTTTGTCGATGGCGGCCGCGTGCCGCCCGGCATCTCCGAAGTCCGTCGCGCCTCGCTGATCATCAACTACACGCCAAAGGGCGACCGCAAAATCTCACAGCGCGAACTTGAACTCGCGATCGGCGAAGAACTGCAGAGTGTTCCTGACATCCGTTACTGGTTCCTCGACGAGAACGGTCTGCGCGCCATCTCGCTGGTCGTGACCGGACCTGACATCAACATTGTCAGTAATGTCGCAAACGAACTCGCGACCCAGATGAAGCGCATTCCACTGATCGCCAATGTGATCTCGGAAACCTCGCTTGACCGCCCGGAACTGCGTGTGCAGCCGCGCGCCGACCTCGCAGCACGCCTTGGCGTCTCGACCGAGGGACTTTCCGAAACCATCCGTGTCGCCACCATCGGCGATGTCGGCCCCGCATTGGCGAAATTCGATGCGGGCGATCGGCTCGTGCCGATCCGCGTGCAACTCGAAGACAGCGCACGATCTGACATCCAGGTGCTTGAGCAGCTTCGCGTGCCAATCGGCGGCGGGCGCGGCGGCGTGCCGCTCTCGGTGGTCGCCGACATCAAGCTCGATCAGGGGCCTACCAGCATCAATCGCTACGATCGTGAACGACAAGCGACGGTAGCAGCGGATCTCGTCGGCACGGCAGCGCTCGGCGATGCCCTGAAGAAAATCTACGAACTGCCGGTCATGAAGACGCTGCCAAAGAATGTCAGCGTCAAACAATCCGGCGACGCCGAAAGCCTGAACGAACTTGCGGATGGCTTTGCGACCGCGATCTCGGCGGGTTTAATGATGGTCTATGCGGTGCTGGTGCTGCTGTTTGGCACCTTTCTGCAGCCGATCACCATTTTGTTCTCGCTCCCGCTCTCCATCGGCGGCGCGATCATGGCACTGCTCGTGACAGGGAAGCAGCTCACCACACCGGTCTGGATTGGCATCCTGATGCTGATGGGCATCGTCACCAAGAACGCCATCATGCTGGTGGAGTTCGCGGTGGAATCGATGCGTGAGGGCAAGCCGCGCGACGTCGCCATCATCGATGCGGGCATGAAGCGTGCGCGGCCGATCGTGATGACCACCATCGCCATGGCCGCGGGCATGATGCCGTCGGCACTGGCATGGGGGGCAGGCGGCGAATTCCGTTCGCCGATGGCGCTCGCGGTGATCGGTGGCCTGATCTTCTCCACGCTACTGTCGCTGATCTTCGTGCCGGCGATGTTCCTGATGATGGACGATGTCGGCAATCTGTCGTGGCGTCTCGGCCGCAAGCTATTGGTTTCCAACGGCGAAGAGGATCGCAGCCATCCGCCAACCGGACATGGACAGGCTGACCGATGATCGTGTCGCATCCTTTCTTCACGCAACGGACCATCGTCATGTTGAAGCACTTCCTGCTCGCCACCGCGCTCTGTTCGTTCGCGACGCCTGGCCGTGCCGCCGACGAGGCCGACCTCGCCAAGGGCGCCGCGGTCACCGTGCTGGCGGCATCCAAGCAGTGTTTCGCAGATACGGTCGATGTTTCGGGTCTACTGCTGCCTCGCGAGGAAGTCCCGATCCGGCCTGACCGGCCCGGCATGAAGGTCGCCGAAGTGCTGGTCGATGCCGGCGAGACGGTCACCGCCGGCCAGATCCTTGCACGGCTGACCTCGCCCGATGGCGGTTCGGTTCAGCTCCAGGCGACTGTCGCCGGCCTCGTCAGCGCTTCCACCGCCGTGGTGGGCACAATCGCCTCCGCGCGCGGCGAGGCACTGTTCAGCATCATTTCACGCAGCGAGTTCGACTTCATCGGTCAAGTGCCGACCCGCGATCTGCCTAAACTCAAGGTCGATCAACCCGCGAAGATCAAGGTGATAGGAATCGGCGAACTCGATGCGAAGGTACGCCGCGTTGCTCCGTCGGTAGAGCCGAACAGCCAGCTCGGTCAGGTGGTAATCGCGCTCAATTCTCCGCGCCGGCTGATGACCAATTCCTATGCGCGTGCGATGATCAAGACGGGGGAAAGTTGCGGCGTCGCACTGCCGCTCACTGCGATCCTCTACAGCGCCGGCGGTACGGTCGTGCAAGTGGTGCGGCGCCATCGGATCGAAACGCGCCGCGTCGAGGTCGGGCTGCTGTCCGGGGGACAGGTCGAAATTCGCGAAGGTCTCAATGAGGGCGATATCGTTGTCGCACGCGCCGGCGCCTTGCTGCGCGAAGGCGACCCGGTTCGACCTGTTACAGCCAATGTCGGAAAATAATGGGTCCGCCGCGCGGGACGATGACGTTCGCGCCGATGGAGCTTAGCTGCCGGCGCGAGCTGTCAGGGCGTTACCGAACTTGACTTCGTCGATGAGCGACGACGACACGGCAGGCACCTGCTCACCGTCTGAGACCCGGGTGACTGCGGCGCGGGTGTTGGTGAACACGGCTTCGGCGCTGACTGGCTTCGCCTTCAGGTTCTTCAAAAATTCCGTGGCGAGCAGGCTGTTCTGACCTTCGACATCATCGGCGACCTTGCCTGGCGTTGCTGAGGTGAGGATCAGCGCCTTCTCGGGCGGATCGATGGGCGCAAGACCGCGCGAATAGGCGCGGAAACGACGCTCATAGGGATTGCGGCGGGACGCGTCGAGCACCACCAGCTTGGCTTGGGCGCCTTGCTCTTTCATCACATCGAGCACGGATTCGACGCTCATCCCCTGAAGTCGCACGTCGCGCTCGCGCCAGATCGCGGCATCGACAGGGATCATGTAACTCTGGCGGCCGACCTGCACACCGTAGCCGCCGAAATACAGCATCACGGTGCTCTCGGGCTTGATCTTATTCTTCAACCGCTCTACGGCGCGGATCATGTCATCGCGCGAGGCGTCTTCGATCACGTCGACATCGAAACCGTCCTGACGCAGCGCATGAGTGACAGCGCGCGCATCGTTGATCGGCTGCAGCAGCGGCGAGCCCGCATCGGGATAGTGACCGTTGCCGATGACGAGAGCCAAACGCGAGCTGTTCGGGATCACCTGAGTCGTTTCGAGACCGACGGCGGCGCGGGCGGAATCCATCACATGCTTGTTCAGCGCGGCATGGGCGCCGAGCCCGAGCGAAACCAAACCTGCAAAAGCAACGGTCATGGTGATCGATCGCCGGGATACGCGAAACTGCCCTACGTGCATAAGTCGTTTCCTGCTCATCATTCGCGCGCAACCATTTGGTCGCGTGGACGTCTGACTAGGTTTGAAGGGATGCCGAACCAATGAGCATCAAATGTGCTCAATTT
This sequence comes from Tardiphaga sp., assembly GCA_030147505.1. Taxonomy (GTDB): domain Bacteria; phylum Pseudomonadota; class Alphaproteobacteria; order Rhizobiales; family Xanthobacteraceae; genus Tardiphaga. Next base: position 19,254 of record JASBVG010000062.1, read on the forward strand.
GCGGCACCGCAACCAACCCGCTGTTAACCCGTCACGATCAACCGGGCAACGGGTAAAGGGCTCCATTTAAGACAGGGTTACTGACACAACGGAACCTCTTATGCGCCCCCGACAATTGAAGTTCTGATCGATTCATGCTGGATTTCAACGGCTTGCAGGTGTCGGGAGAGGTTTCGGCGCATTTGGCGGCAGTCGATTTTCGAGACGTGCGCAGACGTCGCACCGAAAGATGCTCCATGACTGTGTCTTATCTGGCTCGCGCCGCCTTCGAAACGCTGACGGCAGGGAAGGACGGACCAACACTCTATGACCTGTGCGACCCCATTCTTCGGCGGCCCGGCACTGGCGACGCTCATATCATCAAATTCTACAATACGGCGCTCGGTAACCCGGCACTGCGGTCACTGCTGCGACGGGCCGGCCTGTCCGAACTGGGCGATCCCGCCCGTTTCAAAGCCATCCAAGACGCTCTGATCGCTGCCCGAGACGATCTAGAGCCGGATTGGGAGGCCATCGGTCGGCCAGTGGCCGAGCTACTCGACACGGTCAGTCTGCGGCATCCGGCCCCGCCATGGGTACCGGCGGCCGATTGCGCGCCATCGGTCAGCGCAATCGACGAGGTGATCCGCAGTTGCGGCAAGCATTTGCTGGGCTCGTTCGAAAAAAACGGCTTCATTCCGACCTATGCCGCCTTCAATCTGATCGGCGATCCCGACATGCATGGCCGCGAGTTCCTGATGGCGCTGACCGGGCTGAATGCCCGCGGCTACAAGAACTCCACCCTGCTGTTCACGCTCGCCCGCATCTTCATCGCACGCTCACCGGCCGGGAAGCTGATCAATCCGCCCTGGACCGGAATTGCCGAGCCGATGTGGGAGCCGGTGCAGATCCGCCATCGCTCCGCCTATTACGACGCCTTCTTCACCGAGGCCCTGCTTGCTTTCGGCGAGACTGGACTATCCACCAAAAAGCAAGCCGCAAAATCGCGCCGCGCCGTCGATGCAATGATCGAGTTCTGCCTCATTACCTCGCGCGAGGAAGTGAAGTCGCATGACGGCAGCAGCTTCAATGTCATCACCGCACTGGCGCCACCCCCGCATCCGCGCTTCAGCCGCTTCTTCGCACAAATCAAACAGAATCTCGGCTTCGGCATCTATGTGCCGGACTGCGACACGACCGCCTGTTCGTTCTCAGCAGCCACACAAGCCGGATCGACCGACCCCATTCTCAATCAGCCCCTGCTCGACTTCTATGCGGGCTATCAGGTCAACGAGGGCGCCAATGAACCGCTCATCACGGTGTCGGTCAACGATAACATTAGTTACGACGGCGCCATCGCCACCTGGATCGACAATCTCGCCGGCCAGCGGCCTTACGGCAACGATCTCGACCCCACACTGAATCTCGATGTGCTGGAAGTCTCATTCCGCAACTGCACGCGCTGGCAGATTCTCGAGACGCCGAAAAGACTCGAGACGGTGCGGCGGATTGTCAGCTTTCAGCGACGGCTCGTCGAATCCGGCGCCTTCGCCGATCCGAAATCGCACATCTACTATCTGCCGGAGCTGTATTGCGCCTATTTCGGCCGCTGTTACGCAGCATTTCGAGCGCTGCCTGACGATGCGCAACGTAAATTCGACCCCGAAAATACATTCGAATTTATCAAGCCGCACATTCTTGCCTATGTCGCCGACGAACTGATTGCCCGCGAGATGAACGCGTTCGACGCGGCCCTCGCACTGATTGCGCTGGGCCATCTCGGCGGCGACATCGCGCTGTTTGTTCCGGCATTGCAATGCATCATGCGCTCCTATGGCGAGGGCGGTCGCAAAGGGCCCTTCAAGGCCTATGAGTGGAACAAGATGAAGACGCCGACCCGCATTCTGGTTGGTGGGCCCGAGGTTACCTCGGCTTTTGTGCTCATGGGTCTCGCGCTGGCGCGACAGGCGATGCAGGCGCGTTGATCGCGCCTGCTCGCGGGGAGTTGAGGCAATCTATCCATCGCACACTGGCGTCTGCGACAAAATCACGGCACTGTTCTCCGATTGTCGTCACGATCTTGTAATTCAAGGCCTCATGCGCATGCCCCGCCTGTTTTGCCTCGTCCTCCTCGCTCTCAGCCTCCCGACATTGGCAGAGGCCGCCGATGTCACCGGCGTTCCGAAAATCCGCGACGCCAATCAAATCACAATCGGCAACACACGTATCCGCCTTGCAGGGTCCGATGCCCCCGGGCTCGATCAGCTATGCCTCAACGCCAATAGCGAGCGCTGGAATTGCGGCGTCGCCGCTCACGACGCACTGGTGGCGCGGGCGAATGACAAGACATGGACATGCCGCCCGCAACGCACCGATCGTTTCGGCCGTACCATCGCCAAATGCGAGGCCGACGGCGAAGATATCGCGCAATGGCTGGTGAAGAACGGCTGGGCCTTGTCCTATGTGCGTTTCTCCCACGCCTACGACGCTGACGAGAAAGCGGCCCGCGAAGCACAGACGGGACTTTGGACCGGTGCCTTCATCGCGCCGTGGGACTGGCGCGTCCGCAACAAGAAGGCCGGGCCCCTCGGTGCAATCAAGCCGACGCCCGAGACGCTGCCGATCCTGCTTGCATCGGCATCCGGCGCCACACCGCCGTCACCGGCCTGCCGGATCAAGGGAAACGTCAATCGCGCCGGCGTCTGCATCTATCACACGCCGGAAAGCCGCTGGTATGCCAAGATCAAGATGCGCGTCAGCAAGGGCACACGCTGGTTTTGCTCTAAAGAGGAGGCCGAAGCCGCCGGTTGCCGCGAGACTCGTCGCTGATCCAACCGGCTTGGCGATGACATCGCTGCGCTGACGTGGCAGGGTCCGCGCGCGATTCCCCATGGGCGAGATCTTGGACCAGCCGGACAGCCATCCCATAGCAGAGCAGCAGCGCCGCAGCCGAACCTATCGCGCGCTGCGGCTGACGCTGCTTGCCACGATCATCTATGGCGGCATCGCCTATCTGCTTCTGCCCGAACTCTGGACTCACTATGAGCACCAGAAATCGCTGGCCGGCATGCCGATGACGACCATGACCCCGCAAGGCATTCCCGGCGATCCCATCAATATCGGCCTGATCGGCGACAGAAAAGACGTCATCTGCGCCATGCATGCGGCAGGCTGGTACCCGGCCGATCCAGTGACGCTGAAATCGTCTCTCGAGATCATCGGCAGCGTTCTGCTCGATCGCCCGTATCACAATGCGCCGGTGTCGCCGCTGATCTATCTCGGCCGTCGTGAGGATCTCGCCTTCGAGAAACCGTCCGGCACCAGTCCTGATCGTCGCCATCACGTGCGGCTGTGGCTGGTGCTTGAAAGGGGGCAGGAGGATCGTCCGGTTTGGCTCGGCGACGCCACATTCGATCGCAGCGTCGGTATCAGCACATACACCGGCGCCATCACCCATCATATCGCCGCGGATGTCGATGCCGAGCGTGCACTGCTCGCCGACGATCTCGAAAAGGCAGGTATGGTGGAGGCCAAGTATCAAGTCACCGGCGTCGGTCCCACCGTTGCTGGCCGCAATGGCAGCGGCGATTTGTACTTCACCGATGGGGAGATCTGGATCCAGCGTCTTGTGGTCGGCTGCGCAAAACGCAGCGAGCCACCCGAAACGATCCCGAGTCCGGCCGCGACCGAGATCAAGGATCAGATTTTCCGCGCTGTCGCAAATGTGATCGGCCCGACATCGACTCACTGATGGCGTCGCAATTTTGATTTTCCAACGTGCCATGCGACGATGGCCAATAAATTCAACAAGGACAGAAAATGGTCGTTCGCGCAGGTCGTGAGTTTCTTGCCATCCCCGGCCCTACCACAATGCCCGATGAAGTATTGCGAGCAATGCATCGCCCGCCGCTGGACATCTATTCCGACACCATGGTGCAGCTCACTTACGGGCTGCTGGACGATCTCCGCAAAGTGTTCGCAACCAAGGGCAAGACCTATATCTACATCGCCAACGGTCATGGCACCTGGGAGGCGACTCTCACCAATGTGCTGTCGCGTGGCGACAAGATCCTGATTTTGGAGAGCGGCCGCTTCGCCGTCGGCTGGGGCAATGCGGCGCGCCTGATGGGTGTCGAGGTGCAGAGCCTGAAAGGCGACTGGAATCGCGCCATTCGACCGGCCGAGGTCGAGGCCATGCTGCGGCAGGATGTCGAGCACAAGATCAAGGCTGTGCTCGCTGTGCAGATCGACACGGCGTCCGGCGCCTATAACGATATTGAAGCGATAGGCAAAGCAATCAAGGCGGCAGGCCATCCCGCTCTGTTCATGGTTGACGCGGTCGCCTCGCTCGGCTGCATGCCGTTCGAAATGGATGCATGGGGTATCGATGTTGCGATGTCTGCCTCGCAAAAGGTATTGATGACGCCGCCCGGGCTCGGCTTTGTCGCGGCCAACGACCGCGCCCGCGAGGTGCACAAATCGGCCGGCCTGCGGACGCCCTATTTCGACTGGACCGAGCGCGACGGCAACGAGCACTACCAGAAGCATTCGGGGACGGCCCCCGTGCATCTGATGTTCGCGCAGCGTCAGGCGCTCGATATGCTGTTCGACGAGAAGTTGAACAACGTGTTCCTGCGCCATCGCCTGTTGGCGGAAGCTGTGCGGCGCGCGGTGACCGTCTGGGCGGAAGGCGGCGCGCTCAGCTTCAACATTACCGAGCCGAAGGAACGCGCCAACACCGTCACGACGATCAAGATGGAAAATCCGGCGCCACTGCTCGCCTATTGCCGGGAGAAATGCGGTGTCATTCTCGGCGTCGGCATTGGCGATCTGCAGGGCAAGGCATTCCGCATTGCCCATATGGGCCATGTCAATGCGCCGATGATCCTCGGAACGCTCGGCGTTGTCGAAATGGGCCTGCAGGCGCTCGGGATCCCGCATGGCAAGGGCGGTGTGACAGCAGCGATCAACTATCTCGGCGATAGTGTAAGATCTTAGACCTTGCGCGCCCCGCTGTGATCGCGCCTGGTTTCCGGCATCACCAGCAGGATGAGCAGGAAGCCGAGCGCGGCGACGCAGGAGAGGCCGATAAAGGCGACCGGCGCGCCAAACTTGTCCGCCACGTAGCCGGCGGTGACGGTGCTCAGTGATGCACCGATGCCGGTCGCGGTACCGACGATGCCCTGCGCGAGATTGAAGCGACCGCGACCGAACGTAATGTCGGACACGATGAGCGGAATCATCACAGCAAAGACCGCTGCGGTGATTCCGTCGAAGATCTGCACCGCAACGAGTGCAAACGGATCGGTCACTACCGAGAACAGCAAGCCACGGATCGCAAGCGCCGTGAACGCGGCCAGCAACAACGGCCGGCGCCCCCATTGCTGGGCTTTGCGGCCAATCGTCGGCGAGGTCGCAGCGACAAAAGCTTGTGGCACCACGATGCAGAACGCAATGAGTGCCGGTGCCCAATCGGCCGAGCGCGTGGTGACGACGCCGGCCATCAACGGCAGCATGGCCGCATTGGCGAGCTGGAGCAACAGCACGGCGCAGGCAAAAATCAGTAACGGCTTCTGACGCACGAGATCACGGAAGCGGAACGGCGGGGTGCTTTCGGCCTCCTCCGTCGCCTGGCCATGGGCACGTGCCGGATCAATCTCCTGATGGCGAATGCGCGACAGTGCATAGAGGACCGGGATCGCCAGAAGAAAGGTGACGATGAACACCGAACGGCTCGATAGCAGATAGCCGCAAGTTCCCATGACCGCCGCCGCGACGCCATTGCCGAGCGATGCGAAGCGCGCATTCCGCCCGAGGCGTTCGCCGATGCGCATGGGTCCGACCAAGCCGAGACTGATCGCAGCTATTGCAGGGCCGAGCACGCAGCTCGCCATGGCATGCAAGGTTGCGGCCGTCACGACGACCGGGAAAATCGGCAGCGCCGCGTAGGCGAGCGCACAGCAGGCGATCGTGCACACGGCGGCCCCGGCCACGAGCCGCGTCGAACGCACGGCATCGATGATGGCGCCGCCAGGGATCTGACCGAGCAGCGCGATGACGCCACCGATCGACAATACGAAACCGATTTCGACCTGTGTCCATTTCTGCGTCGTCAGATACACCGCGACGAAGGGGCCGAAACCGGTCTGCACGTCGGCGAGAAAGAAGATGAACCAATCGAGACCGCGCAAGCTCTGCTTCGACGGTTCGGGCGCGCCGATCCGCTCCGATTTCGTCTCGTCAGCCTCCGGCGCGATTCCGGGCGCGCACGCGACGTCGGGCACCGCTTCGTTCTCGGAGCGTTGACGATCGGGAGCGCGCGTGGTCGCCTGAACGGCCAATTATCGCTCCTGCATAGTGATAGGTGGAAATTTCAGCGGCGTCAGCGTGCCGGATGCGCCGAGCACCACGATCGGTTGATCGTCCTTGTATTCCGGCGCAGCGCGCACCTGTTCTCGCGTCAGATCGAGCGTGATGCTCGCGGTCTTGTCGGCTACGTTCCAAAAATGCAGGGCGGCCCAATCGACGACGATCTTGCGCGAGCCGACACCAAGAAATCCGCCGAAATCGATCACGGCGCCGCGCACCTGCCCGGCGCGATCGACGATGACATCGGCGATGCGCCCCATATTCTCGCTGGCAGGACTGCGCACGTCCCGCCCGAGAATCCCCTTGGCATCGAATGTGTCAATTACCGTGATCGACGGCGGTTTGGTGGCGGGCGCCACCGGCGCAGGGGCAGCATCCGGCTTGGCAGCATCCTGCTTTGGTGCAGGAGAGGGAGACGCGGGCTTCGCGGGATCGCTCGCTACGGGCGGCACGGCGGTTTGCACAGGCGGCGACGGGACCGCTGGCTGCGATGGCGGCACCTCCTGCTTTTCGGCAGGAGCAGACCCGGGTTGCGCAGTCTGCGCCGATTTTGCATCGGAATCCGGCGACGGCACAGGTGCATCTGCCGCAAAAGCCGCAGCATTCACCACCAACACAGCGAGCGCTCCGGCAACAAGACGGATTGCGGGCATGAACAATTCCTCACTCAAACTGGTCGCTGGTGCCGAGTGCGACAGCGAACCGAACGCATCAATGCGTCAACACCATCGACACCCGGATCTGACCACGGCTGCGAAGCACCTCCAGCGATACGTCGTCACGATGCTTCCTTAGACATATATCGACGCTGGATTCGCCGAGCCGCACATCGCGGAGGATCACGTGTTGCAGAAATGAAGGCAGCCGCGGATCGCGGAAGCGGATCTCTCCGCGCGCAATATCAAATTCGATTCCGAGCGCCGCCTCCAGCAACGTGAACGGCGTTGCACTCGCCCACGCCTGGGGCGCACAGGCCACCGGATAAAGCGTCGGGCCGCGACGTTTCTCACGCTGGAAGCCGCAGAACAGCTCTGGAAGGCGGCGCAGATCCATGTAGGTCGCCGTATCAAATAGGCCTTTGAACACCGCTTCGACCGAATGTTTCAAACCATAACGTGCAAGGCCGAGAGCGATCAGTGCATTATCGTGCGGCCAGATCGAACCATCGTGATAGGACATCGGGTTGTAGCGGGCTTCGCCACGGGCAATGGTGCGAATGCCCCAGCCGGTGAAGAAATGTGGTCGCATCATATCCGCGGCGACCATCCGCGCCCGCTCCTCGCGCACGATGCCGGTGAACAGCAACTGACCGGCATTGGATGAGCGGACCACGCACGGCAGCTTGGCACCATCGAGCGCCAGCGCATAGGTGCCGATCTCCTCGCACCAGAATGCCGCCTCGAAGCGATCTGCGAGTTGCCGGGCTTCCGCCTCTAGTTGCTTGGCGCGCTCCGCCATCTCCAGTCGCAGCGCCATGCGCGCAGCAAGATGCTTGGCCGCATAGACATAGCCCTGCACCTCGGCGAGCGCGATATTTCCCTCGGCAAGCTTGCCATCGGCATGGAAGATCGCGTCATACGAATCCTTCCAGCCCTGATTCTGCAGCCCTTGCTCGGTGGCGCGCTGATATTCGACGAAACCATCCCCATCTGGGTCGCCGGGACCGTCGATCCATTTCAGCGCGGCTTCGATGGCCGGCCACAGCTCGCCCAGCATCTCTTCGTCGCCCGTGCGTTCGATATAAAGGCCAGCGAGCAACACGAAGAGCGGGGTGGAGTCGACGCTTCCGTAGTACTGAGCGAATGGCACCTCGCGCAGCGCAGCCATTTCGCCGCCGCGCATTTCGTGCAAAATCTTGCCGGGTTCGGCATCGCTGAGCGGATTGATCTCGCTGGCCTGGAATGCAGCCAGACGCGACAGCACTCCTTTTGCCACACGCGGATCGATCCACAGCATCTGCAGCGCAGTGATCAAGCCATCGCGGCCGAACGTCGTAGAATACCAGGGAATGCCGGCATAGGGATAACGCCCCTGCGGCGTATTGGTCATGAGGATATTGAGATCGCCCATCGCCTGACACAGCACCTCGTTGAAAATATCGTTCGAGGTCTCGATGGTGGTTGCGCCTTTGCTGAAATTGCGCATCTCGCGGCGATGCGCCAGCAGGCCGCGGAGGAATGGCACCGGCTTGTGATCGACGTCGACATTGCAGCTCGCAACAACGAAAAGTGACGTCGCTTCCTGCGGTTCAAGCTCAAAGTGATATTTCGCTATATTTGCGGACAATTTTGTCGGGCGCGGATCGAAATACATCATCGTGCGTAGCAGCTTGTCGTCGAGTCCGGTATATTCCAGCGCGACATGGCTCGGATCGACAAGACGGCTTGTCGCAACACCGCGATGTTTTCGCTTTTCACCGCGGACCTCGAACAGATCGGCGAAGTCGTTGTCGAAGCTTAGCGTAAGATCGAAACTCGCACGCTCGTTGCCGTGATTCTGCAGGCCGATTCGCTGATAAGCAGCGCCGCGCCACAGAAAGACGGTTCGCACGATGTGCAGCACATCTTTCTGCAGGATGATCCGTCCGTTGCGATAGATATCCGGATTGGTGAGATCGATGGTAAGCGAGGAATTATCGTCGCGCAGATTGGAGCCAAGCAGGAGCGGCTGCACATCGTTCAACGCTAGCTCAAGGCGGGCCAGATAGCGCGTATCCTTGTTGAACAGACCATCCGGCCCTCCCGCGGAAGCACCGATGTCGCCATGGCTGTCGAGCACGGCGAAAGTGTCGTCATGCTTCAGGGCACGCCGCGGCCGCGATGCGGGGCCTGTCATTGGAATGTAGAAAGGTGACTCGACGACTTTCTGATCAGCGAGCACATCGCGTTTTGCGGCAGTGGCTTCGATGGGCATGGATGACCTCGGCCAATAGATATGGACATGGCGATACGCATGCGGAAACGCATTACGCAGCTTAGCTGAGTCGTCAGGCCGCGTGCGCGGCGAGACGGCTCATTTCCCGCGTCACAAGCTCGCGATATGGCCCTTGCCCCTGCATCAGGATATCCGGTTTTCCGTCCTCGACGATCTTGCCGCTGCGCAGCACGACCACGCGGTCAAAATTGCGCAATGTCGCCAGCCGATGCGCGATGGCGATCACCGTGCGGCCGCGCATCAGGCGCGCCAGCGCTTCGCGGATGGCTTCCTCCGATTCGCTGTCGAGCGCGGCCGTGGCCTCATCGAGCAGCAGAATCGGTGCGTCCTTGAGGAAAGCGCGCGCGATGGCGATACGCTGTCGCTGACCTCCGGAGAGCTTGACGCCACGATCGCCCACCATGGTATCGAGGCCCTCCGGCAACTGCTCTATGAAATCGCAGCGCGCATCGATGGCCGCTCGCATGACTTCCTTGTCAGTCGCGTTCGGGCGACCATAGCGAATGTTCTCGAGGATCGAGCGATGAAACAGCGAGATGTCCTGCGGCACGACTGAAATGGCGTGGCGCAAACTCTGCTGCGTCACGCGCGAAATATCCTGACCATCGATACTGATACTGCCTTCCTGCACGTCGTAGAAGCGCTGAAGTAGCACGAACAGACTCGACTTGCCTCCGCCGGATTGACCGACGAGACCGACACGCTGGCCCGCATTGAGTCGCAGGGTAAACTTATCGAACACCTTGTGTCCGCCGGGATACTGGAAGGTAATATTATTGAAAGCGATCGCTGCACCTGACTTGATCAACGGCTCGGCCTCCGGATGGTCACGCAGCTCATGCGGCACCAGCAGCGTCGCAACAGCTTCTGACAGACGCGCGATGTGCTGGGTAACGTCCACCAGCGCAACGGCGAGATCGCGTGTGGCGTGGAGAATGGAGATCCCGAGCGTACAGATCAGCACCACTTCGCCCGTCGATGCGCCCCCGCGCTGCCAGAGCATGATGGCCCAGCCGAGAAGGCCGATGGTCAGCACGACGGTGATCACCGCGTGAACAAGACGCAGACGTTCAAGGTATCGCAAGCTGCGACCGCGGGCATAGAGCTCGCGATCTACAGTGTTGTCAAAGCGTTTGTGCTCGAAATTCAGTCCACAGAACGCGCGTACGAGCGGCAGATTGTTGACAACATCGACCATTTCGCCGTCGACCGAAGCGGCCTTATCGGCAAAATCATTGTGCAGGCTCTTGCCAGCGGCGGCCATCCTGAACATCAGAACGACGACTGCGCCGGCAACGACCGTAAGGCCCGCCGCCATCGGCAGACTGACTGTGCCGATCAGCAGAATCGCGGCGAACGTTGCCACGACCGGCGGCATCACGTTCCAGATGAACATGTTCTCGATGGTGAAGACCGCGTTGGACGTTGCCGTGATCCGGCTGGTCAACATGCCGGGCAGACGATCCGTGAAATAGTTCGGCGCATGTCCGGTAAGATGGCGAAAGATATCACGCCTGAGATCACCAGTAACATTGACGAATGTGTAGCTGGCGATCCAGCCGGCGAGGCGCCACAGAAACATGTCTGCGGTAATCAGCGCGATAAGAACACCGAATGCCCACCAGATCAGCGTCCCGGCACTCGACGGGCCTGCAGAAAGGCCATCGACCAAATTCTTGATCCCGTATTGCGTGCCAACGGAACAGGCAACGGCTCCGAGAATGGCGATCAGGATAATGGAATGCGAAAGAGCGCGCTTCCTGATGTACCGCATCACGAACGCGAAAGGGCGGTGCGCATATCCGGAGAGACAATCCATGTGCGTTACTAAACCCCTTGAACAGCAACGGTAAGATGAACGGGCAGTGCCGCGGCCCGTGAATGATGGCGCTTCAATCGCGAATTCCCCACGCTCTCGCCTTTCCAGCGCAACAATCGACCTGCACCACTGGTTCCGCAAACCTGAAAGAGCGTGATGGCAGCAGCAAGACGATAGTGTGGATGAAAGTCGCCGACGTGGAAGGAACTTCGCAGCTGCGAGAACGTTCCCCAGCTCGGCAAAGCGATGCCTCCAACGTTTTCGGGTCGTCAGTCCCTCACTTCCAACATGGGAGATATGTAAATGCGCATCGCGCAAGTGGCTCCACTGACTGAAGCCGTTCCCCCCAAACTCTATGGCGGCACTGAACGTGTCGTACACTGGTTGACTGAAGAACTTGTCGCGCAAGGCCACGACGTTACGCTTTTTGCCAGTGGCGATTCCCATACAACGGCGAAGCTCGATGCCGGCTGGCCCAAGGCGCTGCGCCTGGATGGCTCGGTGCGCGATCCCAACGCATTGCATATGGAAATGCTCGAACGCGTCCGCCGGAAATGCGACGACGGCGAATTCGACATCCTGCACTTCCATCTCGACTATTATCCGTTCTCGCTGTTCTCCCGACAGCCAACGCCGTTTGTGACGACGCTGCACGGCCGCCTGGATCTGCCGGAGCACCAACCGACCTTCACAACGTTCTCGAAGATCCCGGTGATCTCGATCTCGGATGCGCAGCGTCGTCCGGTGCCACAGGCCAACTTCATCAAGACGATCTATCACGGTCTGCCTGAGAAACTGCTGACACCGCTCGCCAGCAAGCAGAGCTATCTCGCTGTGCTTGGCCGCATCGCGCCGGAAAAGGGTGTCGATCGCGCGATCAAGATTGCCATTCGCGCCGGCATTCCGCTGAAGATTGCCGCCAAGGTCGATCGCGCCGATGAGGAGTATTACGAGGCCGTGGTAAAGCCGCTGATGGATCATCCGCTCGTCGAGTTCATCGGCGAGATCAGCGATCGTGAAAAGCCGGAATTTCTCTCGGGGGCCTACGGTCTGCTGCTGCCGATCGACTGGCCGGAGCCGTTCGGCCTTGTGATGATCGAAGCCATGGCCTGCGGCACACCCGTGATCGCATATAACCGAGGCTCGGTACCGGAGATCATCGATCAAGGCCTCACCGGCTTCATCGTGGAAGATGAGCTTAGCGCCGTGAATGCAGTGGGCCGCCTCGCCGACATGGACCGAGCGGCGATTCGCAAGCATTTCGAGACGCGGTTCAGTGCGCGTCGCATGGCGCACGACTATGTCGAAGCCTATCGCAGCCAGATGGAGCAGAAGACACAGCTCCGACTGGTTAGCAGCGCAGAGTAGCCAGCAACGATCGCTGAACGACAAGACGAGCGGCCCCCAGGCCGCTCTTTCGCATGGAGCGATCACCGCCTGCCCTTATGTGCGACGACGGAATGGACTGCGACGTTCGGTCGCTCCATAACTATCGGGTCGTCTCCAGCCCGATAGGTCCCCATGTCCACCGTTGCCCGTTTCGAAGTCATCCTGCTCCTGATGGCCGTCATCGTCGGGCTCGATCTCGCCGCGCGGCGCCTGCAGTTGCCCCGCGCGGCCGCATTGATCCTTGGCGGGATCAGCCTCGCATTGATCCCCGGCACGCCGGATCTCGAAATCGATCCCGAGCTCGTTCTGGTGCTGTTCCTGCCACCGCTGCTGATGTCGAGCGCCTGGTTCACGTCCTGGCGCGATTTCCGCGCCGATTTACGCATCATCCTGCAGCTTGCGGTTGGCGCAGTGTTCTTCACCACGCTCGTCGTCGGCGTCGTCGCGCATCTGGTAATACCGGACCTGCCATGGGCCGCCTGTTTCGCGCTCGGCGCGATCGTTTCGCCGCCGGATTCCGTCGCCGCCAAAGCGGTGCTGCAGAAGGTCGCGTTGCCTCACCGGATCATCGTGCTGCTGGAGGGCGAGAGCCTCGTCAATGATGCATCCGGGCTCGTGCTGCTCCGCTTCGCCGTCGCTGCGGCATTGACCGGCTCGTTCAGCGCCGGCGCCGCGACCATCAGTTTCTTCACTGTCGCCATCGGCGGCCTGATGGTCGGCGTGATCTTCGCATTTGGCGCAATGCTGGTGATCAAGCGCATCAAGGAGATCGATCTCGCCATCGGTGGCCTGCGGCATGGTTCTCGGCTGGAAGCAGCACGAATTCTTCGGCGCAGCGCTGCGCACCCGTTCCACGGCAACATGGAGCGTCGTCGTGTTCGTGCTGGAATCCCTCGTTTTCATCCTGATCGGCCTGTCCCTGCGCGGCGTACTGCATCGCCTGGGTGGAACCGATGCGCTGATTGCGATGGCGCCGGCGACGGGTGCGATTATCGCCGCTGTAATCCTTGCGCGGTTCGCCTGGATGTATCCCGGCACTTATTTGCCACGCATGCTGATGCCCAAACTCCGCGTCCGCGATCCGGCGCCGCCGTGGTCGGTGCCGTTTGTCATGAGCTGGGCCGGGTTACGCGGCGTGGTCAGCCTTGCCGCCGCACTGTCATTGCCCACAGAGTTTCCCGGCCGTGACATGATCCTGGCCATCACGTTCGCCGTCATTCTGGTGACGGTATTGATTCAGGGCTCTACGCTCGCACCGATCATCCGGCTACTGATGAGAGGTGACTACACGGTCCATCATCATTCCAAGCTCAGCGAAGCGCAGGCCCGCGCGCGCATCGCCGCCGCCCAGTTTGCCGCCATCGAGAAAGCCTCGCGCAATGAGGACGGCACGCACCGGCATCCACGCCTGTTCGAGCAATACACCTATCGGAAAGGCGCTGCGGCACGCTATGCCGAGGAGGCCGAGACGCTGTCATCACAGCGCATCGACCACTACGTGACCGTTCTCGCCGCCATCGAGGCCGGCCGCAGCGAGCTCTTGAGGATGCATCGCGCCGACGAGATCCATGACAGCGTGCTGCAGGCCATCGAGGAAGGGCTCGATCTCGAAGAAGTCAATGCAAGGCGGCATCTCTGAAGCCTCTGGAAGCTTCCCAGCCGTACCGACAGACTCTAACATTCGCTCAACACGCGCGGCTCGCGCGCGGCAACCGGGAGAAAACGTCATGAGACTTCACGGCCTGTCCACCATTGTCACCGGCGGCGCTTCCGGCTTCGGCGCCGAGATTGCCTGCGCCTATGCGCGCGAAGGCGCCAAGGTCGTCATCTTCGATCTCAATGCGGATGGCGCGAAGAAAGTCGCTGATGAGATCGGCGCCAGCGCCATCGCCCATGGCGGCAGTGTCGCCAACAAGGCCGACGTGGATGCCGCGGTGAAGCTCGCGGTCGACAAATTCGGCAAGCTCGATGTCGTCGTCAACAATGCCGGCTGGACGTTCCGCAACAAACCGATGCTGGAAGTCACGGAAGAGGAGTTCGATCGCGTCTTCGACGTCAATGTGAAGGCGATCTTCCTGATGACCAATGCCTGCGTGCCCGTGATGAAGAAGCAGAAGAGCGGCCGCATCATCAATATCGGCTCCACCGCCGGCGTTCGCCCGCGTCCCGGCCTCACCTGGTACAACGCTTCCAAGGGTGCGGTGAACCTGATGTCGAAATCGATGGCCGTGGAGCTTGCGCCCGATGGCATCCGCGTCAACTGCATCGCACCCGTCATGGGCGAGACGGGCCTGCTGGAAGCCTTCATGGGCGTGCCAGATACGCCCGAGAATCGGGCCAAATTCATCGGCACCATTCCGCTCGGCCGCATGTCGCGCCCGTCGGATATCGCCAATGCCTGTGTCTATATGGCGGGCGAGGAATCCGAATTCCTCACCGGCGTGATCCTCCCGGTAGATGGCGGACGGACGATCTAGGGAAATTCGTAAACCATCCAATCCGGTGAGATTCGATTCACCAAGTCCATTAAGCAGTTCAGCCCAGGTTCATGCGATGATCGCTGCATGATCGAGGGACAAACCTCGGCAGGGAAGGCGTCAGGGTCAGGTCGGTCAACGGCCTGACCCGATTCTTTGGGGGTCGATCACATGGCAGCGAAGAAGAAAGCAGCTCCGCCCAAAAAGGCGGAGACCTCTGAGCCCGTTCACCCGGCTTTCGCCGTTTTGCGCACGGCCACCCGCAGCGTCGTCAATATGGCGATCGTCAGCGCCGCCTGCGGTATCACACTGCTGACTCTGATGGCTGCGTTTAAGTTCCGGCTTGCCTAGACACTCTTCATTTCGTTGAGAAGTGTCGGGATCAGTTCCGACACCGTGGGATGGACCGGGACAGCCCACTGCAGTTCAGTGTAATCCGCACCGGCATTCATGATGTCGAGAATGCCGTGAACCGCCTCGTCGCCTGATGTGCCGAGAATCGCGGCACCGAGAATCTTCTTCGTCTCCGCATCGACGATCACCTGCATCTTGCCGAAAGTCTCGCCTTTTTTCACCGCGCGGCCGACATGTGTCATCGGCCGTTCGCCGATCAGCAGCTTCCTGCCTGTTTGCTTCGCCTGCGTAGCCGTCATCCCGACACGCCCGAGCGGCGGATCGATGAACAGCGCATAGCCGGGAACGCGATCGCTGACCTTCCGCGTCTGACCATCGAGAAGATTGGCGGCGATGATCTCGAAATCGTTGTAGGCGGTATGGGTGAAAGCGCCGCGACCGTTGCAATCGCCCATCGCATAGATGCCTGGGACATTGGTGGCGAGGCCATCGTCGACCTTGATATAGCCGCGCTCATCCGTCGCCACGCCGGCCTTGTCGAGACCGAGATCATCGGTGTTCGGTCGTCGCCCCACGGCCAGCAACACGTCGCTGCCGATAACCTCAGGCGCGCCCTCGGTGCAATCGACCCCGACGGCAACGCCGTCCGTGTGCGCCCTGAAGGTGATGCATTCGGCGCTGGTCCGAACGTGAATATCTTCGGCTTCCAGAATCTCGCGGATCATTTCGGAAATGTCCGGATCTTCGCGCGACACCAGACGCGGTCCCTTCTCGACTACCGTGACCTCGGCACCAAACCGGCGATACATTTGCGCGAATTCGAGACCTATGTAGCTGCCGCCGACCACCACGAGGTGTTTCGGCACGCGATCAAGCTTCAGCATGCCGCTATTGGTGAGATAAGGCACATCGTTCACACCCGGAAAATCCGGGATCACCGGGCGGCCACCGACATTGATGAAGATCTTTGGCGCCGTCAGCAGCGTGTCGCCAACGCGTACGGCATTTGCAGATTCAAAGCGCGCATGATCATCAAACACAGTGCAGTTCGCCATCTTGCGCAGCCAGCCCTCAACGCCATTGCGCGAATCCATGATCACCTTGTCGGCCCGGGCTTTGATGCGCGCCATATCGATGCGCACCGGCGTGTCGATCATCACGCCGTAATCGGCGCCACGCCGGGCAAGATGCGCGGCATAGGCACTCGCCACCAATGTCTTGGTCGGTTTGCAGCCCGTATTGACGCAGGTGCCGCCGAAGAGATGGCGCTCGATGATCGCGACTGCCTGCCCGGCAGCAGTCAGACGGCCCGCAAGTGGAGGACCGGCCTGGCCGGCGCCGATGATGATGGCGTCGAAATTGCGTGCCATGTTGAAGCAAGCTCCAAAACGGATGCTGAGTTTGATTTCAGACCATATCGGCACAAAATGCGAGCGGGAAGACGGCGCCCCGCACTGCTCAAGCCGCGGCTACGGCAAAGCCGATGCGCGGGAAATGAACGGCCACGACGCCGACCTCCGGGTCGTCGCGCCGGATCACGACGCGTTCGCGATTGGCCGCAAGACATGTGCCCTCCACGGTGTCGAAGCCCCAGTCGGTCGGCGTCACCGTCAGCCGTGTCCCGACCGGCCATTCAGATGCGACATCGTCGACGGACTCCGGATCAGCAGTGCGTGCCACATCGAGCGCTGCATCCGGCGTCATCGTCTCACCGCTGCCGTGCCCGAGGCCGGCAATACGGTTCATCCATGCCAGCACACCTGGATGGTCAGACAGGTTCTCGCCGTCGCGGAGATTGCCGCGCGCATACCACAGCGGGTGATAAACGGCGATATCCGCCAGCGAAGGCTTCTCACCCAGGATAAAAGGGCCACCCTCGGCAAGACATTGATCGATCCAGTTCAGATGATGTCGAAACTGATCGCGCAACGACGGCACGCGCGGGCGCATCTTGGCGCTGTTCCAGCCATCAAATTTGTCCGCGGTGAATGTGGCACGATCAGCATGCAGTTCCGGTGGAAACCGATCGCCGTTCAAACCGAACACGAGACCGAGCGAGGTTGCGAACAAGGTCTGGTCGGCCCAACCTGCGATCATGTCAGCACGACCACGTGTTCCGTGCGGATACAAGGTGGGATCGGGAAAGCGTTGCTCGAGTTCGGCAAGGATGAGCCGTGTATCGCAATAGATGTCGGTGCCGATCTGCAGCACGGGAATGCGGCGATAGCCGCCGGTCAGCGGCACAAGGTGCGGCTTCGGGGCCACGCGTGGTTGCTCGACAGAGGACCAGCGCAGGCCCTTCAACCCGAATGCGACCCGGACCTTCTCGGCAAATGGCGAACGCGGATAATGATGAAAGATGAAATCCCGCGTCGCCACGTCGAGGAGTATCCGCCTGTCAGTGTTTTGTCGCCGACGGCGCGTCCTGCATCGCTTCGAATTCAGCAAGCGGATAGACGAGCCCGTCCGGGCTCGTGATCTCGATGTCCCAGCTGCCGTCTTCCAGCAGCTCCTTGGCTTTCTTGACGGCGCCCGCAGCGTTGTCGCGGCGGAGTGATACGGTACCGGACGTGTCAGTCCCTTTGACGAAGAAAGGCAAGTTCATCCTCCCTTAGCAAATCTACTGTCCGCGACGTCATCGCCGCGTCACACGACATCTGATCACAAGCGGATGCGTAGCGCCAGCAACTTGGGAGGCGATGGCAGTACGGTAACTTCACAGTTTCGCGCGCTGCGCCGCCGGGCCCGTCAGCGCGAAGAAGATCAAAGCGCCAGTGGTCAAACATACCGCCATGACGATCAACACGGCTGGTAGCCCATAATAGGCTGCGACCGGGCTGGTAATCGACTGCATCACAGCCGTTCCCAGGAAGAAGGCCAGATTGGATGCGGACAACGCCTTGCCGATATTATCGGGCGTGACAGCCTGGCGGACCATGGCATAAACGAGCGGCTGCATGGAGACGAGGAAGCCGAACGTCACAAGCAAGACGCTATCGACAGCCACCGGCACCAGCGGAACACCGAGCAGCCGCGCCAGTGGATAACCGGGAGCACCGAGCGCCATCGTCAACAACAGGACGGCGGCAATCAGATGCACGCCGAGCAGCAGCACGCGCCGATGGCCGAACTTGCGATCGATGACGCCAGATACCGCCGGCGCCACCACCAGCGCGAGGGTGAACAGCAGTAGTACATTGCCGGCTTCGATACGCGACAGACCTTTGATGGTCATCAGCCAGGGGCCGGCCCATATTCCCCGCAGCACGAGCTGCATGGCCAGCGAGACGAAAGCAAGAATGATAATCCCGCGGAGCGCCCGCGACAGGCCGAGACGCACCACCGAAGCCATTTCAGCGCCGAGTGCCCGCGGCTGCCCATTGGGTCGCGCCACAGGTACGATCACCGCAATCAGGGCCGCCACCACAACGGCCGCAGCAGCCGCGGTCCAATAGCCGGCGCGCCAGCCCCAATGCTCGACGATATAGGCCAGCGGGCTTGCCGAAAGCAGCAGACCGGAATTGCCGAAGGACAGGATGACCCCCGACCACAAGCCGAACTGCCCTGGCGTCAGACGCTTGGCCGCGAGCGTGATCGGGCACATCAGCATGCCCGATGTCGCCATTCCGATCGTGGCTTGCGAGACGAAGAAGGACAGCGGTCCGGTCGAGAAGGCAGCGATCGCCGCGCCGACAATCGTGCCCGCAAACAGCACCAGAGACACCGAACGAATGCTGTAGCGATCCAGCGCAACACCGATCGGTATCTGCAGCATGGCGAAGAAGAAATGATAGGCCGAGGTCAACGCCGCCAAGGTCTGCGGCGTAACGCCAAGATCTGGCGCCATCACGTCGATCGCCAAAGCCGGCGTTGTCCGCAGCATGTTCGACAACACATGGCCGCAGGTAAGAATCAGCAATGCCGCCATCAGCGCCACGCTCACACGCGGCTCGGCAGCTTCGGGCTTTACGGGAGACAGGGTTTCAGCGGCAGTCATGATGATGCTCGCCTACGAGAAAATGTCGCAGGCGACAACCGCCACTTAAGCAGTGGCGGTCATGCATGAACCATGCTGCACCGCAGCTAGGCTGCAGCGACGATCTTCACCGGCACCGACTTGTAGGCCGGCGTACCCGAGCGCGCATCATGCTCGTCGAGAGCAACCAGCACATTGGCTTCAGGATAATAGGCCGCGATCGAGCCTCTCGGAATGCCATAAGCCACCGCCGTGAATCCGCGCATGGCGCGAACCAGGCCGCCGGGTGCGTCCAGCACGACGTCGATGACATCGCCGTGGGCGAGACCACGGCTCGCCAGATCCTCGGCGTTGACGAAAACAATGTCGCGGCGTCCGGTAATGCCGCGATAACGGTCGTTCATGCCATAAATGGTGGTGTTGTACTGGTCGTGGCTGCGCAAGGTCGTCAGCGTCAGCGCATGCTGGTGCGGACCATCCTCATAGACTCCCGGAAACACCAGGAACTCGGCCTTGCCACTCGCCGTCAGCCATTCGCGTTCCGAAGCGGCATTGCGCAAGCGGAAACCGCCGGGCTTCTTGATGCGCTCATTGTAGTCCTTGAATGCCGGAAACACCGCCTCGATAGCGTCGCGTATCTTGTTGTAGTCGGCAACGAAATCGAGCCAATCCACCTTGGTGTTCGGCAGCGTGGCGATCGCCATATCGGCTACAATGCGAGCCTCCGAGCGCAGATGCTCCGACGCCGGCTGCAACCCACCCCGCGAGCCGTGCACCATGGACATCGAGTCCTCGACGGTAACGAGTTGTTTGCCGGTCGCCTGCACGTCGATCTCGGTGCGGCCGAGGCAAGGCAGGATGATCGTTTCCTTTGCGATCAACAGATGTGAGCGATTCAGCTTGGTGGCGATATGCACGGCGAGATCGAGGCTGCGCATCGCCGGGTGGGTGACCTCCGGATCCGGCATCGCGACTGCGAGGTTGCCGCCGAGCGCGATCAGTGCCTTGGAGCGGCCGTCGCGGATAGCCTTCACCGATGCGACTGCATCATGCCCATGCGCCCGCGGCGGATCGAAGCCGAACACGCGCTTGATGCCGTCGAGCAATGCATCATTCGGCACTTCCGTGATGCCGACAGTCCGATCCCCCTGCACATTCGAATGTCCGCGCAACGGCGAGATACCGGCGCCCGGACGGCCGAAATTGCCGCGCAGCAGCAGCAGGTTCGCGATGTATTGCACATTCGCAACGCCGTGGCGGTGCTGGGTGATCCCCATGCCGTAATTGATGATGACACTCTTTGCGTTGGCATAGATGCGCCCGAGATGCTCGATCTCGGCACGCGTCAGGCCGGATGATTTTTCGATCGTCTCCCATGATGTTGCGTCGAGATCCGCCAGCAGATCGTCGATGCCTTCGGTATGTTCGGCGATGAAAGCGCGGTCGAGCACATCCGGTCCGCCGCCCGCACGGCTTTCCGCGTCGAGCGCCACCACTGCCTTCATCATGCCCTTCAACACTGCGAGGTCGCCCCCGACCTTGATCTGGCAATAGACCGACGAAAGCTGCGTTGCATGGCCCGTCAGCATTTCCGACGGATGCTGCGGTGAGATGAACCGCTCGAGCCCGCGCTCGCGCAGCGGATTGATCGAGACGATGGCCGCACCGCGTTTGGAGCAGGCGCGCAGCGTATTGAGCATGCGTGGATGATTGGTGCCGGGATTATGCCCGATGCAGAAAACCGCATCGGCGTGATCGAAATCCTCCAGCGTTACCGTGCCCTTGCCCATGCCGATGGATTGCGGCAGGCCGACGCTGGTGGCCTCGTGGCACATATTGGAGCAATCGGGGAAATTGTTGGTGCCGTATTCGCGCACGAACAACTGATACAGAAACGCCGCCTCGTTGGAGCAGCGGCCCGACGTATAGAACTCCGCCATATTGGGATCAGGGAGCGCCCGCAGGCCGGCACCGATACGTGTCATCGCATCCTCCCACGAGATCGGGAGGAACCTGTCGCTTGTGGCGTCATAAGCGACCGGATGCGTCAGGCGGCCCTGATTCTCCAGATCGTGGTCATGCCATTCCCACAACTCGCTCACCGTATGTTGCGCGAAAAACTCCGGTGTGGTGCGCTTGGCGGTTGCTTCCCAAGCCACCGCCTTGGCGCCGTTTTCGCAGAACTCGAAGGACGAGGTGTGTTTCGGATCTGGCCATGCACAGCCGGGACAATCAAAGCCTGTCGGCTGATTCATCGTGAGCAGGCCGCGGGTCTCATCGACCACCGCGAGCTGGCTTCGTACCGCATCGGCCACGGCACGCAGGGCGCCCCAGCCTCCTGCCGCGCTCTGATACTCACCGACACCTTCGACCTTTTTTCTGACCAACTCAGCCATCGCGAGCCCTTCCAATTCCCAGCCCATATGGCCGCCGTTATTCCGTCTCGTAGCACTATTCGCTGCATTGCAACGAATAGACTTTCTCAACTTTCATTGACCGGCGGTGTTTGCGTATTGGACGTTGCGCTTGTTGAAACATAATCTTTGCACCTATCGTCTGATAGATTTTTTGAATGGAGCTCGGATGTCCTCGTCACTGTTCGTCTCGTTGCAAGTCGGCCCTTTCACATTGAGCCATCGCGTTGCCATGGCGCCGCTGACGCGCATGCGTGCGGAGAAATCATCGCTGGCCGCCCGCGCGCTCAATGCCGAGTATTACGCGCAGCGCGCCAGCAAAGGCGGCCTCATCATTGCCGAAGCCTCGCAGGTGATCCCCGAGGGACAAGGCAGCCCGAACACGCCGGGTATCTATTCAAAGGAACAGATCGCCGGGTGGAAACAGGTCGTCGATGCAGTCCACGCCAAGGGCGGAATCATCTTCCTGCAGCTCTGGCATGTCGGCCGCGTCTCGCATTCCTCGCTGCAGCCCGGCGGCAAGCTGCCGGTTTCGGCCTCGGCGATTGCCATCAACGCCACCACGCGCATCGCTTCCGGCGAGGCCGTGCCTTATGAAACGCCACGCGCGCTGGAGACGAACGAAATCCCGGGCATCATCGAGGCCTACCGGCAAGCCACACACAATGCCCGCGAAGCCGGGTTCGACGGCGTCGAGGTGCATGGCGCCAATGGCTATCTGCTCGAACAGTTCCTGCAGACTCGCAGCAATCAGCGCACCGACCAATATGGCGGCTCCATCGAGAACCGTGCCCGCCTGCTGCTGGAAGTGACGAAGGCCGTGGTCGATGCCTGGAGCGCCGATCGTGTGGCAGTGCGGATTTCACCCTATGGCGTGTCGAACGATTCCGGTGAAGCCGATCCCATGCCGCTTTACAGTCACGTGGCCCGCGAACTCAACAAGCTCGGCCTTGCCTATCTGCATCTCGTTGAACCGCGCACCAGCGGCGTCGGCCGCGCGGAAGTATTCCACGAGAATGTCCCGAAGGCCTATGAGCTGTTCCGCCCACTTTGGAAAGGTGTGCTGGTCACAGCCGGCGGCTTCGACGGCGCCTCCGCCGAGGACGCTGTGGCATCGGGCAACGTTGACATCATCGCCTTCGGCCGCCCTTTCATCGCCAATCCGGACCTGCCGGAACGCATCAAGCTGAAGGTTCCGTTCACCCCTTATAACCGCGCCACCTTCTATGGCGGCGAGGAGAAGGGCTACACGGACTACCCGTTCCATCAGGCCGTTTGATTTTGGAACGCCATTCCCGGCGGATACGCAGAACCACGGCTTCCCCCGCCGTGGTCCTGTGTTAATTTGCCGTCATGAACGTTCAGTCCAAGATCGCCATCAGGCACTCCACCTGCCCGCATGACTGCCCTTCGGCTTGCGCGCTCGATATCGAGGTGATTGACGGCCGCTCGATCGGCCGGGTGCGCGGCTCCAAGCAGCAGAGCTACACCGCCGGCGTCGTCTGCGCGAAAGTCGCGCGCTATGCCGAGCGCATCCATCATCCCGACCGGCTGGTGCATCCGCTGCGCCGCACCGGCCCGAAAGGCTCCGGGCAATTCGCGCGCATCACCTGGGACGAAGCGCTCGACGAGATCGCGGCAAAATTCAACGAGGCGGAGCGCGATTTCGGTGCGGAATCCGTCTGGCCTTATTACTATGCCGGCACCATGGGCCTCGTGATGCGCGACGGGCTCAATCGCCTCACCCACGAAAAGAAGTATTCGCGCTTCTACGGCACCATCTGCTCGACCATTGCCTGGGCCGGCTTTGCCGCCGGCACCGGCAAGATCGCCGGCGTCGATCCGCGCGAGATGGTGAAGTCGGACCTGATCGTGATCTGGGGTACCAATCCGGTTTCCACCCAGGTCAATGTGATGACTCACGCGACCAAGGCCCGCAAGGAACGCGGCGCGAAGATCGCGGCCATCGACATCTACGACAACGACACCATGAAGCAGGCGGACATCAAAATCCTGCTTCGCCCCGGCACCGACGGCGCCTTTGCCTGCGGCGTAATGCATGTGCTGTTTCGCGACGGCTTTGCCAATCGCGCCTATCTCAACGAATTCACCGATGCCTCGCCGGAATTGGAAGCGCATCTCGCGGCACGCACGCCAGAATGGGCGTCCGCCATCTGCGGTGTGCCAGCAGCCGAGATCGAGGCCTTCGCGCATCTGATAGGCAACACGCCGCGCAGCTTCTTCCGCCTCGGCTATGGTTTTACCCGCAGCCGTAATGGCGCCGCGCAGATGCATGCGGCCCTGTGCATTCCCGCCGTGACCGGCGCCTGGCAGCACGAAGGCGGCGGCGCGTTCTTCAACAATGGCGCGATCTGGAAATTCGACAAGACGCTGATCGAAGGCCTCGATGCCATCGATCCCAAGGTGCGCCGCCTCGACCAGTCAAAGATCGGTCGCATCCTCACCGGCGATGTGGAAGCGCTGCAGAACGGCCCGCTCGTGAAGGCGATGCTGATCCAGAACACCAATCCCGTCACGGTCGCGCCGGAACAGGCGCTGGTGCGGCAGGGCTTTGCCCGCGAAGACCTGTTCGTCGCCGTGCATGAGCAGTTCATGACCGAGACGGCCATGATGGCCGATCTCGTGCTGCCGGCTACCATGTTCATGGAACATGACGATCTCTATTACGGCGGCGGCCATCAGCACATCTCCGTCGGCGCCAAGCTGATCGATGCCCCGGCAGAGTGCCGCTCCAATCACGAAGTGCTGCAAAGCCTCGCCTCACGTCTCGGTGCCACGCATCGCGGCTTCGCCATGACATCACGCGGGATCATCGACGAGACGCTCAAGACCAGCGGCCGCGGCAGCATCGAGGAATTGCAGACCGATATCTGGCGCGACCTGCAGCCGGATTTCCGCGCCTCGCATTATCTGGACGGCTTTGCCCATGCCGATGGCAAATTCCATTTCAAGGCTGACTGGTCGAAAGTGCCGACCGCCAATGCCGGCCTGATGGGTCAATGGGAGACGATGCCCTCCTTTCCCGACCACTGGGCGGTGATCGAGGCCGTCGACGAGGTGCATCCGTTCCGTCTGGCGACCAGCCCGTCGCGCAGCTTCCTGAATACGAGCTTCAACGAGACGCCGTCATCGCAAGCGCGTGAAGGCGCGCCAACGGTCATGATTCATCCGGTGGATGCGGCAGAACACGGCATTGCCGATGGTGATGCGGTGACGCTCGGAAATCCCCGCGGTGAGACCACCTTGACCGCGCGCCTCTTCGATGGCGTTCGCCGGGGCGTGCTGATCGCGGAATCGATCTTTCCCAACAAGTCTCATATCGGCGGCGGCGGCATCAATATGTTGACAGGCGGCGAAGCGGTCGCGCCCTATGGCGGCGCGGCGTTTCACGACAACAAGGTGTGGGTGAGGAGGACGTAAGCCTCCTAGGAGAGCACAAGCCTCAAATTGTCATCGCCCGGCTTGACCGGGCGATCCAATACATCGCGACGCCAGTGATTCATGTCGAGGCCCGAGTTTACTGGGCCACCCGCTTTCGCGGTGGCGACAGGCTAACGGCAAGCCCTAGCGCGCATCCTCCAGGATCATATCCGACGCCTTCTCTGCGATCATGATCACCGGCGCATTGGTATTGCCCGACATCAGATCCGGCATGATCGACGCATCGATCACCCGCAGCCCTTCCAGCCCACGCACGCGCAATCGCTGATCCACCACCGCACGCGCGTCGCTGCCCATGCGGCATGTCGAGGTCGGGTGATAGACCGTGCTGCCGCGCTTGCGGCAGAAGGCGAGCCAATCCTCGTCGGTCACCACACCGGGGCCGGGATCGACCTCCTTCGTCACGAACGGCTTCATCGCCGGCGCATTCAAAATCTTACGCAGGATTTTCAGCCCTTCGACATTCGCGGTGCGATCTGTCTCCGTCGCCAGATAATTGATGCGGATTTCCGGTGCCACCGAAGGATCTGCACTCTTGATCTTGAGCGAACCACGGCTTTCCGGACGCAACTGACACACCGAAGCCGAATAGCCGGAAAAAGTGTGCAGCTTCTCGCCCATCTTGTCCGTCGAGAACGGCAGGAAGTGGATCTGTATATCGGGCGAGGCCATACGCGGATCGGTCTTGAAGAAGGCCCCCGTGGTGCCGGCGGCATAAGTCAGCGGGCCCTTGCGGAAGGCTACATATTGCAGGCCCATCATCATCCGGCGAACCGGATGATTGACGAAATCGTTCAGCGTGATCTTCTGCGGGCACTCCATCACCATGCGCACCTGCATATGATCCTGCAGATCCGCGCCAACCCCGGACGCGTCGAGCAACACATCGATCCCGTGCTGCTTCAACAGGTCCGCGGGGCCGACGCCGGAGAGCTGTAGCAATTGCGGCGAATTATACGCGCCGCTCGACACCAGCACTTCCTTGCGTGCGAGGGCCGTCCTGATCTTGCCGTACTGCTTGAATTGCACGCCCACCGCACGCTTGCCTTCGAAGACGAGACGCTGTGCCGGCGCATCGGTCTCGACACGCAGATTGCCGTGACCGTTCTTCAGCGCCGGTCGCAGATAAACCCGCGCCGTCGACGCGCGGCGGCCGCCTCTGGTCGTGGTCTGGAACCAGCCCGCACCTTCCTGCGTCGCGCCGTTAAAGTCGTTGTTCACGGGAAGGCCGGTCTGTGCGGCGGCGGCGATGAACGCTTCCGACAGCGGATCGGGACAACGCGAATCCGACACCGGCAGCGGTCCGCCGACGCCGTGATAGTCATCCGGCCCGCGCGCCTGATTCTCTGCCTTCTTGAAGTAGGGCAGCACATCGTCGTAGCCCCAGCCCGCATTGCCGAGCTGGCGCCAGCGATCGTAATCCTCATGCTGGCCACGCACATAAAGCAGGCCATTGATGGAGCTGGAGCCGCCAAGCACTTTTCCACGCGGCTGAAACACCTTGCGGTCGTTGAGACCCGGCTCCGGCTCGGTTTCATACATCCAGTTGACGGATTTTTCCTTGAACAACTTGCCGTAACCGAGCGGAACGTGAATCCAGATATTGCGATCCTGCGGGCCGGCCTCGAGCAGCAACACCGAATATTTGCCCGATGCCGACAGGCGATTGGCGAGCACGCAACCGGCGGAGCCCGCACCCACGATGACGTAATCAGCCTCGATGGCATCAGCCGGCGACCGTCGCGCCGACGTAGTTGAACCGCTCATGTTTCCCCCGAATGGCTTTCAGCAACTGAAAACGGAAATCGGAGGGAAGTAAATGGGACGAAATCGGCGGCATGGCCGGCATGCGCGACCGCGCGCGTCGTTCACCTTTAGAGAGGTTCTTGGACGCGTAACCAATTTGGTGACGGTGCCGCTTGGTTTTTGTGCGCTGCCGCGCGCATGGCCGCATGCATCGCCGCGGCCAAAAGGTGCTTGCCCTCTCCCCACGGCCCGGTAACAGTTTTCCGCAATGAACCGGCGCATTGCCGGACCAACAACATGGGAAACGCCAGTGACCAGCACCGCCAAACTCTCCGGCCCACTGAAGGGCACACGCATTGTCGAATTCGCCGGGATCGGCCCTGGCCCCTTCGCCTGCATGCTGCTCGCCGATATGGGCGCCGAAGTCATCACGCTGGTGCGTCCCAAGCAAATGCCGAAAGGCGCCGCCGCGCGTGGCCGCAACATCGTGGAAGTCGATCTCAAGGACAAGGCCAGCATCGCGCAGGTTTTATCCTTGCTGGATAGTGCAGATGCGCTGGTGGAAGGTTATCGCCCTGGCGTGATGGAGCGCCTCGGACTCGGACCCGATGTTGTGTTGGGCCGCAACAAAAAACTGGTCTATGGCCGCATGACCGGCTGGGGTCAGGAGGGCCCTTTGGCGCAGGCCGCCGGCCATGACATCAACTACATTTCCATCACCGGTGCTCTCGCCGCCATCGGCGGTGCCGAAAAGCCGGTGCCGCCGCTCAATCTGGTCGGCGATTTCGGCGGCGGCTCCATGTATCTCGTCATGGGCATGCTCGCCGCGATGCTGGAAGCCAGCAGGTCCGGTCAGGGCCAGGTGGTCGACGCCGCCATGTGCGACGGCGCGGCCTCGCTGATCACCATGTTCTTCGACATGACGGCCGCCGGCCGCTGGAAGGAAGAGCGCGAGAGCAACATGCTCGACGGTGGCGCACATTTCTACGGCGTCTACGAATGCAGTTGCGGTAGTTTCATCTCGATCGGCTCGATCGAACCACAGTTCTACGCGCAACTGCGCGAGCTCGCCGGTCTCGACGAGAGCTGCTTCGATGCGCAGATGGATCAGAAGCAGTGGGCGGCGCTGAAGGACAAGCTTGTCGCCGTGTTCAAGACCAAGAGCCGCGATGAATGGTGCAGGATCATGGAAGGCACCGATGTGTGCTTCGCGCCCGTGCTGACCATGTCGGAAGCGACCAAGCATCCGCACATGGTCGCGCGTGAAGTCTTCATCCAGCACGACGGCGCGACACAGCCGGGGCCGGCGCCACGGTTTTCACGCACGCCGTCAGCCGCGCGCATGCCGGTGAAGGCGGAGCTGGGCGAGGCGGTGAAGGACTGGGCGAATTAGAAGCGAAGGCGCTCCCTCCCTCCCCGGAGCGAAGCGACTGGGGAGGGAGGATCCAAGCGAGCGTTCAGCGAGCTTTGAGACGGGTGGGGTGCTTCCCCAAACTCCGATGTCGCGTGGGGATAGACCCCACCCGACCGGCCCAAGAGGGCCGGCCGCCCTCCCCGCAAGGGGGAGGGAAAAGAAAGCTACACCGGCAATCCGTTCTTCTGCGCCAGCTCCTTCAGCGACGCCTGCGGACGGGCGCCGATATGCTGGATCACTTCGGCCGCCGCGAGCGCGCCGAGCTTGCCGGCATTTTCATAACCGACATTGCGCACGAGACCGAACAGGAAGCCGGCCGCGAACAGGTCGCCGGCGCCGGTGGTATCCACCAGCTTCTCGATCTTGTGCGCAGGCACGGTCACTATGCCCTCGGCCGAGACCACGACACAGCCCTTCTCGCTGCGGGTGACAACACCGAGCCGGATGTCCTTGCGCAGCTCGCCCAGAGCCGCGTCAAAATCTTCCGTCTCGTAGAGCGAGCTCAACTCGGCTTCGTTCGCGAAGACGATATCGACGGTGCCATTGCGCATCAGGTCGAGGAATTCGCTACGATAGCGACCGACGCAGAACGCATCCGATAGCGTCAGCGCGACCTTGCCGCCGGCATCATGGGCGATCTTCGACGCCTTGATGAACGCCTCCTTGGCGCTGGCCGGATCCCACAGATAGCCTTCGAGGTAGATATAGTGCGAAGCCGCGATCGCGGCAGGATCGATATCTTCCGGCGTCAGATCCTGCGCTGCGCCGAGATAGGTATTCATGGTGCGCTCACCATCCGGCGTCACCAGGATGTACGAACAGCCGGTGGCCGGACCGGCCGCCGCCGGCCTGGTCTCGTAGGACACGCCGGCCGCACGAATGTCGTGCGTATAGAGCTTGCCGATCTGGTCGTCCTTGACCTTGCCGACATAGGCGACGTTGGCGCCGAGGCTGGCAAGGCCGACGATGGTGTTGGCCGCGGAGCCGCCCGACATTTCGGTGGCCGGGCCCATCGCGTCATAGATCGCCTTGGCGCGGGTTTCGTCGATCAGCGCCATTCCGCCCTTGCTCATGCCGTGGGCGGCGAGAAACTTGTCGTCGGTCTGCACCAGCACGTCGAAGATCGCATTGCCGATGGCGAGCACGTCGTATTTCGCTGAAGTCATTAAGATTATCCCGTTGCGGCGATTGCGGGGACGGGATGAATGGTCTTCAACTCACCCCGCTGCGGCCTGATGGCTGCGACTATCACACCCTGCCCGGCGCCAGCAAGGATGCCTCCCCGTGACGGTTCCATGATCCGCTCCATCTTGATGGTTTCCACGGGCACGCTGGCTTCCCGCCTGCTCGGCTTTCTGCGCGACGCCATGGTCGCGGCGCTGCTCGGCGCAGGCGCCGTTGCGGATGCGTTTCTGGTGGCATTTCAGCTGATCAATGTGGTGCGCCGCCTGCTTACCGAGGGGGCGCTGAATACGGCACTGATACCGGCCTGGTCGCGCGTCAATGCTCTTGAAGGCCCTGAAGCGGCTGCGGCTTTTGCAGGCCGTGTTCTCTGCACCATCGGAGTCGCCGTTCTGATTGCAGCTCTCCTGATCGGCATCGCGATGCCAATGGTCATGGCGCTGGTTGCACCCGGCTTTGTCGGCAGGCCAACGCTGCAGCTTGCGATCGATCATGCGCGGCTGATGTTGCCCTATCTCGCCTTCGCCGGACCGGTGACGGTGATGATGGGGCTCTACAACGCGCAAGGGCAATTTGCGCTCACCGCTTTTTCGCCGCTGCTGTTCAACGGCGCGCTGATCGCTGTCATGACGCTATTGCTGGTGTGGCTGCAGCAGACAACCACTGCCGCTATGATGATGGCGGCAACCATCGGAATCGCGGGTTTTCTGCAATTATCGATGCTTTTGCTGCGGCAACACGGTGGCAGACTTGCGGCGCCCTTGCGGCTGTCGCTCGATGGCCAGATGCGCGGATTTCTCCGCCAGGCGTTGCCCGGAATGGTCGCCAGCTCCGGTCCACAGCTGCTCATCGTCGGCGCCGCCATCGTCGCCTCGACGATGCCCTCGGCCGTCTCATGGCTCTACTTCGCCAATCGCCTGATCGAACTGCCGCTCGGCATTGTCGGCACGGCGATGGGCACCGTGCTGATCCCGGAATTGACCCGCGCAGCACGGGACGACGATCACGCGATGATGGCCCATGCGCAATCGCGAGGAATCGAGCTTGCGATCGGACTGGCCTTGCCGGCAACGCTCGGGTTGATCGTCCTGAGCCACCCGATCGTGCGACTGCTGTTCGAACATGGTGCATTCACCGCGCGCGATGCTGCTGCGACAGCGCAGGCCATGATCTGGCTCGCGCTTGCACTGCCGGCGCATGTGCTGATCAAGGCGCTGTCGCCGGCCTTCTTCGCACGCGAGAACACGCATGCGCCATTGATCGCAACGCTGGTCGGGCTGGTCGTCGCAATTATAGCTGCCTACTTGCTCGGCGCATCCTTCGGTGCGACCGGCATCGCAGCAGCAATTGCGCTGGCGGCGTGGAGCAGCGCCATCATGCTGATGATCCAGGGCGGCCGCTCATTCGGCTGGGCGATCGATGCGGATGCGAGACGGCGGCTGCCGGTCATCGTGATGGCCGCAGCGGCGATGGGCGCGCTGCTATGGCTGCTGACGCAAGCGCTCCCGGTTGCCGATCACAAATTCGGCCAGACCGCCCTGCTAGCGTTGCAGATCGCATGCGGGTTGGCGATCTACGCTATCCCGCTCATATTCACCGGCACGCTGCGTTGGCAGGATATCCGCGCATCGCTCAAGAAACCCCGCGAACCTGCCGCCTGAACTCACGACATTGGTCATGGACGCCGCGCGGCGGCTATGGCAAGGGACGCCGCGGCCCGCATTCCACCACGGGTCTAGAAGGAACTAGGCTATGTCATCTGCTCCAACGGCATCCACCCCGCAGACCCAGACTTCACCGGCATTCACCCAGCGCGTCTTTTCCGGCGTCCAGCCGACCGGCAACCTGCATCTCGGCAACTATCTCGGCGCCATCGTCAACTTCGTCAAATTGCAGGAGCAGTATAATTGCCTGTATTGCGTCGTGGACATGCATGCGATCACCGTGGCGCCCAGCGTCTGGGGAGGTCCGGACGAGCTGCGCCGCTGCACCCGTGAAGTCACGGCCGCCTTCATCGCCGCGGGCATCGATCCGAAGAAGCAGATCATCTTCAATCAGAGCCAGGTCGCCGGCCATGCCGAACTCGCCTGGGTTTTCAACTGCGTCGCCCGCCTCGGCTGGCTGAACCGCATGACCCAGTTCAAGGAGAAGGCCGGCAAGGATCGCGAGAACGCCTCGGTCGGTCTTTACGACTATCCCGTGCTGATGGCCGCCGACATCCTGTTATATCGCGCCACCCATGTGCCCGTCGGCGAGGATCAGAAGCAGCATCTGGAGCTCGCGCGCGACATCGCGCAGAAGTTCAACAACGACTTCGCCGAATCCATCGCCGCGCAGGGCCACAACGGCCCCTACTTCCCGCAACCCGAGCCTGTCATCACCGGCCCGGCGACACGCGTGATGAGCCTGCGCGACGGCACCAAGAAGATGTCGAAATCCGATCCGTCGGATTACTCGCGCATCAACCTGACCGATGATGCCGATGCCATCGCGCAAAAAATCCGCAAGGCGAAGACCGATCCGGAGCCACTGCCATCCGAAGAAAAAGGCCTGGAATCACGACCGGAAGCCGACAATCTCGTCGGTATCTATGCGGCGCTGTCGGGCCGCGCGAAGGCTGATATTCTCGGCGAATTCGGCGGTGCGCAGTTCTCCGGCTTTAAGGCGAATCTCGTCGATCTCGCGGTCGACAAGCTTTCTCCCATCGCGAATGAGATGAAGCGGCTGTCGACGGATCACGCTTATGTCGACGCAGTGCTCGCCGACGGCAGCGACCGTGCGCGGGCGATCGCGGAGGAAACCATGGTGTCCGTGAAGGACGTCATGGGCTTTGTACGCAAACGGTAAGTCCTCGCGAATCCGACCCTTCTCCATCTCTTCGCCACAATCGTCGCGGCGCAAGTTCACGCTTGCGTCGCGCTTGTCGAATGCGCATGCGCCGTGGCAGCATGAGGGATGGGCCAAGCATCGGGACATGCATGAGCACGCAGCGACGTAGTTATGAAAGCGGCCACAAGCCGAAATGCCTCGTCGTCGTCGACGACAGCGAGGAATGGGATCGCGCGGTCTATTACGCCAGCCGCTGGGCCGTGCGTGTCGGCGGCGGCGTCGTCATGCTGCGCGTTATCGAGACGGAAGACCGCAACCAGCAGTGGCTCGGCGTTGCCGAGGTGATGCGCGCCGAAGCCGAAGAAGGCGCCAATGCCGCGCTCGATCGCGCCTCCGGCCGCGCCAACGGCCTCGCCGCGATCACGCCGGAGCGCGTGATCCGCGAGGGCGAGCCGACCGTGCAGATCCTCGACGTGATCGACAAGGATGTCGACATTTCCATGCTGGTGCTGGCCGCCTCCGCCGGCGCTGAGGGGCCCGGGCCAATCGTCACCATGATCTCGAAAATGGTCGGGACATTTCCCGTGCCGGTGGTGATCGTGCCGGGCAGCCTGACGGATCAGGATATCGACGGGCTGTCGTAAATACCTGCTCATCCTGTCATCGCCCGGCTTGACCGGGCGATCCAGTAAACGCCGGCTGGAGTGTACTGGGTCACCCGGTCAAGCCGGGTGACGACAGATTGCCAGCCTTGATTCGTGCGTTCCCGATCGCCATCTGCTAGGGAGAGTCCACGCGCCGGCCTTGAACCGGCGACGCAGGAGAGACCGATGTTCATCCAGACTGAAGCGACCCCTAACCCCGCCACGCTGAAGTTCATCCCGGGCCGGGATGTGCTGACCAGCGGCACCATGGAATTCACCTCGCCCGAAGCAGCGTCCCGCTCGCCGCTGGCCGAGAAGCTGTTCGCCGTGAAGGGCGTCACCGGCGTGTTCTACGGCGCCGATTTCGTCACCGTGACCAAGGACGGCAGCGACTGGCAGCACCTCAAGCCGGCTATCCTCGGCGCCATTATGGAACACTACATGTCCGGCACGCCGCTGCTCGCCGATGGCAGTGCGCCCGAGGGCGACATCTCCGATGAAGACGAGTTCTTCGACGAAGACGATGCCGAGACGGTGGATACGATCAAGGACCTGATCGAGACCCGCGTCCGCCCGGCCGTTGCCAATGACGGCGGCGACATCACCTTCCGCGGCTTCAAGGACGGCATCGTCTATCTCGCCATGAAGGGCGCCTGCTCCGGCTGCCCGTCATCGACCGCCACGCTGCAGCACGGTATTCAGAATCTGCTGAAGCATTTTGTGCCGGAAGTGCAGGAAGTGCGACCGATATAAATCGGCTGGCTCCTGCCGAGGCATCCTGTCGTCGCTCGGCTTGACCGGGCAACCCAGTAAACTCTGCCGCCAGCATTTGAATCGAAAAGCTGCCGTATACTGGATCGCCCGCTTTCGCGGGCGATGACAGTGAGAGAAAACGACTACCTTCCAATACTCGCCGCTTCTTCCGCGGCGCGGTGCATGCTTGACGACATCTCGTTCGTCACGACGCTCTGCTCTTCAACCGCCGCGGCGGTCGCCGTGACATATTCGCCGACGTTCTGAATCTCGCTCTTGATCGCGTTCAGTGCATTAACGACATCCATCGAAATGCCGTTGAGGCTGCCGATCTCGCTAGAGATTCTGTCGGTTGCCTGCTTCGCCTGCGTCGCGAGATTCTTGACCTCGGATGCGACCACGGCGAAGCCGCGTCCGGCCTCGCCGGCCCTTGCCGATTCGATCGTCGCATTCAGCGCCAGCAGATTGATCTGGCCGGTGATGTTCCCGATCAGATCCACGATGCCACTCATCGCCTGCGCGGCGGCTGAAAGCCGCTGCGCCTGACTGTCAGCCGCCTCGACCTTGCCGACCGCCGACATCGCCGTCTCGCGCGATTTCGTCATCGCTTCGGAAATCTCGCGCACCGACGCATTGAGCTCTTCCGCACCGGCCGCGACCGATTCCATCATGTCGCGCACACGCTCGCTCTTCATCCGAGCGATGACCTGTGCGGTCACGTCCGAAGCGTATTTCACGACTTTGTAGGGTACCCCATTGAGATCGAAGATCGGATTGTAGGAGGCCTGAATCCAGACCTGCTTGCCGTTCTTGCCGATGCGCCGATACTCAGCGGTCTGATAGTCGCCACGGCGCAGACCGGCCCAGAAGGCTTTGTAGACATCGGTGCCACCCTCACCTTCCGGCACGAACATGCTGTGATGCTTGCCCTGAATCTCGGACAGCGCATAGCCCATGACCGACAGGAAGTTCCTGTTAGCATTGAGTACGATGCCATCGAGATTGAATTCGATGACCGCCTGCGACTTGCCGATCGCCTCGATCTGTCCCGAGAAATTAGCCGCGTGCAGCTTCTGCTCGGTGACATCCGAAGCGAATTTGATGATCTTGATTGGCTTGCCGGCCTCATCGAGTATCGGATTG
Organism: Tardiphaga sp.; assembly: GCA_030147505.1. Classification (GTDB taxonomy): domain Bacteria; phylum Pseudomonadota; class Alphaproteobacteria; order Rhizobiales; family Xanthobacteraceae; genus Tardiphaga. Next base: position 54,138 of record JASBVG010000062.1, read on the forward strand.
TAGGTGGCCAGTATCCAGACCTCCTTGCCGCCCTTCCCGATCCGCTTGTATTCCGCGGCCTGATATTCACCCCGGTTGAGACTGGCCCAGAAGTCGCGATAGGCGACGCTGTCGCGGTCAGCCGGCGTCACGAACATGCTGTGATGCTTGCCGCGAACGTCGTTCAGGGCATAGCCCATGACGTCGAGGAAGATGTGGTTGGCGGCGACGATGGTGCCGTCCAAATTGAATTCGATGACGGCCTGCGCACGCTCGATGGCCGCGATCTTGCCGCTATCCTCAAGGCTGCGCATCTTCTGCGCGGTGATGTCGCTGCAGAGCTTGACGATACGCACCGGCTTGCCAGCCTCGTCCAGAATCGGACTGTAGGAGCCGTGGATCCAGACCTCGCGGCCGTCTTTGCCAAAGCGCTTGAATTCGCCCGATTGATAGATGCCGCGATTCAGCACAGCCCAGAAGTCGCGATAGGCGGCGCTGTTACGCGTGTCGGGCATCATGAACATGCTGTGATGCTTGCCCTGGATTTCGGCGAGCGTGTAGCCCATGGTCGCCAGAAAATTCTCGTTCGCGGTGATGATCGTCCCATCGGGATTGAATTCGATCAGGGCCTGCGACTTGTTGATCGCCGCCGCCTGGGCCAGCGCGTTGCGCGCCGCCATGGTCGTCAACCACTGCATCTCAATGGACTTTCTCTGTTACAGCTTTTCGGGAAATCGTTTTGTCAAAAATCAAACAAGGCTGGCGCGCGGAGGTGAGGCGGGCACAACTCCGCCAACTGGTATCCTTCTCTCATGGATCTCCGAAAAATTGATTAAATGAGACGAACGACGGCGTGTGAGGAAGGACCGCGCTTCCGATAGCGCGGTAAAATCGCAATCGCCTCTGCAACTGCCGGGCTTCCTTGTTATCTTTTAACCAAAGGTAACTTCTATAGGTTTGCGGTGCTTCGTCCCGGGCCACGCGCCCCAGGGGCGAGAGCGGCATGGCTTTACCCGCATTCGAATATTATAGGTATGCGACCGGATCCATCCCGCCGGCCTGACGAGATCACGAATCGACACATGATCATCCTCGCCATCGACACCGCCCTCGACGCCTGCGCCGCCGGTATTCTCGATACGGGGACCGGGCAGTTGATCGCGCATGAGTCGCTGCCGATGAAGCGCGGCCATGCGGAGGCGCTGATGCCGTTGCTCGGCCGCGTGATGCAGCAATCCGGCGTCGCCTTTGCCGAACTTGACCGCATCGCCGTCACCACCGGGCCGGGCAGCTTTACGGGCCTGCGGGTGGGTCTTTCCGCCGGCCGCGGCATCGGGCTTGCCGCCGGCAAGCCGGTGGTCGGTGTCACGACACTGGCGGCCTATGCGGCGCCTATCGTCACCCGGAACGGCGAGGCGCCCGTGATCGCCGCTATCGATGCACGGCACGACCATGTGTATTTCCAGGCGGTGAGCGGCAATGGCACGTCGCTGCAGCGCCCTTGTGTCATCCCGATCGACGAGGCCATCGAGGCCGTGCGCTTCGGGGCACCGACACTGGTCGGCAATGCGGCCAACCTGCTGGCAGCGCGTTGGCCAGTGGATGCGCCGCAGCCCATCGCAACCGACGAGCAGGCCGCGCCGGACATTTCCTGGGTGGCGTGGCTCGGGGCCGCCGTCGATCCGCAGACAGCGCTGGCGCGGCCGTTCTATCTGCGCGCGCCCGACGCCAGGCCGCAATCGAGCCTGATGGGCGGCCTTGATCCGTCGCAGCCGACATCATGACGCTGCCGTCCTGGTTCCCGTTGTTTCGGCACCGACCGGCCGTGGTCGAGGCGGCGGTGCCGAAGGATGCAGCGCAACTCGCACATCTGCATGCCGCATCGTTCCATCGCGGCTGGGGCGACGGCGAATTCGACCAGATGCTGCGCGAGCAGAACACGCTGATCCATCGGCTGCGACAAGGTCGCCACATCATCGGCTTTGCCGCATCGCGGCTCGCGGCGGACGAAGCGGAAATCCTGTCCATCGCGGTATCGCCGCAGCAGCGCGGCCGAGGCCTGTCGCGCGATTTGTTTCTCACCCATCTCGGCCATCTCGCGGGCCGCGGCGTGCGCACCGTGTTCCTCGAAGTGGAGGAGAACAATATGCCGGCCCGGCGGCTCTATGACCGCACCGGGTTTAAGGTGGTTGGAAAGCGCGAGCGCTATTACAAAGAAGCGAACGGCGTCGAATTGAACGCCCTGATCATGCGCCGCGACTTGTCCTGACGCCGCCCGGATGGCAAAAGGAGCCACGGCGAGACCAGACCCATGAATACTTTGAAATCGACATCCACCAAAGTGAGCGGCATCGAAGCGCGCTGCGCTGCAACCGGCATGCGCATGACTGAACAGCGCCGCGTGATTGCGCGTGTGCTGGCGGAAGCCGACGATCATCCCGACGTGGAAGAACTCTATCGCCGCTGCGTCGCCATCGACGACAAGATCTCGATTTCCACCGTGTATCGCACCGTCAAGCTGTTCGAGGATGCAGGCATCATCGAACGCCACGATTTTCGCGAAGGCCGCGCGCGCTACGAGACCATGCGCGACACGCATCACGATCACCTGATCAACTTGCGTGACGGAACGGTGATCGAATTCACTTCTGAAGCCATCGAGAAATTGCAGGCTGAAGTCGCCGCCAAGCTCGGCTACAAGCTCGTCGATCATCGGCTCGAGCTGTATTGCGTACCGCTCGATGAGGACAAATCCAAGCAGTGAGCTTCGATCTCGTTATCTTCGATTGCGACGGCGTGCTCGTCGACAGCGAGGCGCTGGCCTGCGTCGTGCACGCCGATGTGCTGACGGCCTATGGCTATGCCATTACCGCCGCGCAGGTGCATGAACGCTTTCTCGGTCGCTCGGCACGCGAGGCGCGGGCGGAGGTCGAGGCAGAGATGGGCCGCGTGCTGCCGGACGACTATACGAACTCGCTACGATCCACCATCGACCGCGTATTCGGCGAGCAATTGCAGCCGGTGCCTGGAATCGACGACGTGCTGACGGGCCTGGCACAGAGGAAATGCGTGGCGTCCTCGGGCACGCCGACGCGGATTCGCAGCAGTCTTACCACGACGAAACTGATCCATCATTTCGGCGAGCACCTCTATTCGGCGCTGCAGGTCGAGCGCGGCAAGCCGGCGCCGGACCTGTTCCTGTTCGCGGCGGCGCAGATGGGCGTCGCGCCCGGCCGCTGCGTGGTGATCGAGGACAGCATCCATGGCGTCACCGGCGCAGTGGCGGCGGGCATGACGGTGTTCGGCTTCCATGGCGGCGCCCATTGCACCCCGGGCACCGCAGGGGCGCTGCTGGCTGCCGGAGCGCATCTGGTGTTCGACGACATGCGGCAACTTCCGGCCCTGATTGCCGCCGGCGTGCCGGGCAGCCGCGCTTTTGATCCGGCGTAACCTCTTGTAACGATTATATTTTGCCGCGAGCGCTGGATTTTACGGGCGTAAGCCTATAATTGAGCCCTGCGCGCTGGACGCGCCTTTTCTATCCGCACAGGTTCCAAGAACGTCACGCCATGACCGCGCCGCGCAAGCTGCACATCAAATCCTTCGGCTGCCAGATGAATGTCTACGATGCCCAGCGCATGGTGGACACGCTGGCGCCTGAGGGATTCATCGAGACGCAGAACCCCGACGATGCGGATCTGGTGATCCTCAATACCTGCCACATCCGCGAAAAGGCCTCCGAAAAGGTCTATTCCGAACTCGGCAAGCTGCGCCTGGCGAAGGCGGAAGCCGCCCAGCACGGCAAGCAGATGAATGTGGTGGTGGCCGGCTGCGTGGCGCAGGCCGAAGGCGACGAGATCATCCGCCGTGCGCCTGTCGTCGATGTCGTCGTGGGCCCGCAGAGCTATCACAATCTGCCGCAACTGCTTGCCAAGGCGAAAGCGGGTGAGCGCGCGCTGGATACGGAATTCCCGGTCGAGGACAAATTCGGCTTCCTGCCGGCGCCCAAGCCGGCCGCGATCCGCGCCCGCGGCGTCTCCGCCTTCGTGACGGTGCAGGAAGGCTGCGACAAGTTCTGCACCTTCTGCGTCGTGCCTTACACGCGCGGCGCCGAAGTTTCGCGCCCGGTGGCGCAGATCGTCGAGGATACAAAACGCCTCGCCGACAACGGCGTGCGCGAAATCACGCTGATCGGCCAGAACGTCAACGGCTATCACGGCGAAGGCCCGGACGGCCGCCCCTGGGCATTGGGCACGCTGATCTTCCGCCTCGCCGAGATCCCGGGCATCGCCCGCATCCGCTATTCCACCAGCCATCCCCGCGATGTCGAGGATACGCTCATCGCGGCGCATCGCGATCTGCCGCAGCTGATGCCCTTCGTGCATTTGCCGGTGCAGTCCGGTTCGGACCGGATTCTGGCGGCCATGAACAGAAAACATACCGCCGATGATTACCGGCGTGTCATCGACCGTTTCCGTGCCGCGCGGCAAGACATTGCTTTTACGTCGGATTTCATCGTCGGCTTCCCCGGCGAGACGGAACAGGATTTCGCCGACACACTCGCACTCGTCACACAAATCGGTTACGCTGGTGCGTATTCCTTCAAGTATTCCCCGCGCCCGGGTACGCCGGCTGCGGAATTGCAGGAGACGGTGTCGCAGGCCGACATGGACGAGCGATTGGCGCGACTACAGGGTTTGATCGACAGCCAGCAGGCGGCCTTCAACAAGGCTGCCATCGGCCGGACCGTCGATGTGCTGTTCGAGCGCGCCGCGCGCAACCCAGGCCAGATCGTCGGCCGCACCGCATTTCTCCAGCCCGCCCATGTGATGGCTTCCGAAGACATCATCGGCCAGGTGCTGCCGGTCCAACTCGAAAGCCTCGAGCGCTACAGCCTGATCGGCACGCTTGCACAAAACGCCGATGTAAGCGGCACGTCCGCATCAGATTCGCCCACGAGTTTATCGCAGCCAGTTCTCACCGCCACAGGAGCCTGAATTCTTGGCAAAGAGTGCATCGGATTCGTCTACGCTCGCTGCTCGCAAACCCGACTTCACCGCTTCAGCCGAGACGCAGGTTGTCATCGACTTCGACGACAACCGCGCGGCCTCCGCACTGGTCGGCCCTTACGGCCAGAACCTCGCGTTGATCGAACGACGCCTCAATGTCGTCGTCGACAGCCGCGGCAATCACGTGACACTGACTGGCACCCGCGACGCCTGCGATGCCGGGCGGCGCGTGCTCGAAATGCTCTATACGCAGGCCGCGCAGGGCATTGAACTCGCGCAGGGCGATGTCGAAGGCGCGATCCGCGCCACGCTCGCGCAGGGCTCGCTGTTTCCGTTCGATCCGAAGCATCCCTCGAAGCCGATCTCGAATTTCGAAGCGATCAATCTGCGCAAGCGGCCAGTGCGCGCACGCACGGCCGCGCAGGATTCCTATATCCGCGCGCTGAAGAGCAACGAACTCGTATTCGGCGTCGGCCCGGCCGGCACCGGCAAGACCTGGCTCGCGGTAGCGCATGCCTGCATGTTGTTCGAGCGCAAGGAAGTCGATCGCATCATCCTGTCGCGCCCGGCAGTGGAAGCCGGCGAGCGCCTCGGGTTCCTTCCCGGCGATCTCAAGGAAAAGGTCGATCCGTATCTGCGCCCGATCTATGACGCGCTGTACGACCTGATGGATGCGCGCATCGTCGAACGCGCGCTGCAGGCCAACGAGATCGAAATCGCGCCGCTCGCATTCATGCGCGGCCGCACGCTGACCAATGCCGCGATCATTCTGGACGAAGCACAGAACACCACATCGATGCAGATGAAGATGTTTCTGACGCGTCTCGGCGAGAATAGCCGCATGATCATCACTGGCGATCCCTCACAGGTGGACCTGCCAAACGGTCAGGTCTCCGGCCTCTCCGAAGCGGTGCGCCTGCTCGATGGCGTGCAGGGCATCGCGCAAGTGCATTTCAAGGGCGAAGACGTGGTGCGCCATGAGCTGGTGGCACGTATCGTCGCCGCCTATGAGGGAGCGGCGCCCAAAGCCCAGGTCGCCAAAAGCTGATGCAAATATCCAAGACGAACGGCGGAGCCACGATATGCTCCGTCGATGAGAAAACCTATCGACCGATGACCACCCGTATTCCACCTGCGACCGAGGTTCTCGTTGTCGCCGACTGCTGGTCCGCCGAGCCCGAGGCCGACGCGATCATTCACCGTGCCATCGAGGCAGCATCGAGCATGGTGGATGACGACACCGCCGATGCCGAACTCGCCATCATGCTCACGGACGACGCTGGCATCCGCACGCTGAACAGCAACTGGCGCGGCTTCGACAAGGCCACTAACGTTCTCTCCTTCCCTGCCTTGCAGCCGCCCGAAGGCGCCGAGGTGCCCGACGACATGCCGAAAATGCTCGGCGACATCGCCATCGCCTATGAGACGATGCGCCGCGAGGCGGACGAAGAGGAAAAGCCGTTCGCCAATCATCTCAGCCATCTCGCCGTACACGGCTTCCTGCATCTCGTCGGCTACGACCACGAGAATGAGGAAGAGGCGGAGGAAATGGAGCAGATGGAGCGCGAGATTCTGGCGACGCTCGGAATTCCCGACCCTTATGCAAATCAGGGCGAGGTGACCTGACATGCCGGAGGGCGATAGTAACAACGGCAAACCGAACGGTAGCACCAACCTGCCTGCGGTGGTCCATGACGGCGAGGTCATTCGCCCCGCCGCGGAGAATTGGCTGACGCGCGCGATCCGCTCGCTGTTCGGATGGAAGACCGGATCGGTACGCGCCGATCTGCAGGTGGTGCTCGATGCCTCCGAGCCGGAAGAGACCGGCTTCTCCACCGTCGAGCGCACGATGCTGCGCAACATACTCGGCCTCAACGAACGCCGCATCGCCGATGTAATGGTGCACCGCTCCGACATCGTCGCGGTGAAGCAGGATATTTCTCTCGGCGAGTTGATGAGCCTGTTCGAGAGCGCCGGTCATTCGCGCCTCGTCGTCTATAACGAGACGCTCGACGACCCCGTGGGCATCGTCCATATCCGCGACCTGCTCGGCTATATGACCATCACGGCGCGGGCCGAGCCCAAGCCGACCGCTGCCAAGCGCAAGAAGCCGCTGCCTGCGGGCCTCGACCTGCGCGCCGTCGATCTCGCACAGACTGTCGCAGAGACCGGCATCATCCGCAAACTGCTTTATGTGCCGCCCTCCATGCGCGCCATCGACCTGCTGGCGCAGATGCAGGCCGCGCGCCTCCATCTGGCGCTGGTCGTAGACGAATATGGCGGCACCGACGGCCTCGTCTCCATCGAGGATATCGTCGAGCAGATCGTCGGCGAGATCGATGACGAACACGACAGCGAGGAGCCGCCTTCGATCGTCAAGCAGGGCGACTATTTCATCGCGGATGCCCGCACCAGTCTTGACGATGCGCGCAAGCTGATCGGCCAGGATTTTGAAACCGGCGAAGACGGCGAGGATGTCGAAACGCTGGGGGGCTATATCGTCACCCATGTCGGCCGCCTGCCGGTGCGCGGCGAAGTGATCGCCGGCCCCGGCGAATTCGAAATCGAAGTGCTCGATGCCGATCCGCGCCGCGTCAAGCGGCTGCGCATCGGCCCTCGCAAGGAGCGACCTGCTCCGCGCGTCCGTGAACCGCGCAAGCGCGGCGCCGCGCCCGACACCGCCAGTTCGCAATCGACCGATCCAGCGAATCCGCCCCCCTCCGGAGACAGCGCGGGAACGCCGTGATCCCCAAGCAGCTACGTAATATCGCACTCAGCATCATTCTTGCGTGGGGCTGGAAGCGCGCCGCCATCGCCTTCCTCGCCGGTGCCGCCTCATCGCTGGCGATGGCGCCGTTCAATGCGTGGCCGATCCTCTTCATCACATTCCCGGTCGTCGTCTGGCTGATCGATGGCGCTGCCGCCGGCAAGATGCGGGGCATTCCTGCTGCCGCCATGGCCGGCTGGTGGTTCGGCTTCGGCTATTTCGTGCCCGGCCTCTACTGGATCGGCTATGCGTTTCTCGTCGATGCGGAGACATTCGCATGGCTGCTGCCAGCAGCCATCTGCGGGTTACCCGCCTATCTCGCGCTGTACTCGGCGCTCGGCTTCGCGATCGCACGGCTGCTCTGGACGAAGGATGCCTCGCGCGTGCTTGCGCTTGCGGCCAGTCTCACCATTGGCGAGTGGCTGCGCGGGCATATGCTCACCGGCTTTCCGTGGAATGCGTTCGGCTATGCGCTGACCGAGCCGCTGGCGTTGGCACAAACCATGTCGCTGGTCGGCCTGTGGGGCATGACATTCCTCGCCGTCGCGATCTTCGCATCTCCCGCAGCACTGATCGACAGCCGCTCGCGCACGCAGCGGCCGTGGCTTGCGCCGGTGCTCGCAGTATCGCTGCTCATCGCGATGGGCGCCTATGGCGCCATCCGGCTCGGAAACACGCCGACGCAATTCGTCGCCAATGTGAAGCTGCGCATCATGCAGCCTGCGATCTCGCAGGACAAACGCTTCAACTATTCCGCCAAGGCGGATGTGATGAGCAAATATCTCGCGCTGTCCGACCGTTCGACAGGCCCCGAGAATAGCGGCGTCGGCTCGGCCAACGTGCTGATCTGGCCGGAGTCGGCCTTCCCATTCTTCCTGTCGCGCGAAGCCGATGCTATGGCGCAGATCGCCGATCTCCTGCCGAAGGGCACCGTGCTGATCACCGGCGCCGTGCGGCCGCCGGATCAACCGCCGGGCACGCGCGTGACGCGCGCCTATAATTCGATCTTCGTGATCGATCATGACGGCACGTTCCTGTCGGTTTATGACAAGCTGCATCTGGTACCGTTCGGCGAATATCTACCATTCCAGAATACGCTCGAGAAAATCGGCCTGCAGCAACTCACCAAGGTGCATGGCGGCTTCATTCCGGGCACACGGCGCAAGCCAATGAATGTACCCGGTGCGCCACCGATGCTGCCGCTGATCTGCTACGAGGCCGTGTTTCCCGATGACATCGTGATCCGGAACGACCGCCCGGGCTGGATCGTGAATCTCACCAATGATGGCTGGTTCGGCATTTCCACCGGCCCCTATCAGCATCTCCAGCAGAGCCGGATTCGCGCGATTGAAGAAGGACTTCCGCTGGTTCGTGCTGCGAATACCGGGATTTCGGTCGTCGTCGATCCTGTCGGCCGCATCGTCGCGCAGCTCGGCCTTGGCGTCGAAGGCATTCTCGATTCTCGCCTGCCTGCGGCGATTCAGCCCACTTTTTACGCGAAGACCGGCGATCTTCCCGCAGCGATTGGTATCGCACTGGCGATCGTTTTTCTGGCCCGCCGCCGGGCGAAATCCCGCGGCTGATCAGTATCTCAAGTATCCTAGATGGTTAGGACCGTTCGTACCGGCATTGATATTTGGCACGATGCCTAAGCCTGATGGCTTTATGAGCTAGCTTTGTTAGCCTCAGTTCTCGCTATTTGAGAAATTAAGTATCTCGGCTTCCAAATTTTCTACTTAGGAAGATTTACGCCGCTGCTATATAGTCTATTAGGATACCGTCGGCTCGCCACTGATGCCGACCTGCGACGGACATCTTCTCTGCTCCGTCTCACCCATTTTGTGACCAGGAGTATGTGAGATGTCGACGAAAGCGCCCAATCCTGTTGACAAATATGTCGGCAGCCGTGTGCGCATGCGCCGTATTATGCTGGGCATGAGTCAGGAGAAGCTGGGCGAAGCGCTCGGACTCACATTTCAGCAGGTCCAGAAATACGAGAAGGGCACCAACCGCGTCGGTGCCAGCCGCCTGCAACAGATCTCGGAAATCCTGCAAGTCCCGGTCTCCTTCCTGTTCGAAGGTGGCCCCGGTGCTATCGAAACCAGCAACGGTTTCGGTGAAGCAGCTTCCCCCACTTATGTGTCCGACTTTCTCGCAACATCCGAAGGTCTTGCACTGACACGCGCTTTCACGCGCATCTCCGACAGCAAGCTCCGCCGCAGCATCGTCGACCTCGTCGAACAGATCGCTGCCCGCGAAGTGACGGAACAGCACTAACCGTCCTCGACACTCGAATTCATCATGCCCGGCTCCGCGCCGGGCATGATGCTTTTCGGTTACCCGTCATGGCCGGTATTCGTCATCGCAGCGATGGCGCAATGCGCATTTCGGCGCTATCAACCGCGCCATGACCACTGACGACACCACCGACGACTCCAAGCGCTATACCGGCTCGTTCTTCGGACGCCGCAAAGGCCACAAGCTGCGCGACCATCAGGCGGGTCTGATGGCCGAGCTGCTGCCTGCTCTCACCGTCGATATCACGCAGCCCGCGCCTGACGATCTGCGCACGCTGTTCGGCGGCGATGTCGAAGCCGTTCGCCTCGAGATCGGCTTCGGTGGCGGCGAGCATCTCGTGGCCGAGGCGCTGGCGCATCCGCATATCGGCTTCATCGGCTGCGAGCCCTATATCAACGGCATGGCCAAGATCCTGGTGCAGATCGAGGCACACAACATCCGCAACATCCGCCTCGTCGCCGGCGACGCCGCAGAACTGCTGAACTGGGCGCCGTCGCAATCGCTGAAGCGCATCGACCTGATCCATCCCGATCCGTGGCCGAAGAAGAAGCACTGGAAGCGCCGCTTTGTGCAGGATGCGACGCTGACGACGATGGCGCGCGTGCTGGTGCCGCAGGGCGAGTTCCGCTTCGTTTGCGATATCGAGAGCTATGTGGCGTGGACGCTGTGGCACGTCACGCGATCCCCGGCCTTCGTCTGGCTCGCCGAGCGCGCGGATGACTGGCGCTTGCCGTGGCCGCACTACACGATGACGCGCTATGGCCGGAAGGCTACGCGCGAAGGGCGGAAGGCGAGTTATCTGATGTTCCGGCTGAAGTAGTATTCGTAGTCCGGATTGCGCTACGCTCCATCCGGGCTACAAGATCACAGCATATTCGGCAGCACGCGATCCGGCGGTTTGTGCGCGTCGAGGAAGGTGCGGATGTTGATGATCACCTTCTCGCCCATCTCGACGCGGCCTTCCACCGTGGCCGATCCCATATGCGGCAGCAGCACCACCTTGCCGGCCTTGGCCAGACGCACCAGCTTCGGATTCACCGCCGGCTCATGTTCGAACACATCGAGCGCTGCGCCGGCGATGTCGCCGCTTTCGATCAGCTTGGTGAGCGTCTCCTCATCGATCACCTCGCCGCGCGCGGTGTTGACGATATAGGCGTCCTTGCGGATCAACTTGAGACGGCGCGCCGACAATAGATGGAACGTGGCCGGCGTGTGCGGACAGTTCACCGAGATGATGTCCATGCGCGCCAGCATCTGGTCGAGCGAATCCCAATAGGTCGCATCGAGTTCGTCGGCAATCTTCGGGGCCACGGGTTTGCGGTTATGATAGTGGATCTGCAGTCCGAAGGCCTTAGCGCGGCGCGCCACCGCCTGGCCGATGCGGCCCATGCCGATGATGCCAAGGCGCTTGCCGCCGAGACGCTTGCCGAGCATCCAGGTCGGCGACCAGCCCTGCCAGCCTTCACGGCCTTCGGTGAGGATCGCAGCGCCCTCGATGAGGCGGCGCGGCACCGCGAGGATCAGCGACATGGTCATGTCGGCCGTGTCCTCGGTGAGCACTTTGGGCGTGTTCGTGACGGTGATGCCTTTGGCCTGCGCGGCGGCAACGTCGATATTGTCGACGCCATTGCCGAAATTGGCGATCAGCCTGATCTTGCAGTCGGGCTGATCGAGCAGTTCCTTGGTGATCTCGTCGGTGACGGTGGGGACCAGTACATCGGCGGTACGGATCGCCTCGGCGAGCTGTTCCTGCGTCATCGGCACATCGTCGACATTGATGCGCGCATCGAACAATTCGCGCATCCGCGTCTCGACGGACTCCGGCAGACGGCGAGTGACGACAACCAGGGGCTTCTTCTTGACCGTCATATCCTGCTCACTCACCCCTTGTCCGTTCAGTCCGCATTAACCCGGTTGATCGAAACTCCGGCAGCCGCGCAAATGCACCATTTCCTCGGGTTCCCCCGACACTTAACCGGGTGTCTTGGGTCTTGGTCCTCTCTATCAGAGAACCGGGCCGAAACAAGAACCTCGGGGCGGGCGTGCAATGCGACAAAGATGGAATGGGACGAGGTTGGGTTAATGACGTCGGGGTGTTTTGCGTATGCGGGTTTGGCGGCGGCACTCCTCGTCGCGGCGATCGATCCGGCCCTCGCCGCCAACACCGTCCCGCTCGGCGCCAGCGGCCTGCCGGTGCCGCGCTATGTCAGCTTGAAATCCGACCATGTGAATGTCCGGGCCGGCCCGACCAAGGATAACGACGTCGCCTGGGTCTATACCAAGGCGGGCCTGCCGGTGGAGATCACCGCCGAATACGAGAACTGGCGCCGGGTCCGCGATTCCGAGGGCTCCGAGGGCTGGGTCTATCACTCGCTGCTGTCCGGCCGCCGCACCGCGGTCGTGTCCATGAAGCACAAGGACGAGCTGGCTTCGATCTATGACGACCCCGATGCCGGGAGCGCCGTCGCCGCGCGCCTGCAGGCCGGCGTGGTGGCACAGGTGAAGCGCTGTCGCGACGGCTGGTGCCGCGTGACCGGCACCGGCTTCGACGGCTGGATCGAACAGCAGCGCCTGTGGGGCGTCTATGTCGACGAGAAGGTGAACTGACCGGATGCGCACCGGCCTGCTGGCCTTTGCACTCGCGCTCCTGCCGCACCTTGCCTTCGCGCAATCGGCTGTCGAGCAATGCCTTACCGCCGGGCAACGCCTGACAGAGGCCGCGCCGCTCTCGCGGACATCCACCCTGCTCCGGACCTTCGGACCGCTACGCATCGTCGCGATCGGCTCGTCATCAACGCGCGGGCTATGGCAATCCGATCCGGCATTGACCTATCCGGGCATGCTGAAATCGGAGCTGGAGCGGCTGAAGCCGGGCCTGCAGGTGTCCGTTTTCAACAGCGGGCGCAATGCCGACACCATCCCCGGTAATGTCGCGCGGTTTGAACGCGACGTGTTCGCACACAAGCCAGATCTCGTGATCTGGCAGATCGGCACCAATGACGTGACCTGGCTGCAGAGCAGCGACCGCCTCACCGGCAAGATCGTGGAAGGCATCCGGCTGCTGAAGGCTGCGGGTGCCGATGTGGTGCTGATGGACCAGCAATATGCACCGGTCATCCTGGCGTCGAACTACAGCAAGATGCAAGCGAGCATCGCAGATGCGGCGAGGCGGGAGAATGTGTCGCTGTTCTCGCGCTTCGATCTGATGCGCCGCGCTGTCGAAGGCGGACTACCGATGACCGCGCTGACGAGCTGGGACGGACTACACAATTCCGCCGACGGCTATGCATGCACAGGTCGTGCACTGGCACGGGCGATCATGGCGGCGACACCGACCGACGACAAACAAAATGCGCCAGCGAAACGCCAGCGCGGAAAGTGGAACAAGAAATAGAAACCCTGTAGCGATAGAACAGGCTGATCGCAGCGCGCGCCCGTGCAGCCTTATCGCTTCTTGCGCAAGCGTACGACCATGTCGATACGGCTGATTTCAAAACCTTCCGGCACGTCCGGCATCTTGGTCAGCACGAGATTCTGGTTCGGGATATCGACGAGCTCGTGATTGTTCTCGAAGTAATAATGATGATGCGAGGTGACGTTGGTATCGAAATAGGTCTTCGTCCCATCGACACTGACCTGTCGGAGCAGGCCAGAATCGGTAAGCTGGTTCAGCGTGTTGTAAACGGTTGCCAGCGACACTGGCACCTTGGCCATCGTGGCTTCCTCGTACAGCATTTCAGCCGTCAGATGGCGAGCACCCTTGCCGAACAGCAGCCAGCCCAGCGCCATGCGCTGGCGGGTGGGGCGCAGGCCGACCGACTGCAGCATCTCGTTGACGTCATGCCACGGGCAACCTGTCAGCGCCGGCTGGCGGCCGTGGCTGATCTCGGCAACCGCAGTTGCATCGTCCATCGTCGAAACGCTGTCGTTCATATCCACGTCAGTAATCCTGCCACGTCCACGCAATTCTACTCGGAAATTCTTCAATAATATAAAAACGCATGGCTCCAGATGCAAGATTTTCGCAACTAGCCGTGGTTACCTGCGGAACCGTGCACCGCAGCACTGTGTCCGGGCACGAATATGCCGATAAAAGCAGGCGATACGCCGCTTTGCCGCCTTATGAGCGTATGATAGAGAGCCCCCACCGGGACCGGTTCCCGCGTGATTTGGAACGATTCTATACGGCCTATCTTGGTTAAAATGGCCGTTTGACAGGAAAAGACCCGGAAAGCCCAAGCATGTTGCAGGAACGACAAAACAGCTACGCCTATGAAGATTTGCTGGCCTGCGGCCGCGGCGAGCTGTTCGGACCGGGCAATGCGCAGTTGCCGCTGCCGCCAATGCTGATGTTCGATCGCATTACCGAGATCAACGAGACCGGCGGCGAATTCGGCAAAGGGTTCATCCAGGCCGAACTCGACGTCAATCCGGATCTCTGGTTCTTCGCCTGCCATTTCAAAAACGACCCGGTAATGCCGGGCTGCCTCGGCCTCGACGCTATGTGGCAACTGGTCGGTTTCTTCCTCGGCTGGTCGGGCGGCATCGGCCCCGGCCGCGCGCTTGGCCTCGCCGATCTCAAATTTTCCGGCCAGGTTCTGACCAACGTCAAGAAGGTCGTCTATACGATCGACGTGAAGCGCGTGATGCGTTCGAAATTGTGGCTCGGCATTGCCGATGGCTCGCTTTCCGCCGATGGCGAGATTATCTATCGGGCAAAGGATCTGAAGGTCGGCCTGTTCAAGCAGGATGCCACCGCAACGCAGTCGGCAACGTAAGAGCTGCTGCATCTCGACGGCGGTTTCCGAGGGGACACCGCCAGATCTACAACAACGTGAATTCAGAGGGCGAGACGATCATGAGACGGGTTGTCGTCACCGGGATGGGCATTGTCTCATCCATCGGAAACAACACTCAGGAAGTGCTTGCGAGCCTCCATGAGGCCAAGTCCGGCATTACGCGCGCCGCGAAACATGCAGAGCTGGGTTTCCGCTCGCAGGTGCAGGGCGCGCCGACCATCAACCCCGCCGACGTGGTCGATCGCCGCGCCATGCGCTTCCTCGGCGAAGGTGCCGCATGGAACCATATTGCCATGGAACAGGCGATCCAGGACTCCGGCCTGACGCCCGAGGACGTTTCCAACGAACGCACCGGCATCATCATGGGCTCGGGCGGACCAAGCGCCCGCACCATCGTCGACAGCGCCGATATCACCCGCAGCAAGGGCCCGAAGCGCGTCGGCCCATTTGCCGTGCCAAAGGCAATGTCCTCGACCGCGTCTGCAACGCTAGCGACCTGGTTCAAGATCAAGGGCGTGAACTATTCGATCTCCTCTGCCTGCGCGACCTCGAACCACTGCATCGGCAATGCCTATGAGATGATCCAGTGGGGCAAGCAGGATGTCGTCTTCGCCGGCGGTTGCGAAGAACTCGACTGGTCGCTCTCGGTGCTGTTCGACGCGATGGGCGCGATGTCGTCGAAGTATAACGACACACCCGCGACTGCTTCGCGTCCCTATGACGTCAATCGCGACGGTTTCGTCATTGCCGGCGGCGCCGGCGTTCTCGTGCTCGAAGAACTCGAACATGCCAAGGCGCGCGGCGCCAAGATCTATGGCGAGATCATCGGCTATGGCGCGACCTCGGACGGCTACGACATGGTCGCGCCGTCGGGCGAAGGCGCCGAGCGCTGCATGAAGATGGCGCTCGCCACCACTGGCGGCATCAAGATCGACTACATCAATCCGCACGCGACCTCGACGCCGGCCGGCGACCCGCCGGAAATCCAGGCGATCCGCAACGTGTTCGGCACCGGCGACAAGTGCCCGCCGATCTCGGCGACCAAGGCCCTCACCGGTCATTCGCTCGGCGCCACAGGCGTGCAGGAGGCGATCTATTCGCTGCTGATGATGCAGAACGGCTTCATCTGCGAGAGCGCGAACATCGCCGAACTCGATCCGGTGTTCGCCGACATGCCAATCGTGCGCAAGCGCATCGACAATGCCAAGCTCGGCGCCGTGCTGTCGAATTCGTTCGGCTTCGGCGGAACCAACGCGACGCTGGTGTTCAAGCGGCTGGATGCTTAAGGCCAATCAACTAGCTCTGTCTGTCATCGCCGCGAAAGCGGGGATCCAATAGACACCGGTCTTACAGATAAAACATCGGCAGCAGAGTTTACTGGGTCACCCGGTCAAGCCGGGTGACGACAGAGGGTATTACTTTCCGTTCCAACCGCATGCCCGCAACCGCTGATGCAGATGCGGCGGCGCCGGTGCGACTACGCGCACCGGGTCCTTGTTGCGTGAAATCGGAATCACGATCTCTCGCGCATGCAGGTGCAGGGTCGGTTCACCGAAACGCGGGCCGTTGCCGTAAATATTGTCGCCGACGATCGGGAAGCCAGATGCGGACGTATGCACGCGGAGCTGATGCGTGCGGCCGGTGACCGGCTCCAGCGCCAGCCAGCTCATGCCGCCGCCGCGACCCATTACCCTGAAATTCGAGACCGACGGTAGCCCCGCGGGATCCGGCTTCATCCACCAGCCGCGCTCGGCATTGAGCCGCCCGAGGGGCATGTCGATCACGCCCTCGTCGGCCTCTGGCCCGCCTTCCACCACCGCCCAATAGGTTTTGGAAATGCGACTGTGCTTGAACAGCAGCCCCAGCGAGGCCGTGGCCTTGCGATGGCGGCCGAGCACCAGGCATCCCGACGTGTCGCGATCGAGCCGATGCGCCAGCACCGGCGGGCGCGGCAGGCCGTATTGCAGGAACTTGAAGGAATTCTCCAAATTCGGCCCACCTTTAGGGCCACGATGCACCGGCAAACCGGCCGGCTTGTCGATCACCAGCATCAGGCCATCCCGGTGCAGTACCCGTGACAGAATGTCGGCCTCGGTCAGATCGCCGACAAGGGCGGGCTCGACGACCGCAATCGGCAGGGCGTCGACGTCACTTTCACTGGCATTACTTTGATTCATGGCGCGAAACGGCTAACACACCCCCGATATGAGCGACACTCCCCAAACGCCAAAACAGAGCTGGTGGCGACGGCTCTCCGACGGCCTGAAGCGCACCTCGAGCTCGATCGGCTCGGCGGTCGCCGATCTCGTGACCAAGCGCAAGCTCGACCGCGCAATGCTCGAGGATATCGAGGACGTGCTGCTGCGCGCCGATCTCGGCTCCGACGTGGCAGCCCGGATCGCCAAGGCCGTCGGCCAGGGCCGCTTCGACAAGGCGATCTCCGCCGATGAAGTGAAGGCCGTGGTGGCCGCCGAAGTCGAGAAGGTGCTGGCGTCCGTCGCCAAGCCGCTCGAGATCGACAGCAGCAAGAAGCCCTTCGTGCTGCTGGTGGTCGGCGTCAATGGTTCCGGCAAGACCACCACCATCGGCAAGCTCGCCTCCAAACTCACCGCTGAAGGCCGCAAGGTGATGTTCGCCGCGGGCGACACGTTCCGTGCCGCA
This sequence comes from Tardiphaga sp., assembly GCA_030147505.1. Taxonomy (GTDB): domain Bacteria; phylum Pseudomonadota; class Alphaproteobacteria; order Rhizobiales; family Xanthobacteraceae; genus Tardiphaga. The sequence continues at coordinate 71,651 of JASBVG010000062.1, forward strand.
GCCATCGAGCAACTGAAGGTCTGGGGCGAGCGCAACAAGGTGCCGGTGATTGCCGGGGTGCAGGGCTCGGACTCCGCAAGCCTCGCTTTCTCCGCCGTCACCGCCGCTCGCGATGACAATCGCGACGTGCTGCTGATCGACACGGCCGGCCGGCTGCAGAACAAGGCCGAGCTGATGAACGAGCTCGAAAAGGTCGTCCGCGTCATCAAGAAGGTCGATAACACCGCACCGCATGCGGTGCTGCTGGTGCTCGATGCCACGGTGGGACAAAACGCGCTGTCGCAGGTCGAGGCATTTCATCGTACGGCTGGCGTCACCGGCCTTGTCATGACCAAGCTCGACGGCACCGCCCGCGGCGGCATCCTCGTGGCACTGGCAGAGAAGTACAAACTGCCGGTGCATTTCATCGGCGTTGGCGAAGGCATCGACGATCTCGCGCCATTCACGGCGAAGGATTTTGCCAAGGCCGTCGCGGGAATCGAAGACTGAAGAGACGGACATGAGCAGCGACATCATCGACAAGAAACAACCGCATCCGCTGTTCAAGCTGGCCACCGAGCTGGGACCGCTGATCGTCTTCTTCGTGGCCAATTCGAAGTTCGGCCTGTTCGCAGCCACCGGCGCTTTCATGGTCGCCATCGTCGCTGCGATGATCGCATCCTATGTGGTCGTCAAGCACATCCCGATCATGGCGATCGTCACAGCCTTCGTCGTGCTGGTGTTCGGCGGGTTGACGCTCTGGCTGCATGACGAGACCTTCATCAAGGTCAAGCCGACAATCATTTACGGCCTGTTTGCCGTGGTACTCGGCGGCGGCCTGTTATTCGGCCGCTCCTTCATCGCCATCATGTTCGACCAGGTGTTCAACCTGACGCCCGAAGGCTGGCGCGCACTCACGCTGCGCTGGACGCTGTTCTTCGCGGCCATGGCAGTCCTCAACGAAGCGATCTGGCGCACCCAGAGCACGGATTTCTGGGTTACCTTCAAGGCGTTTGGCGTGATCCCGATCACCATGATCTTCGCGGTACTGCAGATGCCGCTGGTGAAGCGCTTCAGCATCGAGCCGGCCACGCTCGCCGAAAGCGAGCGCGATGCGGGTGACGTGACGAAATAGTCACCGCCCCGTAAAGACCGGCGCGCGACAGGCCGTCCACGCATCAAGGCCCTCGCCAAGATCATACGTCGGCGCCATTCTTGCGAATTGCTCGTATTCGACTTCAAGACCCTCGCCAATGCTCAGATTGATCCCGCGCGTCACTGCTGTGATGACACTGGTCAACGCGAGCGAGGAATGACGCAGGATGCGCCGCGCCAGATCATGAGCGGCGGACAGCAACTGATCGTGCGGCACCACCGCATTCACGAGGCCGATCTGCAGCGCATGGGCCGACGAGAAGCTGTCGCCGGTCAGCAACAATTCGAGACCGCGCTTCCGCCCCACCAGACGCGGCAGGCGCTGGGTGCCGCCAAAGGTCGGCGGCATCCCGAGCAGGATCTCAGGCTTGGCGAACGTCGCCCGCTCGCTTGCCACCGCAAGATGCACCGCTTCGGTAATCTCGCAGCCGCCGCCATAGGCGAGGCCATTGACTGCCGCGATCACCGGCTTGGGAAAGGCCTCCAACCGCGCCGTCATCGCCTGACCGCGACGAACGAAGCGATGCAGCGCTTCGCTCGTCCCCAGCTTCACGCTCTCCCTGAATTCCGGAATATCGGCGCCGGCAGAAAACGCCCGCTCGCCAGCGCCCGTGAGAATCACGGCGCGAATCTCGTCCGCCAAGGCGATCTGATCGAGCAGCCCCATCAGGCGGTCGATCAACGCGTAATTCAGCGCATTGAGCTGGCGCGGACGATTGAGGGTCAGCAGCGCGATCCCCTGATCGACACCCATGGTCACGAATTCGGTCATATCAAGCTCCGGTCTTGCGATCTGTCCGCAATCGTAAGAAGCTGGCACCTTCATGTATATTCACTAGACGGTATACATCCGGCCATGACCGCCAAACCAACCAAAGACCGTATCGTCGCAGCCGCCAACAAGCTTTTCTATGACGAGGGTATTCGTAGCGTCAGTGTCGATGCCGTGGCCGAAAAGGCCGGCGTCACCAAGCGCACGTTGTACTATCATTTCAAGAGCAAGGACGACCTGATCGCTGCCTATCTGGAAGGCCGCGATCAACCCAACCTCGTATTGTTCAAACGCTGGTTCGACGAGGCCAAAGGCGAGCTGTCAGCAAAGGTGCAAGCCATCTTCGACAATCTTGCGCGCTCGGCGCGGCACCCGAAGTGGAAAGGCTGCGGCTTTCTGCGGACATCCGCCGAACTGGCCAACATGCCCGGGCATCCCGCCATGAAGATCGGCGCCGCGCACAAGAAGAAGTTCGAAGCATGGTTGCAGCGGGAATTCGAGACCGCAAAACTATCCAACGCGCCGTTGCTTGCACGGCACATTGCGCTTTTGCTCGACGGATCGTTCGCGACCGTGCTGCTGCACAGGGATCCCGCTTACATGGAAGCGGCAGGCGCTGCCGCGCAACAACTTGTCAGCACGGCGACGCCGAAAAGCAGAAGGGCGCCGCCGCGCTCGACGTCATGAGCGCGCCGATCCCGACATCGATCAGACAGCTAGCGTGCCGGCCTTCGCCGCAGCGTAACGCTCGGCGACCTTGGTCCAGTTCACTGTATTCCACCACGCCTTCAGATAGTCCGCACGACGGTTCTGATAGGTGAGATAGTAAGCGTGCTCCCAGACGTCGTTGCCCATCAGCGCGCGCTTGCCGTCCATGATCGGATTGTCCTGGTTCGGGCGTGTCTCGATGGACAGCTTGCCGGTCTTGTCGACGATCACGAACACCCAGCCGGAACCGAATTGACGGCCACCCGCGCCGTTGAAATCGGTCTGGAATTTCTCCATGCCACCGAGATCGCGATCGATCGCGGCCAGCACTTCGCCGTCCGGCTTGCCGCCATTCGGCCCCATGATCTGCCAGAACATGGTGTGATTGGCGTGGCCGCCGAGATTGTTGCGCACACCGGTGCGGATATTGTCCGGCACGCTGGAGAGATTGCCGAGCACGTCCACGACAGGCTTCTCGCCGAGCATCGGCGTATCCTTGGCGAAGGTGTTCAGATTGGCCACGAAGGCCGAGTGATGCCGGCCATGATGGATTTCCATCGTCTTGGCATCGATATGCGGCTCGAACGCATTCACCGGATAGGTGAGCGGCGCCAGCACGAAAGGCGCGGTACCGGCCGGCGCTACGGCGGGTGTCGCGGCCTGGGCGAAAGCGAGGCGGGGTGCGGCCACGGCGGCAGCCATGCCGGTCGCAGCGAACATCAACTGGCGTCGGGACATCGATGGCATGGGGTGCTTCTCCTCAGGTTTGCTGGCCGTCACATGCGGCCTTGGCAACTACGTGCGGTTCACCTGCCAGTTTCATATGCGGTCATTGTGACGCAGCGACCCTATGTGCATCACGTCCAGGAGAGGTTGAGCGTCTCGAAGCAAAACGGCCGGGATCGCTCCCGGCCGTTGGTATTCGGTAACTCTGCTCAGCGGCGCGGCGGGGCCGTGCCCGGGGGCGGCGGTGGCAGCGAGGCCTGACCGCCGTTGAGCAACGGCGTGATGTTGCGGATGGTGACGCGGCGGTTCTGACGCTCTGGACCATCGGTCTGGATCTTCAGATACTGCTCGCCATAGCCCTGTGAGGTGAGGTTTTCCGCCGGCACCTGGAATTGCTGGGTAAGCAATTCCGCCGCCGCTTCCGCGCGGCGATCCGACAGCGACAGATTGTCGATGTCAGAGCCGACGGCATCGGTGTGGCCCTCGATGAGGAATACGGCCTTCGGATTACGCGAGATGGCGCGGTTGAGACCATCGGCGATCACCTGCAGCTTCGACGCCTGATCGGGCGAGATGGTCCACGAGCCGGTATCGAAGTTGATCGAGTCGAGATCGATCGACGGCATGCGCTGGCGCACCATCGGGCTGTAGCGGATTTCATCCAGCGTGTAGCGGCGCTCGATGCGATCCACCGGCGGGGCGATCAGCGTGTCGTAGACCAGCTCCGGCGAAGCCTGATCGTAGTCGACGATGTAGCGGTTCTGCGGGATACGGATCACCGGCGGCGGCAGATCGACATAGAAGTTGCCGGGACCACGCGGATCGCGGAACGAATTGTCGATGATGATGATCTCCCGTCCGTTGCGATCCCTGCGGATACGGCGCAGCAACTGACCGTCACGACCAACCACCGTGATGATCTGCGAGCCGTCCGGCCGCACAATGATGGTGCGATCGTCGCCTCCGATGCGTTCGGTGCGAATATCGCGCGCGCCGTAACGGAAGCGATCGAGCTCGTTATGGCGGATGAACGCCTGACCGGTCGGATCCTGCACGATGATACGGCCGGGCTCCGTGTAGACCGTGCGGCCGCCTTCCTGGCGCTCGCTGCGCTGGCCGCGGAAATCCTCCATACGGCGCGGCCCCTGCGGCGCAGCGCCGGGCGCGATCGGCGTCAGGGCAGCAGCGGGAGGTGGGGGAGCCGGGATCGGCGCGGTCACCTGCGGTGCCACCGGCTGCACAACCTTGATGTTGCCGCCACCTGGGGCAACCACGACGGGAGCAGCACTCGGCGTTGGCGGCGGTGCAACGGGCGTTGCCGCGGTGGGCGCAGGAGTTGCGCCCGGTGCAGCCGCGTTTGGCGGCGTAGCCGGGGCTCCCGGTGCACCGGGCGCGCCCGGACCACCGGGACGACGGCCTTCGCGCCCCTCGCGGCCTTCCGGTCCGCTAGGGCGGCCGGTGGGCGGCGTGCCGGCAGGCGGTGTCGCCGAAGGCGCAGGCGCTGCTGCAGGCGGTGTGGCCGCTGCAGGAGGTGTTGCGGCCGGGGGCGTCGCCGGAGCCGCAGCGGGCGGCGTAGCGGGCGTCGGGGCAACCGCAGGCGCCGGACGGGCGGCAGGCGGTGTCGCAGGCTGGGCTGGCGTCTGCGCGGCGGGCGGTGTGGCTGGAGGCGTCGGACGCGCACCGGGCTCACGGCGCTCACCGGGTTCGCGGCGTTCGCCGCCGGGGCCTTCGCGGCGCTCTGTGCCGGCCGGAGCCTCACGGCGCTCTGGGCGCGCGGCAGCCGGTGGCTCGGCGCGCGGCGCCGGTGCGGCTGCCGGCGGTGTTGGACGCTGAGGCGGCGCAGCCTCGGGAGCCGGACGCGGCTGAGCTGCCGCAGGAGGCGGGGTCGGGCGCGGCGCAGCCGGCGGCTCGGCACGCGGTGCCGGGGCGGCAGCCGGAGGGGCTGGCGGACGCGGCGCGGCCGGCGGTTCGGCGCGCGGCGGCGGCGCAGCGGCAGGGGGCGGAGCCGGGCGCGCGGCAGGCGGCGCTTCGCGCGGCGGGGCACCGGCCGGCGGATGAGGCGCAGCAGCGGGCGGAGCGGCTTTTGGAGCCTCGCGCGGCGGTCCCTTCGGTGGCCCCTTCGGTTCGCCTTCCGCAGCGGGTGGCGCCGCTTGCGCAAGCAGGATCGGCACGTCGCCATTCGATGCATGAGATGCAGTGACTGCTATCTGCGTTACACCGAACGCAGTCGTCGCCAGCAGGACGAGACGAAGTTTTGTCATGATGAGCTTGGGCCCCTCGCTAAGAACAAGTCGGCAAAATATCATTTGTCGGCCGAACAAATCGGCAGATCGATGAACGAATAAGCATGGGGCCGGAATGTGGCGGCCCGCAAAGCCACAGTTGTATTTATTTCACGCAAAACAAAGGCCTGAGCGCGCATTGTTCATGGCACGTTCAGACCGTATGTTTAGTAGCGGCACTGCTACATCATCGCCGGCGGCTGCTGCGTTGGTACCTCGTCAGGATTTGGCGTCGGGATATCCACCGGCAGATCACCCGGCAACTCTTCGGGCCGCGACGGCTCACCGGGCTCCCTCACAGGTGGCGGCACTTCCGGACGCGGATTTCCCGGTGGGTTCTCCTGCGGCGGCTCGGAAGGCTTACCCGGCGAAAGCGGCGGGTCCTCGACAGGATTATTGGCACGTACGGCGCGGGTCATCAGATCGCGACCTTGCGATTGGTGCCGATATCCGGGCGTGAGCCCATCATCACGGCGGTCGCCATCTTGACATAGCTGATGACGGAGCCCGGCGTGTCCCAGAACTCGGCTTCTTCAGGCGTGAACTTCAACACGCGAATATTCGGATCGTCGGCATCGTCCCACCACGCCTTTGCAGCGGTCGTGAACAGCTCCCTGATTTTGGCGCGGTCGTTGGAGACCGACACCGTGCCACTCACGGAGACGTATTTCTGGTCGCCCGCATCAGCGAAAGACAGGTTGACGTTGGGATTGTGTCTGATCTCGTCATCCTTGTGACGCCTCGCATCGCTGAGGAAATAGACTGCATCAGCGGTGCGATCGATATAGGCAGCCATCGGGCGGGCGCGAAGCCTGCTGCCATCCTGGGTGACTAGCATGGCGAAACCGATTTTCTTCATCAGCTCCCAAGCACGTTCGGTATCCCGCGTATCGTCATTGGCCATCTGCGTTCTCCCTTTGCGGGGTAACGGGTGCGAGCAAGCGATGTTCCGGATGCAACCCGACCTGCACCACGATTTGACAGCGGATCGGGAACCTCCCATCAAGGAGCATTCGCGCCATCATGCGTCCCCGGGGGAAATTCGATGCCATTTGCCTATTGGAGTATTCTGATTGCCGCTCTGCTGCCATTGATCATCGCCGGCTACGCCAAATCCGGATCACGCGACAACAATGCGCCGCGCGACAGCGCAGAAGACCTCACGGGCGCCAAGCGTCGTGCCTATGCCGCGCATCAAAATGCGTTTGAAAGCTTCCCGTTCTACGCCGCTGCGGTACTCGGCGCTCTCACGTTCGGCGCGTCGGCGAAAACCGTCGGCGTGCTAGCTGCGGTCTATCTCGCATTCCGCATCGCACATGCGCTGCTTTACATTGCCGACAAATCGACGCCGCGGTCGCTGGCCTATGCGGGCGGCTTGTTCACCAATATCGCGATATTCGCGCTACCCATGCTGCAGATTAATTTCATTTGATCATCGTCAAGCCGCGCTGTTGGCCGGCTTGCGATGCCGCAGGAAGCTGCCGAGCAGACGGCGCCTGCCCTTGCGCGGAATCAGCTCGATATCGCTGACCAGCTTGGCGCCGCCCTTGCGGCGCTCCAGCACGATCTTGCGGCTGTGAAAGGCTTCCAGCTCGGCCCGATGCGCCACACTGACCACCGTGGCGTTCGGCATTTCCTTGGTCAGCAGCTCCATCATGCTGTCCTGGCTCTTCTCGTCGAGCGCCGAAGTGGCCTCATCCAGCACGATGATATCGGGATTGTGCAGAAACAGCCGCGCAAAAGCGAGACGCTGCTTCTCGCCGCCGGACAACGTCTGATCCCACGGCGCTTCCTCCTCGATCTTGTCCTTGAGATGGGCGAGTCCGACCTTCTCGAGCGCCTCGCCGATCTGCTCGACGCTCCAGTCCTCTTCCGCAGCGGGATAGGCCGCGGCACGTCGCAGCGTGCCTGACGGCACATAAGGTTTCTGCGGCAGCATGAAGAGCCGGCGATCCGGATGGAAATTGACACTGCCGCCGCCCCATGGCCACAAGCCGGCAATCGCGCGTACGAGCGTGCTCTTGCCGGTGCCGGACTCACCGGCGACAAGCAGGCGTTCGCCGGGCTCGATGTTGACTTCGGTATCGCCGACCACAGCCGTGCCGTCGTCCAGCGTCACCGAGAGATCGTGTAACCCGAGCATCATCTCGTCCGTTGTCTCGCCGCGCTTGATCCGGCCGAAGCCATCGCCCAGCTCCGCGCGCTCGAGCCCGTCAAGCGACATCATCAGCGAGGCGATACGGCGCGCGCAGGCGTTCCAGTCCGCGAGCCGCGGATAGTTGTCGACCAGCCAACCGAATGCGCTCTGCACGATGGTGAAGGCAGAGGCCGCCTGCATCACCTGGCCGAGCGACATGCTGCCATCGAGAAATTTCGGCGCGCAGAGCAGCAGCGGGACCACGGGGGCGATCAGACTGGAGCCCTGCGACACGAGGGTCGTGCGCATGTATTGGCCGGCGAGGCGTGTCCATTGCTTGAGGACGTTACCAAACGTTTTGTCGATGCCCCCGCGTTCCTCTTCTTCGCCACCGAGCAGCGCTATACTTTCGCCATTCTCGCGCACGCGCGTGAGCGCATATCGATATTCGGCCTCGGCCTGGTTCTTGTCTTCTGAAATGCCGACGAAACGACGACCGATCGCCATGATCGAACCTGAGGCGATGGTCGCATACAGGATCGCGGCGATGACAAGGAAGCCCGGAACGGTGAAGACGCTCCCGCCGATCGATAGCGTCAGCGCGCCACCGATGGTCCAGAGCACGACGATGAAGGTGGCAGCCGAGAGCAATGCCGAGGTGACACCGGAAATGAAGTCTACCGGCGAGTCGGTGGCGATGCGGAGATCCTCGGCGATACGATATTCCGGATTCTTGTGATCGCCGCCAACCAGATTGAGTTGATAGTAGCGGCCATTCTTGAGCCAGCGCGAGATCACCGCATGGGTCAGCCAAGCGCGCCAGCGACGCTGGATGCTCATCCGTGCGAAGACCTGCCCGACGCCGAGCAAGACGCTGCCAATGGCAAGCGGGAAGAACACGCCGGTGAGATGAAAAACCGTGGCTGCGTCGCGTTTCTCGATAGCGTCGAAGATCGAGCGATTCCAGACATTGATGCCGTACTGGAATGCGACATTGGCAACGATCATCACGAGCAGGCCGATCGAGAAGGCCCAGGCGAGCTTATCCCCGGCCTTGCCCCAGAAACCGCGCGCGCTGATCCAGAAGCGGGTGAGCAGGTAGTCCTTCCGAGCCTGCTCGACTTCTTCCGGTGACAGTTCCGGATCGGGCTCAAGCACCTCCGGCGGCGGCGGATCGATCTTGTCGCCGGCTTCGTCCGCCAGCGGAACGATAGGAGGACCTCGAGTGGTGGCGTCTTTCGACTGGGCGACGTGAACGCTTCGATTACCCGGCGGCTTGCTCATGGCGCGATAACGCCAAGGCAATCATAGGGTTCCCCAGAGTTCCACAAACCTTATCGGATGTCGCGGCGAGTCTTGCGCCAGTTGCCCGCCTTGGCCAGAACGCGCGAGAGCTGTTCAATGGAATAGGGTTTCTGCAGCAGCTCAAAGCCGAAGGTGCCGTTCTGCGCCAGCACATGACTGTAGCCCGACGTGAGCACGACGGGCAGGTCCGGATAGAGTTCGCGTATCTGCTGCGCAAGTTCGATTCCATTGGTGCCGGGCATGACCACGTCTGAAAATACCACGTCGTAACGGCCGGCATGATCCTTGAGTTCATCCAGCGCTTCCTCGGCACTATGTCTGAGCTCGGTCGTATAGCCGAGTTCACGCAACGCGTCGGTGGCGAAAGTGCCGACGTCGCGGTTGTCTTCGACCACCAGCACCGATAGCCCGTTTCCATCCACCAGCGGCGCTTCGATCGCGGTCGGCGCCGGCGAGACGCCGCCCGTCACCCGTGGTAGATAGAGTGTGAAAATGCTGCCCTTGCCGACTTCGCTGGTTACCACGACCTCGCCGCCGGACTGTTTGGCAAAGCCGAACACCTGCGACAGGCCGAGACCCGTACCGTGCCCGACTTCCTTGGTGGTAAAGAACGGCTCGAAAATGCGTTCGAACTGATCGGCGGGGATACCGCAACCGGAATCTGCGAGGGCGACGGCGACATACCCGTTCTTACGCGGCATCGTGGCCGACGGGAGTCGTTCGCTGGCGGTGACGCTGATGGCGAGGCGACCTTCGCCTTTCATCGCATCGCGGGCATTGACGGCGATGTTGATCAGAGCCGTCTCGAACTGACCGAGATCGACATCCACATAGAGCGGTTTGTCCGGAAGATGCGTGACGACCTCGACGGACGCGCCGGTCAGTGTCCCGATGATGTCCGTCACCGAGCTCACACAGTGGCCGACGTCGAATATTTCTGGCTTGAGGGTCTGCCGGCGCGCAAAGGCCAGCAGCTGGGCGGTGAGTTTCGCCGCACGGGTCACGGTATCGGAAATCGCGGCGATATAACGGGCGCGGCGCTCGGGTGCAAGATCAGGCCGCTGCAGAAGATCGACGGACGAGCGGATCACCGTGAGCAGATTGTTGAAGTCATGCGCGACACCGCCAGTGAGCTGCCCCAGTGTTTCGAGACGTTGGCCATGCTTCAGCGCTTCTTCGGCTTCGCGCCGTTTCGTCGCCTCGAAATTCAGCCGGCGCGTGCGTCGCAGAGCGAACAACAGCAGTCCGAACAACAAGGCTGTGGCGGGAACACCGAAAATCAGATGATAGCTGATTGCCTTCAGCCAGCGATCGCGAATGGCCGAAGTTTCCAGGCCGGCTGAAACATAGGCCGGATAGCCAGCGAGTTGCCGATAACCGATGCGACGTTCGGTATTGTCGCCGGGCGCGCGGATGGCGATGAGGTTGCCATCCGGATTTGCCGACAACATGCGCCCCACTGGTCCTTTGGGATCGAGCCTCTGGGCTCGTTCAAGATTGGGATAGCGCGCGAGGATCGATCCGTCGGTGAGCCCAAGGGCCAGGAAGCTGCCCGGCGCACGGCCGAGACGCGCATAGAACTTCTCGAAATATTCCGGAAGTACCGATGCCTGCACGACGCCGGTGAAACTTCCATCGATACTGTTGCGACGGCGGCTAACACCGAAAAACGGTGCACCCTGATAAGGCGGCCGCGGCAACAGATTTGTACCTATGAAGGTGCCGACATCGCCGGCCACATGAGCCTTGTAATAATCACGGTCGGAGAAATCGATGTGGGGCAAAGCGAGATTGAGGCTATTGACCAGCGCTCGGCCCTTATTATCGAACACCCAGACCGATTTGAGTTGCGGCAGTGCGTCTGTGAGCTGTTTGAGCCGCGCGGACAGTGCGTCAGCATTGGCGCGCAGATCGTCGTCGGAGCGATTGCGGACAATCTCGTTGATTTCCGACAGGCTGCGATCGATGGTCTCGAACACTTTCAATGCATGTTCGTGCGCAACATCGAGCGTGCGCTCGATTTCGCGATCCGCATTCTCGTTGGTGGCGAACCAGGAATTGGTGGCCGCGAAGGCAAACAGCGCAATGGGAAAGGCCAGGGATGCGGCCATCATCCACTGCAGCATTCTCAGAGAATTGTGCTGTTCTGTCTTCACAGTCCCTGCCCGCTTCGCACCAGTCTAGCGCATGCACCGGGATGGACCAACCCTGCGCCGCGGCAGGGAACATGTCCCGGTGCGGTGCAAGTTGGCGAAGCGACACGTCGCACTGCATCGTGTGCAGGACAAGACGCGGTCCAAACGAAACTTGCGCTAGCCGACGCTCATCTGCGAGCGAAAGGCCCAGCGGGTGGAGCGTTGCTCGATCCAGGCGAACACCGCATACATCAGCACGCCCTCGAAGGCGAGCAGCAGCAGTGCGGCATAGACATTCGCCATGCGGAAACTGGCGCCTTCCTGCGCGATCAGAAAGCCGAGACCGGCATTGGCGCCGAGGGTCTCGGAGACGACAGTGCCGACGAAAGCCAGCGTGATCGCGACTTTCAGCGAGCCGAATAAATAAGGCAGCGCGCGCGGAATGCCAACCTTCAGCATGATGTCGAGCTTGCGTGCACCGAGCGCGCGCAGCACGTCCTCGAGTTCGGGTTCCGTGGTCGCGAGACCGGTAGCGATGTTGACCACGATCGGGAAGAACGAGATCAGGAATGCCGTGACGATGGCCGGCACTTCGCCGATGCCAAACCACAGGATCAGCAGCGGCACGATGGCAACTTTCGGGATGGTATTGAAGCCGATCATGACCGGATAGAGCCCGCGATAGATCGTTCGCGACCAGCCGACCACGAGGCCGAGCAGAACGCCGAACACCACGGCCAGCGCGAAACCGACCATGGTGACCCACAGCGTCACCCAGGAGTGATAGAGGAACACCTTCCACAGCTTGAACATCGCTGCGAAGGCTGCGGACGGCGGCTGCAGCACCGATGTGTTGATCTTGAGGACCGCGCAGGCGCCCTCCCAGATCAGGAAGATCGCGAGAGTGAAAATCCAGGGCGCGAGTTTTTCGACAAGACGCGGCGTCATGACTTGCGCACCTCCGCAATCTTCAGGCGCAGCTCATGCACGATGTCGCCGAATGCCTTGTCGTAGGTGACTTCGAGATCGCGCGGGCGGGCAAAGCCGACTGATTTGACCTGCACAATGTGGCCCGGGCGCGCGCTCATGACGTAGATATTGTCAGCGAGGAATGCGGCCTCGCGCAGGTCATGCGTAACCAGGATCACCGTAAAGCCAAGACGCTGCCAAAGATCGCGCAGCACGCACCATAGTTCCTCGCGGGTGAAGGCATCCAGCGCCGCGAACGGCTCGTCGAGCATCAGCAGCGCCGGCTCATGGATCAGCGCGCGGCACAGCGAAACGCGCTGCTGCATGCCGCCGGAAAGCTCCCACGGATAACGATCACCGAAGCCCTTGAGGCCAACAGTTGCGAGCAGCTTCTCCGCCTTGGCGCGAAATTCGGACTTCTTCGACCGGAATTGCGAACGATAGGGCTCGACGATTTCCAGCGGCAGCAGCACATTGTCGATGACTTTGCGCCACGGCAGCAGGTTGGCATGCTGGAACGCCATGCCGGCCATCTTGACCGGCCCTTTCACTTCCTTGCCGTCGATGGCGATGATGCCGGACGTCGGCTTGTGCAGGCCGGTAACCAGCCGCATCAAGGTGGATTTGCCGCAGCCGGACGGCCCGACCACAGCCGCGAATTCGCCGCGCGCGATCGTCAACGTCGTGTCCTGAAGGGCAGTGATTTCTCCGGTGGCGCCGCGATATTTCAGCGTGACGCCATCGATGTCCACGAACCTGTCCATGCGTGCCTGATCCGACCTCTGTCCTGCCGAGATCAGAGCTTGCGTTCGCCGGCCGGCGGCAAATAATCCGACGTGAACAGATCGCCCGCCTTCGGCTTTGGATTCTTGAACTCGTAGGTCACGGCGATCTGGTCGATCGCATCGGTCATACGCTTCTCGTCGATGCCGCCAACGCCATTGGCCTTCACCCACGGCGTGATGAAGTTGTCCTTGAGCGACATCTTGAGGCGCGCCAGTTCGGTCTTCTCGTCGGCGGTCTCGTTACGCTTCATCACCGACTTGATGGCGTCGTCGGGATCCTTTGCGGTGTCGATGATGCCCTTGATGGTGGCACGCACGAAGCCGGCAACCACCTTTGGATTAGTCTTGACGAATTCCGGATTGACCATGATGGCGTTGCCGTAGAGCACAAGGCCATAATCCGACATCAGCATCACCTTGATGTCCTTCCCGGCGATGCCCTTGGCCACCAGGTTGAAATAGGACGAGAAGGAGAAGCCGGTAATGGCATCGACTTTGCCATCGGCGAGCATCGGCTCGCGCACGGGAAAGCCGACATTCTCGATCTTCACCTTCGCGTCGTCGATCTTGTTCTCTTTCACGAAGGCTTTCCACTGCGCAAAGGCGCCGTCCGGCGCCGGTGCGCCAAGGATCTTGCCTTCCAGGTCCTTCGGCGCATTGATTCCGGTCTTGGCGATGGAGACGATGGAGAATGGCGGCACGTCATAGACCATCAACACGGCCTTGACGTCCTTGTCCGGGTTCTGGTCGCGAAAGCGCGCCAGCGAATTGATATCGAAGAAGCCGATCGGATAGGTGCCGGCGGCGACGCGTGCGATGCCCGCGACCGAGCCCGGACCGCTGTCGATCGTCACATCCAAGCCTTCGGCCTTATAGTAACCCTTGTCGAGCGCCACGAAATAGGGCGCGGACGGCCCCTCAAATTTCCAGTCGAGCGCGAACTTGACAGCCGTCTGCGCTCCAGCCGACACAACCGATGCCATCAGCGTGGCCCCAGCGATTGTACCCAGACCCAGCTTCCGAAGCATCGAGCAAATCCCTTTTGATCAAATGTAGGGCACAGGCTAGCACAGGCCGTGCCAACCGTGGCGAGGCGGATTTGCGGGAGCCACAGCAATATACGTTCACCGGCGCCCGTCCGGAGGCAGGCTGCACATCACTTGAGCGACTTGATCGCTTTAACCGGCCCGCTGTTGTGACAATACGATGGAGTGGTCGCGCTATGGAGAAACCTCCCGTCTAGCACCGATGGCTGTCCTGCCTGCACTCCAGCAGATCACCTGCCGCGCGGCTGTCACCGCTGCATCGAACGAGCCTCGCCAGCGCGAAATTGCATATGCACACGGGAACGAAAAGCGCCGGCCTGCATGAAAGCGGGCCGGCGTCGATATTTCGCGACCACTTTCGCGATGAAGGCGTCAGACCTGACGCTCGACCATCTTCATCTTGAGTTCGGCGATCGCTTCCGACGGATTGAGGCCCTTCGGGCACGCCTTGGCGCAGTTCATGATGGTGTGGCAGCGATACAAGCGGAACGGATCCTCGAGATTGTCGAGACGTTCGCCGGTGGCTTCGTCACGCGAATCCTTGACCCAGCGGGTCGCCTGCAACAGCGCGGCAGGGCCGAGGAAGCGATCGCTGTTCCACCAGTAGCTCGGGCACGAAGTCGAGCAGCAGGCGCACAGGATGCACTCGTAGAGGCCGTTGAGCTTCTCGCGATCCTCGTGGCTCTGGCGCCATTCCTTCTGCGGGGTCGGCGTGGTGGTCTTCAGCCACGGCTCGATCGACGCATACTGGGCGTAGAAGTTGGTGAGATCCGGCACCAGATCCTTCACGACAGGCTGATGCGGCAGCGGATTGACCTTGATGGCACCGGCGTCGACTTCGTCCATCGCGCGTGTGCAGGCGAGCGTGTTCTGGCCATCGATATTCATGGCGCAGGACCCGCAGACGCCTTCACGGCAGGAGCGACGGAAGGTCAGGGTCGGATCGATATTGTTCTTGATCCAGATCAGACCGTCCAGAATCATCGGACCGCAGTCGTTGAGGTCGACGTGATAGGTATCGACCGACGGATTCTTGCCGTCATCCGGATTCCAGCGATAGACGCGGAATTCGCGCGTCTGGGTCGCGCCGGCGGGTTTCGGCCATTCCTTGCCGCCGGTGATCTTGGAATTCTTCGGGAGTGCGAACTCAGCCATATTCTCGAGCCTTCGCTTTCTCAGTACACGCGCGCTTTGGGCGGAATGTACTGCACGTCATTCGTCATCGTGTAATCATGCACCGGGCGATAATCGATGGTGGTCTTGCCACCCTTCTCGACCCACGCCAGCGTGTGCTTCATCCAGTTCTTGTCGTCACGATCCGCAAAGTCCTCACGGGCATGCGCGCCGCGACTTTCGGTGCGGTTGGCGGCGGAGTCCATGGTGACGAGCGCCTGACCGATCAGGTTGTCGTATTCCAGGGTCTCCATCAGATCCGAGTTCCAGACCAGCGAACGATCGGACACGCCGATATCGTCGATGCCGTCATAGACCTTGTGGATCAGTTCCTTGCCTTCGTTGAGCACGTCGCCGGTGCGGAACACGGCGCAGTTGGTCTGCATGACCTGCTGCATGCTCTCGCGCATCTTCGCCGTAGGCGTGCCGCCCTTGGCGTTGCGGAAGTGATCGAGACGGCCGAGCGCCATGTCTGCCGAGTTCGACGGCAGATCGGGCTGCTTGGCGTTTGCAGTCAACTTGTCGGCGAGGCGCAGCGCCGCGGCGCGACCGAACACGACGAGGTCGATCAGCGAGTTGGAGCCGAGACGGTTGGCGCCATGCACCGACACGCAGGCGGCTTCGCCGACGGCCATCAGGCCCGGCACCACTGCATTGTCGTCGCCGTCCTTCTTGGTGACGACTTCGCCGTGGTAGTTCGTGGGAATGCCGCCCATGTTGTAGTGCACGGTCGGGATCATCGGGATCGGTTCGCGGGTCACATCGACACCGGCGAAAATGCGCGCCGATTCCGAGATGCCCGGCAGGCGTTCATGCAGGATCGCCGGATCGAGATGATCCAGATGCAGGAAGATGTGATCCTTCTTCTTGCCGACGCCACGACCTTCGCGAATCTCGATGGTCATCGCACGCGAAACGACGTCACGCGAAGCGAGATCCTTGGCGGACGGAGCATAGCGCTCCATGAAGCGCTCGCCTTCGGAATTGACGAGATAGCCGCCTTCACCGCGAGCGCCTTCGGTGACCAGACAGCCCGAACCATAGATACCGGTCGGGTGGAACTGGACGAACTCCATGTCCTGCAGCGGGAGACCCGCGCGCAGCGCCATGCCGCCACCGTCGCCGGTGCAGGTATGGGCCGAGGTACAGGACGCATAAGCGCGGCCATAGCCGCCGGTGGCGAGAATGACGGTCTGCGCCTTGAAGCGGTGCAGCGTGCCGTCGTCCATCTTCAGCGCGATGACACCGCGGCAGGTGCCCTGATCGTCCATGATCAGGTCGATGGCGAAATATTCGATGAAGAACTCGGCGGCGTGACGCAGCGCCTGGCCATACATCGTGTGCAGCATGGCGTGACCGGTACGGTCCGCGGCCGCGCAGGTGCGCTGCGCCTGGCCCTTGCCGTAATCCATGGTCATGCCGCCGAACGGGCGCTGATAGATTTTTCCGTCTTCGGTGCGCGAGAACGGCACGCCCCAGTGTTCGAGCTCGTAAACGGCGTCGGGCGCGTTGCGCACCATGTATTCGATGGAGTCCTGATCGCCCAGCCAGTCCGACCCCTTCACGGTGTCGTACATGTGCCAGCGCCAGTTGTCCTCGTGCATGTTGCCGAGCGAAGCCGAGATGCCGCCCTGGGCAGCAACCGTGTGCGAGCGGGTCGGGAACACCTTGGTGATGCAGGCGGTGCGGAGACCCGCCTCGCCGCAGCCGACGGTCGCGCGCAGGCCGGCGCCGCCGGCGCCCACGACGACAACGTCATAGGTGTGATCTTCGATGGGATAGGCGTAGCCGTTGGTGGCGGGGCCGCCAACGCCGTTCGCGCCATTGCCGTTCGCGGCCATGCGCTAGACTCCAGATGAAAGTTTGAAAATGGCGTAGGCCGATGCCAGTGCGATCACGGCCGAGAAGAAGTTGTTGCCCATGATGGACACCAGCTTCAGCTTCTCGTCATGCACATAGTCCTCGATGACGATCTGCATGCCGATCCGCATATGGACGACGCTTGCGATGATGAACAGCAGCAGCGTGATCGCGACCACCGGCGAACCGAGGATCTGCGCCGCGCCGGCCTGATTGCGGCCAAGCAGCGACATCACGATGAAGATGACGGGAATCAGCAAAAGCAACATCGCGACGGCGGTGAGGCGCTGACGCCAGTGGTCACGTGTGCCGGAATGCGAGGAGCCGTGATTACGGACGCGGCCGAGCGGCGTGCGCATCGACTTTTGAGAAGGCGAACTCATCGGCCACCTCCGATGGCGTAGGCAATGATCCAGAGCAGGATGGTGATGACAATGCCCGCGATCAATGCCGCACGGGTGAGCCATTCACGCTCATTCGGCTTGAAACCATAGCCGAGATCCCAGACCAGGTAGCGGATCCCGCTCATGGCATGATGGACCAGCGCCCAAGTGTAGCCGAACGCAATCAGGCGTCCGATGATGCTGCCCGTGAATGCCTGAACATAGGCGTAAGCAGCGGGACCGGAAGCGGCGGCGATGAGCCACCAGACGAGGAGCAGTGTGCCGAAATACAAGGCAATCCCCGTGGCGCGATGAATGATGGACAGAGCCATCGTCAGCGTCCGGCGATAGATTTGTAGATGCGGTGAAAGAGGGCGTTCGATCCTGGCGGCCATTCAACAACTTTGACAGGTTAGTGGGCATCAAGTGCCCGAATTGGGATCGCGTAGAGCAATTCTATTTACGAAGTCGATAGGATGAGCGCAATCGCGAAATGACATAAACCGAACTCACGTTCAGAATTTGAAATCAGCATTGCGCGCGGCGGGATTGACGCTTGGCATGCCACGGGCGCACAGCTGATGAAGCGCGATTCAGGCAAGCTTTATAGCGCGATAGCAAACATAAATCGGGGCGGAAATGGCGGGGCTGAATATTACCGAGGTTGTCGAGCTGGCAGTCCTTCTGGTGGCGGTTGGTGGACTGAGCGGTTTCCTCGCGGGGGTGTTCGGGATCGGCGGCGGAGCCATCCTCGTGCCTGTATTTTACGAGTGTTTTCGCATTGCCGGCGTGCCTTTGGAGGTGCGGATGCCGCTCTGTATCGGTACCTCGCTGGCCATCATCATCCCCACATCGCTGCGTTCGTTCCGCGCCCATCTGGCGCGCGGTGCGGTGGATATGGAGATCCTGCACAAGTGGTGGCTGCCAATCCTGATCGGCGTCGTTGTTGGCAGCGTGACGGCTCGTTTCGCCCCGGAGCGACTGTTCAAGATCGTGTTCGTGATGGTCGCCTGGTCCGCTGCTGCACGGCTGCTATTCGCTCGTGAAGGGTGGAAATTGGGCGACGACCTGCCCGGCGGGCCGCTGATGAAGATCTACGGCTTCTTTGTCGGCCTGCTCTCGACATTAATGGGCATCGGCGGCGGCCTGTTTTCGAACCTCTTGATGACTTTCTATGGCCGCCCGATCCATCAGGCTGTGGCGACCTCCTCGGCATTGGCGGTGCTGATCTCCATCCCCGGCGCGATCGGCTACATCTACGCCGGCTGGCCAGCCGCTGCCGTCTATCCCGACGTCGCGCCGTTGCAATTGCCCTTCGCGCTCGGTTACGTCTCGCTGATCGGCGCCTTGCTGGTGATGCCGACCAGCCTGCTCACCGCACCGCTCGGCGTGAAGGCGGCACATGCGATGTCCAAACGCACGCTGGAAATCGCGTTCGGGGTTTATCTGTTCATCGTGGGAAGCCGGTTCGTCGTCGCCCTGCTGTGATGCACGGGCCCGCGTAATACTATCCGTAATAGTATCCCTCCGTAGTCTTGCTATGGATCACGCATGGCTCACGCTCACCACCACGATCATTCGCATGATCAGCACGACCACGCCGGACATTCGTACGGTCCGGGTGGGCATGTTCATGCGCCCGCGAGTTTCGGCAAGGCGTTCGCCATCGGCATCGCGCTCAACACCGTCTTTGTCGTGGTCGAAGCTGTCTACGGTTATGCGTCGGGTTCGATGGCGCTGGTGGCAGACGCCGGGCACAATCTCTCCGACGTGCTCGGACTCATCGCAGCCTGGACCGCCGCGGTGCTGGCGAAACGGGCCGCAACCCCGCGCTACACTTACGGCCTCAAGGGTTCGTCGATTCTCGCGGCACTATTCAATGCGGTGTTCCTGCTGGTCGCCGTCGGCGCCATCGCTTGGGAAGCCGTGCTGCGATTGTTCAACCCCGAGCCGGTCACCGAGATCACCGTCATCGTGGTCGCCACCATCGGCATCGTCATCAACGGCATCACCGCGCTGATGTTCGCCTCCGGCCGCAACAGCGATCTCAACATTCGCGGCGCCTATCTGCATATGGTCGCGGATGCTGCCGTGTCCGTCGGCGTCGTGATCGCGGCCGTCGTCATCATGTTCACCGGTTGGCTGTGGATCGATGCGATCACCAGCCTGACCATCTGCATACTGATTGTCTGGGGCACGTGGAGCCTTCTGCGCGACTCCACTGCGATGTCACTGGCGGCCGTGCCGCGCGGCATCGACCCGGTAGCCGTGCGCACCTACTTGGAGAAGTGCCCCGGTGTTGCACAGGTGCATGACCTGCATATCTGGCCAATGAGCACGACCGAGGTGGCGCTCACCTGCCACATGGTCATCCCGTCAGGAGCGCCCGGCGATGCCTATCTGATGGATATCTGCGCACGGCTGAAGCGCGATTTCGGGATCGAGCATTCCACCATACAGATCGAAACCGATCCGAACTCCGCCTGCGCGCTCGCGCCGGAGCATGTGATCTAGACGAGACCGTAGGGCGGATTAGCGAAGCGTAATCCGCCGGCCGAGTTCGCATCGACGCTCCGCGGCGGATTACGCCTTCGGCTAATCCGCCCTACGACCGAGCTTACTTGTAAATGTCCTTGTACGTCTCGCGCAGGACGTTCTTCTGCACCTTGCCCATTGTGTTACGTGGAAGGTCGTCCACGAAGATCACACGCTTGGGCATCTTGAACTTGGCGATCTGGCCATCGAGCGCCTTGATCACCGAGGCTTCGTCGATTGCCGTCTTCTTGTCGGTCACCACCACGGCCGTCACGCCCTCGCCGAAATCCGCATGCGGCACGCCGATCACGGCGCTTTCCACCACGCCCGGCATGGCATCGATCTCGCTCTCGATTTCCTTCGGATAGACGTTGAAGCCGCCGGAGATCACCAGATCCTTGCCACGGCCGAGGATGTGGACGTAACCCTTGGCGTCGATCTTGCCGAGATCGCCGGTGATGAAGAAGCCGTCGTCGCGGAATTCCGACTTGGTCTTTTCCGGCATCCGCCAGTAGCCCTTGAACACATTCGGGCCCTTCACCTCGATCATGCCGATCGTATCCTTCGCGAATTCCTTGCCGGTCTCCGGATCGGTGACGCGCACGGAGACGCCGGGCAGCGGGAAGCCGACCGCGCCGGGGACGCGCTCGCCGTCATAGGGATTCGAGGTGTTCATGTTGGTTTCGGTCATGCCGTAACGCTCCAGCACGGCGTGACCGGTGCGCGCGAACCATTCGCGATGGGTATCGGCCAGCAGCGGCGCCGAACCGGAGATGAACAGCCGCATATGGCTGCACGTTTCCTTCGACAGGTTCGGTGACGCCAGCAAGCGCGTATAGAAGGTCGGCACGCCCATCAGCACGGTCGCGCGCGCCATCAGCTGAATGATGCGTTCGGGATCGAGCTTCGGCAGGAAGATCATCGCCGCGCGTGAGAACAGCGTGACGTTGCTCGCCACGAACAGACCGTGGGTGTGGTAGATCGGCAGTGCGTGGATCAGCACGTCGTCCTTGCCAAAGCGCCAGTAGTCCACGAGCGAGAGCGAATTCGATGCGAGATTGTCGTGGCTCAGCATCGCGCCCTTGGAGCGGCCGGTCGTTCCCGATGTGTAGAGGATAGCCGCAAGATCGTCATTGCCGCGCGCGACGGTGGCGAAGTCTGCCTTCTCCTTGTCGGCAGCGTCGGGGAGCGAACCCTTGCCGTCCGCGCCGAGCGTCTCGACCTTCGCGCCGACCTTGGCAGCGATGACCTCGATGCCTTCCCTCTTCGAAGGATCACACACGACCAGTGACGGTTCGGCATCGGTGATAAAGTAATCGAGCTCGTTCAGCGTGTAGGCCGTATTGAGCGGCAGATAGACCGCGCCGGCACGCACGGTGGCGAGATAAAGCACGAGGCCCGGCACCGACTTCTCGGTCTGCGCAGCCACGCGGTCGCCCGGCTTGACGCCGCGCGCCACCAGCACATTCGCCATCTGCCCCGCCAGAGCGACCAGATCGCCATAGCTGATGTGCTTGCCATCCGGCGTCTCGATGGCGAGGCGCGACGGATCTTCAAGCTTGTCGAACAGGCGGGAGAACAGGTTCATGGCATTCACACATCGATTGGAGGAGCCAGACAATCGCACCGATACCGAAGCTGCGATTGCGTCAAATTGTACGCTGTCTCTAGCAAGAACGGGCTGCCCTCCGCAACGCGCGCGCAGAACGCAGCGCATCGCTGAAAGTTTCAGGAACGGCAAAAAATATAGCCTGAAACTGGGCTTGAGCCCTCGCGTAGCTCGGCCATCGACGGCGACAACGCCCCGCAGGCGAAACGGCGTCGAGAGCCTTTCAACGCACCGGTGCAGATGCACCGGCCCTCAATGAAACCCGGGAGACGATCCATGCTCAAGCGTATTGCACTTCTGTCCGCCGCCGCCTTCAGCACCCTTGCCATCACCGGCGTCGCGCTGGCTCCGGCCCAGGCCAAGGACAAGATGATGAAGAGCGAGATGTCAGGCGAAAAGACCGTGATGGTCGGCGGCGCGCCGATGTATCCATCCAAGAACATCGTCGAAAATGCCGTCAATTCGAAGGATCACACCACGCTGGTCGCCGCGGTGAAAGCCGCCGGCCTGGTCGACACGCTCTCCGGCCCCGGCCCGTTTACCGTGTTCGCGCCGACCAACGCCGCGTTCGGCAAGCTGCCGAAGGGCACCGTCGAGACCCTGGTCAAGCCTGAGAACAAGGCCACCCTCACCAAGATCCTCACCTATCACGTGGTGCCGGGCAAGCTGAACGCCGCCGACCTCAAGGATGGCCAGAAGCTGACCACCGTGGAAGGCGAGCAGCTGACGGTGAAGAAGTCGGGCGGCAAGGCCATGATCGTCGATGCCAAGGGCGGCTCGTCCACCATCGCGATCCCCGATGTGAACCAGTCGAACGGCGTCATTCACGTCATCGATACCGTCGTGATGCCGAAGGCCTGATAGGGGCCTTCTGACGGCAAGAGCGCCGCATCCTGCGCCCCTTTGGGATGCGCGTGCTGAAAGCGAGCCGGCTCCCCGGCTCGCTTTTTTGTGATCTCGGGGATAAATGCATCAACGCGGTTGTTCAGGTGAGAAACGTAACAATCACAGGCTCCACCCGTAAGGCTGACAGAGGCCAGAAATTCTGACAGGCCAAGACTTCGGATTATGTCATGTCGAGCATCTCCATCGAAAAGGCACAGAATGCGTCCACAAAGGGCAAGGTGATCCAGCCGGCCTGGGTTCGCGTGCTGCACTGGATCAATGCGGTCGCCATGGTGATCATGATCATGTCGGGCTGGCAGATCTACAATGCCTCGCCGCTGTTTGATTTCGTCTTCCCGCGCAGCATCACGCTCGGCGGCTGGCTCGGCGGCGGCATCATGTGGCATCTCGCAGGTATGTGGCTGCTGGTGATCAATGGCCTGCTCTATGTCCTGCTCGGCCTCGTCACCGGCCGCTTCCGCAGGAAGCTGCTGCCGATCTCGGCGTCCGGCGTGATCGGCGACACCCGGGCAGCGCTCACCGGCAAACTCTCGCATGCCGATCTTTCCACCTACAATCAGGTGCAGCGGCTGCTCTATATCGGCATCATACTGGTCGGCATCGTCATCGTACTGTCCGGCCTCGCAATCTGGAAGCCGGTCCAGTTCCAGTATCTCGCCGCCATTTTCGGCGGCTACGACACCGCACGCTACGTTCATTTCGCGATGATGGCGTCCATTGTCGGCTTCCTCGTCATCCATGTGGCGCTGGCGTTGATCGTGCCGAAGAGCCTGCGCGCAATGATCATCGGACGCTGAGGAGCAGATCATGTTGAAGAAGATGCGCTCACTCATCATTCCCGGTGTCGACAAGCAGCTGCTGGTGAAGGACGCCACCAAGCTGATGCCTGACCTGTCCCGCCGCCGCTTCATCGCCTCCGGCGCAAGTTTCGGCGCGCTGACGCTGCTGACCGGCTGCAATGTGTCCGACAGTCTCTCGGCCGACAACCTGCTCACGCATATCTCGAAATTCAACGATATGGTGCAGGCGAAGATTTTCAATCCAAACGTGATGGCGCCAACCTATTCGGAGAAGGATATCCGTCGTCCCTTCCCATTCAACGGCTTCTATTCGGAAGACGAGGCGCCGGAGATCGACGGCAAGGACTGGAAGCTCGAAGTGTCCGGCCTTGTCGATAACAGGAACTCCTGGACACTTGAGGAGCTCTACAAGCTGCCCGAAGTCTCGCAGATCACGCGCCATATCTGCGTCGAGGGCTGGAGCGCCATCGGCTCGTGGCAGGGCACGCCGCTGCGCGATTTCCTCAAGCTGATCGGCGCCGATACCAATGCCAAATGGGTGCATTTCCGCTGTGCTGAGGATTATTACACCTCGCTCGACATGCCCACCGCCTTGCATGCGCAGACGCAGATAACGTTCAAGTTCGACAACCAGATCCTGCCGCGTGCCTATGGCTATCCGATGAAGATCAGGGTGCCGACCAAGCTCGGGTTCAAGAACCCGAAATATGTGACGTCACTGGAAGTCACCAACGACTACAAGGGCGGCTACTGGGAAGATCAGGGCTATAACGATTTCAGCGGGAGCTGAGTGGCTTCTGAAACGCGGACAGCACAGCACCGAGTGCCAACGTCGCTGCTGATACCACCAGCGCCGACGTCAAACTTCCCGTCGCGTCGCTGATCGCCCCCACCGCGATCGGCCCCATCGTCTGCCCGATGCCGAACACGATGGTCACCACCGCGATAGCCTTCGGCCACGCTTCCTGCGGATAGTTGAAACGCACGAACGCCGTCGTCGCCGCGACCACGGCGAAGAAGGCAACACCGAAGACAGCCGCCGATATGCCGAGGATCACCGGCGAATAGCCAAGCAACGGCATTGCTGCGCCCAATGCATTGGTGCCGAGAATGATCGCCATGGCGCGCCCGCTCTGCCCGCGCGCCAGCACACCGCGCCACGCCCAGGGTGAGGCGAATGAGCTGATCCCGATCACGCACCAGAAGGCGCTTTGCGCGGCCGCGCTGCCGCCGCCATCACGGACATAGGCGATCATGAAGGTCATGTAGGCGATGTAGCCGGCGCCGAACATGAAATAAGCAACAAGAAAGATCGTCATCGGCCAGATCGCGATCGGCGGCACCGGCGCGTCCAAAGCATGATCGGATGCATCGATCAGACGCCGTAGCAACGGCAGCCCCATCAGCACCGAGACGAGGCCGAGCACCAGCCAGACGATCCACCACGAGCCCGAACCAAAGCCCTGCAGCACGAAGGGCGCGATCAGGCCCGACAGCAGGATGCCCATGCCCGGGCCCGCGTAGAACAGGCTAAGCAGATAGGCCGAACGTTCGGGATAAGAGAGACCGATGGTCGCTGCCAGCGCGCCGCCAGCGACGAAGGAGATTGCCGCGCCAAAACCTGTGACGAAGCGGGCGATGCTGAGCAGCGTGAAATCCGAGGTAACGCCGCAGACCAGCAGCGACGCGACGCACGCTACGGTGCCCATCTGGATCACCGTGAACAGACCGTAGCGTTTGCCGAAACCGGACGCTGCCAGCGCACCGAGCAGATAGCCCGCGGCATTGACGGTATTCATGAAGCCCGCGGATGAATAGGACCATTGGAGGCTGTCGCGCATATCCGGCAACACGAGCGAATAGGCGAAGCGACCGATACCAAGGCCGATGGCCGGCGCGAGCGAGAGGATCAGGATCAGCAAAGCCGGATTACGGCGCGCAAAGGATGGGTCGGATGACGTCACGGGCAGCTCCGGCTCGACGCTCACTCTCGCAGGTTTTACGTCCGCCGCAATGAAGCCCGGAGCAAGGCTGTCTTGCCAATGCCGCAACGACGGCTTAGCACTCGCCCGAAATTCGGCGTTCAGAGAAGGAAACGACCATGGCGGCGCATAAATTGCTGGTTCTCCCCGGCGACGGGATCGGCCCGGAAGTGATGGCGGAAGTGACGCGCCTGATCGACTGGATCGACGCCCAGGGCATCGCCAAATTCGACACCGGGACCGGTCTTGTCGGCGGCGCGTCCATCGATGCCGATGGCGTGCCGATCACCGACGCCACCATGGCCAAGGCCGATGCCGCCGATGCGATCATCTTCGGCGCTATTGGCGGCCCAAAGTGGGATGGCGTGGCTTACGAAAACCGCCCGGAAGCCGGCCTCTTGCGCCTGCGCAAGGATCTCGGCCTGTTCGCCAATCTGCGCCCGGCGGTCTGCTATCCCGCCCTCGCCGACTCATCGAGCCTGAAGCGCGAGGTGGTCGAAGGCCTCGACATCATGATCGTGCGCGAACTCACCGGCGGCGTCTATTTCGGCGAGCCGAAAACCATCACCGATCTCGGCAATGGCCAGAAGCGCGCCATCGATACCCAGGTCTACGACACCTACGAGATCGAACGCATTGCCCGCGTCGCTTTCGATCTGGCCCGCAAGCGCCAGAACAAGGTGACGTCGATGGAAAAGCGCAACGTCATGAAGTCGGGCGTGCTCTGGAACGAAGTCCTCACGCAGGTTCACGGTCGCGAATACAAGGACGTGACGCTGGAGCACCAGCTCGCCGATTCCGGCGGCATGAATCTGGTGAAGTGGCCAAAGCAGTTCGACGTCATCGTCACCGACAACCTGTTCGGCGACATGCTCTCTGATATCGCGGCGATGCTCACCGGCTCGCTCGGCATGCTGCCCTCGGCCTCGCTCGGCGAAGTCGACGCCAAGACCGGCAAGCGGAAGGCGATGTATGAGCCGGTGCATGGTTCGGCGCCTGATATCGCCGGCCAGGGCAAGGCCAATCCGCTGGCGATGATCGCCTCCTTCGGCATGGCGCTGCGCTATTCGCTCGATCTCGGCGAACTCGCCGACAAGGTCGATCAGGCCATCGCCGCCGTGCTGGCCAAGGGCCTGCGCACCGCCGACCTCAAGTCGGAAGGCGCGACGATCATCTCGACGACGCAGATGGGCGAAGCCGTGCTCGCCGAGCTGCAGGCGCTGCACAAGTAGGCGCCCGTCATTTAGAAACAAAAATGCCCGGCGCGAGCCGGGCATTTTCGTATCAAAGCTGCTCAGACCTTAGTACGGCAGCGGAATGCGGTTCGGGTAGCCGCCGAGATCCCAGTCGCTATACAGCGGCTGACGATCGATCGGACGGTTCAGGTTTTCGCGGCTGAAGGACTGGCCGGGCGGATAAGCGTAATCGGTGAACTTGCGATCACCGGGCAGCACTTCGGTGCCGGCATCGAGCCACGAGCGGCGCGAGATGTAGACGCGGGTGCGCGGACCCTGCTGATAGGACACGTTCGGGCCACGCGGGCCGTAATTGTAACGGCCGCTATCGACGGTCACCTGCTTGCGCTTCTTGGTCTGGGTCTGCGCATCGGCCGGGGTGGCGACGCCGATAGTGATGACGGCAGCCGCCGCGAGCAGTGCACCGGTCAGTTTGGCGGCGGAGAATTTCAAGGTCATCGAGTCCTCTTGGCAGTCAGATTCTTGTCTCAAGAATCGCAAATTCCGAGTTCCCGGCAATTTAGCTGGCCGGGTGGCAGCCCTACAAGGTCAAACCGGCCACACCTTTGGAGAATAATGCGCGGTGTGGCCGAATGTTGCATTCATTCCAAGGTCTTGGTCGTCGCAGCGTCACAGGCTCCCTCGCAGCAGCGGGTTCTGCGCGCCGGTGACCCAGTCCGAACTGGCCGACAGCGCCGGGCCGTTCGCACAACCCGTCCGCTTTAGTTCGGCATGGGCGAACAGTTCTGCAAGCTTCGGCTCGCCGCCGGCGGTCAAAAGCACGAGACGGTCGAGCATGCAGGCCACCGCCGCGCGGCGCGCCGGCAGGCCATCGCCCTGGCACGAAAAGCCGGAAATGCGCAGATTTGCCGCATCGAGCGTGCGGGCGAAGCCGAGGCAGCGCTTGGCGTCCTTGCGGCGATCGGCAAAGCCGAACAGCGCCACCGGGCCGAATTTCCTGTCGATGATGCCCTCGCCGACTGTCTCGCGCGGACCGCTCGGGTCCATCTTCAAAGCGATGTCGGAGACGACTGTGTCTTCCAGTGCCTCGCCGCCGAGGCGATAAAGTTCGAGCTCGGCCACTGGCCGTCCTTCAGCCGGCATCCAGCGCAGGATGTCCTTGCGGCCGCCTGCGGGATGCCGCTGGATTTCGTAAGCCGCTGTAATTCCTACGACATCCGGTTGTCTGACGGCAAAAGCGGGATACGACCGATCGGCAACGGTCCAGCCGGGCTTCGCGACCGCAGCCGGTGTCCAGTCGAGTTCCAGATGGTTGAACGCCGCCACTGCGGCCATGGCAAGCAAAGCCAGACAGCCCATATAGGCAAGCATACGCCCCGCAACGGCCGTGCATTCATCGGCGAAGCTGTACACCGCCGGGCGGAAGTCGAATTCCCGCTCGCGGTTGTGGGGTGCAGAAGTTGAACGCATCAAAGCACGGAAAACGCTTATGACATTGTGTTGACGGCGTTTCTCGCATAGAAGCGCTCGCGCTTCGGTTTCCGCGGAAGGCGGATCGAAGGCATTTTTCTTCGGAGAGTGAACGATGGGTTACAAAGTCGCGCTGGTCGGAGCGACCGGCAATGTCGGGCGTGAAATGCTCAGCATTCTGGACGAACGTAAATTCCCCGCTGACGAGGTCGTGGCGCTT
>JASBVG010000066.1 GCA_030147505.1 Tardiphaga sp.
CTTGTATCAAAACGTGTGCCGCCGAAGTCTTTCGTCCGGCCTCACAATAACAAAACCGAAGCTTCGTTACGCAAGACCCGCAAGGACTCCGCCGCCCACGTTTCTCTTTCTTCTTCTCAACTTGTCAAACAGCCCGACACAGGACGTGTCAAATCTCGCACAACACCCACTCGACAAGAATTCAGCAGCCGACACCTATCGGCTACTTCATCACCATCGCAATGTTGATTGCTGAAGCGCGGAACAACCGCCAGACCCGATGGGTCGGCGCCGCCGCGCTCAGTGGCCGTCTTATAGGCCCGCCCTCCCTCGCCTGTCAACGCGTTTCGTCAGAAAATCGTCACGCACCGGCGAAGAATCGTCTGGCGCGGAAAAGCGTAGGTTTTTCAGGCATAACGCCGCATCAAAGCCACATTGCTCCGGCGTTCTGACGCAGCCTTGGGTGAAGATTCTTTGTCGGGACTGCGAAACTTTTCGGTTCCGGCGCTCGAAAATCCACCTGCAGGCGGCTGCAACGAGGGCAGGATGACGATCGGAGGATGGATCGCCAGACCAAGACTGCCTGACGCGCGGCGTGGAACACGATAGCAAGACGGCAAGAGCCTCACTGCAGCATTGACGATTGGACCTTGGGCCACCATTTTGGCCCGCGCTGTTCGACCATCCATGTGCTTGAGCTGGGGAAGCTCTGCCGCCGGATGCCGGCACTTTGGGGGACTACGGTTTGAACCACGGACTGTCACGCAGTGGCACCTACAATCGTGAGACCGGGATGATCGATCTCGGTCACGAGCCGCCACTTTCCGTCGATGGCTCCGAAGCCGCGGTGATCGATCGCCGTCGCGTCTCCGTACAATGGTTTTCCGGTACAATTCTGACGGGTCTGTGCGGCGCAGCCTTGATCGGCGGCGCCGTTTTCGCGTCGCTCGATGGCGAGATGACCTTCGCAAAGCTGCCCGAGCGCGTGGAAAGCGCGCTGCGCGGCGCGGTCAGCCCCAACGACAAGCAAGCGAGCCTGCATAAAGCCGATCGCCTGCCGCCGCCGAGCGAAGCGTCCGCCGCGCGTCAGGTGTTTCGCGTCTCCACCGTCACCCGCGTCGGCAATCGCGACGTGATGCGCGTGCGGCCTTACGTCAAGATCTCCGGCAATCTGGTGATGGCGACGAGCGATCTCTCCGCCAAGGTGCCGCCCTTCAATGCACAGCGCCTGCTCACCGATGTCGGCAGCGCGCAGCCGACGGCGGAAGATGCCGCCAGCACGACCGAAACCGCCGAGCCCGATGCCGAGGTCTCCTTCGTCACCCGCGACCTTGCGCAGGTGCTCCCGAAAGCGAAGCTCGCCGCATCGGTGTCCATCGACGACGTCCTGATGCGCGTGCGTGACGCCTCGAACTGGCGCGGCCAGGGCGGCGTTCGCTATGCCTCCATCGGCGGCACACAGGATCTCAGCGGCGCCGGCAGCGAAATGAAGATGGCCTACGCGGCCGAAGGTAATGTGGCCGACCCCTATGCCGGCTTCGAGACCCGCATCGTACCGGAAAACGTGACGCTGCTTGCCAAGACCAAGGAGCAGATCACCGGCGGTAATCCCATCGGCGAGCGCACGCACATCGTCAAAAAGGGCGAAACCGTCCCGATGATCCTGCGCGAACAGGGCGCCTCCTATGAGGAAGCCCGCCAGATCGCTTTGACACTCGGCGCCAAGGGCCGTGATGGCGGGCTCCGCGAAGGCCAGAAGCTTCGCATCCTGATGGCGCCCGCCGGCCCCGGCCAGCGGCTGATGCCCTATCGCGTCATCGTCGCCAGCGATTCCACCGCCGAGGCCGTGGCGGCGCTGTCGGATCTCGGCAAATATGTCGCCGTCGATGTTTCCACCATGAACACGGCGACGCAGGTCGCCCCTCCCGACGATGACGAGGAAGAGGACGACGGCACCGGCGTCCGGCTCTATCAGAGCATTTACGAGACGGCGCTGCGCAACAAGGTGCCGGCCACCATCATCGAGGACATGATCAAGATCTATTCCTACGATGTCGATTTCCAGCGCCGCGTGCAGCCGGGCGACTCGTTCGACGTGTTCTTTGCCAGCGAGGACGAAGGCTCCGCCAATCCCGACCGCAACGAAGTGCTCTATGCTTCGCTCACCGTCGGCGGCGAGACCAAGAAATACTACCGCTTCAGGACCGACGACGATTCCGTGGTCGACTTCTATGACGAGACCGGCAAGAGCGCGAAGAAGTTCCTGGTCCGCAAGCCCGTCAACAACGCCATCATGCGCTCTGGCTTCGGCGGTCGTCGCCATCCGATCCTCGGCTACACCAAGATGCATACGGGCGTGGACTGGTCCGCCCCCTATGGCACGCCGATCTTCGCCTCGGGCAACGGCATGATCGAAAAGGTCGGCTGGGAAGGCGGCTACGGCAAATATATCCGCGTGAAGCATAATAACGGTTACGAGACCGCCTATGGCCATATGTCGGCCTATGCCAAGGGCATGGAGCCCGGCAAGCGCGTCCGCCAGGGCCAGGTGATCGGCTTCGTCGGCTCCACCGGCCTCTCGACCGGTGCTCACGTTCACTACGAAATCCTGGTCAATGGCCGCTTCGTCGATCCGATGCGCGTAAAACTGCCGCGTGGGCGCTCGCTCGAAGGTTCGATGCTTGCCGGCTTCGAGAAGGCACGTGACCAGATCGATACGCAGATGAACCAGCGCGGCCCGGCGCGGGTGTCGGATGCGACGGGAAGCACGGGACCGACGACGCGGTCGATCAGCAATCGCTGAGACCGTCGAAGGTCTCTAGCCACGCGCGGCGCGGGCGTGTCTGACACAGGCCGATGCCAGCAACAGCGTCGGGTCGAGCAACACCACGGTGTGTCCTGCAGCGTCAAACTGTTCCGTTTGCGGAAACACGAGCGGCAATTCGGTGCAACCGAGCAGGATCACCCCCGCTCCGCGCTGCGCGAGATGATCGATCGCCGCCTGAAGGTCGGCCCTGCATTGCCCGTCCGTGAAGCCGGCCTTGACACCCGCGGCTCCGTAGATCGCCTCCATCACCAGCGCCTGATGCGCATCGTCCGGAAGCATGATCTGTACGCCCGCACGCGCCGCCGCCTCTGCATAGACACCGCTCTCGACCGTGCCCGAAGTGGCCAGCAAGCCGACCAGACGGCCGGCATAGCGGCCCGCGATCTGGGCCATCGCTTCATCGAGCATGTTGAGCACGGGAATGCGCAGATGCGTCTGCATGCGCGCGACAAAGGCATGCGCGGTGTTGCACGGGATGGCAATGAGATCCGCCTCGGCGGCCTCCAGCTTCTTGCAGGTCGCGAACAGTGCGATGGTCGGATCGGTGCCCTGATGCAGCAGGTGTTCGGTACGATCCGGGATCTGCGGATTCTGCTCAACGATCATCTTGATATGATCCTGGTCATGCCGCGCTTCCGTCAGCGTGACCACCTTTTCCATGAAATCGACGGTCGCCAGCGGCCCGACACCACCCACGACACCGATCTTGAACGCCTTGCGCGGGCGGCGGATCGGCTGCGTCAAGGCGTAATCGGCGTAGCATTTATTGACATTCACGAGCGGGATCGACAGCGATCGGGCCAACGCCAAATGCACCAGCGACAATTCGGTCATGCCGGGCACGATGATGTCGCAGCCCTTTTCCGCCAGACCTTCGCAGATCGCCTGCAGCCGCTGCAGCAGCGAAGGATCGTCCATCCCTGCTCTGATGCCGCCTTCGGCATAGATGACATCCATCAGCTCGAGCTGGGCCTCCGCATCGGGATAGAGCACCTCGTGACTGTCGCCGAAGGTCTGACCGAACAGATTCTTGTCCCGCACATAGCCCGATGTCAGCACGCCGATGCGTTTCGCTTGCGGAAACGCGGTCACGACCTTGTCCAGCAGGGCGGCCATCAGGCTCACCACCGGCGTGCTGATATTGGGTTCGAGTTCGTGCAGGAAGGTCTGGCTGACGAAACAGGGCAGCAGGATCGCATCGGTGCCGCGCAATTCCAGCCGGCGGATCAGGCTGAACACATGCAGCTTGCGGCCCGTCGGATCGTAGGCAATGTCGGTGCGCAGGCGATCGCCGGGAAAGCTCTGCTGCTCGAACACGATGGCATAGCGCTCATGATCGGCGGCCGTGGCCCGGATCAGTTGTTGCAGAAGATCGGCTCCGGCCAGAGCACCGAGGCCGCCAACGACGCCGAAGGCGAAACGGTTGTCGATCATCAGGTCTTCCCGCGATACGAAAACGGCCTGAACCGTTTGATCCAGGCCGTTCCATCAAGCTAGACTATGGCATTCAATTCAACATCCGTTTTGCCGGCACCTCGAACTCGGCGATATCCGCTGCCGCCGTCGGCTTGCCGTTGAACGTCAGCACATTCCCGGCGGTGCCGATCTCGACGTGATCGCCATCCTTGATGTCGCCCGCCAGAATCATCTCGGCGAGCGGATCCTGCACGCTGCGCTGGATCACACGCTTCAGGGGACGCGCACCGTAAGCCGGATCCCACCCCTTTTCGGCGAGCCAGTCGCGCGCGGCGCTATCCAGATCCAGCACGATCTTGCGATCTTCCAGCAGCTTGGTGAGCCGTGCGAACTGGATCTCGACGATGCGGCCCATCTCGCTCTTCTGCAGGCGATGGAACAGGATGATCTCATCGACGCGGTTGAGGAATTCGGGGCGGAAGTGTCCGCGCACCGTACCCATCACCTGCTCGCGCACCGCCGACGTGTCCTCGCCCTCCGGCTGGTTGACCAGGAATTCCGAGCCGAGATTCGACGTCATGATGATCAGCGTGTTGCGGAAATCGACAGTACGACCCTGACCGTCGGTCAGGCGGCCGTCATCGAGCACCTGCAGCAGCACGTTGAACACATCGGGATGCGCCTTCTCCACCTCGTCGAACAGCACGACCTGATAGGGACGTCGCCGCACGGCTTCGGTGAGCGCGCCGCCTTCGTCATAGCCGACATAGCCCGGAGGCGCGCCGATCAGCCGCGAGACCGAGTGCTTCTCCATATATTCGGACATGTCGAGCCGGACCATCGCCGTCTCGTCGTCGAACAGATAGGC
>JASBVG010000067.1 GCA_030147505.1 Tardiphaga sp.
TCGCCACTGCAACAACAAGGGCTGACCTCCGATGAGCCTGCGGACCGCAGTCGTCAGGTTTCTGAGGCCAGCCCCCATCTCAATTAGTGTCGGCCTCAGATTGATCTGTGGCGGCAGACGCGAACGATATGCGCCTGCACGCGGTCAAGTTTGACCGATCCCATCGATCGAGCTCGTCTGTAGGATATAAGATCGCCTTGCCGATCTTGATATATGACGGCCCGATTCTCTTGCATCGCCAGTTTCGCAACGTGCCGTCGCTGACCTTGTTACGATAGCGTTCGACGACCTCTTCGCAGGTCAGATAAGCAGGGTCAGACACAGGATCTCCAAGCTAGAATGATAAATTGTGCAACAGCCTGTTGCACAAATGCAGGCACGATACGCATGGGCGCGGCACTTCCACGATTCCGTCTAAAAGAGCGATCCGTCCGCAGTCGCTGAACTGTCCGGTCGAGCGCAGACTCTCGCCGCTATCGAGCCCGCAAGCTGATACTTGGCATTACTTGGACGATTGAAGTGCTGATTGATAAAAAAGAGTAGAAAATCACGGCCCGTTTGGCCGGCCATCTCGCAAAACGCAGCAATGCAACCTAACTTTGAGTCGATATGAAAGCTTCGAGCGAGAGGGGGGGATTATGGAGTTTGCGCCGGGCGATACGGTTCAGCTGAAATCGGGCGGACCGATCATGACGGTTGAGCAGGTCGGCGAGTATTGGTCGATCGAAGGCACCGCGGTTTGGTGCGTGTGGTTTGAGAAGGTTGGCAACAAGCAAGTCGCCTCGCGGGAGACATTCGCCGCTGTTGCGCTGGACAAAGCCGAGCGACCTGGTTTCGCGTCGTTTCAGGTGACGCGAGGCTGATCGATGATCCGGGGGGCGTTCATCGGCATCGATCGGCATGCGGATCCCTTTATCGGTGATCTGACGGGAGCTGCGCGTGACGCCACTGCCTTGTGGGCGGTGCTGTCGGATAGCATCGCCGACCTCGACGCACCCCTCATCACGGACGATGCGGCGACAGTGGTTGCGATGCGCGATGTTCTCGATGCGACGCTAGGCGCTGCGGATGAAGACGATGTGGTGATCCTCGGGTTCGCCGGACACGGCACGCAGGACCACCGTCTGGTTCTGCATGATACCAGCGTAGCCGATCTGCCGAACACGACGCTCTGCATGGACGAGCTGGCTCAGCGCTTTCGAGAGACCAGAGCGCGTGCAGTCATCCTCCTGCTGGATTGCTGCTTCAGTGGCGGTGCTCCGGCGCGCGTGATCGACGCCGGTCTGGTCCCCCGCGACGCGGTGGCTTTCCCGCTCGTCGAGGTGGCAGGTCAGGGACGTATCCTCTTCGCCGCATCCTCGGCCGATCAAGAGGCGCTCGAAGATCCCCAATCGCGCCACGGCCTCTTCACCAAGGCCGTCATTGACGTTTTGCTGGAGGCACACGTCCCACTCGGCGTGCTTGAGCTTGTCGATCGCGTTACTCGCCTTGTCACGGCGAACGCTGGGCGATTTGGCTATGTCCAATCACCGACCATGTTCGGCCAGACCGAGGGCGATCTTGTCCTGCCTCCCGGTCAGATTGGTGCCCGCTATCGCGAAGCCTTTCCGGAACGCGTCAATTTTCAGACGACAGGCGACATCCGCGAATTGGCCGCGGCAGGTATTCCGCAAGAAGCCGTCGACGCATGGCATGAGCGCTTTCCTCAAGGGCTCAACGAGCTTCAGATCGAAGCAGTCAACGAAAAGGGGGTGTTGGATGGCAACTCGCTCATGGTCGTCGCGCCGACCAGCGCAGGAAAGACCTTCATCGGTGAGCTGGCGGCGCTCAAGGCCATTGCGGATGGCCGCAAGGCCGTGTTCCTGCTGCCGTACAAGGCGCTCGTAAACGAGAAGTTCGAGGACTTCTCGGCCCTCTACGGCGATCGTCTGGGGCTCCGAATCGCGCGATGCTCCGGCGATTGGCAGGATCAGGTCGGCACTGTTCTACGGGGCAAGTACGACATCGCGTTCTTCACCTACGAAAAATTCCTCAGCATGTCGGTCGCCTCCGCGCACATGCTCAATCAGATCGGCCTAGTCGTGCTCGACGAGGCGCAGTTCATCACCGAGCCAGGTCGCGGCATGGTGGTCGAACTGTTGCTCACTAACCTCGTGAGCGCCCGCCAGCGCGGCGTTGCTCCGCAGCTCATCACACTGAGCGCGGTTATCGGCCACGCCAACCATTTCGACCGCTGGCTCGGTTGCGAGCTCTTGCAAACCGATCATCGGCCGGTTCCGCTTGTGGAA
>JASBVG010000070.1 GCA_030147505.1 Tardiphaga sp.
GGGCTTCCCTTTATACCTGCCACCCGATCCATGGCTTGTGATACTCGCCCCCTATGGGCCGGCCTCATCTGGCGCTCGCTCGGACCTGTGCAGCTTTCACCACACCTGATGTTTTATGACCGTAAGGCGTAAATACGGTCATGGTGTTTCCACCAACGTACCCGAGAATATCTGCCGTCCGGCGTCCCAAGTCAAGGAGAGATCTCAGCGAAATTTCCTATACTTACGGGAACTATAAGCCGCTGAGGAAACAGGCCGCCCTATCTATCTTGCAGCCTGTCTTGGCCGTCAACAGCTCGATCATGGCGGAAAGCGAAGCCCCGGACGACATGATGTCATCGACGACCAGTACGTTCTTTCCGCTGATATCGGGTGCTCCACCGCCGACTTCAAACGGATCGAAATACCGCCGTATTTTGGGTCCGATTTCTTTCATCGAAGCCAGTTGTCCGGGCTTCATTTGCCGCCAAGTGTGCATCTGACTCTTGTAGTCCTTTTCGCGCTGACCGCCTAAATTTTTAGGAATACTGTCTCCGTACTGCGCCAGCATCTCGGCTACGGTCTTTTTCCTGAGAAACCCGCAGCCCAGATACGGCGTGCCCGTCACCTGACACACCATCTGGGCAAATTCTTCGGAAAAACCGTAGCTCGACGGCATCGGCATGACATAGTCAGTGCCCTGAAGCTCCGTGCATTTCTCCAGAATTTCGCGCGCTCGCGCCATGATCTGCGTGCGGTACATCGCCACGATGTTGTAGCCGCCCATACCTTTCAGTGCATAGATGAGAGGATTGCCGTCGCGATCGAGATCGCCGGTCTTGTTCCTGCGGAAGACGTGGTGGACGGTCACGCCACCCAGCTTTTTCGAGGTCGGATTGGCGTCCAGCGAGGTGTTCACGCGCTTTTCGTGCGTCTGATCGTGCGCGACGAAGTTGTCGCCGGATATGTTGATACCCATCGTTTCCCCGGTTTCCGCGAGCGGGACTGTAGAGGCCGCGGAATGGTCCAAGTCAACCTTGCGGAACGATTGGATCGGCGCGATCTCGCCATGTGCTGTGGATGCCCGACCGACTCTATGACCTCCCCGTCGAAATCGGGTCTGCTGACGCTCCTTTTGCTCACGGACGGCATAGGTCATGATTTAAAGCTGTGGGGGCGCCACCAGAGCGACGGCTGCCGACGAGGGATAGGTGGGCGCGCGCAGATCGTCCGACTGATCGTGCTTGTCGCCGTCATCCGCGATGATCGAGGGGCCGCAGCTTCCTGGAGCGCTGCCGGCGGCGAAATTCGTCTATGTCGCGGGAGGTCGATCGGAGTCAGTCGTCTTCGCGGGACGCGGACGCGACCGGTAGCCGCCCCGGAAAGCCGGCGATCTGCCCGTCTCTCCGGCCGAAGATATTACCGGCTTCTGGACATGAATTCAGACAACCGCAGAGGATTTCAGCCTCGGTCCGCATGAGCGGATGTTCGTCGCCGAGGGATATTTCGAGCGCGAGGCCGGTGCTGTCGTCGACGACACTCCAACCGCGAGGTCCTTGCACGACGCGGAAACGCTTCGATGCCGCACGGGGCCCATCGCCGGAGCGCGCCGTCACGACGCGCGTCCGGGAAATGAAGATCGCCACGGCGCCGTCATCGACCCTTGGGCCCGCCATTGTATGTCCAAGCTCCTGCGCGAGCCTTGGGTGCGCTGCCGTCGGACCGGCCATCGTAGGCGAAGGACTGCAGCGGGCTGGCGGAGCCGACCGCCTGGCTCTGCTGCCGAATTTCACCCGGCCAGTAACTCTTGTCCGTGATCGTGGAACCTGCATTGGCCGCAGCGGAAAACGAAACGGCGGAGGCCAGGACGGCCGAAACGAGCAACTTCTTGCGTGACATGTTCGAACTCCATTCGTTGAAGAAAGCGGGTTCATCGCGCTTTCACAGATGAGTTCGCAGGCTGAAGACGAACGGTTACAGGCTCGCGCATCCGTGATCCCGATCCACTCACCACCTCAGCAGGCGCGGACCGAGTACGGCACCGGCAAGCGTGCACAACAGGATCGTCCCGCCGTACCAGACCGTCACGAAGGGGAGGGAGTCGTCCATGCAGTGCAGCGCGTAGGCCATCGCGCTCACGCCGCCGGCGAACAGACCAGCCGCCGCGCCGGCGAGCCTGAGATCCGT
This sequence comes from Tardiphaga sp., assembly GCA_030147505.1. Taxonomy (GTDB): domain Bacteria; phylum Pseudomonadota; class Alphaproteobacteria; order Rhizobiales; family Xanthobacteraceae; genus Tardiphaga. Next base: position 2,167 of record JASBVG010000070.1, read on the forward strand.
CGGTGCTCCCTTTCTCACGGCCCATATCGTCGCGGCGAAGGGGATGACGGCGATGATCGGTATCGACAGTAGGCACTCCAGCCATTGATCCCCGACGATCATCGCCTCCCAGTGGGACGGGGGCGCGAGAGACAGGTTCACCAGGCCGATGCCCAAGACGACGACGAACGGGACGACGACCAGCACCGGTCTCGTCCTCCGCTCTCCCCCGGGGCGCGCGAGCTTCGTGAGGTAAAGAAATCCGAGCGCGACGATCGTGACCGTGAACGAAAGCTTGAGGACGAGTAAGCCTATGGCTCGAAGGTCTGTGAAATTAGGGCGGAAGCCGAGGACCGCGGCGACGCCAGCCACGGCCGCGGCGACACCGATCATCGCGGCGGTGCCGATCGTCCGCGAGTGTGATCCGCGGTCGATGCGGACATCTCCCGTGCTCAGCAGGTCGAGAAGTTCGTCCGTCTTCACGCGCGCGTCTCCTTCGCGATCAGGGCGGCCAGGCGCTTCAGGCCGCGGTGGATATTGATCTTCACCAACGGCTCCGAGATGCCGCACCGTTCGGCGGCCTCGGAGACGCTGCGGCCGTCGAGTTTCACCGCGACGATCGAGCAGCGCATCTTTTCGGGCAGCAGTCCCAAGATCTGCCCCAGATCCAGGCTGCTCTCGACCGCCGACGGATCGTCGCCGGCCGTCACGTTCTCCGCGGCGTCGATCGGTAGGTTCTTGACGGATTTCCTGGTCCGCCGCAGGTAGTCGATGAGCTTGAAGCGCGCGATGGCTTGTACCCACGGCGTCAACGGTTCGTCGGGATCGTAGGTATGCCGCTTGAGGTGTATCGCCAGAACCGCCTCCTGAACGAGATCCTCAGCTTCGCTTGCCGAACGTCCGGCCCGGACGAGCTTGCTTCTATAGTACGCACGCAGGTGACCGCTCAGCCGACCGAGCAATACGCGATGCGCGGCTGCGTCGCCGTCCAGGCTCGCGAGCATGAGCTTCCTAAGTTCATTTTCAGTGGCGGTCATGACGGGTCCATTGCGATGAGTTCGCAGCGCTGACGTCCGCGGTTACACGCGACCGCGAAAAAAGGCGGAAGCCAACGAAGACCGACGGTGAGCCCGCGAGGTCTCATTCGGCCGCCTGTGATCGGTCGGTCGGAACGGTCCGGCTGGCGTCGGGCGGCGCCTCCGAGACCTCAACTCCCGGCCGTCGAGGCAGCCGGAGACCCTTGACGAGGGCGTAGACGGCCGGAATCACAACGAGCGTCAGGATGGTCGACGAGATCATGCCGCCGATCATCGGCACCGCGATGCGCTGCATGACTTCCGATCCCGTCCCAGTGCTCCACAGGATCGGGATGAGGCCGGCCATGATGGCCACGACGGTCATCATCTTCGGACGGACCCGCTCGACCGCCCCCAGCATGATCGCTGCGTTGAGGTCGGACCGCGTGAACGGCTTGCCGTCCGCCGCCCGCGCGACCTGGATCTCCTTCATCGCGTGATCGAGATAGATCAGCATGATGACGCCGGTCTCCGCGGCGACGCCGGCCAGCGCGATGAAGCCGACGGCGACGGCGACCGAGAAGTTGAAACCCAGCCACCACATCAGCCAAAGCCCGCCGACGAGCGCGAACGGGAGCGACAGCATCACGATCAGCGTCTCGGTCAGGCGCCGGAAGTTCAGGTAGAGCAGCAGGAAGATGATCAGCAACGTGACCGGCACGACGATCTTGAGACGTGCCGTCGCGCGCTCCAGATATTCGAACTGCCCGCTCCAGACCACGTAGTTGCCCGGCGGAAACTGCACGCTGGCGGCGACCGCCGCCTTGGCGTCGGCGACGTAGCCGCCGAGATCGCGATCCCGGATGTCGACGAAGATGTAGACGGCAAGTTGACCGTTCTCCGTCCGGATCGACGTCGGCCCCCGTGTAAGCTTGATCGCGGCGACTTCTCCCAGAGGCACGGTGCCCCCGCCAGGCAGCCCGACCAGGACGTCCCGGGCGATAGACTGGGGATCGCTGCGCAGATCGCGCGGATACCGCAGATTGACGCCGTAGCGTTCGCGGCCTTCCACGGTGGTGGTGATGGTTTCGCCGCCCAGAGCTGAGGACACAGTATCCTGAACGTCGCTGATCATGAGGCCGTACCGCGCCAGCGCATCCCGGTCGGGAACGATGTCGAGGTAGTAGCCGCCGATGACGCGCTCCGCGTATGCGCTCGACGTACCTGGCACGGCCTTGACGACGGTCTCGATCCGACGGGCGAGTTTCTCCATCTCGACCAGATCCGTCCCCAGCACCTTGATGCCGATCGGCGTACGTATGCCGGTCGCCAGCATGTCGGTGCGTGCCTTGATGGGCATGGTCCAGGCGTTGGAGACGCCGGGGAACTGCAGCGCCTTGTCCATGTCGGCGATCAGGCCGTCGACGGTCAGACCTGGCCGCCACTGCTCCTTGGGCTTCAGATTGACGATCGTCTCGAACATCTCGGTCGGCGCCGGATCGGTCGCGGTTTCGGCGCGTCCGGCCTTGCCGTAGACCGAGGCCACTTCGGGGAAGCTCTTGATGATCCGGTTCTGTGTCTGCAGGATCTCCGCCGCCTTGGTCACCGAGAGACCCGGCAGCGTGGTCGGCATGTACATCAACGTCCCTTCGTTCAGACTCGGCATGAACTCCGTTCCGAGCTGCCGCGCCGGCCAAAGGCTGACCGCCAGCGCGGCGAGCGCGAGCAAGATCGTCAGAATCTTGGCCTTCAGCACGCCGCGGATCAGCGGCCGGTAGACCCAGATCAGGAAACGGTTGATGGGATTCCGGTGCTCCGGAACGATCCGGCCTCGCACGAACAGCACCATCAGCGCCGGCACCAGCGTGATCGACAAGAGGGCGGCAGCCGCCATCGCGAAAGTCTTGGTGAACGCCAGCGGGCTGAACAGCCGGCCTTCCTGCGATTCCATCGTGAAGATCGGGAGGAACGAGACCGTGATGATCAGCAGGCTGAAAAACAACGCCGGGCCGACCTCGCTCGCGGCCTCGATCAGGACTTCCAGCCGCGGCTTTTCGGGGGGAGCGCGTTCGAGGTGCTTGTGGGCGTTCTCGATCATGACGATGGCACCGTCGATCATCGCGCCGATCGCGATGGCGATGCCGCCGAGGCTCATGATGTTGGATCCGATGCCGAACAGTTTCATGGCACCGAAAGCCATGAGGATTCCGACAGGAAGCATGACGATGGCGACGAGCGCGCTGCGCACATGCAGCAGGAATACGATGCAGACCAGGGCGACGACGATGCTTTCCTCGGTCAGCGTCCGCTTCAACGTTTCGATCGCGCTATGGATGAGCTCGGAGCGGTCGTAGACCGGGATGATCTCGACGCCCTTGGGGAGCGCGGTCGCCATCTCGGCCAGGCGCCTCTTCACGTTGTCGATGACGTCGAGCGCGTTCTGCCCGAAGCGCTGCAGGGCGATGCCGCTGGCGACTTCGCCGTCTCCGTCGAGTTCCGTGATGCCGCGGCGCTCGTCCGGACCGAGCTCGATCCGCGCGACGTCCTTCAGCAGCACCGGCGTGCCCTTGTCGACCTTGAGCACGATGTTCGACAGATCGGAAAGGCTCTTGACGTATCCTCTGCCCCGCACCACGAATTCGAATTCCGAGAGCTCGACGGTGCGCCCGCCGACGTCCATGTTGCTGCCGCGGACCGCGTCCCGCACCTTCGCCAGCGGGATGTCGAGCGACCGCAGCCGGTTCGGATCCACCACGATGTTGTACTGCTTGACGAAGCCGCCGACGCTGGCGACTTCGGCTACGCCCTCGGCCTTCGCAATGCCGTAGCGGATCGTCCAGTCCTGGATCGACCGCAGGTCCGCCAACGACCGATCCTTCGACTGCAGCGCGTACTGGTAGACCCAGCCGACCCCGGTAGCGTCCGGACCCAATGTCGGCGTGACGCCGGCCGGAAGCCTGCGCGCCGCGGCGTTGAGATATTCGAGCACGCGCGAGCGTGCCCAGTAGATATCGGTACCGTCCTCGAAGATGATGTAGACGAACGACACGCCGAAGAAGGAGAAGCCGCGGACGACCTTCGATTTCGGCACCGTCAGCATGGCCGTCGTCAGGGGATAGGTCACCTGGTCCTCGATGACCTGGGGCGCCTGCCCCTTGTACTCGGTATAGACGATCACCTGGGTGTCGGAGAGGTCCGGTATCGCGTCCAAGGCCGAGTGCTTCAAGGCGTATAGACCGCCCGCGACGACGAAGACCGTTCCGATCAGGATCAGCATCAGGTTGCGGGCCGACCAGTCGATGAGACGCGCGATCATTGCGTTTTCTCTCCCGTATCGAGGCCTGAGAGTGCGGCCTTCAGGTTGCTTTCGGCGTCGATCAGGAAGTTCGCGGAAACGACGACCTTGTCGTGTTCGGCAAGCCCCTCCTTAATCTCCACCCGGCCTTCTCCGCGGCGTCCGAGCCTGACTGCGCGCGGTTCGAACCGGCCTTCCCCCTTGTCCAGCAGCACCAATTGGCGCTCGCCGCTGTCGATGACGGCGCTGCTCGACACGGTCACGACGGGCGCTTCCGTCCCAGTGGCGATCTCCACGTCGGCGTACATGTCCGGCCGCAGCACCTCGTCCGGATTGGGAAGTTCGATCCTGACCCGCGCGGTGCGCGTCTCGGGTCTCAGGTTCGGATAGATCACCGTCACCTTTCCGGCGAAGCGCCGGTCGGGATAGGCCCGGGGCCGCACGACGGCCTTCTGACCAACCTCCAGCAGTGCCAGATCCCGCTCCGAGACGTCGACCATCACCCACACCACACCGCGGTCGACGATCCGGAACAGGATGTCGCCGGGTGCGGCCCGCATGCCGTTGACGGCGGTCCGGTCCACGATCTCGCCGTCCTGAGGCGCGGGCCAATTCAGATAGACGGGAATCTCCCGCGTGCGTTCGATGTCCGCGATGAAGGCGTCGGGCGCGCCGAGATTCTCGAGACGGCGGCGCGCGCCCTTCAGCGCCTGGCCGCCGATGCCGACGTCGCTCCGGGCGTTCAGCGCCGACAGATATTCGGCGGCGGCGCTCGACAGGTTCGGCCCGTAGATCCGCATCAGGGGCTGCCCCTTGCGGACATGCGAGCCGGTGGTGACGTCCGCGACGGTGTCGATGAATCCTTCGAAGCGGAGCGACACGACCGACACGCGCCGCTCGTCCTGCTGCAGCGTCCCCGGCGCCCTGACCATCGTGTTGAGCGTGCGGAGCTCCGCCGTTTCCGTCCGCACGCCCGCCTTCTGAAGCTTGCCCGCGCTGACCTTCACCGAGGCGTCGTCGTCCTGCTCGCCGTCGTAGACCGGCAGGTAGTCCATCCCCATCGAGTCCTTCTTCGGGACCGGCGAGGTATCCGGAAGCCCCATAGGATTGCGGTAGAACTTGATGCGTCTGGGCTCGGCACCCTTCTCGGCCACGGGCTGCGGCGCCTCCTCGAAGCTCAGGTCCTCGCTGCTGCGTACGGGTAAGTATTCCTTGCCCGAAGCGGTCTTCGCCGGCGCCGGCGAGTATTTCGGTTTCCCGTCCGGGTCGCGGTAGTACACGACCGGTCCGGTCGGCGATGGGCGAGCGGGGCTCATGTCGGCGGCCGCAGGCAGCACGGCCGACAGCCAGGCCGGCAGCGGATGGTTCAACCTACCGAACGCCAAGCCGGCGCCGCCGGCGGTCGTCGCCACGGCAGCGATCAGGATCAAGGTCGACGAACGCTTCATAGCGAACCTCCCGCGAGCCGCTCGAGCTCGGCATACTTCGATTGCAATTCGACCTTGAGCTTGAGCAGGTCGAGCTGGACGGCCCGGAAACGGCGCTCCGAGTCGAAGAGCAGCGAGAGATCCGAGGAGCCGGCCTGGAAGCCGTTGCGGGCGTTCTCCACCGAGGAGCGCGCGGGCGGCAGTTGGCGGGACGCGTAGATCTGGACGACCTTGCGCAAAGCATCGACGCCGAACCAGGCGTCCGCGATCTGTCCGTCGATCCGCAGCCGAAGCGCCTCGTTTCGAGCCTGAGCGGCAGAGAGGCGTGCGCCGGCCGCGCGCTGTTCGGCGTCCTTCACGTCGTAGTGCAGCGGTAGCTTGACCCCCAGCGTGAACTCGCCAGTCGACTCCGCTGCCGGTCGTTGCACGTACTTCGCACCGACGTTGACGTCGGGATAGTAGTTCAGATCGGTCAGCGATTTGGCTTGGGCCGCCGCACTGCTCTGGGCCCCTGCGAGCGCCAACATCGGGTTCGCCGACCGCCCGAGCGTCTGAACCTGGGCAAGGCCGACCACCTTGAGCATCCGGAAGCCCGTCGGTGCCGCCAGAGGCGCCAGGGACGGTCGGCCGATCAACGCGTTCAGCCGCGCCGCGGCGGATTTCAGTTCGCCCTGCCGCCGGACGAGATCACCCTCGGCGGAGGCGGCCTCGATCTCGGCCTTGATGACGTCCTGCCGGTCAACCGATGTCGTGCCGTAGCGGGAGCGCAGCAGGCCGAGGATCTCGTCGTAGCGTCGCCTGATGTCGGTCGCGATGCCGATGGCTTCATAGGCGGCGTTGTATTCGCCGTGCGCGGCCACGACCTGCGCGACCAATTCGATCACGGTCGCGCGCCCCTGGAATTTCGCGGCATCCGCGTCCGAACGCGCGATGTCGCGTTCCAGGCCGTATTTTCCCCAAAGCTTGATCTCCTGATCGAAACCGACGCGGCGCTGACCGACGCCCTGCCGGTTGACGTCCCATGCTTCGAGGATGAGCGTCGGATCGGCTACGACGCCCATCGTTCCGATCCTGTGCACCGCCGCGTCGAAATCGAGCGACGCGGCGGCAACCGTCGGATTGAGACGCCGGGCGAAAGCGACGACGCTTTCCACCGTGGCACCGAGCTCGTTCCGCTCGGCAGCGGCGGCGGGATACGACCACAGCAATGCTGTGGTCGCTCCTACAATCGCAAAACGCGCGATGGAGGCCGCCGCTGTCACGGCGTCGCCTTCAGGACGAGCTTGTTCTCGACCGTTCCCGTCTCGCCCTGGACCTTGGCGCCAAGCGACAACTGCCAGCCGCCTTCCATCGTCACGGCGGCCTTGAACTTGTAGACTCCCGGCTCTGTGCTAGGCATCGCATCTATGGTGGTCTTCATCGACTCCATGCCGTCCGGAGCCATGTCCAGCCGCTTGGCGAAGATGACGGCGTCCGGGACCGGTTTGCCGTCCGGCTTGTGGACGAGGCGGACGGCGATGACCGCTTCGCCCTTCTTGACGGTCTTGTCGACGAGTTGGAATTCGTAGTCCTTGACGTCGGCGCGTGCTGTCGTGGCTCCGACGGCCAAGCCAAGGCAGACCGCCGCGGCCCGGAGGGCGCGCGTGGATTTGCAGCTCTTCATGATGAGATCCTCGATGTCCTGATGTACCGCGGATAGCGGCATGCATGTTCAACCGCACGGCCTTGGGCCGGAACGGCAGCAGACGGCGTTTTGACGCCGATCAGGTCGAGGTTCGAGGAGGATGGTCCGGAGGGTCGCCGACGAGGCCGTCGGCCGCAAGGTCGTCGAACGCGAACGAGAGACGGCCGACCTGGAAGGATATCCGGATGCCGTTCGCCGCCGACAGATCCGCCTGTGCGACCGTCAGCATGCACAAGGCGAGCAACGGACAATCCTTGCAGCCGTCGCTCTTCTGCTCGTCGGGACAACACGGCATGTCTGCCGACATCGCGGACATGTCGACCGTCACGGCGGAGGCCGCGCCTTTTGCGGTCGCCGGCGTCACCATCGGCGCGAACGCGAGCCCTGCGATCACGAAGACCGCGAGCAGACGACCGATGGTACGTCGAATATCCATGGCAGGACCATCACATGGGCGGCGGCTACAGGGAAGGGCCGTCGGTTCACGTCTTCGCCAGCGGCGCCAACGAAACGGCCGATCTGGTTAACCGCGTCGGCTCAGGTCGCGATTTCCGTGCCCAGAAACCGCATGAACGGCTTCTGGCCGTCGGCTCCGAAGGTCAGGACATCGTACGCCCTCGGCGTTCCACCTTCCATACCGGGCGATCCGGCGGGCATGCCCGGGACCGCAAGTCCCAGGACGGCCGGGCGCTGTGCGAGGAGCCGTCGGATCGCCTGCGCGGGCACGTGGCCCTCGACGACGAAGCCGGACACTTCCGCGGTGTGGCAGGAGGCCAACGATGGCGGCACACGAAGCCGCGTCCGGACCGCCCTCAGATCGGCCGTCTCATCGACAGTCACCGCAAACCCCGCGGCCTGCATGTGCTTCACCCAGCCGCCGCAGCAGCCGCAGTCCGGATCCTTGTGGACAAGGACGGCCGGCGCCTCTGCGCGGGCCAGCCCCGGCGACACCGCGATGCCGGCGGCAAGCAGGGCCAGCGCGCGCCGGCGCGTGACGGATTCGAATATCTCATGCATCGCACACTCCTCTGGTTTCGTGACTGTGGGTATCGCGCAGGGCACTAACCGACCCGCCGCGTCTGAATCATGGCAAGCACTTCGAGATCGACCTGATCGCTTTCAGCCCCTCGCCGAAACGGATGATCGAGTCCCGATGTCGTTCGAGTTCGCCGTAGGCGAGATAGCGGACGTCCAAGCCTACGACCGCGGCGAAGGCGGGCCTCGCCATCTGCGCGCGGACCTCGCTCTCGCGGGCATCCGGCGCCACCAGGAAGATGCCCTTCAAGAGATTGCCGCACGGGCCGAGCGCGAGGTCGAGCATCCTCACGATTCCGGAATAGATGGAGGTCGAGTGCTCCACCTCGAAGGCCGCATGGATGGCGCCGTCCCGCTTGTCCAGCCAGAGCACGTCAATCAGCCGTACGGCGTCGATGCCGGCGGACCCGTCGAATGGCCGCAAGTCGCCGGCGCATCCGTCGGACAGCCGCCCTCCGCCATACGGGCGGTTACGGTCGTTGGCGGCGATCCAGACGTCGTATCCGAGCCCGAGGCCGATATCGCGCAACAGGCCCTGCATATCGGTGTGGGACCGGTCACTCTCCGGTTCGCGTGTCGGCAGAAGTTCGACGGCCCTCTCGCGTACAGCGGCCAGATCGCGCTCCCAGACCGCGACCGCGTCGGCCTCGTCTAGCGGCGGTGCGGGATATCGGCCCGTTCCGACGTCGAACAGGAATCCGGCGATGGCCCCGAGATCGTTCGAGAGCAGGTCCCGGTGGCGCTCATTGAGCCGCAGCGTTCCGGCACGCATCGCAAGATAGTCCGGCCAGCTCCCGAGCTTCGTCCGAGACCCGGTGACCGCGTTGTACCCCCTGACGATAGCCGTATTGAAGGGCACGGCGATCGTGGGATGCAGGAAGTAAAGCAGGTTCGCCGCCGCGGGACCCAGTCCCTTGATGCGGCGGGCGTCGAGGGTCGTCACGGCGTGCAGCACCTGCTCCTCCGTCGAACAGCAGCAGCAGGCGTCGAGGAAACGGCCGAAGGCGCGCTGGTTGTCGGGGTCTTCGTATATGTCGGGAATCCGCAGCTTCGGCTTCCACAAGAACGCGTGATCCGCGCCCTTGAATATCTGCCGCTGCTCGGCGACGGACCTCACGGCGACCTCGAGCGAGGAACCCTTGTAGACGTTCCCGAACGACCCGCACTCGATCTGCCTTACGACCTGCTCGATGCCGCGGCGGATGGAGCGGAAGTTCTTCAAGCGCTCCTCCCACAGGAACCACGTCCGATAGGTCGCGCCGGGATCCGCCCGCCACGCCTCTATCGAAGTCCTCAGTCGTTCCTCGCTCCCCTGCGATACCATACGTCTCTCGTCCTTCCGCCGTCAGGTGCCGACCATCGCTTCCTGGGCCATCAATGCTGGTGACCGCCCACGGGCTTCGCGCCACCTTTGTCCTGAGCCGGATTGCCGCCCGTCCCTGCCTTGTCGCCATCCATCTTCATCCCGCCCATCTCCTCGTCCGGCGGGGCGTCGGCGACCATCTGCTTGTAGTGTTCCTCGGACAGTCCGGGCAGCTTGGTCACGAAGGCGACGATGCTCCAGATGGCGGCGTCGTCGTGACCGAGCCCCCAAGCCGGCATGCCGCTCATCTTCAGGCCGTGCTTCACGATCCAGAAGGCCCGTGCGGGATCCACCCGCTTCTCGGAAAGGTTGGGCGGTTGCGGATAGAGGCCCGGCCGTATTTCTGAATCCTTCATGCCCGGCGCGAGGTGACAGTTGACGCACATCGCGGCGTACTGGCCGGCGCCCTTCAGCACCAGCTTCTCGTCGCCGAAGTCTGGGACGACGATGTCACGGGTCCTCACCGCGATCGAATGGTCGCGGAACGTCTCGATCACCACGCGCGTGAGGGCCCAATGGGGCGTGTCCGCTCCGAAGTCGTAGGCTCCGGAGACGACGTAGAAGCTCGATGCCCCAAGCGCGGCCAAGATTGCCGCGGTACCCGCGATCAACCTCCCCTTCATCTCGTCATTCCTTCTTCGGCGCGTCCGGCGCGCGGCGGTCTACGGGAGGCAGGCCGGGAATCCAAAGCGCGGGACCAGGTCCGGTATGAGGCGACGAGGGTCATCAGCGAGATGCCGGCGAGGCTCACGGCGACCTGGGTGACGAAGGCGTTCGACCACATTTCGAGGATGAAGTGACCGACGAACGACAGGAAGATACCGACGCAGAACACCTCCAGCGAACGCTGTCCGCAGACGACGAGCGGTCTCGCCATGGCGGAGCGCAAGACGATCGAGTCCTTTGGAACGAGACGTACCAGGATGATCATGAGCGCCAGCAGGTGAAGGATCCGGTAGGGTGCCAGGTTGGTCTTGTCGTTGGGGTCGAACAGATCGATCAGCGCGGACGGGAATATCCACGTCGCGTCGATGCGGACGGCCAGCGTGACGGCCATCGCGAAGGCCAAATAGGCGGCGCCTAGCGCGACCATCGGCGCCGAAAGGACGACCGCCTTCACCCGACCGCCGCCGCCCATCGCGACCCACGCTCCGATGACGAAGAGAAGCTGCCAGGCGAAGGGGTTGAAGTACCAGTCGCCCGACGGCCAGGCCGGCAGGTTCCATCCCAGCCAACGGGCCGTCAGGTAGAGGATGGCGGATGCCGCCAGCGCCGGATCGGGGAAGCGCCTCATGACCGCCAGCAACGGCGGGAAGCATGCCATCAACACGATGTAGAGCGGCAGCACGTCGAGGTTCAGCGGCTTGAACTTCAAGGCCAGTCCCTGCGTCAGTGTCGCCACCGGCTGTTCGATGAGCCATTTGACGTTGAACTCGTCGAGCAGGTGAGAATGTCCGCGCTGGGCGATGAAGCCGATCGCCGCGGCGTAGAACACGAATAGGAGAATGTGGGCGACGTAGAGCTGCCACACCCGGCGCAGCAGGAGAGCGGCGCCGGCGACGACGCCCTGCACCTCCATCCTCCGCGCGTAGACGAACGCCGCCGTATATCCCGAGATGAAAACGAAGATGTCGGCGGCGTCGCTGAAGCCGTAGTTCCGTGTCGTCAGCCACGCGATGGCGTTGTTCGGAATGTGGTCGAGGAAGATCGCCCAGTTCGCGAGACCGCGGAACAGGTCGAGGCGGAGGTCGCGGGTGTCGGCAGGCTTGTCGGTCGAAGTGCTCATCGTGGTCTCCTGCGTCGAACGGGACGCGCTCGGCGTCCCGTTCGACGTCCCTACTGTCCGATCGCCGGCCGGATCGTGCCGATGATGCTCACGCACAACAGGACGAACAGACCGAGGGCCTGCTCGCTCAGCACGTGGATTCGCAGCTTACGTTTCCAGACGGCGCTCTCAGGCGGTGCCTTCCGACCGGCGGCCTCGAGCGCGGGCACCAGCCAGAAGCGGTTCGCCGCCGCCAGACCCAGCATTCCGGCGAAGCACGCCAGCTTGACGATGAGGATCCATCCGTAGGCGCTGGCAAGGAGGCTGGAGACGGACCCGACCAGGAACCAGCTATTGACCAGACCCGTTCCAACCAGCGTCGCGACGGCGATGTAGCCCATGCCGGAGAAGCGCATCAGCACCCCGTCGACGTCGAGCGCAGCGCCGTCCGTCCTCCTGCCGTCGTAGCCCAGCAGAATGAATCCAAGAGGGATCAGGCCTCCGAGCCACGCACCGGCGGCGAGGAGGTGGGCCGCATCCGCCGCGACGTGCAGCGCCCCGGGCCAGCCTTCCTCCATCTGCGCATGACCGGCTCCGGCGAGGGAGGCGAGGAGTCCGGCTGCGAGAAACGAGGTCAGCAGATCCCGGCCAACGGACGTCCGCGACGGCAGCAGCAGCGTGAGACCGACGAGCAGGACGGCGATGGCGGTGCGAGCCGTCCATACGGCACCGAAGCCGGTTTCGCGGACGACGGCGCCGACGACCTCCGTGTCGGCGACGTCGGTCAGCGCTCCGCTCATGTTGGCCACCGCGAAGGCGAACCAACCGAGCCCCGCGGCGAGCGCGAGGACGGCCGACCAGGCCAGCACCCTGCCACGCCAACGGGCCAGCCTTTCGGGCTCCGTCCCCGCATAGGCGTACAGAGGGAAGAATGCCGCCCCGGCGAGCGACGTCGTCGCGATGTAGTGGAGGAAGCGGGACAGGACGAGACCGAACTCGATCATCAGCGCGCCACGCCGAAGGAGTACGTGCCCTTGACCTTGTGGGTGTCGTCCGACACCGCGTGCCATTCGACCTTGTAGTCGCCCGGCGCCAACTGGTCCTTCAGCGGAACGATCATCAACTTCTTGTTGGCCGGATCGACGGTCGCCTTGCCAGTCGCGACGGGCTTGCCCGCCTGATCCTTCAGCTCGATGCCGGAGAACTGCGGAATGACGCTTTCGTTGAACAGGATGCGGATCTGCTTCGGTGCGGCCGAGGTCTTTCCGGCAGGCGGCTCGGCCGACTGGAATTCCGGATGGGCGAGCGCCGCGCCGGTTGCGAGCGTGGCCGCCACGAAGGCGGCGGCTGCGATGATGGTCTTGGGCATTGGTGGTCCTCTGGCTTGACTTGGGTCGAAGTGATGGATGGATCGATCGGTCCGGACGTCACTTCACGTCGAGAACGAGCATCAGGCCTCCGCCGCCGTCGCGTTCGACGTTGTTGTTGGCGGTGTGATGCGGGATGTGGCAGTGGACGAGCCACTTGCCGGGCCTTCTGGCGGTCCAGACGACGTCGTAGCGCTGACCCGGTCCGACATTGACCGTGTCCGCCTGGTATCGCGCGCTCTGGTTCAGCGTGACGCCGTCGACGGCGACGACCTCGAACGGGCCGCCGTGCACGTGCATCGGATGGACGAAGTTGTTGTTCGTCCCGATGAAGCGCAGCTTGATCGTCTGCCCGACCTTCATGTCGACCGTGTCGGTGGACGGATAGGCCTTGCCATTGATCGTGAAGTAGTTCGGCAGCGCGCCTTCCATGATCATGGCCGGAAACGTCCGCCATTCCCTCTTGAGCCATTCCTGAAGTTGGATCGTGTAGTCGAGGTCGGCTTTGACTTCCGCGCTCGAATCCTTGGGTGCGATCAGGATGGCGCCGTAGAGACCGAGGCCCTGTTGGCGGTCGGGATGATCGTGACTGTGGTAGAAATAGGTGCCGCTCTGGCCGACATCGAATTCGTAGGTATAGGTGCCGCCCGGCGGCACCGGCTTCTGCGTGACGTTCGCCGGCCCGTCCATCTCGTTCGGAACGATGAGCCCGTGCCAGTGCACTGTCGTGCTCTCGGGCAATGCATTGCGGAAGTTGATCCGCACGTGATCGCCTTCGGTCAACTGCAGACGGGGGCCCGGAATCTGTCTGTTGTAGGCGTAGGCCTCGACGGCGACGTCCGGCAGGATGTTCCAGCGTATGATCGATGCCTCGATATCGAAGATCTTCACGCCGTTTTCTATGCGCGGCTGCAGGACACGGTCGCCCTTCGCGTCCGGCGCCGCCTCGAACGTGACCTGCCTCGGCTTCACCGCCGCCATGTCCTTCATGGCCTCGCCCGGCAGGTCAAACGTGTTGATCATGCCGGGCGGCATGATCGCGCCGTCCACATCGCGGGCACTCAGGAACAGGTTGACCGAGAAGCCCGGAAGGACCATTCCGGAAACCAGCATGAACCCGGTGACGCCGGCCAACGCCGCCAGTTGAGGCCGCGTCGCTTCGCCCGCCATTGCGTGTCCGCCCTTGTCGGCGCCCCCGCCGTGCGCTCCGTCGTGTCCGGAATGACCTGACTGGTGCTCGGCATGGCCGCCGTTTCCGTGTCCGGCGCGCACCGTCATCAGTCCGTGCTTGATCCCCTTCTTCACCATCCAGACGTTGAACGGATAGGCCGTCGCGAAGCCGACGATCACGCCCAGCGACATCACGCCCCAGAAGACCAGTTCGAGCGGGTCCATCGCCCGCATGTCACGTCCCATCATCAGCAGACTCATGGTGGGAGCCATGCCGGCCATCATGGCGTTCATGCTGATGAATTCGGGCGTGAAGCTCTTCCGCACGTTCTCCCAGTAGGTGCCGCCCATCATCTTCTTCATGAACAGCGATTGGAAGATGAAGAGGCCGAACGAGAAGCCGGCCACGTACTCGACGACGAGGTCGATCCACATCGGCAATCCGAGCGTGGCGGTGACCACCGCCGCCAGGATGATGCCCGTCGCGTCGCCTGCGACGCAGTGGATGGTGCTGCCGACGCCCTGCTTCCACAGCGGCGCCGTGAAGCTCTCATGCTCGCCCGGACGCGGTTCCTTGTCGGCGAGCACGTAGAGCAGGAGACCGAAGGGACCCATGTACAGCGTGACGAGGATGAAGCCCCACTTCATCACCGTCGGCTCGGGATTGCCGGCGAACTGGTCGTAGGCGACGTAGGCCGCGGACGCGGCGGCCACGACGAACCAGGCGATCAAGTAGTAGTCGTAGGGCAACGCGATCATGCGGACCTCCCGTTGATCCGGTCCAGAGCGTCGCGCCACATCGGGCTCGCCGTGGCGAACACGTTGTAGCCGACCCACGGATGCCGCTTGATCCCGTCCAGGACCGAGGGGTCGTTCACGGCGACGAACCGGCCGGCGGTTGGATCGAACGCGTGGACTGCCAAAGGGGTGCTGCCGAGCAGATGTCTAGACACAGTGTGGTTGGGATCGTTGCCGTGCTCCTCGCAGACGAACAGGGCGTCGGCGGCCATGAGGCTCCGCGCGCCTTCGAGTGCGTCGATCTCCACGCCCTCGACGTCGAGCTTGACCACGACGGGCCTGCCGCGCTCGATGGCTCCGGCGGCCGCGAGACCGTCAAGCGAGACCCTTCGCACCGATCCGTCGGCCGTGTCCGTCTCCTCGGTCGCGAGCGCCTCGTGGCGGTCGCCCACGATCCGGACGAGACCCTCCGAGCTGCCGATCGCGGCATGCAGGCATTCGAACCGGCCGCCGTTGAGCGCGTAGTTCAGCGCCAGGCGCCGCATGTTGGCGGGCGCGGCCTCGATGGCGAGGGCCTGCTTGGAGCCGAAGGGCCTGCTCGAGACGAGTACCGACCAGTAGCCGAAATTGGCGCCGCAATCGACGAAAGCATAGTCGATGTCCGAGACTTCGCGGAGGAACATCTCGATCTCGTCTTCGTAACGGTAGGCCGGATTGAGGAGACGGCTCCAATAGCCGTCGCCGAAGGGAATCGAGAACACGGCGTCGCCGTTCAGCCGAACCCTGACGTCGCGGGTCTTGATGCCGCCGGCGACGACCGCGCATCCGAGCCGATAGCCGCGATGCCCGAAGGGCATCGTCAGCACCGAGCCGAGGCGGAGGACCGCGAAGGCCATCCGCTCCGCGGCGCCCGCGCCCGTCAGCCGGTCCGCCGCGCGGTCGAAGACGAGAACGTCATCGGCCTGACCGCGCCCCGTCGTCCGCACTTCCGCTTCGAAAGCCATGATGTCCCCTCCGCCGGTCGGCGACGTCTGCAGCGTCCCCTCGGTGGCCGGGGACGCCGCAGCAGGCTCACTTGCTCTTCTGGATCTTGGTGATTGCGATGCCGTCGTTGCCGCGCTCGGCGACGAACTGCACCTTGTCGCCGGCCTTGACCTGCTTGAGCATCGCCGGATCCTGCACCTTGAAGACCATCGTCATGCCGTCCTCGTCCATGCCGAGGTTCTTGATCGGGCCGTGCTTGAGCGTGATCTTCTTCGCCGCCTCGTCGACCTTCTTGACCTCGCCGGCGACCATCGCCTCCTGCGCGAGGCCGAGAGAAGGAGCGAGAAGCGAGAGAGCGACGACGGCCGCGGCGAGCTTGTTGGTCTTGATCATCTTTCTTCCTTTCGATTGCTATTTGACGACGACGGTACCGACCATTCCCGCTTCGCGGTGGCCGGGTATGAGACACGCGTATTCGAACTCGCCCGCCTTGCTGAACCGCCAGACGAGATCGCCCGTCTTGCTCGGAGCCAGCCTTCTGGCGTTCGGGTCGTCGTGCTCCATGTCGGGATTCTTCGCCATGGATGCCCCGTGCCTCAGATTCTCCTCGGTCGTCCCGAGGACGAATTCGTGGTCGAGCTGTCCGCCGTTGCGGAGCACGAACCGGATCTGCTCGTCCTTGCGGACCTCGATCTTCGCCGGGACGAACAGCATCTTGCCGTTCGCTTCCGTCAGCGAGACCTGAACGATGCGGGCAGCCTTCTTCGCGTCGCCGGGCTCGCCGGTCGCGTACGTCTCGGCATGCTGCGCGTGACCGGCGTGCTCGCCGGCCGCGAGCGCCGTACCCGCGGAGGCGAGCGCTGCCGCGACGACCACCACCGAAACCTTCAGTCTTCTCATAAGTGTCTCCTTTTTATCCGGGCGGACCATCACATCCCCTTCATTCCCTTGTGGTTCATCGTCTTCGGCATCTGCTTGGCGGGCGGCTTTCCGCCGTCCTGACGCGCGGGAGTGGCCTGCGGCGTCTGCACTTCCCAGGCGACGGTACCCTTCGGGAACTGATAGGGACCCGGATCCCGGTAGTCGTCACGCGCGAGCCCGTCCCTGATCTTGACGACGGTGAACATGCCGCCCATCTCGATCGGCCCGAATTGGCCGCTGCCGGTCATCATCGGCAGCGTGTTGTCGGGCATGGGCATCTCCATCTCGCCCATGGCCATGCCCGTCGATCCCATCGCCATGCCGTCGGGCGCAACCTTGCCGAGCGCCTTCGCGATGTCCTTCTTCGACACGCCGATCAGGTTCACCATGTCGTGCCCCATGGCGTTCATGGTGTGGTGGGACTTGTGGCAGTGGAACGCCCAGTCGCCGGGATTGTCGGCGAGGAAGTCGAATGCGCGGATGGCGCCGACCGGCACGTCGGTCGTCGTCTCCGGCCACGCGGCGCTTTCCGGCACCCATCCGCCGTCGGTGCAGCTCACGGCGAACTTGTGTCCGTGCAGATGGATCGGGTGGTTGGTCATGGTCAGGTTGCCGATCCGGACGCGCACCTTGTCGCCGAGCCGCACCGGCATGACGTCGATTCCGGGAAACACGCGGCTGTTCCACGTCCACATGTTGAAGTCGGTCATCTCGGTGACCTTCGGCAGGAACGTGCCGGGGTCGATGAGGTAGCTGCTCATGATGAAGACGAAATCGCGGTCGACGGCTCGGAAGCTGCGGTCCCGCGGATGCACGACGATCATGCCCATCATGCCCATCGCCATCTGGACCATCTCGTCCGAGTGCGGGTGGTACATGAAGGTGCCGCTATGCTTCATCTCGAATTCGTAGACGAACGTCTTCCCCACCGGGATGTGCGGCTGCGACAACCCACCGACGCCGTCCATGCCGGACGGCAGGATGACGCCGTGCCAATGGACCGTCGTCGCCTCGGGAAGCTTGTTGGTCACGAAGATGCGGACCTTGTCGCCCTCGACGCATTCGATCGTCGGCCCCGGAGACTGGCCGTTGTAGCCCCACAGATGCGCCTTCATCCCTTCGGCGAACTCCCGCACTACCGGCTCCGCGACCAGATGGAATTCCTTCCAGTCGCCGTTCATCCGCCAGGGCAGCGTCCAGCCGTTCAGCGTGACCACCGGATTGTAGTCGGGGCCCGAGGAGGGATGCAGCGGCGGCTGCATCGACGTCTTCTCCATGGTAGGCGCCTCGGGAATGCTCGCCGCCTGCGCGCGCCCGGAGATCGCCGCTGCGCCCGCCAGCGCGGTGGCGGAGCCGAGGAAGTTGCGTCGGGAAAGGATGGGATCGTTCATCAGTGGCCTCCGCCGGCCGACGCCTGAGCGGTCGTCGTGCCCGTCGATTGGGATGTGGATTCGCCTCGTCCGCCGCCGTTGACGGCGGTCAGCAGCGTGGAGTCCGCGAGCCAGAAGTCGCGCTTGGCAGCCACCGCCGTGCGCTGCGCGGCGATCCGCGCCGTCGCCTCGACGACCAGCGCGAACACGTCGATCTGCATGCTCGAATAGCGCAGTTGCAGCTCTTCGGAGATCACCTGCCGCAGCGGCAGCACCTCGCGCTGGTACTGCGAGGCGACGTCGTAGGTCGCGCGGTAGGTCCGGAAGGCGTCGCGCGCCTCCGAGCGGACGTTGACCGCCTTCTCCGTCAGGAGATTGAACGCCTGATTGTAGATCTCGGCCGATTGCCTGACCCGCACCTCGCCGCCGTCGAAGATCGGGATCTGGAAGTCGATGGAGACGCTGCGGCTCCGTCCGGACCCTCCGAGCTCCTTGCTCTGCGATCCCGACATGTCCAGCAGGGTGACGAAGCGTGTCGCCTGCGTGAGTTCAAGCGATTTGGCGAGCGCCAGAAGGTCGATGCGGGCCATCTGGAGGTCGAGCCTGCGCTCCACCGCCTGCACCTCGATCAGCGGAAGCGAGGACGGACGGCGCGGAAGCGATGGCAGCCTGCCGGGGATCCTGATGTCCGTATCGGTCCCCCAAAGCCCGAGCAGCCTGATGAGGCGCTCGCGCGAGCTCGACGCTTCCTGCCTGGCCGATCCCAGGTCCGCGGTGGTTTCCGCATAGAAGGCCTGCTGTCGGGCCTGGTCGAGTTTGTTCAGGGATCCCGTCTGCCCGAGCTTGTGGGCGAGCTGTGCGGTGGTCTCGGCGATCGTCCTGGCTTCCGTAAGGACCGCCACCAGTTCGTTCGCTGCCGATGCGCGGTAGAACGCCTCTCTGACGTCCGCGGCGAGGCGCAACGTCTGCTCCGCGGCGGCGAGCTGCGCGCGCTTGAAGCGCTCGCGCGCGATCTCGGAACGGAAGGGCAACGTGGCGAGGGCCAGGATGTCGCCGGCGACCTGGCGCGAGACCTCGACCGAGCCGCCGCTCACGCTCCGCGATATCGAGAACGAAGGATTCGGAGGCAGGCTGTCGGCGACCATGTCGGCTTCGGCGAGCGCGAGTTCGTTGTACGTCGCCTGAAGTCCGCGATTGTTGAGGAGTGCGATCTGCACCGCAGAGTCGACGGTCAGCGTGCGCGCCTTCAGTCTCTTTATCGTCTGCTCCGCGACAGGCGCATCGTCCGCCGAGCGGATGGCGATCACGTCCTTGCGGATCGCGTCGTCCGTGACAGCCGCGACCACTCCCATGCCCTTGTCGGGAGAGAAGCTGGCGCAGCCGGAGAGCAGCAGGGCCGAGAGCAGGAGAGCGCCGGCCGAGACGCGTCCGCGGTAGTGGGAAGTCATGCGTGAGTGATGCTTGATCGGCATGATGCGCCCCTACTCGCCGGACTTTGACGAGGGAGCGACGCGATCGTTGCGCTGCCGCCATTCCGACGGCGACACGGGCCGCATCGAGGTGTACGGCCCGACCACCGAACGGTATCCGACCTTCGGCACCGGCACGCCCGGATCGGCGGGGTCCGCCCTCAACAGCGGTCCCGTCGCCGGGAGACAGCCGCCGAGGATCAGCGCCCCCGCGGAAAGTCCCGCCAGCGTCCTCACCCGCTTATGAAATAGTCCCTCGGCCACCGAACGAACGGCGGCGAACTTCGCCCCAAACTGCGCAAACATGTTCTCTTCCTGAAATGACGGCGGACCACGGGCCTTGTCCGCCCACCAGGGGCGAGGCACCGCGTCGAAACGGTCGGATCAGGAAGCGATGGGGGGACGGTAGTGGACGACCGGCGCGTTGTCCGCCGGCGCGCTGTACGATGTCGCGACGCGGATCAGGGTCGGGACGGAGGGAACGGTAACCTCGACGATCGGCGCCGGCAGAACCGTCAGGCACATCAGGGCGCAGCACTGGCCCGACATGTGAGGATTCTTCTTCGCCGGAGCCTCGTCGGAGGACGAAGCCAATATCGCCGACGCATCGTCGCCATCGTCCATCGACGGAGCGGATGCATGATCGTGCGCGGGCTCGCCGACGGAATGCATATGCATTGCCCCAGTCGCGACGCCCTCGATCGTCATGCAGTCGACGACGGCGTGATGGCCAGGCAACGCGTAGGACAGCGTCGGCGCCAAGATGCAGAGCACGTAGACCAGGGCGGCAATCCACCCGGCCTTTCTGCGCTGCTTCGTGGTGAACCTGACGAACATTCCGGATCCGCTGCCATTGGTCGCGCGACGCGACCTCGGGACCATATCGCCGAAAAACCGATACGCCAAGCTGGAAACCGGCGGACGGATCATCGCTCCGCCCTGCCGATGACGGCCATCAGTTCGGTGATCTTCTGACGTTGATCCGCCTTGTCGCCGCTCGCGATCGCATGCTCGACGCAATGGGAGACGTGGTCCTTCAGGACCTCCTCCTCGACTCGGCGAAGCGCGGCGCGCACGGCGGAGATCTGCGTGACGACGTCGATGCAGTAACGGTCTTCCTCGACCATCTTCGACAGGCCGCGGACCTGCCCCTCGATCCGGCCGAGCCTTTTCTTCACCGATGCCTTGATGTCCTCGCGCATACAGCCATTATACCCCTACTGGGTACGGGTTGCAAGTGGCGGAGTCCCGCGCGGATGGACGTGCGAACGATACCTCTGTCTCCCGGTTTCCGCCATCTACGGAACTCGTCGCAGGCGTGCAGCAGTGAGGCGCCGTGCTGTAGAGGTCCATATCGGCTGCTCCGGCGCTCGCGATCGCCTTGATTTTGTCGCCTGACCGGTTCATATACCCCTACTGGGTATGGGTTTTCATCTCGCTGGAGGATGTCATGTCGGATGCGAAGAAGCACGGCTCGGGTGGTTGCGGGTGCAGCTCGAAGAAGGAAACGGCTCCGGCGGAATCCGGCGCGTCCGGCTGCTGCGGCGGGACTGGCCACGCCCATAACGGCCATCACTCCCATGGGGAACATGCCCACGGCGCCACCGCCGGCACGATCGATCCCGTCTGCGGAATGACCGTCGATCCGGACAAGACCCCGCATAGGTTCGCAGTCGCCGGCGAGACCCATCACTTCTGCTCGGCGGGCTGCCGAAGCAAGTTCGCCGCAGACCCTCAGCGATACCTGCAGAAGTCGTCGTCCGGCACGCCTGCTGCTCCGGCGCCCGAGGGCACCATATACACCTGCCCGATGCATCCGGAGATCCGCCAGATCGGTCCGGGAAGCTGCCCGATCTGCGGCATGGCGCTCGAACCGGATCTGGTCTCTCTGGACGATGCGCCGAATCCCGAACTCGCGGACATGACGCGGCGGTTCTGGATCGGCCTCGCCCTGGCCGCACCTGCCGTCGTGCTCGAGATGGGCGGCCATCTGGCCGGCGGCCATGGCCTGCTCGACGCGGGCCTGTCCAACTGGATCCAGCTCGCCTTCGCGACGCCCGTCGTCCTGTGGGCCGGATGGCCGTTCTTCGTGCGCGGCTGGCAGTCTCTCGTCACCCGCAATCTGAACATGTTCACCCTGGTCGCGATGGGCACCGGCGTCGCCTACGTCTACAGCCTGGTGGCCACGGTGCTGCCGGGAGTTTTCCCGCCGGCGTTCAGGGGGCATGGCGGTGCCGTCGCGGTATACTTCGAGGCGGCTGCGGTGATCACAGTCCTCGTCCTGCTCGGTCAGGTCCTCGAACTGCGCGCCCGGGAGGCGACGTCGGGCGCCATCAAGGCGCTGCTCGACCTCGCCCCGAAGACCGCGAGGCTGGTGGACGACGCGGGCGAGGACCATGAGGTCACGCTGGACAGCCTGCGCGTCGGCGACAGGCTTCGCGTCCGTCCGGGCGAGAAGGTGCCGGTCGACGGAATCATGATCGAGGGCCGGTCCACCATCGACGAATCCTTGGTCACGGGCGAATCCATGCCGGTCACCAAGGAGCCCGGCGCGAAGGTCGTCGCCGGCTCGCTGAACCAGTCGGGCGGCTTCGTCATGCGGGCGGAAAAGGTCGGCCGCGACACGCTGCTGTCGCAGATCGTGCAGATGGTCGCGCAGGCCCAGCGGTCGCGCGCGCCCATCCAGCGCCTCGCCGACCAAGTGGCCGGATGGTTCGTGCCGGCGGTGATCGTGGTCGCCGTCGCGGCTTTCGCGGCGTGGGCGTGGTTCGGCCCGGAGCCGCGTCTCGCGTTCGGCCTGGTCGCCGCGGTCAGCGTCCTGATCATCGCCTGCCCGTGCGCGCTCGGCCTCGCGACACCGATGTCGATCATGGTCGGCGTCGGCCGCGGTGCGGCCGCGGGCGTCCTGATCAAGAACGCCGAAGCCCTGGAGCGCATGGAGAAGATGGATACGCTTGTCGTCGACAAGACTGGCACGCTGACCGAAGGCAAGCCCAAGGTCGTGTCAATCGTGCCGGCCGAAGGATTCGAGGAAGCCGGGATACTGCGGCTCGCAGCGAGCGTGGAGCGCTCGAGCGAGCATCCGCTGGCTGACGCGATCGTTAACGCGGCCAAGGAGCGGAGCGTCGATCTCGCGCCCGTCACGGACTTCGATTCTCCGACCGGCAAGGGGGCGACCGGCAGCGTGGACGGCCTGGCCGTGATGCTCGGCAACGCGAAATTCATGAACGCCGCCGGCGTGGACACATCGGCCCTGGAACGCTCGGCGGAGAAGCTGCGCGGCGAGGGCGCGACGGTCGTGAACATGTCGGTCGAAGGCAGCCTGGCCGGCATATTCGCCATCGCCGATCCCGTGAAGGCTACCACGCCCGACGCGCTGAAGGCGCTGGCGGCCGAGGGAATCAGGGTCATCATGTTGACAGGGGATAACCGAACCACCGCGGACGCCGTCGCGCGGCGTCTCGGCATCTCGGAAGTCGAGGCGGAAGTCTTGCCGGACCAGAAGAGCGCCGTCGTCGCGAAGCTGCAGAGGGCGGGCCGCGTGGTCGCGATGGCGGGCGACGGCGTCAACGACGCACCCGCCCTCGCCGCCGCGGACGTGGGCATCGCCATGGGCACCGGCACCGACGTGGCCATGGAGAGCGCGGGCGTCACGTTGCTGAAGGGCGATCTCAACGGCATCGTCCGCGCCCGCCGGCTCTCGCAGGCGACCATGAGCAACATCCGGCAGAACCTTTTCTTCGCGTTCGTCTACAACGCGGCAGGAATTCCGATCGCGGCCGGGGCGCTCTATCCGACCTTCGGGATGCTGCTGTCGCCCATCATCGCCGCTGCGGCGATGGCGCTTTCTTCCGCAACCGTTGTGGGGAACGCCCTGCGTCTGCGCAGCGCTCGTCTTTGGCAGCTTGATAAGCTCAGAAATTTGTAGCAGCACATTGAGCGCCCGACGACATCTTGGGGCGCGAAATACGACGATCTGTCAACCGGGAGACGGGAGCTTCGATCGGCTGCAACTTGAATCCGCCACCGCCGGGAGATGTTCCGGTGGGCATGCAGCCAGGACAAACGAAGCGCTGCATGAATCAATTGCAGCGCGGTTATCGGAAGATCGACCATCCACCACGTCTACAAAAAGCACGCCGTGACGACATGGCCATTGGCACGCAGGGCGGATCGCCAACGCCAATCCTACAACGAACGGCAGTTTGCTATCCCAGCCGACGGACCGAATTGAGGAGTCGCCAGCGCGTCGATGACGTGACACTCCGAGACTCTCCCGTATCTGCAGGAGGCGACCATCCGCGTAAGTTCCGCGCGAAGCGTTTCGAGAAGTCGGAGCCGGCCCTCGACCGCTTCGAGATGCGCCGATGCCAACCGCCAAGCACCATTGCAGGATTGATTGGGCTGCTCCTGCAACTGAAGCAGGTCACGCACCGCACCGAGGTCGAAGCCGAGATCGCGGGCGTGCCGGATGAACAGCAAGCGACGGACGTCACCGTCGTCGTAGACCCTGCGGCCGTTAGTGGCGCGCGCGGGCTTCGGCAATAATCCGGACCGTTCGTAGTACCGGATCGTTTCGATGTGAACGCCCGAAGCCTTCGAAAGTGCACCGATCGATATCATCGTCTCTTGCTCCTGTAGTCACTACAGGATGTACGTTCGAGGGAATCAACACAAGGATTTCCGATGTCCGGAACGGCGGCACGCTTTCGCGTGACAGGAATGGATTGCAGTGCATGCGCTGCAAAAATCGAAAAAGTCGCGAAAGCCCAGCCAGGAGTGCTCGAGGTCCGCGTCTCTATCGCTTCGGGAGAGATGTTCCTGAAGCTCGGTGACGGGTCACGGGGGCTTGCCGACCTGGAAAGCGCGGTCTCGGGACTGGGTTATTCCCTGACGCGCTTGGACCGAAGCGGTGTAGATCAGACCTCGAACGCGTCGCACCTCGCGCCCGGCTACAAGCGGGCGCTATGGATCGTGGTCCTTCTCAACGCGGGCTACGGGGCGGTCGAGCTCGCTGGCGGTCTCGTCGCGGGTTCCCAAGCCGTGAAGGCGGACGCCCTGGATTTCATTGGCGACGGACTCATTTCCTGGCTCGGGCTCATCGCTATCGGTTGGGGCATGTCGGCCCGCGCCAAAGCTGCCTACGCTCAAGGCGTGTTTCTGGCGTTGCTGGGTGTGGGAGTCGTCGCAACCACGATTTTCCGCGTGTTCGTGCTGCACACGCCCGGCGCCGAATTGATGGGACTATTCGGCGCGATTGCCCTTGTGGTGAACGTGCTCGCCGCGGTCGCGCTTCTTCCTTATCGCCACGGAGATGCGAACGTGCGAGCGGTGTGGTTGTTTTCCAGGAATGATGCGCTCGGCAATCTCGCTGTCGTGATCGCCGCCGGTCTGGTCGGATGGACGAATTCACCTTGGCCCGACCTTGTCGTCGCCGCCGTCATCGCAGGCCTGTTTCTCCAGTCCGCCTTCGTCATCATTCGCGATGCGCGGCGCGATATGGATCTGGTCGCATCTGAAAGCCGCGCAGCGTGAAGTGGATATTTCCTTTCATCGTCGCGGCGACCTCGTTCTGGCTCGACGCCTCCTCGAAAGCTTGGGCGCAGCGCAGTCTGGCCGAGACTACCCGCGAACTTCTGTCCTTTCTCAGCCTACGTCTCGGATTCAACTCCGGCATCGCCTTCTCCTGGTTCGCCTCCGACGAAGGGGCGAATAGATACGTCATTTTGGTCGCGACCTCGTTGCTGTCGCTGGCAATCGTCTGCGTGATGGCGACCGCGCGGATCCCGACGGAGCGGGTCGCGTTGGCGCTGATACTTGGAGGGGCATTGGGCAACATCGCTGATAGAATACCTGACGGATATGTCACCGACTTCATATCGGTGCGCTTGGGCGAGTACCATTTCCCGATATTCAACCTCGCGGACGTATGCATAACGATCGGGGCAATGCTCCTGTTTCTGGCTTTGGCGCCTCTGCGCTGCGTACGTCATGACGGTTGACCTCTCCACCGTAGGAATCGCGACGGCGTTCGCGGCCGGCGCGATGTCGTTCCTTTCGCCCTGCGTATTGCCGCTGGTACCGGCCTACGTCTCATACATCGCCGGCGAATCCGTGGAGGGGCGGGCGGAGAAGCGCGCCCGCTCGCTCTGGCTCAGCCTGTTCTTCGTGTTCGGCTTCACGACCGTCTTTGTCATTCTCGGCGCCGGCGCGAATGTTCTCAACGCCGCTCTGGCCCCTTACCGTCACCAGCTCACACTCGTCAGCGGCGCTCTTGTGATCCTGTTCGGGATTTTCACGCTGGGGCTGTGGAGGCCGGCGTGGTCCGAACGCGAGCTCCGGGTACATGCGCGTCTGCCGCGCTCCGGGCCGCTGCCGGCATACCTTCTGGGAATGGCGTTCGCCTTCGGATGGACCCCCTGCATCGGCCCCGTTCTGGGCGCGATCCTCGCCCTTGCCGCGTCGTCTTCGGGGGGCGTTACGCTGCTTGCCATCTACTCGCTCGGTCTGGGCTTACCCTTCGTTCTCGCAGCGGTGTTTCTCACCGGTTTCATGAAGCGCGCGGCTGCCTTGCGGAAAGCTGGACGCGTTCTCCGCCTGCTGGCCGGAGGCATCATGATTGCCATGGGCGTTGCGATGATGACCGGGGACCTCGCGACCCTAGCGATTTGGTTTCTGGAGACATTTCCGGCATTGGGTTCGCTGGGCTGAGTTGGGACGTGCTGCGAGATCGTTGGACCGGCCGGAACCAAATGACCATTTTGCGTCTTCGCGCGCGCTTCATTCGTCCTGCCGACCATGTTCGATTCCTGAACCTCCACCTGTGTGACCATGCGGGGAGCCGACCGAAGCAAGCCGGTTTCGTCCGAAGCCGATCGCGAGCAAGGCGATGACAGCGAGCTGCGCAAGCAACGTTTCTCGCGTGGGATAGATGCCGAGCATCTCGTTCCGGAACAACCCGCGCCAGAGGGTAACCGGCAGATAGCCAGCCTCCTGGAGCGCTGCAGCGCCTTTACCGACAAGAACGACGGCGAGGATCGCCATCAGGAAGGAGCTGTAAGCGAAGAATTTGCCGACCGGCAGATAGCTGCTGAACCGAAGCATGGCGATCGCGACGATCGCCAATACGACCGTCGCCGTGAGCGCGCCGGCAACGACCGCACCGGCGTCGCCACGACTCCAGATCGCTGCATAGAACAGTATCGTTTCGAACACTTCGCGATAGACGACCACGAAAGTGAGGAGGAAGAGAAACCATGCGGAGCGGCGATCGAGGGCTCTCCCGAGTTTTTCACGGATGTATAGCTGCCACGCATCGGCACTACTCTTGCCATGCATCCAGATGCCTACCCAAATCAAAACGGCTGCGGCGAAGATTCCCCCGAATCCTTCCGTCAATTCGCGGCTGGCTCCGCTGATTGTGATCAGCCATGTAGCGGCCGCCCAGGTTCCCGCTCCGACGCCGAGAGCCGCTATCCAGCCGCCGTGCACGTAGCCGAGCACGTCTCGGCGGCCGGCCTTGTTGAGGAAGGCGATCATGGCGACGACGATCAACAACGCCTCCAGACCCTCCCGAGCCAGGATGGTAAAGGCCGCTATGAAGCTCGACGTGGCCGATGCCTGGTCCGCCAGCACCTTCTCAGCCTGTTCGAAGAGCCCGTCTACCGTGTTCACGCGTTCCCGGATGGCATCGACCTGTTCACCCGCAGCGATGGAGCCGCGCAGTTCAGCCATAGCGCCTTCGATACGGACCATCAGCGCATGGTCGCGTGCCGACAGTAGCGCTTCCACAGGCTCGAAGCCGTCGAGATAGGCGGATAACGCTATTTGCGTCGCCGCCTTCTTGTCTCCGCGTCCGTATGCAGCCAATGCTTCGTCGAGCTTCGTACGCGCGAGTGTGAGGCTTCCCGACGCCCGGCCGGCATCAAGGACCTCGGGATGCCGACGAAGGAAAGCGACGAGGTCCGGGGAGTTGACCGAGGCGAACTCCTCGGCGAAGGCTGCTGGCGTGATACCGACCAGTTTTTCGAGACCGAGACGTTTCCGAAGGCCTGCGTCGGCCTCCCACAAGGCTTTTCCACGCGCGGTTGCCTCATCCGGATATGCAAGTGTGCCAACATAGAATGCGAGCGCCCATCGCTCCTGCGCGGGCAGGTCTGAGAAGCTGGCCATGCTGGTCCCATCGAGGCCCTGTTCGATCACCTGATAAAGCGCGAAGACGCTGCGTTCGCGTGCCCTGGCTTGTTCGGTGAACGCGATCGGGGGCGGATCCAGCCCTTCCGATTGCGGACCCTTGCCATCGCCGGCAGATCCGTGGCAACCGGCGCAAAGCTGCGCGTACAATGCCTTGCCGCGTTTCAGGTCGGGCGCGACCGTAGGCGCCAACGGAACGGGATAGGCCGTCAGCAGATCGGCAGCCAGCGACCTTGCGGCTTTCGCGATTGCGGGCGGAGGTGATTTCGAGGCGATCAGGTCTTCCAGTTCGGCCGATCGTCTTTCGAGCATTCCCTTCGAAGACGTTTCCGGAAGCTCTTTGACAAGTCTGTGAGCGGTCGACGAAAATTCGCGCATTTCGTCGAATTCGGCTTGGTTCACGATTTCGCCGTTGGCTACCGCCTCCGGATAATCGACCGCGATGTAGTCGAGGAGACGCCAGATCGTCTGCGCGGGAGCGGTCTCCGCGCATGCCGGCGAGGCGACGGCCAGAAAGAACACCAGGAAACACGAAGCGAGACACCGTGACATTCCGGAGCCGGCAGCGCGCATCCAATCGCGTGTCGCAAGAGCAATGCGTGTTGTTCTCTGAAACATGAAGATTGATCCGCGTGTCATCTCATATCCATTCTAATCGACGCGCCAAGACGGTCTCTTCGGCATTGCCGGTGCCGATTGTGACGAAGCGGTGCTGTTGTGGCCGAACCGGCTATAGAGGAACAGCGCGGCGGTCGGACGAGACCGCTACACGCTTCGGTGGTGAGCTAAGCCGTTGCGGGTCAGTTCTCCCGTCCATCAGCCCGCAGCCCGATCTTCGCCGGATGGAGGCGAACCGAGAAGGCGCAGCGCGTTCAGGGTGACGAGCACCGTGGCCCCGGTGTCCGCGAGGATCGCTGGCCATAGGCCCGTCACACCGGCGACCGTCGTGACCAGAAACACCGCCTTGAGGCCCAGCGCTACCGCGATGTTCTGCTTGATGTTCGCCATCGTACGCTTCGACAGTTCTACCATCGCAGCGACATCGGAAACGCGCCCGTACAGTACGGCCGCGTCCGCGGTCTCCAAGGCGACGTCGGTCCCGCCGCCCATGGCGATGCCGACATCCGCTTCTGCAAGCGCCGGTGCATCGTTGATTCCGTCCCCGATTTTTGCCACGGTGAAGCCGTCGCGCCGAAATCTCGCGACGATCCGTTGCTTGTCTTGCGGCAGCAGTTCGGCCTCGACATCCATCCCAAGCTGCCGCCCGATTGCCGTGGCGGTCCGGCGATTATCCCCTGTCAGCATGACCGTCCGGATCCCTGCGTCCGCCAAGCGTGCCAACCCGCTGGCTGCATCCGGACGGGGTTCGTCTCGCATCGCGATCGCGCCCGCCGGTTTTCCGTCGATCAGAAGAACGGAGACGGTCTTGCCTTGGTCGTTCAGCTCTGCGATGCGCTCAAGGTGCACTTGAAGCGGGGCGATCTCGCTCGCAGCTTGCGCCGAGCCGAGGAAAACCTTTCTGCCCTCCACCAAGCCTGTGACGCCCTTGCCTCCGATGGCGGCGGCATCCGTCGCCGCGGGCGGTGTCACCTTATCGGCCGAGGCTCGCGCCAAGATGGCGTTGGCCAACGGGTGGCTAGACCCGGTCTCAAGCGCCGCCGCAAAGCGGATGATGTCCGTTTCGGCAGTGCCGAAAGTAAGGATGTCGGTCACCTGCGGCTTTCCAACCGTCAGCGTGCCGGTCTTGTCGAAGCAGGCGAGCGTCACCTTTCCGAACCGTTCGAGGACGGCGCCGCCTTTCAGCAGAAGGCCGCGGCGTGCACCCGCCGAGAGGCTGGCCGCGATGGCGGCCGGCGTCGAGATCACCAGCGCGCACGGGCAGCCGATCAGAAGAACGGCCAGGCCCTTGTAGATCCAGTCACTCCAGCCGCCGGTGAAAAGCGCAGGCGGAACGACCGCCACCAACACCGCGACCGCGACGACTGCGGGCGTGTAGTACCTCGAAAAGCGGTCGATGAAGCGTTCGGTCGGCGCCTTCGACTCCTGCGCCTCCTCGACCAAGCGGACGATGCGCGCGATTGTATTGTCGGCGGCAGCAGCGGTCACCCGCATGCGCAACAAGCTGTCACCATTGATCGTTCCCGCGAACAGCCTCGCGTCCGGTCCCTTGCGCACCGGAGTGCTCTCTCCCGTTACGGGAGCCTCGTCGATCGCGCTCTCTCCGGAGACGATGACGCCGTCGGCGGAGATCCGGTCTCCCGGTCGGATCAGGATGACAGAACCCACCGCCAGGGCTTCGGCTTGGACCTCGCGGACCTGACCGTCTTCTTCCAACCTGGCCGTCTTCGGAACGAGGCGGGTCAGGTCCTGGATGCTGGCCCGCGCTTTCCCCGCGGCGACCCCCTCCAGCAGTTCGCCAATCATGAAGAGAAAGACCACCGCCGCCGCCTCTTCGGCCGCGCCGATGAACACCGCGCCGATTGCGGCGATCGACATCAACATCTCGATGGAAAAGGGCGTGCCCGTCAGAGCGGCCCCGACCGCGCGCCGCGCGATGGGAACGAGCCCCACAAGCAGAGCAACTAAAAACGCCCATCTCTCGGTCTGAGGAAAAAGCTGCCCCGACACGTAGGCGCTGGCGAAGGCCATTCCGGACGCGGCGGTCAAGAGCGCCTTTCCCGTCCGCCACCAAGCCATCTCTCCACCGCCGGCTGCCGCTTGGTTGTCTGCGGCGGGGATCGAGCCGCTCGGCTCCGCTCCCCGTCCGAGATCGATCACCTTGTAACCAAGTCCTTCGACGCGTTGCCGCAGCAAATCGCGATCAGGCCCGGCGTAATCGACGGTGACTGTCCCGGTCGGAACCGAAACGTTGACGCTGGAAACGCCATCCAGCCTTTGTAGCGCATTCTCGATCTTCATTGCGCAGGAGGCACAATCCATTCCGGCCACGCGCAAGCGGGTCTTGACTGCCGTAGCTTTCTTCATCGCACTTTCCTCAATCATCGCCTTGCCACCAGTTTCAACATCGACCCCGGCGATCCGCCTTGATGATCAACCTTGTCGCAACGCGGGCATCGGGTCTGGATGCCCGCACCCCGCTTCCGTTGGCGCTATTCCATGCCTTGACCCGTTGCATTCGCAATCGACGACGGCCTGGGCAGAGGTCCTCAATTCTTGAACTTGACCTGTCCGGACCTGCCTTCGGGATTCTTGAGCGTTATGCTGATCGCGGAGCCTGGCGCGACTTCCTTTTTGACCTCGGCTTTCAGCGCATTTCCGTCCGGAACGAGCTTGATCGCTTCGCGATCGCTGCCGGATACAAGGAGCGCTGAGCCAGAGAACCCCTCTGCCGACATCGCCTTGCCGCTCTTCTCGTCAAAGATGTTGAACAGGATCGTCTTACCCTTCGCGACCATTTCGACATCGACGCCCACTATGTCCTCCATCGGGCCGCCGTTAGGACCTTTTTGGCTGGATTGTTGCGAGATGGCTGGTCCGGCAGTCAGCAGGACGGCTACAATGATCAGGATCTTCTTCACCGATGTTCTCCTTCGATCGTGTTGAATGAGTTCGTCTCCACGCGGGCAGGCGACCTTTCGCGCCGGAATAGGATGTAGAGCGCTGGGAGGACGAGGAGCGTCAGGACGGTGGAAGAGATGATCCCACCTATCACGACCGTGGCCAGCGGTCGTTGAACCTCTGCGCCCGCGCCGGTGGCGATCGCCATCGGCACGAAGCCGAGAGAGGCGACGAGTGCGGTCATCAAGACCGGTCGCAGCCGGGTCAAGGCTCCTTCCTGGACGGCTTGCATGATGGTTCTGCCTTCGCCGCGCAGCCTCTCGATAAAGGTTATGATCACCAGACCATTCAGCACCGCAACGCCGGAAAGCGCAATGAAGCCGATGCCCGCGCTGATCGAAAGAGGGATGCCTCTCAATGCCAGGGCGAATATCCCACCAGTCAACGCCAACGGGACACCACTGAAGACCAGAAGAGCGTCGGCAGACGATCCCAGGCTGATGAACAGCAACAGGAATATGAGCAGCAGAGCTATCGGTACAACGATCATGAGACGCTGGGTCGCCGAAACGAGTTGCTCGAACTGTCCGCCCCATCCGATCCAATAGCCGGCGGGCAGCTTCACCTTCTCTGCGATCTGGTTCTGCGCGTCGGTCACGAATGAGCCGAGATCCCTGCCGCGGACATTGGCGGACACGACGATGCGGCGCTTGCCGTCCTCCCGGCTTATCTGGTTCGGACCAGGGGCCACCAGGATTTCGGCCAGCTCGGACAATGGCACGTATCGCATCTGCGCGAGTGGAGACGCTACCAGCGCCGTCGGCTGGGCTCTGGTTTGGCCGTCGATTGGCGGCAGCGGTATCGGAAGCGCTTTCAGGGCCTCCACGTCCGAGCGCAGATTCTCCGGCAGCCTCACGACAAGATCGAAACGACGGTCACCCTCGAATACAAGACCTGCGCTCTTCCCGCCGACTGCGACTTCGACCAGGCTTTGCACGTCGGATACGCTGATGCCGAGCCGGGCCAAGGCTCTTCGTTCGAGCCTGACGGTCAGCACAGGGAGGCCTGCGACCTGCTCGGTCTTGACGTCGGCGGCGCCGTCCACTTTTTCGAGCACAGACTGCGCCCGGGCGGCGATCTGGGTCAGGACTTCGAGATCGTCTCCGAATATCTTCACCCCCACGTCGCTGCGCACGCCGGAGATCAGGTCGTTGAAGCGAAGCTGTATCGGCTGCGACAGTTCGTAGTTGCTACCGGCGATTTCTTCGGCTGCCTCCTCGATTTCCTTGACGAGCGATAACTTTGATTTGCTCGGATCGGGCCACCGGTCGCGCGGTTTCAGCATGACGTAGCCATCGGAGATCGACGGCGGCATTGGATCGGTGGCGACCTCCGCGGTGCCGGTGCGGGCGAACGTTTCCTTCACTTCCGGGATCTCCAGAAGCCTTCTCTCCAAGGACTTCTGCATCTCGACGGATTGAGTGAGGCTGGTGCCGGGAATTCGAATCGCCTGGATGGCGACGTCGCCCTCGTCGAGGCTGGGGATGAATTCGCCGCCCATCCGGGAAGCCATATAGCCGCTGACGATCATCAACGCGACAGCCGCGACCGCTACCAGGCTCCGATACCGGATGGCCAGGTCCAATACCGGAACGTAAGACCGGTGGGCCAGGCGCATGAACCAGTTCTCGGATTCAGACACCCTACCCGTGACGAAAATCGCGACCGCGGCAGGCACGAACGTCATCGAGAGGATGCTCGCTCCCAGGAGGGCAATGAGCACGGTCAAAGCCATCGGCGTGAACATCTTGCCTTCGACGCCTGTCAAGGTGAGGACCGGGAGATAGACGACTGCGATGATCAGGGTGCCGAACAGACTAGGCTTAATCACCTCGCGCGAGCCTCTGATGATGGTGTCAAAGCGTTCTCCGCGCGTCAGCATGCGGCCTCGCGCGCTCTGTTCGTGCGCGAGCAGGCGCAGGCAGTTCTCGACGATGATGACCGCACCGTCGATGATGATGCCAAAGTCGATGGCGCCCAGGCTCATGAGATTGGCGCTGACCTTGTTCTCGAACATGCCGGTGACGGTGAACAACATGGCGAGGGGAATGACCAACGCCGTGGCGAATGCCGCCTTGAAGTTGCCGAGGATCAGAAAGAGAATGACGACGACCAGAAGAGCGCCCTCCACCAAGTTCTTCTCGACCGTGGCGATCGTGGCATCCACTAGATGCGTTCGGTCGTAGACCGCTCGCACGATCACGCCGTCGGGAAGGGACTTGCCGATCGCATCGATCTTCGCGGAAACGCGCTGCGCCACCGTCCGGCTGTTCTCGCCGATCAATAGCATCGCCGTACCCATCACGACTTCCTTGCCGTCGAGCGTCGCTGCACCGGTACGAAGGTCCGTGCCTTCCTTCACCTCGGCCACGTCCAGGATTCGAACGGGAATGCCGTTTCGCGATCCGATGACGATCTGCTGGATCTCTTCGATGTTCGATACTTGGCCGGGCGTACGGACCAGATACTGCTCGCCGTTCCTTTCGATGTACCCGGCACCCACATTCGCATTGTTCGCGGCCAACGACGTCATCACTTCGCGGAAACTCAGGCGGTAGGCCATCAACCTGCTCGGATCCGGAAGGACATGAAACTGCTTTTCGAAGCCGCCGATCGTGTTGACCTCATTGACACCCGGGACGTTGCGAAGCTGTGGTTTGATGATCCAATCCTGAATCGTCCGCAGATCGCTCGGCGTGTATGGGTTCCCCTCGGCATTTTTCGCGTCGGGCGCTGAATCGACGGTGAATTGGTAGATTTCCCCCAATCCGGTCGAGACAGGTCCCATAGCGGTCTCGACACCGACAGGAAGACTGTCCTTCACCCGCTGCACGCGCTCGTTGACGAGTTGGCGGGCGAAGTAGATGTCGGTGCTGTCTTTGAAGACGACCGTCACCTGGCTCAAGCCGTAGCGGGACAGCGATCGCGTATTGACGAGCTTCGGCAAGCCGCCCATTGCCGTTTCGATTGGGAAGGTGATGCGCTGCTCGACCTCCAACGGGGAGTAGCCCGGCGCGCTGGTATTGATCTGGACCTGCACGTTCGTGATGTCCGGCACCGCGTCGATCGGCAGCCGCGTGAAATTCCAGATTCCGAAGGCGCCCATGACGAAAACGCCGATCATCACCAGCCACCGGTGACGGACCGAGAAGACGAGCATCGAGTCGATCATCGTCGGCCTCCGATTGGGAAGAGGCGCGGGCCAATTTCTACGACGACGAGTGAGCGGTCTCGGGTCGGCGGCCAAGCACCTTCGCGTAGGACATAGGGAGAATCAGTCATGATCGGCACCGCCCTTGCCCATCTCCGACTTGACGATGAAGCTGTTTCTGGCCGCATACCGGTCGCCCTCGAGCAGCCCGAACAGTATCTCTACATTTTCGGCGTCTCGCGCCCCGATCTCGACATCGCGCGCCTCGAACTTGGCACCCTCTCGGACGAAGACGACGTTGCGGTTTTCAAGGGTTTGGAGAGCCGACGTTTTTACTGCGACCGCCACCGTCTTGGCGGAGAGGATGAGGCGCGCGGATACGAACAATCCTGTCCGGAGGCGCAGGCCCTCGTTCGGGACGACAGCACGTACCAGCGCGCTCTGAGTGTCGCTGCTTCCGACCGGCGAGACGTACGATATTTTCGCCTCTATCGGGTCCGATCCGTCGTCGACGTCGATGATCAACGCGTCGCCAAGCTTCACCCGCGGCAGATCGCGCCGGTACACGGACAGATCTACCCACACATTCGAGATGTCGGCGACGGTAAACGCGGGCTTTTGCTCGGATGCGTACTCGCCGAGCGAAATCTGACGGTCGATTACGGTTCCCGAGATCGGCGCACGCATTTCGTAAGTGGTCAGACTCTGATTGCTCTCGACCTTCGCCAACAAATCGTTCTGCGCAACGGTATCACCGATGCGCCTCTTGATTTCACGCACGATGCCCGGGAAGCGTGGCGTGACATGCACCAGTGTTTCCTGGTTCGGCTGGATGATCCCATTCAGAACCAAAGCGTTTCGCAACGTCGCCTCGCCGGCGCGGGCTACTTCGATCCCTGAGGCAGCGACCTTCGCATCGCTCATCGCGACACCGCCCTCTTCGTCTTCGCCTTTCTCGGCCTTCTTCTGTTGCTTTCCGGTAGGCTCGGACGGCTTACCCGCTGCGGATGCGTAGACGCCGTATCCCGCAACAGCGACCGCGAACGCCGCTACGGCAATGACGAAAGTTTTCTTGTTCATCGTGCGCTCCCCCGCGCCAGCGCGAATGGATTGCCGACCAGACCCTCGATGGTGGCGACGGCGACGTGGAAATTCTGCTGGGCCTCCTGTTCGCGAAGCCGCGCCTGTGCGACGCTTGCTTGTGAGTCCAGCACTTCGAGCAGCGAATAGCGGCCCTGACCGTATCCTTCGAAAATAGCGTTAGCCGCATCGTTCGACCTTGGTAGAGCGGCCTCGCGGAGAATTGCGAGTTCGCGGAGCGAGCCCTGCAGCGTGTCGTATGCGCGGCCGGCCACCACGATCAGCGTGTTGCGGTTGGCTTTCCGCTCGGCCGCTGTCTTGGCCAGGCTTTCCTGCGCGGAGATGATGTTGCCTTGATTCTGATCGAACACGGGAATTGGAATCGAGACCGACAGCCGTACCGCGTCATCGCCCGTCGAGTTGTAGTGCCGCCATCCGGCCGAGACCGTGACATCGGGATAGGGTTTCAGACGCGCGAGGATCAATTGGGCGTTGCGCTGCGCGTATACCGCCGTCCAGCGCACCAGTTGAGGGTTGGCATCTATCGCCGCGACCACGGCCTGAAAGGCCGGGGGCCGACCTGTCGTGTCGAGGCGTCCCGATACCGCGCCGAACTTGGGTTCGATATCGCCCATCAGGACGGCCAGTTCGCGGCGCGCCGTGGCCAGCGACGATTTCGTGCGCTCGCGATCGGCCTTGACGAGCGCTGATGCGACTTCCGCTCGTCCCGTTTCCGCGATGGAAGATGCCCCCGCCTCTACGCGCCGCTGCAGCAGTGGCGTGATCCGGTCGATGGCTCCGATCTGCTCGTTGAGGATCTCGATCCTCCGCTGCAGGCCGAGAACGTTGAGGAAGGCAATCGCGGTCTCGCCCAGCACCTCCAGTCTGACCGCCTGCCGCTCGATCGAGGCCTGATCCAGGCCGGCCTGGCCCGCGGCGATGCGAGCATCCCTCTTTCCCGAAAGCTCGAACATCTGGCTGATTTGCAGCGTCGTTTCGGCAGACCGAGTTCCCCGGTAGGCACCGGTACCGAACGAATCGTCCTGTTCGTATGAGATTTCCGGATTGATCAGGGCGCCGGATTGGATGCGCTGACCGCGGGCGACGCCTACATCGCGCTCGGCAGCCGTCAGCCGGGGACTGGCGTTGAGCGCGCGCCTTAGGGCAGCTCCCATGGTGAGGGTTTGCGAGTGCGCGGCGCCTGCCGGCGACAAACAGGCGAGCAACGTGATGGCGCACGCGATACGCGTGGCATTTTTCGATAACATATTGGAGACCTGACAGGGACGGACTCAGGGCGCGACGCGCCCGGTGATTGAGCTCAGGTCAGGTGTTTGGGTGGCGGGAAAACGAGCCACGCGTGGTCGGAGGCCGCGAAAGGACCCGCGTGCGTGCTGGTGAAGCCGAACGTGGCGGATGTGATCGTTTCCGCAACCGAACACGGGACCACGGCCGCCGAACATGTCGGGCAGTGATCGCAGAGTGCGAGTTGCGGGACCGAGCCGCCGTCACGGGAGGCGTCGGACACCTGTTCTGAGCCAAAAGCGGAGGTGACCTGATCCACGCAAGAAACTTGATAGGTAAGGCAAGCGGTCAGGTAGAATAACGCCAGAAAGATTCTAAACCCGCGGAGGATTCGCCCTCCCGGCCTTGCCGAACAACGCTTGTCGATGGCAGTTTGCATCCAGCCCCGGATAGCAAATTCACCGAGCAAAGGCCATCACAATCAAGTCAATGCGCAATGGAAACGTCTGCTCCTCGCGACCGCTGCGGTTCTGGTTCGTGCGCAGGGTCCTGACGCGACGGGACCGGCAAGAAATTCGACGAGCCAAGAAAGGGTTGCCTGCTTCTGAGACTTCGGGTTGCGTCGAACCGCTGTAGGTGACCCGCGCGGATCAGCGGACTGCATTTGTGCCCGAAATTGAGGTGCGGCTTCCGAGGATTCCGCCCAGCGACCAATCCGGACCGATCGTAGGCAGTGCGAACGCGCGCTGCTTCGCTTCACCGTCAATCATGAACGTCGTGACCGCCTTCAGCCCGCGCGTGCTGCGGCCGTCTCGCCGGCGGGGCGGGGACGCTTCGACAGCAGGAGAAGGGCGGATAGTGCCGCGAGGCTCAGCAGCGAGGTGATGATCAGCACCCGCCCGCTCATGATCTCGATCAGCACGCCGAACGCGACGGGAGCGAGGGCCTGGCAGATGCGCGACGGCGCCCCGAGCAATCCGAGTCGATAGCCGTAATTCTCTGGACCGAAGATCGAGAGAGGCAGGGTGCCTCTGGCGATCGTCAGGATGCCGTTGCCGGCACCGTGCAAAAGCGCGAATGCCGCGGCCGCTCCCCCTCCGAACAGCGCGATGACGCCGGCCCCGATCGGATGCGTGATGCAGGCGAGGCTCGTCGAGAAGAGCGGATGGAAGCGGTTCAACAGCCCGGCCTCGACGATGCGTGCGGCCACCTGTGCGGGTCCGATCATCATTCCCGCGAACACGGCCTGGGCGGGCGTGGCTCCGAAGCTCTCGACGATCCGGGGGAGGTGCGCGGCCATCGCCGACGTGACGGTCCAAGCCGCGGCGAACGCGAAGGACAGTAGGATCATCGTGCCGTCGATCGCGACGTGCGGCTTCGCGGCCGGCGGCTCCGCCTCGCTGCGGACCGCACGCTCGGTCTTCGGAAGGAAGAGCATGTTGAGCGACAGCCCGATCACGATGTGAGCGGCCGCCCAACCGAAGCAGGTGCCCCGCCATCCGATCGTATCGAGGCCCAGCGTGCTCAACGGCCATCCGATCGTGCTGGCGAATCCTGCGAGAAGCGTGATGCCGGTGATCGGGCGCCGGGCCTTGTCGCCGAAGATGCGCCCGAGGGCGCCGAACGCCGCATCGTAGAGACCGAGTCCCATTCCGATGCCGAGCAGCAACCAGGCGAGGCCGAGCATCCACAACGAAGATGCCAGCCCGAGCAACGCGAGGCCGCCGGCAAACAGCAGGTTCGAGGCGCACAGGACCTGCCTGCCGCCGACGCGGTCGATCTGCCGGCCGACACGGGGGCCGAGCAATCCCGAAATGACGAGCGATGCGGAAAATGCTGCGAAGAACCAGTTGCTCGATATACCGAGATCGCGCGCGATGGGATCGGCGAGGATGGCCGGCAGATAGTAGCTGGATGCCCAGGCCAGCGTCTGCGTCGTTCCGAGCGAAAGGATGATGGGAAGCTGGCGATCGGTCATTCCATGGAGTCCATATCGAGAGACGATGTCGTCGGGATTGGAGCGGCTCGCGACCATCTCAATGCCAGCGGACCGATAAGAATTCCGGCGGCGAGCACCGCGAATGCCGCGAACCACGCGGACGGCACGTTGGGACCTCCGGACGCGTCGAGCGCGGCTCCAACGCACCAGGCCCCGAGCGCGGACAGTCCGAAGCCGACGGTCGAATGGACGGCCATGGTCGCGCCCCTGCTCTCCGGAAGAGCGGACATCGCCATGCCTGCGGTCAGCGCGCCGGAATCGGCCGGCACGGTGATCGCGTACAGGATGAGGAGGGGAAGCAAGGCATAGGGCGAAGCCCCGGCAAGCGCGCCGATAGACAGCCCAACGCAAGCCGACACGATCATGACGACCGAGACCGCGCAGTGGCGGCCGAACCGGATCGCGAGCTCGTTCCCGATGATGCTGGAAGGCATCGCCAGGAGGGAGAATCCGAAGCTCACGGCAACCGGCGTCAGGACGCCGGCGCCGCCGTTGTGCGCGACGACGAATGTCCAGAAGGCGACGAGCCAGGTCCGGATGCCGTAGAGCTCGAAGCAGTGCGCTCCGTAGCCAAGCACGTACCCCATCGCGGGCTTGTTCCGCAGCACCGGTCCGAACGCGAGCAACTTGGTGGTGGTGGCCTTGGGCGTGACGGGCGTCAGGGACAGGCAGACGGCCATCATCACCAAAGGTCCAAGAGCGGTGGTGTAAAATGCGGCGCGCCAGCCGAATTGCTCCGCCACGATCTGAGAGACGAGAAACGACAGCCCGACGCCGAGCGAGAAGCTCGACGTGTACAGGGTGACCGCGCGCGAAGAGTCGCCGGGTTCAAGGCGGTCCGTCAGAGCCTTCAGGCCGGGCATGTAGGCGCCCGCGAAGCCGATGCCGGCCAAGGCCCAGAGCGCCGCTCCCGACCAGAAGCCGTTCGCGAACATTCCGAAGGCGACCGTCGCGACCGAGCTCAACGCAGAGCCGGCGATCAGGATCAGACGGGCGTCGATCCTGTCGGTCAGCGTGGACAATACCGGGACGGCCAGCATGTATCCGGCCGCGAAGCTCCCGGCGAGCAAACCCGCGGACGTGCCGGTCAGGCCCCATTCCGGAATCAGAAATTGCGCCAGTATCGACGGCACGGCGACATGCGGCAGCAGATTGCCCAACTGGCCGACGCACATGGCCAAGATGGCAGGCTTCCCCTGAAGATTGCCGCGCCACCTCATTCGCGGAACGACCGTGAAGGTTCGGCGCCTACGATCGACGTCCGGACGGCAGTCATGGGCGCGGACCGCAACAACCGGTGGAGGGAGCCGGGGGCGGTGTCCCGCAGCACGACGTTGCCACGGCGACGCCGCTCTCGACGCCCCCGCGCGTGCAGACGCCGGTCTCGGGCAGCTCGAGTTCGACCCGCTCGGCCGCGGCACGGTCGCCGGCGATGTCCGCGGCGATCGAGCGGACCTGTTCGTAGCCGGTCGCCATGAGGAAGGTCGGTGCCCGGCCGTACGATTTCATGCCGGCGATGTAGAGTCCCGGATCGTCCTGCGCGAGTTCGCGCGCGCCGTGAGGCCTGACCGTTCCGCAAGAGTGCTCGTTGGGATCGATCAGCGGCGCGAGCGCGACGGGCGCCTCGATCGCGGGATCCAGGCGGATCCTCAGTTCGCTCAGGATCGACAGGTCCGGACGGAAGCCGGTCGCGACGACGAGTTCGTCCACGACCACGTGCCGGCCGCAGCAGGCGGACCCGGCTCCGACGCGCAGGCGGTCTCCGGACGAGGCCACATGCGAGACCGCGAATCCTTGCTCAAGCTCGATCCGGCCTGATGCCACCAGCGAAGCGAAGGTCGTGCCCAGCTCGCCGCGGGCGGCCAGCTTGTCGTTCACTCCGCCCCCGTAGGATTTGGAAGGGTCGTTCCCGCGCAGCAGCCAGATCACCCGCGTATCGGGGACGTCCGCGCGGAGATGCGCGAGCTCCGTCAGGGTGCCCATCGCCGAGTGCCCCGCGCCGAGCACCGCCACCGTTTTGCCGGCGTAGCGCCCGCGTGCCGTTCCGCGCACATCCGGCATTCCGTAGGCGATCCGGTCTGCGGACTCGCGTTCGCCGGCCGCGGGAAGCCCGTTCGCGCCAGCCGGGTTCGGCAACGACCAGGATCCGGATGCGTCGATCACCGCATCGGCGAGGAGGGTCTCCGGCCCCTTGCCGTTCCGGTACCTGATTTCGAACGGCGCCGTTTCCCGGCCGGCCGACTTTGCCTTGTCGAAGCCGATCCGACCGATGGCCTCGACTCTGCTCGCCGTCCGGATCACGTCCCACAGCGGGGTCCGCGTGGCGAGGGGCTCGATATAGCGCTCGATGAGCTCCGCTCCCGTCGGATAGACGTGCGGGTCGGGAGAGTTCCAGCCCGTTGGCTCGAGCAGGCGGGCCGCAGCCTTATCGATATTGTATTCCCAGGGCGAGAAGAGCTGCACGTGTCCCCATTCGCGTACGGAGGCGCCGGCGGCATGGCCGGCTTCCAGCACGATCGGCATCATGCCGCGCTCCATGACGTGAGCCGCCGCCGCCAGGCCCACGGGGCCCGCTCCGATGATCGCCACTGTTTTCGGCATGTTGTTCTCCGATCCTTCTAGTATCATCGAAATTACGGACGAAGCCCATCACGCGGCCGACTGCGTATCCGCGCATTTCTCGTCCGCGCAGCACTCGGCGACCAGGAAATCGACCAGCCCCTGCATATTGGCGTACTGCGCGTGGCAGACGAGCGTCGTCGATTCCCGCACCTGCGAGATCAGATCGACCGCCACCAGCGCCTTGATGTGATGTGAGAGCGTCGAGGCCGGAATCTTGAGCCTCTCCTGCAGACGGCCGACCGGCATCCCGGCCTGGCCGGCGCGAACCAACGCGCGGTAGATCCGGAGGCGGGTTGGGTTGCCGAGCGCTTCGAGCCTGGCCGCTGCGTCTTCAATCTTCATGGGGGCAAGATGAGCTCGCCGCCCCAGACAGTCAACCATATTTCTAGAATATTCGAAATTATCGCCGATGCTGGGTTGACGCGCCGCGTCATTTCCGTAAGTCTGGATATATGGAAAACGAACAAGCAGTCCTCGGGCTCGCCGCGCTCGCCCAAGGCACTCGTCTTCAAGCGTTCCGCGCGCTGGTACAGCACGAACCGGAGGGTCTCCCGGCCGGCGACCTGGCACGGCTGCTTGAGGTTCCGCAGAACACGCTCTCGGCCCATCTGTCGATTTTGGCGAGGGCCGGGCTCGTCGTGAGCGAGCGCCGCAGTCGCTCTATCGTCTACCGCGCCGAGATCTCTTCGCTGCAGGCGATCATCCTTTTCATGCTTCAGGACTGCTGCGGCGGACGTGCCGAATTCTGCGCGCCGGTGATCGAGCAACTTGCGTCCTGCTGCGCGCCGCCCAAGACGAAAGCGAAGACTAAGGAGCGATCCCGTGCCTGACACGACCGGATGGCGGGGGTTAACGCGTTCGCCTACCGTCGGCAGCCGAGGCGCTGGAAACGAATTCGACCGGCGTAGGCCACAAAGGACGGCCCAAGCCTTCGCTGGCGTCTGTAGCGGCCCGCTGCCGACGAGAGACGACATCACACCCACCCCGACCATTCCGAGCCGAAAGCGTCCATGAGCATCTTCGAACGATATCTGACTCTCTGGGTCATCCTCTGCATCGCCGCAGGCGTCGCATTGGGTCATGCATTGCCGGGACTCTTCTCGGCGGTCGCCGGCGCCGAAGTGGCGAATGTCAACTTGCCCGTCGCCGTCCTCATCTGGCTCATGATCATCCCAATGTTGCTAAAGATCGACTTCGGAGCGCTGGGCAAAGTGACCGAGCATGCCAGAGGCGTGGGTGTGACCCTGTTCATCAATTGGGCCGTGAAGCCTTTCTCGATGGCTCTCCTTGGCACCTTCTTCATCGCCCATGTGTTCGCGCCGTTTCTACCGGGCGACCAGATTCCATCGTATATCGCCGGACTGATCCTGCTGGCGGCGGCTCCCTGTACCGCGATGGTGTTCGTCTGGTCCAACCTGGTCAACGGCGATCCCAACTACACGCTCGGCCAGGTCGCGCTGAACGATGTACTGATGGTCTTCCTCTTCGCTCCCATCGTCGGACTGCTGCTCGGCGTCGCGTCGGTATCCGTGCCGTGGGCGACGCTCCTCCTCTCCGTCGCGCTCTACATCATCGTGCCGGTGATCGTCGCCCAGTTGTGGCGCCGCTCGCTGTTGGCGTCCGGACAGGGCGCCTTCGACCGCACGATGGCGCGCCTGCAGCCTCTGTCGCTCGTCGCCCTGCTGGCCACGCTGGTCCTGCTCTTCGGCTTCCAAGGCGAACAGATCATCGCGCAGCCGACCGTCATCGCGATCCTCGCCGTGCCTATCCTTATTCAGGTCTACTTCAACGCCGGACTGGCCTACGTGAT
Source organism: Tardiphaga sp. (assembly GCA_030147505.1). GTDB lineage: Bacteria > Pseudomonadota > Alphaproteobacteria > Rhizobiales > Xanthobacteraceae > Tardiphaga. The sequence continues at coordinate 45,429 of JASBVG010000070.1, forward strand.
GAGCCGCTATCTCGGCGTGGCCTGGTGCGTCGCCGCGCCCGCAGCGCTGATCGGCGCGAGCAACTTCTTCGAACTCGCCGTTGCCGCTGCGATCAGCCTGTTCGGCCTCAACTCTGGCGCGGCGCTGGCGACCGTCGTCGGCGTGCTGGTCGAGGTCCCCGTCATGCTGACCGTCGTGAAGATCGTGACGGCATCCAAGGATTGGTACGAAGCCGGCAGCGATCGCGCCGGCAACAAGAGCGCGGAGCTTCCCCGATGACCATCACCATCTATCACAATCCGAATTGCGGCACTTCGCGCAACACCCTGGCTATGATCCGGCAGAGCGGCGAGGAGCCGGTCGTGATCGAATACCTGAAGTCGCCGCCGAACCGGGAACGGCTCAAGGAGCTGATCGCGGCGATGGGCATCGGCGTCCGCGCCTTGCTGCGCGAAAAGGGAACGCCGTATGCGGAACTTGGTCTGGACGATCCGACGCTGTCGGACGACGCCCTCCTTGATGCGATGATGGCCCATCCCATTCTCATCAACCGACCGATCGTCGTGTCGCCGACGGGCGTTCGTCTATGCCGTCCCTCGGAGCAGGTCCTCGACCTGCTTCCGCGGAAGATCGGCCGTTTCGTGAAGGAGGACGGCGAAGTTGTCGAAGCCTGATCTACCCAACATCAACGAGCAGGCGTTCACAGTGCCGGACCAAGGTGCGCTCCGCGCAAGTCCGTCGCTGCACAAGCCCCGCATTCTCCTATTGTACGGATCCTTGCGCGAGCGTTCCTTCAGCCGCTTCGCCACAGAGGAAGCGGCGCGTCTACTTCAGAGCTTCGGCGCCGAGACCCGCATCTTCGATCCGACGGGCCTTCCGCTTCCGGACGGCGCTCCGGCCGAGCATCCGAAGGTGCAGGAACTGCGCGACCTCACGACCTGGTCCGAAGGGCAGATGTGGTGCAGTCCGGAACGCCACGGCGCGATGACCGGCATCATGAAGGCGCAAATCGATTGGATACCTCTATCGGTCGGCGCGGTTCGTCCGACGCAAGGCAAGACGCTGGCGGTTATGCAAGTCAGTGGGGGTTCGCAATCGTTCAATGCGGTGAACCAGCTTCGGGTGCTCGGCCGCTGGATGAGGATGATCACGATCCCCAACCAGTCGTCCGTCGCCAAGGCGTACGAACAGTTCGACGACGAAGGCCGGATGAAGCCTTCGCCGTACTACGACCGCATCGTCGATGTTGCGGAAGAGCTGGTAAAGTTTACTCTGCTGACGCGCGACGTCTCCGGCTACCTGACCGATCGCTATAGCGAGCGCAAGGAATCGGCCGAGAAACTGTCCGAGCGGTTGAGCCTCTCGAAAGCGCTGTGAGTTCGAGAGCGATTGCAGATTAAGTGTTTTTGAGTTCCGGCCCGTACGCCGGCGAAGTGAGGTGTTTCGACCAAGGAATTTAGGACCTGCGCTTTCGGCAAATGGCCATGAGAGGCGCGGTCGGATAGGAGTGCGAGGTGTCGTATTCTCCGGACCCGAAGCCAAGCCGGCGTCACGTGCTTTCGTTATGCGGCGCCACGCTTGTTTCTACGCGTTTGGCCACACCGGCCATCGCAAAGACCGCTGTTGTCCAATTCGGCCTGACACCTGTCTTCCTCACCTCCGATCTAGAACTGCTCGGTCGTCTGCAATCCTACCTCCAGCGAAGCACCGGATGCGCGGTCCGTCTCGTCAACCGCCGAACCTATCAGGAGGTGACGACGCTCCTCACATCCGGGCAGATCGACGGCGCATGGATCTGCGGCTACCCCTTCGTCAGCCACCGGACCGAGCTGCAGTTACTGGCGGTGCCACAATGGCGTGGTCGTCCGCTCTACCGCAGCCTCGCGATCTGCGACGCCGATCGTGACGCATCGGACCTGACGTCGCTCCGAGGAGACGTGCACGCCTTCTCCGACCCGGACTCGAATTCCGGATGCCTCGTCACCAAGGCGGCCCTGATATCTCGCGGCTTCCGTCCGGAAACGTTCTTCGCCAAGACTCTCTTCACGTACGGGCATCGCGACGTCATCCGCGCGGTCGCGGCCGGTCTGGTGCAATCGGGCTCGGTCGATGGCTATGTTTACGACGTGGTCTCGAAGCTCGAGCCCGCATTGACCTCGCGCACCCGGATCGTGTCGGCGTCGGAGTGGCTGGGGTTTCCGCCGATCGCTGCGCCGAAGCTGCCGCCGGATGCGGAGCTGCATTCGCTGCTGAAGAACGCGCTCCTGACCATGCATCAGACGGAGGACGGCCGCGCGGTGCTGGAGATGCTCCAACTGGACAGGTTCTCCTCGGAAGCTCCCGAGCTGTTCGATCCCATCGCCATCAAGGCGGCGCTCGTCGCCGCGGCGGGGTAGCCCGATGAACATGGTCGCCAAAGCCAAACGTCCCTGGCCGTTGACCGCGAAGGTGCCGCTGGCCGTCGTGTGTCTGATGGTCGTCGTCGGAGCGTTGCTCTCGCATCAGGTCGTGAGCAAGCTCGACGAGAGGCAGGTGCAGTCGTTCGACGACCTGTCGCGCAGCTACCTGGACGGCCTGGCGTCGGCCATCGGGCCCTCCGTCTTGCGGGAGGACAGTTGGGAGGTCTTCGATGCGATCGAGCGTGCCCAGGCGGGCTATCGCAGCCTCCGCCCCATCGAAACGGTCGTGACGAATGCGGACGACCGGGTCATCGCCGCGTCCGATCCGAAACGCCATCCGATCGGCGCGGAATACGACGGCAAACAGCGGAGCGGCCGCGACGGTTATGATCCCGGCGGAGATGAGGCAAGCGTCCAGCGCGCGCTCGCCTATCCCGGCCGGACGGCGGGGACGATCTATGCGCGGTTCGACACGCGGCATCTCGCGAGCGACAGGCGCAGCGTCGCCATCGCGCTCGCCTTGTCAAACTCCATCCTGGTCCTGGTATTCGCCGCGGCGGGCTGGCTACTCACCCGCAAGATGCTGGAGCCGGTGAAGATCCTTTCCGACCACCTCGGTGCAGCCAAGGACTCGGCGAAGGAGATACCGAACGACGCGATCGCGGGTGCACATGGGGAGTTTGGTGATCTGTTCCGTTCCTACAATGGCTTGGTCCGCTCCATGCACGAACGAGAGGATCTTGCGCGACGTCTCGCGAGGGAGCGTCGGATAAGCATACTGGGACGCCTGGCCTCCTCCGTCGCACATGAAATCAACAATCCGCTCGGGGGTCTCTTCAACGCGGTGGCGACACTGAAATCGCACGGCCATCTGCCCAGCGTTCAACAGAACTCGATCGGTCTGCTCGACCGCGGTCTTCAGGCGATCCGCGACACGGTCCGGACCACTCTCTCCGCATATCGAAGCGATCGGAATCCGCGCGTATTCGAAGCGCGCGATCTGGACGATCTCGCGCTTCTTTCGGCACCGGAGGCCCGGCGCAAGGGCGTCAGCATCCGGATCGTCAATGGTGTCGCGTCGAATGCAGTCACGTCTTTCCCGAGCACGCCAATCCGGCAGGTCGTCCTCAACCTTCTGCTCAACGCCATCGCAGCGACGCCGCCGGGTGGGGGTGTTTCGCTCGAAGCCGGTCTCGACGGTGCTGTCCTGCTTCTTTCGATCCGAGACGATGGCGACGGAATGCCCGCTTGGGCGATCGACGTTCTCACCCGAGGCGCGCCGCTTCCGCCACCGGACCGCAGTGGCTTGGGATTGTGGGCAGCGAGCCGCTTCGTTGCCGACATGCACGGAGCCGTTTCCGTGCAGACGCCTTCCGGGGGAGGCACGATAGTCGACGTAAGGATCCCTAGCCGCCGCGAAAGGGAGTTGGCCGATGTTGCGTGATGAGAAATGCGTCGCCCTCGTCGAGGATGACCCGATCATGGGCGAGAGCCTTGTTCAGCGGCTCGCTCTGGATGGCATCGCCGTCCAGTGGTGGAGAAACGGCCGCGACGCGTTGGCCGCGATGGAGACTGGCCGCTTCAGAGCGGTCGTCTGCGACATCAAGCTTCCCGACATGAGCGGAGAGGAGCTTTTCACCGAGACGTCCAGATCCATGAGGACGCCTTTCCTCTTCATCACCGGTCACGCCGACATCGACCAGGCCGTCCGACTGATGCGCGCCGGCGCGGCCGACTACGTGACGAAACCCTTCGACGTCGAGACGTTGCTCACCCGGCTGGAAACCATCGGAGCGGATGAAGGCGCCGGAGACGAAGTCCTCGGATGCTCGGCAGCATCGCGGCGCGTCGAGCGGTTGCTCAGAAAACTGTCCAGCGTCAACACGACGGTGCTGCTGACCGGCGAGACTGGTAGCGGCAAGGAGGTGGCGGCCCGCTTTCTTCATGCGTCCTCCGCACGCTGCCGCGAGCCGTTCATGGCCGTCAACTGCGCGGCGATTCCTTCCCAACTCCTGGAAAGCGAGCTGTTCGGGCACGAAAAGGGGGCATTCACCGGCGCGGCGCAGAGGCATCTCGGTTATGCGGAACGCGCCGGCGCGGGTGTGCTCTTTCTGGACGAGATAGGCGAACTCCACCCAGACCTGCAGGCCAAGCTGCTGCGCCTGGTTCAGGACCGTTCCTTCCACCGGGTAGGCGGGGAACGTCCGATCGCGTTCAACGGCAGGCTCGTCGCGGCGACGAATGCCGATCTCGCGGCGATGGTCGATGCAGGCCGTTTCAGGGAGGATCTGCTTTACCGGATCAACGTCGTAAGCGTCGAAGTGCCAGCACTTCGCGACCGTCTGGAGGACATCCCACTCCTGATGAATCGCTTCTTCTCCGATCTTGCCGACGAGATGGACAGCAGTCTGCGGGGCTTCGACGTCGGGGCGGAAGAGGCTGCGTTGGCGCATGCATGGCCCGGGAACGTGCGCGAGCTCCGCAACAGGGTCGAGCGCGCCGTGGCCCTGAGCGACGGCATGTGGATCACCGCCGCCGACCTGTTTCCCGAAAGCGTCCGCTCGGAACCCGTCGGCAACGCATTTCTTCAAACGCTCGAGGATGTGCGTCAGTCCGCCGAGCGGAGACACATCGCGCGGGCGCTCGCCTCCACGGGCGGCGAAACCGGAGCGGCCTCGAAGCTGCTCGGAATCGGAAGATCCACCCTCTGGGAGAAGATGAAGCGACTGGGCCTGACGCCCGAGTGACATCGTCGTTGCGGCGAGTGTTACACGGCGTCGGCCAACCTGGTCGCCTCGGTCGCGCCTTCCATCCGTCCGATCGCCGCGAGATCCCGCTTGAGCGCCGAGAGATCGGAGGTCTCCACGGGCAGATTGACGAAAGCGGTCAATCTTGCGGCCAGGCGGCGATAGGCGGAAAGAAAGGCGGCGCGCTGCACGTCCTTGGTGCCCTTCACTTCGGCCGGGTCCGGAATGCCCCAATGCGCCTGCAGCGGATGGCCGGCCCAGGTGGGACACTGCTCGCCGGCGGCGGCGTCGCAGACGGTCACGATGAAATCCATCGCCTTGCTGCGCTTCCCGGCGAACTTGCTCCACCCCTTCGAACTGAGGGCCGAAGTGTCGTAGCCGAGACCATCCAGCAATTCCAAGGCAAGCGGATGCGGTCCGCTTTGAGGCCGACTGCCCGCGGAGTGCGCCCGAAAACGCCCGCCGCCCTCGCGGTTGAGTATGGCTTCCGCCATGATCGACCGGGCCGAATTGCCCGAGCAGAGGATCAGGACGTCGTAGGACTTGGAATCATCGAGGGGGCGCCGCTGAGGGAACTGATCGTCGCTGACCGGACGCATCTCGCCGAGCATCACGTCGAAGAGGTTGCCGATCTGACCCGATTTCGCGGCATAGATGATCGATCGGCCCTCGCGCCTGCTGGTCAGCAGCCCCGCCCGCTCTAGCTGCGAAAGATGGGTCGACATAGTGTTGTGCGGCACCGCGAGCAGGCGCGCGACGTCGCCGGCGGGCAGACCATAGGGTAGATAGCGCGCAAGCAGCCGGAACGCTTCGAGACGCGTCGGCTGCGCGAGACTGGCGAACATCTCGACCGCGTCGTCGGTCGTGAACAGGTCTGGCTTCATGCTGGATGGAATCTTCCGGACGGGCATCCGTCGAAGATAGTCGACATATCGGTTCCTGCAACGCGGCATGTCGCGCGACGATCCGGAAATCCGGATGAGCACTGCCTTTGGCCGTCCGGATTTCCGGACGACGGCCCGTCGGTCTGACCCTTCCTCGTTTGATTTCGAACGGCTTTTCGCCGCGACGACGACTGGCGCGATGCCTGCAATGTCCTTCCCGTCCGATGGGACGAAACGAAAAGCGACGGTCCGGGGAGACGACGAAATGAAGAAGTGCGACGGCCTGGTCGATATGCGACGCAGGCATTTTCTCGGTGGCGCCGGCGCGATGACCGCGGCCGCGGCGACCATGTCGGTCCTCCCCAAGGAGGCCAAAGCTGAACCGCGCGCGGGCCTCGTCAAATATCCCTCGAACAGACTCGGCAACGTCAAGGACCTCAAGGTCAACGAGCCGATGTCCGTTGCCTATCCGGACGACGACGCGCCGGGTGTCCTTCTCAAGCTCGGTCAGAAGGTCGCGACCGGAGCGGGACCCGACGGGGACATCGTCGGCTTCTCGTCCGCATGCCCGCACAAGGGGTTTCCCCTCAACTACAACGCCGGCGATCGGACCATGAACTGTCCGGGACATTATTCGCGCTTCGACTGCGAGCGCGGCGGTCAGCAGGTCTGGGGACAGGCGACGCAGAACCTCCCTCAATACGTGCTGAGGATCGACGGCAACGGCGACATCTTCGCCGAAGGCGTCGACGAACATATCTTCGGCCGCCTGTCGAACGTCCTCTGAGGGAGCACATGACATGACCTACAAGCGACAAATCGGCACCCTCCCGATCGTGCCGGCGGACGCCAAGGAGCACAACGTCGTCTGCCACTACTGCATCGTCGGCTGCGGCTACAAGGCGTATTCCTGGGATGCGCGCTACGAAGGCGGGACCGCCCCGGGCGAGAACAAGTTCGGCGTGGACCTGTCGAAGCAGCAGGAGGCCGAGACCACGGCCTGGTATGCGCCGTCGATGTACAACATCGTCAAACAGGACGGCCGCGACGTGCATATCGTGATCAAGCCGGATCACGACTGCGTCGTGAATTCCGGGCTCGGTTCGCCGCGTGGCGCCCGCATGGCGGAGATGAGCTATTCGCGCCAGCGGAACACCCAGCTTCAAAGGCTGACCGATCCTCTCGTCTGGCGCTACGGTCAGATGCAGCCGACCAGTTGGGACGACGCGCTCGACCTCGTCGCGCGCGTCACTGCGGCCGTGATCAACGAACAGGGCGAAGACGGCCTCTTCGTGTCGGCTTTCGATCACGGCGGCGCCGGCGGCGGCTATGAGAACACCTGGGGTACCGGGAAGCTCTATTTCGGTGCGATGAAGATCAAGAACATCCGCATCCACAACAGGCCGGCCTACAATTCCGAGGTGCACGGCACCCGCGACATGGGCGTCGGCGAGCTCAACAACTGCTACGAAGACGCCGAGCTTGCCGACACGATCGTCGCCGTGGGCACCAACGCGCTCGAGACGCAGACCAACTACTTCCTCAATCACTGGATCCCGAACCTCCGCGGAACGTCGGTCGACAAGAAGAAGGCCGAGTTCGGCAACGAGGCGGTCGACCGGGGCCGCATCGTCTTCGTCGATCCTCGCCGCACGGTGACGGTCAATGCCTGCGAGATCGAGGCCGGCAAGGACAACGTGCTGCACCTGCCCATCAATTCGGGCACCGACCTCATCCTGTTCAACGCGTGGTTGACCTACGCCGCCGACAAGGGGTGGATCGACAAGCCGTTCATTGCCGCCTCGACGAAGGATTTCGACAAGGCGGTCGCGGCAAACCGTACCTCGCTCGCCGACGCAGCGAAGACCACGGGTCTGTCGGAAGCGGACATCGTCAAGGCGATCACCTGGATCGCCGAGCCGAAGGCCGGAGGCGCGCGCCGGCGCACGATGTTCGCCTACGAAAAGGGACTGATCTGGGGCAACGACAACTACCGGACCAACCAGTCCCTGGTGAACCTCGCGCTCGCGACCGGAAACGTCGGTCGTCCCGGAGGCGGCTGCGTCCGCATGGGCGGGCATCAGGAAGGCTATTCGCGCCCGTCGGACGCGCATGTCGGGAAGCCAGCTGCTTACGTCGATCAGCTCATCATCAACGGCAAGGGTGGCGTGCACCACATCTGGGGCTGCGACCACTACAAGACCACTCTAAACGCGATGGAGTTCAAGCGCGTCTACAAGAAGCGCACGGACATCGTGAAGGATGCAATGAACGCCGTCCCCTACGGAGATCGCGACGCCATGGTGAAGGCCGTGGTCGACGCCATCAAGAAGGGCGGTCTCTTCGCCGTGAACGTGGACATCGTGCCGACAATGATCGGAGAAGCATGCCACGTCGTGCTGCCGGCGGCGACGTCGGGCGAGATGAACCTGACATCCATGAACGGCGAGCGGCGGATGCGGTTGACCGAGCGCTACATGGATCCTCCTGGTCAGGCGATGCCCGATTGCATTATCGCAGCACGCATCGCCAACCATATGGAGCGGGTCTTCCGGCAGTCGGGAAAGGCGGATGTCGCGGACAAGTTCAAGGGCTTCGACTGGAAGACCGAAGAAGACGCGTTCATGGACGGCTATGCCAAGCATGAGAAAGGCGGAGAATTCGTCACCTACGCCCGGCTGCGCGCCATGGGCACCAACGGATTCCAGGAGCCCGCGACAGGCCTCGAAAGCACCGGCGCGATCGCGGCCGGCACCTCCACGGGCAAGGACGGCGAGGTACTGAAAGGGCCGGCCATCGAAGCTGCCCGCGGCAAGGAGCCGGTCCAGAAGATCGCCAGCACCGTCCCGGCACCGTCGGGCGACGTCCAGCGGATCATCGGGACCAAGCGCCTGTATGCCGACGGCAAGTTCAATTCGAAGGACGGCAAGGCGAGCTTCGCATCGACCCAGTGGCGGGGTCTCCAGGCGCCCGGCAAGCAGGCCGAAAAGGACAAATTCCAATTCCTCATCAACAACGGCCGCGCGAATCTCGTCTGGCAGAGCGCCTATCTCGACCGCGAGAACGAGTTCGTCCGTGACAGGTGGCCATATCCCTTCATCGAGCTCAATCCGGACGACATGAAGGATCTCAAGCTCAATCCGGGCGATCTCGTCGAGGTCTACAACGACAACGGTTCGACCCAGGCCATGGCCTATCCCACGCCCACGGCAAGACGGAAGCAGGCGTTCATGCTGTTCGGCTATCCGACCGGCGTGCAGGGCAACGTCGTCTCCAAAGGCGTCAACGAGCTCGTCATCCCGAACTACAAGCAGACCTGGGGCAACATCCGGAAGATCTCCGACGCTCCGGAGAGTGTCCGCGGCCTCACCTTCAAGTCGAAGGAATATTCGGTCTAGGGCCTCGCCGGCGCCCGCGCGCCGGCGGACCTCACCTCCCTTCAATCACCAATCTGGAAAGGCCGTCATGCTCCGATCGTTCGTCGCAGCAGCGCTGTTCGCTGCCGCATCATCTTCCGCCCTCGCCCAGGATGTCGACGCAGGCAAACGCGTCTTCAACAAGTGCGTCGCCTGCCACGCCGTAGGACCGGGCGCTGCCAACAAGGTCGGCCCCGAACTGAACGGCCTTATCGGCAGGAAGGCCGGTTCGGTCGCCGGCTACAATTACTCGGATGCGAACAAGAGCTCAGGGATCGTCTGGACCGAACAGGAATTCGCAGCCTACATCCGCGACCCCAAGGCGGTCGTGAAAGGGACGAAGATGGCGTTCGCTGGTCTCAAGAACGATAAGGAGATCGCAGATATTACGGCCTATCTGAAGACCTTCGCGGCAGACGGAAAGACGCAGTAGGCGCCGGCGTGATCATGCGGAACGCGCCAGCGCGGCGCGTTCCGCATCCGGAAGCTACGACCCGAAGTCATCCTTCAGGTACTTGCCGATGCGCTCGACCAGCGAGGTCGGCAGAGTCACGTAGTCGAGCGCCGCAGCGTCTTCCGCACCGTTCTCCAGCGACCATTTGAAGAAGTCGACCGCGGTGCGCGACTTGACCGGATCCTTGGGCTTCTTCGGCATCAGGATGAACGAGGTCGCCGTGATCGGATAGGCATCATCGCCGGACGCGTCGGTCATGATGCGGTAGAAATCCTTCGCGCTGCCCCAGTCGGCGCCATCGGCCGCGGCGCGGAAGGATTTGGCATCGGGCTGCACGAAACGCCCGGCACGATTCTGGACGAGCCCATAGGTTAGCTTGTTCCGGACGGCGTAGGCGTATTCGACGTAGCTGATCGTATTCTTCGACATGCCCACATAGGCGGCAACGCCTTCATTGCCCTTCCCGCCGACGCCCACCTGCCAGTCAAGTGATACGGCTTCGCCCATCGTCGATTTCCACTCGGGGCTCACCTTCGACAGATAGTTGGCGAAATTGAACGTCGTGCCCGAACCGTCGGTCCGGTGGACCACGGTGATCGGCGCAGCCGGAAGCTGGATATCCGGATTGAGGGCTTTCAAGGCCTGATCATCCCAGTTCTTGATCTTGCCCATAAAAATTTCGGCCAACACGGTGCCGGTGAACCGGATTTTGCCTGGGGCGACGCCCTCCAGATTCACCACCGGGACCACGGCGCCGATGACGAGCGGAAATTGGCCGAGACCGGCCTTGGCGAGTTCGTCCGGCTTGAGCGGCATATCCGACGCTCCGAAGTCCACGGAGCCCGCTTTCACCTGCTGGATGCCGGCGCCCGAGCCGTTGGAGACGTAGTTGATCTTGTTGCCCGTCTTCGCCGCATAGGCCGCCGCCCACTTGGACAGGATCGGGTTCACAAAGCTCGAGCCGGAACCGTTGCTCTCTGCTGCAGCCGCTATGCTACCGGAATGCAGCAGTGCCGCGACGACCGCGACCGCGCGAAACGACTTGATCATGGAAGGCTCCTTGGATATATGTCGATATGTCTCGACATATATAACCATTGTGACGGCGCGTTGACAACCGGAGTTTGGCGAAGTGGCGCTACGGGAAATTGATGCGGGCGACATGGCGGCCGGGCGGTTCGCCACCATCGGCCAGCCGACGAGGCTCCACGCGTTTCGCCTGCTTCTCTCGGCGTATCCTGAGAGTCTCGGCGCCGGCGAGATCGCCCGGCGCTGCGACGTGCCGCACAACACCATGTCCACCCATCTCGCGACGTTGACCCGCGCCGGCCTCATCAAGGTCTCGAAGGACGGGCGCGCCATGAATTACCGCGCCGATGCCAAGGGGTATCGCGACCTGGTCGACTAGCTCGCCAAAGATTGCTGCAACGGCCGTCCGGAGCTCTGCGCCGGGGCGGTCGGCGAAACGGACAACGAAGCCTCCAACCCGGATGTGGTCATGCCTGCCTTCAACGTTCTCTTCCTATGCACGCACAACTCTGCACGCTCGATCATCGCGGAGGCGTTGCTTCAGAAATTGGGCCAAGGAAAATTCCGGGCGTACTCCGCGGGCTCGGACCCGGGCCAGGCTCCGCTTCCGGAGGTGGTGGAGCGGCTGCGCCAGTTGGGACACGACGTCGGGACCTTGCGATGCAAGCCGCTTTCGGAGTTCACGGGTCCCGAAGCGCCGCGCATGGATTTCGTCATCGCGCTTTGCGACACGCCGGAAGGTCAGTTCTGTCCGGACGTCGATAGCCGGTTCGCCACCGCGGCATGGCCGCTCCCCGATCCCGCACGCTTCGACGGTTCGCAGGTCGAGAAGACGACCCTCCTGAACGAGCTCTACGCGATGATCCGCCGACGTATCGAGATCTTCGTGAGCCTGCCGTTCGCCTCGCTCGACCGCATGGCACTCAAGACGCGTCTCGACGAAATCGGCGACAGCGCCCGTATCTGAAACTGGAAGGCACTCGAATGAAGATCGGCATCAATGGCATGGGCCGGATCGGCCGCCTCGCGCTGCGCGCCGGCCTCGGCGGCATGTTCCGTCCGGAAAGCGACCCGCACCGGTCGAACCGCCTCGACGTCGTCCACGTGAACGAACTGAAGGGGGGGATCGATGCGACCGCTCACCTGCTGGAGTTCGATAGCATTCACGGTCGCTGGCACGGCGGAATTGGCGTGAATGATGGGAAGTCGATCGGGATCGGCGATCGCCGGATCGGCTTCTCCGAGGCCGCCGCACCTGCAGATGTGCCATGGGGCGACCTCGGTTGCGAGGTCGTGCTCGAGTGCACCGGCAAGTTCCTGAAGCCCGACCAGCTTCAGACCTACTTCGATCGGGGCGTCAAACGAGTGATCGTAGCGGCGCCCGTCAAGGACGAAGCAGCGCTCAACGTGGTCGTCGGGGTCAACGACAAGAGCTACGATCCGGAACGGCACCGTCTTCTGACTGCCGCTTCCTGCACGACCAACTGTCTGGCGCCCGTCGTGAAGGTCATCCACGAAGCCATCGGCATCCGTCACGGCCAGATCACGACGATCCACAATCCGACCAATACCAACGTCGTGGTCGACGCTCCGCACAAGGATCTGCGCCGCGCACGGTCGTCGCTTCTGTCGATGCAGCCGACGACGACCGGCAGCGCGACGGCGATCGCTTTGATCTATCCGGAGCTCAAGGGAAAGCTGAACGGGCACGCGGTGCGCATCCCTGTGCTGAACGCGAGCCTGACGGACTGCGTCTTCGAACTGAACAGGGAGACGACCGCCGTCGAGGTGAACACCCTTTTCGAAGCGGCGGAGAAGACGGTGCTCGCCGGCATTCTCGGCATCGAGAAACGGCCCTTGGTGTCGGCCGACTACACGAACGACACGCGAAGCTCGATCGTCGACGCCCAAAGCACGCTGGTCACCGACGGGACGCTGCTCAAGGTCTATGCTTGGTACGACAACGAGGTCGGCTATGCCTGCCGGATGGTGGATCTCGCCGCCATCGTGCAGCGGGCGGGAGCATGAGCATGGTACGCAACTACATCATCGTCACGGCCTCCTACTGGGGCTTCACCCTGGTCGACGGCGCGCTCCGCATGCTCGTCCTCTTCCACTTCTTCCGCCTCGGCTATTCGCCGTTCACGCTTGCCTTCCTCTTTCTGCTCTATGAGGCGGCAGGAATCGCCGCGAACCTCGCCGGCGGATATTTCGCATCCAAGTTCGGGATCCCGCGGATGCTCGCGATCGGTCAGGCGCTGCAGATCGCCGGCCTGCTCATGCTCTCGGCACTCGATCCCGGCTGGAGCGCAGCCGCCTCCGTCGCATGGGTGGTCGCGGCGCAAGGAATCGCGGGAGTGGCCAAGGACCTGACGAAGACCGCATCGAAGTCCGCGATCAAGGCGACTTCTGCCGAGGGCAGCGGTCAGCTTTTCCGGTGGGTCGCCTGGTTCACCGGATCGAAGAACGCCATGAAGGGCATTGGCTTCTTCCTCGGCGGTTTACTGCTGGATCTCGTCGGGTTCACCCACGCGCTATGGATGATGGCCGCTTTGCTCGCGGTGGTGTTCGTCGCCGGCTTGGTCCTCCTGCCGTCGGAGCTCGGCAAGGCGAAGTCGTCGAAGACGATGAAGGAGCTGTTCGGCAAGTCCCGCGGCGTCAATCTTCTGGCCGCAGCCCGCATCTTCATGTTCGGCGCGCGGGACGTCTGGTTCGTCGTCGGCCTGCCTGTCTTCCTCTACGCGGCCGGCTGGAAGTTCCTGGAGGTCGGCGGTTTCCTCGCGGCCTGGACGATCGCCTACGGCTTCGTGCAGGCGATCGCTCCGTCCCTCGTCACGCGCAGCGCCGACGGCCTCAGCCGCGAGATTCCGTCCGCACGGTTCTGGGCCGCCGTCCTGGCCGCGGTGCCGATCGTGCTCGCCATCGTCATGATCTGGATTCCGATCGGTAGACCCGACCTGCTGATCGTCGCGGGGCTCGCGCTGTTCGGCCTGCCCTTCGCGGTCAATTCGTCGCTGCATTCGTATCTCATCCTGGCATACGCCGGATCCGAAAAGGCGGCGGAGGACGTCGGCTTCTACTATGCCGCCAACGCGGCCGGCCGACTTCTCGGCATCACGCTGTCGGGCGTGCTCTACCAGCATGGCGGCATCGTCGGATGCCTGGCTGGTTCGGCCGTGATGCTGCTGTCCTGCTTCGTGCTGACGTTCGTCCTGCCGACGCACGCGACGGACGCCACACGACGGTCGCTCGCCTGACCGCACCTGGCGTTTCCATCGACATCACGGCTACCGGCGACCGTGTCATGGGTGAGCTACCATCCGGAAGCCTGCCAGCGCGAGCAGGATGGCGAGCAGCAGCCTCATCAGGCTTGGCCGCATGAGCGTGGATCCAAGCCACGATCCGACGACCCCTCCAAACACCACGGCGGCCGACCAAACCGGTAGTTGGACCGGCAGGTCATGAACTGTTGCCGCGGCGCCGGCGAGCGCCGCGGCCGAGTTCAGCAGGTTGAAGGTCGCTGCAATCGCCGCCGCCTTGCGTGTCTCCGCCCATCCCATCGCCAAGATCAATGGCGCGAGAAAGATTCCGCCACCGACGCCGGTGATGCCCGAGACCAAGCCGATGGCGGCTCCGGCAAGGAGCGACATGCCGAAGGGCGGCTCGCAGAGCGCCTGCAGATCGAGACGCGCCGCGCGCCGTGCCGAACGCGCCATTTGCGCCGCCGCCAGCAGAAGCAGCAGGCCGACCACGGGCTGATAAGCCGCCGCAGGGAGGTTCAGCGTTCCTCCCACGAAGGAAAACGGAAGCGCCAGCACACCGAAGGGATAGCAGGCGCGCCACGATAGCAGACCATTCCGATGAAAGCGGGCGCATCCGATGGCTGCGACGAGGACGTTCAGCGCCAGGACCGTAGGCTTGATGACGTCGGGCGCGTATCCGAGGACACCCATGACTGCGACATATCCCGTGCCGCCAGCCTGCCCGACCGCCGAATAGAGCAGAGCGACGATGGCAAATGCAGCGGCAACAACGAGATCCAAGAGGCCTCCGTCGAAAGCAGATCGATCAAGGATTTGGTGCTTCTAGCGCGCGGACCGTGATCGACATCCCGTAGGGAGGCGGACGTCACCGGTCGGTCTGTCGGCTGTGATCTATTCGGGACGGCGCCTTAGCCTGACGCCCTCGACGTATTCTTCGTCACCGAAGAAGAATTCGATTCCTTCCTTTTCTAGCGCCGCCCGGAGCGCCTTGTGGACGTCCCGCCTGCGCCGGTCGGGCCGGCCTTCCGTTTCAGTCTCGATCTTGGAAATCGTGCGCCGCGACACGTTAGGCGTCAGCGTCTCGCCGAGCTGGGTCTGGGAGAGGTTCAACAGGCCCCGTGCGGCTCGGATCATGGCAGCGGATATCAGGAGTTCGGGTATTTCGGCGTCGGTCATCCCCGAGTTCTATGCAGGAAAATTAACGTTAGCAAGCCTTATTCTTCTCATAATGGGAAGAATAATTGACTTGGCGTCATCGCGATGGCATCTTGTTCCCAACGAAGAGGGAGTTTGCGATGACCTATAGCGAGTACATCCAGAGCACTGCATGGCGGACCAGTCCGGTCCGGCTGCGCGAATTCGAGGCGGCGGGTTTCGCTTGCCGTCTCTGCCCGGCGGCGGCTTCCGACGGCGCCACGCTGGAATCGCATCACCGGACCTACGACCGTCTTGGCAACGAGAGCGACGGCGACCTCACCTCGCTGTGCTCGGACTGCCACCGCGCGGTGACGTCCTTCCTGCGGGCCCGCCGCTACGCGCTGCTGCAGCCGCTGCGCGCCGACGTGAAGACCATCCGCATCGACGCGCCGCTGTTCGACCCGACCCGCGAGGTGGCGTGATGGAAGCCGAGAAGATCACCATGCGCCTGACCGGGACGCGCCCGCTGCTGATGCATTCGTCGCGCCTTGCGGACCCGCTCGATCCGATCCGGGCGCGCCTCACGAAGGTGACGACGAAGAGGGCGAAGACGCTGGCGGACCATCTCGAAATCTCGCGGATCGAATGGCATGGCGGCCTGTGGATCTTCGAAGGTCGCCCGTGCATCCCGGCGGAAGCGCTGTTGAGCACCTTCAAGTCCGCCGCACGGGCGCGCAACAAGGGCCAGGAGGCAACCGCCGGCATCCAGATCGGCCGCCCGGCCATCCTGGAATACGACGGGCCGCGCGACCTCGACGAGCTCGGCGCCGACGAACGCTTCGTGTTCCGGACGACCGTCAGGGTCGGACGCGCCCGGACCATCCGCACGCGCGCCCGCTTCAACGACTGGGCCGTCGAATTCGACGTGATGTATCTGCCCACCCTGCTGAACCGCAGCGAGGTGCTCGACACCTTCATGACCGCCGGCTTCACGCGGGGGATCGGCGACTGGCGGCCAACCTTCGGCACCTACCTGGCCGAGGAGCGCAAGGAATGAGTTTCAAGGCTTGGCGGGGCGTGGCCCGGCGAGGCAGGGCACGGCCCGGCTTGGCGAGGCATGGGGAGCGTCCACTCTAGGACGCTCCCCACCCACCGAATTCCGAACCTAACCAACTTCGCGGTCTGGAAGACCGCAACGTGCCATTCGGCGCGAACGGGAGAACCATGTCATGCGTACCGAAACGAAGAAGACGAAGCCGACCCGCGGCACCGCCCGTGCCCTGGAGATGTCCAAACCGCGTTCGATCGCGGCGCATTTCCTCGGCGAGACGCCGGCGGATTGGGAGCACGCACATCTGCTGTGGCGCTCCGTGCCGGCGCACCGCTTCCATCGCGATCACCGCGCCGCCGTTAACGAGTGCATGCGGCGCACGTCGTCCATCATGGACGCATGGCGCCTGGCCATCGCCGGCGATGCCGCGAGCGCCATCGGCCTGGCTCTGAGCATGGGCATTCCCCAGCAGGTCACGATCCGCACCGACCTGACGATGACGGTGCTGCTGCACAACGCGCTGCGCGGCAGCGCCGGCGCCACGCTGGTGCTCTCCAACCTGATCCGCCGGATGCCGATCGACCGCGCCGACCGCCGCCGCCTGGCGACATCCTGGCTGGCCCACAACTTTCGTCAGGCCTGGCCGGAGCTCGACGAACGCCTCCGCCTCGTCAAGGCCGGCACGCATCGTCGCGGCGATGACGGGGAGGACCTGTCGTGAGGATCCAGGTCATGTCCGACCTCCACGTCGAGTTCTACGGCACCGCGGCGATGCCACGGACGGTCGATGGCGCCGACTTCGTCGTGGTCGCCGGCGACACCTGCAAGGGCCTGGTCAGGGCCGTGGAGACGCTGCGCGACGCCTTCCCCCGCGTCGAGGTGGCGACCGTCGCCGGAAACCACGAATACTACGGGTGCGAGCTCGCCGCCGAGCTCGAGGCCGGTCGCGTCCGCGCGCGCCAGTTGGGGGTGCACCTGCTGTCCGACGACGCCGTGACGATCGGCCGTGCGCGCGTCGTGGGCTGCACCCTCTGGACCGACTACTGCCTGTTCGGCGCCGATCTGCGCGAACTCGCGATGCACACGGCGCGCGACGCAATGATGGACCACAAGCGGATCGCGTGGCGCCGGAACCCCTGGGCCAGGTTCCGGCCGGAGGAGGCGGCGGCGCTGCATCTGCGGTCCCGCAACTTCCTGGAGACCGAGCTTGCGAAGAGCCACCCCGGGCCCGTCGTCGTGGTGTCCCATCACGGCATGACGCTGGAAGCCGTTTCGCCGCTGAACCAGCGCTCTCTTCTGAGCGCCGCATACGCTTCGGAGCTGCTGCCGCTGGTCGACCGTCACCGTCCCGCGGCTTGGGTCTCGGGCCACACCCATCACTCCATGAATCTGCGGCGCGGCGGGACGAGGTTGGTCAGCAACGGGCGCGGCTATCCCGGCGAGAACGCCGGTTTCGATCCCGCCTTCGTCATGGAGATCGCCGATGACTGAGCCAGGACACCGCCTCGCCATACTCCTCACGTTCCAGGTGCATCCCCCCTAGCGGGCCGGCGCCGCCAACCCGACCACCATCACCGACACCATGGAGAATCCGATGCCCGACCCCAAGCCCGCGATCCGCCTCGCCATAACCCCGAATCCGCAGGTGCATCCACCCTAGCGACCATGACCTTCGACACAGGAACATCCACGTGACCAAGTACACGAAGACGAAGACGAAGAAGCGCCGCGCAGCGCTCGCGCGCAACGCCGGGCCGAGCCGCCCGGCATCGGTGGCGACCGCCTCGCCGGCCGCCATGGGCCCGCTCGAGGCGGAGACGGACCGCCTCGCCGTCGAGGTATCGCGGACCTATCGGAAGGCCATGGGCGCGGCCCAGGCGCGTCGCGTCGAACAGCTCGCCCCGGCCGTTCCATCGCCGGTCAAGGGATTCGTCGGACTGGCGGCGCTCCGCCGGCGCACGCGCGACGACGATGACGACCTGGACGTCGCCGTCGCCACGAAGCACCCGAAGGTGGAGCCGGTCACGTCCGTCGAGATCGCCGCCAGGCTGATGCTGGCCAGGCAGGTCGACGCGCTGGGCGGGCTCGCGGTAGCGGTCCGGAGCGGATCTCCAGTGGTCGTGGTCGACGTGCCGGATGCGGCGATGCTCGACCGTCTCGGGCGCGTGTGGGAGAGCGTCCTGATGCCCGCCACCGCGGTGTGCGTGAAGTTTCTCGGCAGCGGCGCGCTCCGCCACGGCCAGTACGATGCCCTCTACGTCGTGGCCAAGACCCCGACGAAGCCCAAGGATTCGGACGACACGCGCCGGTTGACGCTCGACGCCCTCGGTCTCGCTTTGCCGGTTATTGCCTTCTCGCCCTCCGCGGAGACGCATCTTCCGGCGGAGCTGCTCCTCGCATGCACCCACCGGATCGCGATTCCGGCGCTGGACGCGCGCACCATCGTCAGAACGATCGAGATCGTGACGGGACGCACGTGCCGCGCGCGGCTCGACGACGTCACCGTCGCGCGGACGGGACTCGGCGAGATCGCCATCGCCGTGCGCTTCGACCGGACGCCCGCCGAGTGCGTCGCCGGCCTGCGACGCCTCGCCGAGGCCAAGGCGGTCAAGCGCGGTTCGCGCGACCTGACGCTCGACGAACTGCACGGAATGGACTCCGCCGTGGCGTGGGCCCGTTCGGCGATCGTCGATCTGAATTCCTGGAGGCGTGGCGACGTCGGGAGCTGGTCCGCGGTGTCGTCGAAAGTCCTGCTGAACGGGCCGCCGGGCACCGGAAAGACCACTTTCGCCGCCGTTTTCGCACGGGCCGCCGGACTTCCGATCGTCACGGCTTCGCTCGCCGGCTGGCAGTCGCAGGGGCACCTCGGCGACCTCTTGAAGGCCATGCGGACCGACTTCGAGAAGGCGAGAAACCTCGCAAATTCAGCCTCAGGGTGCGTCATGTTCATCGACGAGGTCGATGCTTTCGCCGACAGAAGCTCGATCCGGCATGACCACGCGGACTACGTGATCCAGGTAGTCTCGGGCTTTCTCGAACTGACCGACGGTCTCGCCGGAAACGAGAATCTCTTTCTGGTCGCGGCCTGCAACGATGTCCGTCGCTGCGATCCCGCGTTGGTCCGCCCGGGACGGTTCAATCCGGTGATCGAGATCGGTCTGCCGAACCTCGCGGACCTGGAGAAGATGTTCAGGGTCCGCCTGGGTCCGGACCTCGTCGACGCCGATCTCCGCGAAATCTGCGAACGGACGCTCGGCGGCTCGGGCGCCGAGGTGGAGCGCATCGTCAACGACGCCCGCCGTCTCGCCAGGCACGATGGCGCCCGTTCGATCGTCATGCACGATCTCCTGAGCATCGTGAAGGGCGAGGACGCCCGGCCGGAGGCGCTGCGGCGGCGCACCGCCATCCACGAAGCCGGCCACATCGTCGTCGATGTGTTGTTCAACGGCGGCGCCGGGATCCACGCCAGCATCTCGCCGTCGCGCGGGACCGGCGGGCGGGTCGTCCGCACCGAGGCGACGGAAACGGCCGGCACCTACGAAGACTACGCGCGCCGCCTCCAGGTCTTGCTGGCGGGACGGACGGCGGAGATCCTCATGTGCGGTGATTGCGGTCACGGTTCCGGCGGCGTCGCCGGCTCCGACATGGCAGTCGCGGCCAGCATGGCGGCGGCGATGTCGGGCTCGGTCGGGCTCTCCGGACCGCGACCGCTGCTCTTCCTCGCCCCGCGCGAGAACACTCCCGAGCTGCTGTCCTATCCCGAGGTCCGCCTGGCGGCGAACGAGGAGTTGACCAAGGCGGCCGACGCCTGCCGGGCGCTCCTGCAGCGTCACCGCGGCGCCCTGGAGGCCGTGACGGAGGTGCTGCTGGCCGAGGGCAGGATCGACGGCGAAGGCGTGTGCCGGCTGCTCGCGACGGCCAATCCCCCGGGCGGCGCCGCCGGAGGGGCCGCGACCAGGCTCCCCGGGCGTGCCGACGGGGCGGGCGGCCCAAGGATTCGAAATACACCGACACGACGCCGGAAGTCTCCCCCGTCGCGCGAGCGCCGCGCCGGGACCGCTCCCGGAAAGCCCTTGTGACAAGCATGTCACAAGGATTCGCAGCTTGCCTCTGGTTCCATTTCTCAAGGATTCGATTTCAAGGATTCGATGACATGACCCGCCCAACGGGCGCCGCCGACGCCCCGAATTCCGGCACCGAGATGACCTCCGTCCTGCGCGCCGGATTTGGGAACCGGCCCGCGGTGCCGATGGCAGATCTGAGTAAGATGTTGATGTTGGACGAGAAAACGTTGCTCCGCCACGTGCGCTCTGGTAGGTTGCCCTACCGGGCGATGGGAACCGGACGGCGACGGATCAGGCGGTACTTCACAATGGATGACGTGGTTCAGTTCTTCAAGAATCTGGGGAACCCGGCGGCTGACCCGGTTCCGCCGCGTCGTGCCCGTACGCCGTGGACGTCGGACGCGCCCGGTTTCGTTGGCGGTGTCGAGCGCCCCACCCGTCGCTCCGCCGAAGCCGTCCGCACAGCGCGCGTGTCCGCCAGGAGGGAGACCGCTGCGGACGCTTCCGGCACGTCCGGCGCGTGCCCAAAGTCGACGGGAGGCGTCGTATGACCGTCTACATGCATAAGAATTCGCCCTATTGGCAGATCTGCTTCCAGTTGAGCAAGCGCAAGTTCTCCTACTCCAGCGAGACGACCTGTCACGCCACTGCCGTGGAACTGGAGGACGAGTACCGCGCACAGGCGAAGCGGGACCTGGCCCTCGAGATGGCGGCGGGGCCACGCGTCACCTTCAACCAGGCGATGCACAAGTACTGGAAGCTCAAGGTGTTCGACCCCCGTCCGAAGGAGCTGAAGACCGACGAAAAGATCAATCGCGAGATCGCCAAGTTCGACGCGCTCACCTCTGCCGGCAAGCAGGTCGGCCTCGACACCCTCTGCGCCGACGTCGATACCACGCGCATGCTGGAGATCCGCGAAGAACTGAAATCGGCCACGGCCAACACGGCGACTGGACGGCTCAAGCCGAGCGCCATCAACCGCCAGCTCGAGCTGATCTTCTGCGTCCTGAACTTCGCGAGGGACCATATGTCCACGCCGCTGCCGAAGCGGCCCCGGATGAAGGAAATCAAGTTGGTGGAGGACGACCGCGACCGGATCATCGACTACGACGACGAGACGGCGATCTGCGAGCATCTCGACGAGGATTTCCAGGCCGCGTTCGTGCTGGAACTCGAGACCGCGATCCGGAGCGGCGACGTCATCGGGCTGCAATGGTCGCAGGTCCGGCTGAAGCAGCGGCACA
Source organism: Tardiphaga sp. (assembly GCA_030147505.1). Lineage (GTDB taxonomy): Bacteria > Pseudomonadota > Alphaproteobacteria > Rhizobiales > Xanthobacteraceae > Tardiphaga. The sequence continues at coordinate 67,097 of JASBVG010000070.1, forward strand.
TCCTCGCCCACCGCAAGTCCAAGGGGCGCAAAATCTACAAGGTCTGGCTGAACGACCGCGCAGTCGCGATCCTCGAACAGATGAAGGGTCTCCACCCGACCCACGTCTTCACCCGGGTCGTCGAGACGACGGCGATCGTCGACGGCGAGCCGGTCAAGGTCGCGACGCGGATTCCCTACAAGAAGTCGCATTTCGGGACGCGTATGAAGAAGGCCTTCGAGGCCGCGAAGGTCGACGACCTCACCTTCCACGACCTGCGGCGCACCGCGGGCACGCGGTACTATCTGGCGACCAAGGACTACGAAGCCACCCGGCAGTTCCTGGGGCACTCGTCCGTCGAGGTCACCAAACGCTACATCAAGATCGCGCTCGAGAACGTCATCGAAGGCGTTTTCAACATGGAGAGGGACCGCGCCGGCCGCGGCTGGCGGTTGAAGCCTTCGCGCAAGGCGGCGACCTCCGCGACCGTCGAGAAAATCGTCGCCTTGGCTCAGAGCGGCCGCACCCGCAAAGCGGTCGGAGCTTGACAGAACGTCCGTGGCGGCATCGGTCGTGGGCGCCCCTTGTCGAAACGCGGCTCCACGACCGATTGCCCCGCTCCGCAGCCGGAGTTCTAGGCGATCGTCGTGGATCGGAGGCGATCCGCGACCACGCCCGTGGATCGCACTGCGGCGACGGACGCCGGCGGCCACCGACACGTCGGTTGGCTTTTTCTGCAAGCCGGCGGCTTCCATTTACGATTGGCTGCAGCACGGCCCGGCGCACCGGTCGCCTCCGCCCTCGGCCTGTATCGGCGGACAGGGAACCGAGCCGTAGGAGCAAAACACGCAACAATCGCCAGGCTTCGGCTTCAGCATGATGCCGCAGCCGGTGCATTCGTAGAAGAATTGACAGGCATCGGTCGGCATCGTCTCCGTCTTGGCGACGGCGCACTGGGGACAAGTGATGATCGATTCGAAAAGCATCCGTCAGCCCCGGGGCGCTGACGGATGACCCGCCTTGGCGGTCGCCGACATCAGTCCGTTCACGACGGCCACTGTGTCGCGGTAGACGACCGTCGCCGTCTTTTCCTTGAAGGACGCCACGACCCGGGCGACGCCCGGTATGGCTTCGCGGCTGCCTTTGACGATCGACGGACATGCGGCGCAATACATGTTGTCCACCGCGCGGTCCGCGGCCATTGCAGCCGACGAGGCCAGGATGCCTCCTGTGAGAACCGCGCGAAGAAGAAGTTTGCTCATTGGGGACCTTTAACGATGGAGGAAGAGCGGTGCGATGAGGTCGAAGCCGAGCTCGGCGGCGACCAGGAGGGTCGCCACGACGAGACCCGTCCTGACGAAGCGATCCGACAGCGGGCGGGCACAGGATCCGGCGGCTGCGCATGACGAACGCCCCAGGCAGGACAGCCGATAGCCGTAACTCAGGACCGCCAGCGTCGCCGCGACGATCCAGGGCCGATAGGCGGCGAGCCGGGTGAGGTTCCCTATCCTCACGCCGCTGACGCTGAGACCGACGAGGGCTAGGGATGGAACAAGAGGAAGCCGCGACCGCCCCCCCACAGCCCGCCGACCGCCACGCCCCCTGCCGTAGCCGCTCGCCGTCTATTCGATGCGTCTGTTGGACTTTCATGACGGTCAGGATGCATCCTGTAGCGGCTACAGGAGCAAGGACCATTCGATGGGCAAAAACACGATTTCGCGAGCCGGAAGGATATCGATCGGCGCGCTCTCGAGACAAGGCGGCGTGAAAATCGAGACCATCCGCTACTATGAGCGCATCGGGATGCTGCCTCCGCCGCCGCGGACGGCGGGCGGCCGACGGTTGTACGGTCGAGCCGAGGAACGGACGCTGGCCTTCATCCGGCGCTCGCGCGATCTGGGGTTCACGCTCGAAGAAATTCGCGCGCTGCTCGCGTTGGGGGCGCCGGAACGCGCGCCCTGTGTCGACGTGCACAAGATCGCCGGCGCCCATCTGGCGAAGATCCGCAACAAGCTCTCCGATCTAGTCAAGCTCGAAGCCATCCTGGCGGAGACGGTCGCCCGATGTTCCGACGGCGAAGCGCCCGGCTGTCCGGTGCTCGATGTCCTCGACGCCGGGCGTCGGAGCCAAGGCGCCTGACCCGGGTCGGTGCCGATGGGATGCCCTGTCGGACGCGCCCGCGCCGGGCGGACCGTGCCCCGACCCGGAGGCACGGCGCACGGACCGGCCGGCGATCCGCGCCGAAGCAACCGCGCCGGACGCCGAGTGACCGCCAATCACGATCGTGACGCGCCGCCACGATCGTGATCGCGCGTTACGATCGTGACGATACGTTACGATTTTCGGCCGGGTTGCGTCTGCTTTGCCTCTACTGAATCTATACTTGCGACGGCCGTCCGGCGAAAATCGTGACGCTGCGTCACTACGGGAGATTTCCGGGACCTACGGTCCGCCTGCGTGGGTCTGTTTCCCTTAAATTCCGCTAAAGTTCGTGGAACGTTCACGCCATAGCTTCGAACCGGGTCCCGGCTAACCCATTGATCGGAAACCCAATAACGACGGGCCTCCACAAGGACTCGCACCCTCCGGAAAGGCGCCCGTGAATCTGCTTTGATTACAGGTTTGCGTTTGTCGCAGAGGCCTTGTTTTGTAGGGTTTCCGAGCCCTCCTTCGAACATTTCGGGAGATTTCGGGAGCCCGTAACGAAGCGTTACGCTAGTTTGTTGACGGGTTGGAAAGCCGGCTTCCACTAGCTTCGTACCGGCGACATTCAGGATCCGGTCATGGCGAAAAACGATCTGCGAGCACGGGTCTATCAGGCGGCCGACGAATTGTTCATCGAGAGCGGTTCTCTCCAAAGCATCGGTCAGCGCGCGGTCCGTGAACGGGCCAAGGGAGGTTCAAACGATGTAGGGCCGCTCCTCGATGATTGGCGGGCTTCGCGGGAAGCGATGCTGGGCTCAAGACCAGCCGCACTCGCCGCGATCGCCGAGGAGTTCGCCGGTCGCCTGTGGCTTATGGCGCAGTTAATGTCCGGCGGATCCGGAGACAGTGCCCGTCCTCTTCCGGCTCAGCCTCTCCCCGCCGCTCCCCCGCCAACGACGCGACCCGCCCAGCGGACCCGGCCTGCGCCGACCAAGACAGGATCTGCGGCTCCCACTGCGGAACCGACCGGTCGACTTCGCGGTGCGGGAAATGTCGGATTGTTCAGCGAGCTTCCCCGACCGGAGCGTCCGGCGAAAGCTCCCAAGCCCAGTGCCAAGCGCGTGGCGACGGTCAGAAACTTCAAAATCCGCGAGGCGGGTCAGAAGCTTTTCGTCCTTGTTGATCCGAAGCCACCCCTGCAGCCGGGCGTCCTTACCGAGGCCGACTGGACCGGCGCACGGGACGAGAAGCTGGCGGAGGCGGTCGCGACCATACTGCGCAAGAACGGCGATCGGCTGCGGGCCTTCGACATTCACAAGAGGCTGCCGAAAAACCTCCGCCCCGGTACCCGGGACCATGCCCAGAGGGATTTAAAGTTAGGGTTGTTCGGGTCGAGAATCGAATGGGCGAACGGCGGCTGGTTCTGGTTCAAGGGCGAACCCCTCCCCAAGCATCGCATGACTCTTGGCACCCCGGCGGCCGAGAAACGCCGACAAGGGGACGTGCTGTGGTGGCGTATAGCGCACACGATCGCGGGGCTCGGTCGCGACTTCACCCAGGCTGAGATCGAGGACGCGTGCGGCGACGAAATCAGGAACTTCGGGGACACGTGGTTGCGGCTCCGGCTCACGCGCATGCGGGAACGGTCAGAACCGTTCATTCAGCTCGTCTCGGCCGGCATCATGCGCTGGACCGGACTCGATCCGGCCGAGATCGTAGTAGAGGACTGAAAATCCCGCCAGCCGTCGGCGGCGCCCGAGCGGACGTAGCTCGAGCGGACCGAAGCGGTTCGCTGGCCGATCGGCCGTAGGCACTCGTCGAGTCCTACGACGACATCTTCCGTCTCGTCGGCCCTTCGGCGGGAGCGCCGGGCTTGCCCGCCGTCAACGACGGCTGGCGCGACCTGCTGGAGCGCGCGTGCGCACGCATCCGCGCGTTTGTCCGCACGCACGGCGGCTCGCTTCGGGTGACTGAGATCAGCGAGAAGTACGGCTCCCTGCGCGTCCGCTGGGAGGGATCTATGTCGCCCCGCCGCGCGAGTAGAAGAGGCCGTCGATCTGGCGGAGGCGCGCGGCGCGACGACCTGCGAGGTCTGCGGCGAACCCGGCGTCCTCCGCGCCGGCGAATGGCTCGCGACACGCTGCGACGCGCACGCACCCGGCAGAAGTCGAGCAAGGAATCGAACATCCCTACGTCGAGCGGAGGTTCGTCGACGGGCACTGGCACGCCGTCTTTCGGTTCTACGACCGCACCTCCGACCGCTTCGTCGAAGCGGATCTCCCCAGTAGCCAAGTGGAGTGACCATGGCACGCTTCAGATGTTCCGCCTGCACACGCTCCGGCGAGTGCGGATACGACGGCCGCGGCCAAGCGTGTCCGCTTTGCGGTTCGCCGGACGTGGTGTTCGCGGTGGCGATCGAAGAACTGCCCGACGAGGTGCTCGCGGCTCTTGCTCCGCTGGAGCATTCCGGCGAAGGCATCGAGTAGCAGTCGAGAATTTCCGATCCTACCGACGGACATACATCACGAACTTGCCGGCAATGCGCATCGCTTCGACGATAGCCGAGCGGGGGAAAAGTCGCCCGCGCCGAGGCTTCGCTGTGGACTCTTGCAGCCTGGGTTGGGATCGTCGCCGAATGCAACCCGGAGAATCGGTGATGGCTAAATCGACGAGCAATACTGGAAAGCCCTGGACACCTGCGGAAGTGAAGCAGCTCAAGCAGGAAGCTGCCGGCAACACTCCCACCAGGGTCATGGGACTGAAGCACAAGCGCACAGAAGCGGCGATACGTGCGAAAGCCCAGGTCGAGGGTATTTCGCTAAAGCCGACCAACCAGAGTCCGTACGGGACAAAGAAGTAGCCGGTCGGCCATCTGCAGTCACGATCCTGGATGAACGTTCCAAAACGACACCACTTCGTTCCCGAAATGCTGCAAAAGCGCTTCGTCGATGAGGCGGGCCTTCTGCACTTCTACAACAAGCGAACGCCGGAGAAGGGCGTTCAGTCCACCAGGCCGGGCAATCTACACGTCAAAACGCATCTTTACTCGAAGATCCTCTCGGACGGGACCAAGGACGTCGCGCTCGAGCTTCGTTACGCCGCGCTTGAAGGCGTCGCCGAGCCGATATTTGCTGAACTTGTGAACGCAGCCCTTCGTGGCCGCACACCGCGCATCCCGTCGACGACCAGGGAGGTCATCGACCACTTCGCCTACGAACAGATGCGGCGCGTGCCGGAATTCCACGAACAGATAATGCCGACCAGCGACTCGGAGCGGCAGATCCGACTGGCGCTCGACGAATACGAACGAAGGTTCAGGAAAGTCCCGGCCGAACAGCGGGAGAACACGCTTCGCCCCTCCTCGATCGAGGAGTTCCGTCAGAACGCGCGCGTCGGCGCACTGTCCCGCCATTCGCCCAGGGTCATGCGCGCCCTTGCCTCGAAATCGCTCGTCATCGCACGCACCCGAACGAAACTCAGCTTCATGATCGGCAGCCGCCCCGTGGTGCGCTCGCGCGGCAACTTGCCGGACCCGGCGACCGAAGTCTGGTTGCCGATCGGCGCGAACATCGCCCTGCTGTATATCGGCGAGCGGTGGGAGAGCCCACCCATCTACGACGTCCCAGACCACACGGTCCGTCGTCTGAACGATACGATCGCGGCGCAGAGCGCAATATTCGCCGGGCGATCGGGCAAACTCATTCTGAGCGTGATCGGCCGTCTGATCCTTACGACCTCAAATGCAATGCCGAGGACGTAGCCGATCCGATAGTCGGGACTTTTCCACGGCCTCCCCGGGGAAGCGCGATCGCCGGAGCCGGCCAGAGGCCCCTCGCGGCCGTGCGCCGTGGCGGCGACGCCCACCTCCAATCCTTTGAAGCGGGCTCTCGGGGCGATCCTATGCAGACGAGACCAAGGCTTTGAGATTGGAGAGAAGTCGCGCCTCGATCTCGAGCTCGCTCTTCCCCCAGACGGCGGACAGCGCGGCGATCGCTCCCTTCGCGTCCCAGGGACAGGCGGCTCTGCCGTCGAGTTGAGCGAAGGGACCATCCGTCTCGGTCAGCACCTTTTCCTGGGGCATCTCCGCCGCAAGCGCGCGTCCCTTTTCCCCTGCAAGCATGGCTGGGCCGACGCTGAACCAGCATCCCATCGCGACCGCTCTCTTGAGTTCGCGACGGGTCCCGGAAAACCAATGGAGGACCGGCACGCCCGCGCCCGGATGTCGCTCCAAGGCGTCGAGAACCTGACCGGCTGCTCGCCTGCTGTGTATCGAAAGGATTCGTCCGCCCGCAGTGGAGCACGCGTTCAATATCCGGTCAAAGACGAATTGCTGATCGCGCCAGTAGCGCTTGAGCTCGGGGCCGCCGTCAAGGCCGACCTCACCGACGTAGCGGGTCGTGGAGACGAGCTCATCGAACAGCGCAAGTTCGCCTTTTCTTTCGTGGGCAAGCTGGGGATGAAGGCCGAGAGCGGTTCTGATGCGCGGGGCATCCGAGGCGAGCGCCGACGTCCCCTCGAACGCGGTCGGCGTTGTCGTCACCGAGAGCACGAACATCTCCCGCGACCGGGCTTCCCGCACCATCTCGACGGGGTCGGGATAGAGGTCGAGATGGCAATGAAAGTCGATCATTTAACGCCCAGCGCCGCATGCAGCGCCTGCAGCTCGGCCATTCCGCGTGAGATCATGGCTTCGAGTCCTGCCCTGTCGGCTACGAAAGGAGAGCTGAGCGAAGGTCCCAGCCAATCGCTCAGGCCATCTCCGGCGGCGTTCCGGATGGCCATGGCGACGGACCGGACGTCGTCGAAGCCGGCGTGCTCGGCGTCGTCTCGGCCGAGATCTGTGTACACGTAGTTCGTCGTATCGGACACGCCCCAAGCGCGGAATGCGGCGCGACGGACATGGCACGGCACGCAACGACCGCAGTGCCGGTAATTGAAGCGTTGGAATCGTCCGCAGCTCGTCGACCGCGCCGCTTGAATGCGCAGCAGCGTCTGGTCCGCGCATGACCGCAGCATCTCACCCTTCGTCGATGTCGCGTACGGATTGCGGATCTTCACGCGAAGGCCGGCCGCATCCAGCATTCGCTGCACGCCGCCGAGATAGTGCGGATGAGCGGTACGCGTGCTGAGGCTGCCTATCCGCGCTCCGGTGAGCGGTGGATTGATCGCGATGAAGCCGTTTTCGCACAGGAAAAGATCGACCGTCCCGCCCTCATGGTAGGCGGCGAGCGATGTCGCGGCCATGACGCCGAAAGCGATGAAGATCAGCGATCTGGCCCGTTGGGACGCTTCCTCGACGCCGGGAGCGTGGGCGTTGTGGTTCAGTTGCAGATGGTCGAGGCCGCCGGCGATATGGGCGGCGAAGTCGACCTGCTTCGCGGCGTCCCCGCGAACCGTCTGGCTGACGGCGAGGGGCCGCCGTCCGGCGGCGGCCAAATCGATCGCCCCGACCAGACTGTCGAGACCGCCCGAAAGCAGAACGACGCAATCGGCATCCGGACGCTCGGCCGGCTTCGGCGGCGCCGGCTGCATGCCGCCCCCGTGAAAACCGAAACACCATATGTCCGTTGTCAGGAATCCGACCGCTTTCGCGAGATGGCCGGCCTGGGCGTTCCAGAACGCGGGATCCGAGACCGCGATCTGCAGATCGAACTCCCGGGTCCATCCGTCCGGACTCCGTTCACGAAGGCCCGCATAATCCGCGGTCACCACCGAGAGCGCTATCGAAAGCAGATCCCAAGCTCGAGGTGCCGCCTCCAGCCGCCGGCGCAGGAACTCATGCTTCGCCGCGTCACCGGCGCTGCCACGGTCGCCGCTGCCGGGCTGACCGAACAGCACGACCCGTAGATCGTCGGCCGTCGCCGGCAGATCGATGTCCTCTGGAGCACAAACCAGCCTCATTCCGCGTAGCCCTCGAAAACGATGCAGGTTTCCCTGACGGCCTCGCTCACGACACGGTTGATCCTGTCCACCGTCAGCCGTTTCCCTGCGTCGCGCAGCTTCCGGAATTCCGCGCCGACGATCTCCTTCACGTAGTCCCTGGCATCCTTGAGACGCGCGAGCGCCACGGTCGCGGTCGGCGATTTTTCGCTGATCGCGACGCCGACATCCAGTTCGAACCGTCGGAAGACGTTCATTGCGGCATATCGCTCTATGACGAAGTCTCTCTGTTCGGAATCGAGATTTAAGAGGTCCGCTTCGGGGTAGTGCGTGAGCAGCTCGGACAACGCGTCGCGGATGGCCGCGCGCGCCGCCTCCGCGTCCTGTGTGCCATCGGTGGGACGTACCGCCTCGACGACCGCATCCATGACCTCCCGCGCGGAGCGGCCAGCAAGAAGCGCCGGATCGAGCGGACTTCCAGCCGTGGCAGGCTGGCCGGCGGCGATGTTCGACAGCGCACTACCGAGCGACTGCGCCGTCGCCGCGGTCCCCCCAAGCCTGGCCGAGGCGGTCGCCGAGCCCGAGTAACCGCTGCGGACGTAGTGTCCGAGCGCCTTCTTCAGATCGTCCCTGTTGCCGCTGCGGGCGTAGTCTCCGAGGCTGCGCCGCGTGCCCCGGAAACGTGCTGCGGGCGCCACGGGCGGCGCCGCCGTAAGCGGCACAGCCGGAAGCGTTGGGATCGGCGGCGACGGCTGCTGCTCACCGGGCGGCGGCGGCAGCGACGGGTCGGGAGCACCCGGCTCGGGCACTTGCGGCTCGGGTGGCGGCGCTGGCGGCGTCCAGGGCGGAACCATCGGCACGCCCGGCCCCGGCCCTCCGCTAGATTGCGACGTTCCCATTTTCAAACGTTCTCTTGATTGCGGTCTTGACCGGCCTCGACACGTCCAGACCGTCCCACTTCTCCAACACGCCTCGAGCCCAAGGCTGATCGGCGATCTTCGGTACGATGTTGGGCCTGACCTGCGCGACCGGCCGCTCGGCGAGAAAGGCCGCGAGACGACTGCCCTGAGGCGGATCCACTTCCGACAAGGCCAGGCAGGCCTCCAGTATCGGCGGCACGCCCCATTCCTGCTCCTGCCGTGCCTTCTCCAGCAGACGATCCATGATCACGGCCGTCTCGAGCCGCTGCACCGTCTGCAGCCGCGGTTTGAGGCGCGCCGCCATCTCCGGATTCTGCAGCAGAGCGGTCAACAGTTCCGCGGCCTCTGACGACAGGCGATCCTCGGAAGTGACCAGCGCGACATGCTCGCGGCTGACGTATAACGCGCCTCTGAGGTCGACGTCCGCCAGGGCCGGCGGCAACGTCAGCCACTCCCGCACGAACGGAGCGTTCCACGGGGACGGGAGATCGAGCTCCTTGCCCGCATTTGCGGCTTCCTCCCACTCGCCGAGGAACGCGGGTTTCCCGGACTCGCTGGCACCGACCGCGGAGATCAACGAAGCATAGGCCTTCGTGTCCCCTAGACGTTCGAACAACATGAGCTTGGCAAGCACAGCTTCGTCGACACCGACGCCTTGGGCGGTCGAGATCGACATCCGTATGGACAGCGCATTCAGGAATCTTTTGATTAAACGGGGATTGCCGGCGATGCCGGACGCGGTCGCCATCAACGGGGCGAGGCGGTCCGCGGTATCGAACTTGCCGATCAGTTCGTCCGGCATCGGATCATGAAGTGTCTGGACGAACGCCCGGTCGACGCGCTTGCCTTCCCACGTCCGGCGAAGCTGATTGCAGATGCCGACGCGGATCTTCTCCTGGACTTCACCGTCCAGGACGCTGTTCTCCACGAACAGCAACATCATGTAGGCGCGCACTTCCTGCGTTCCGAGCGGCGGGACCCGAATCGGCACCTGGATCAGCTTGTCGAAATAGTTGGTGACCAACAGATCGTCTTGGATGCCGACGAAATGCTTGCGGACCGCGTGCTTGATCATGTCGTTGTCGGCGGCGATGACGAAAGCGGTGTTCTTCAGGAACAGGAAGAGACGGATGGCCTCGAGGGTCGAGATCGTGGTCTCCGGAAGACAGCGGTCGAGATCGTCGATCAGGACCACCAGCGTGATCCCCAACTCCTCGAGGATGTCCTCGAACGAATCCCGGAGTGCCTGGATCTGTTTCGGCGGCGACTCGTCGGGCTTCGGATCCAGGAGTCCGCCTGCAGCGTCCGCGACCTTGCCCGCCGCGGCTTCGGCATCCTTGGCTAGATTGCCGCCGAGGCCTTCGTCGAAGGCCCGACGGCCGAGGCCGATCACGTCGCCGACCAGGCCCGTCGGCGGCAGGCCGAGCGCGAGCGAGATCGCAGGCACGGCGACGAGTTTGGCGGCCCGCAGCCAGTTGACGCGCTTCAGCAACGCCTTCGTCTTGTCGACGGCGGTCGCGCGCGCGGCCGCTTCCGCCTCCAGCTTCGAAGCGATGACGTCCATCAGCGCCGCCCGCGCATCGTCGTAGCCCTGATACAGCCAAGCATTGAATTCGACGAAGACGAACTGCCGCTCGCCGGCAGGGAGGGGGCGCGCGGCGACGGACGCCCGGATGAGCTTGATCATCGACGACTTGCCGATACCCCACGAACCGGACACCCCGATCGAGACCGGGCGCCCTCGCGCCTGCACGACGATCTCGGCCACGGTGTCCGCGACGCCCGAAAAATTCAGGAAGTCGCGCTCCGTCTCGTTGTCATGCCACATGAAAAGCTCGCCCCCGCCGATCCCCCACACAACCGATAGCTGACGGCCTCCCATCTTTGCAATGGCCGAGCGAAGTCGAATTCTGCTTGGGAGGATCGGTACGGGGCCGGCGCCTTGTTCGGCCGGCAGCGGAGAAACGGGCCGATGATGCCGTACGCGTCGCATAACAACGTCGGACCGCCCGATGCTTCGTACTGTGGACCTCGCGGTGGCGATGCCTATCCGGATCCAAACAGCAGAAGATGTGAATGCCTCGCTCCCGGCCGACGCTCATGGGCTGGTCGTACAATCGGAAACCGACGCGACATTTTCGGTGTGCGACGAAACAGTACCGCGCCATCGCCGTACCAGTCCCGTGCATAGCGGAAGCCGACTACGGCGCGATATGGCTGGCGTCAGATGCGAGGCCGAGACGACGCGGAATTTTCGTCGTCCTCGCCAGGCTCCGGATCCACCGCAGCCTTGAACGCAGCGATCGCGTCCCGGAGCCTGATCAGGACCCGTCGCGCGGCCTCGACCGAAGGCCCCGCCTTCGACGCGTCGAAGTCGTCGTAGATGACTTTCCGAGCCCTATGGCGCATCCTCAACAGTTCGAGCACGTCCTTCTTGAGATCTGCGTCGATGATCGCAGGCCTCGCGTTAACGCCGGTCATCTGCCTTGAGACCCGCTCGACGAGATCCCTGTGCGAGTGCTGCCCCTCGACCGGGCTCTTTTCCTTCAAAATGGAGAGGATCTTCTCCAATGCGGCTTCCAGCAGCGAATACCCGGTCTCCATCCCATGGAGAAACGCATTGGACCGTTCCCATACCGCGTCGAGGTCCGGAGAATCGAAGCCTCCGCGGTCGAACGCGCGGACGGCGTTTCCGATCTGCAGAATGGCATGGTCGATATCGGCATCGACATCCGTCCAACGCGGGTCGCTCATGACAGCGTTACCGCTTCATTCGCGATCCGGGCGAGGAACCGCTCGCTTGCCAACGATCTCAAGTAATAATCGACAGGCAGGTCGTGAATTCGCGACAAGTCTTCAACGAAGTCGACGGCTTCGCCTTCGCGATCCGATGGAAAATCGACGACGACATCCAGATCGCTCTCGGACGACATGGCATCCACCGCCGCCGATCCGAACACAAGGAACCGGCCGCCGCGCGAAATCGCAAATGCCTTCAGTTTCGCGATGATCGCGTCCGCAGCCGATCGTCGCCGCGCTGCTTCGCGCGCGTCCCTCTCTGCTATGGTGACGACCTTATCCATGCGTTCTCCGCCCCCAATATCGGGCCTTTGACTGCATAAAACAATGACGGCGTGATCAGGCGGGTATCACTCGGCCCGACGGTCGGCGGCGGGCCACTCAGGACGCGAGGCTTGGCGGATCGGATTCGTCGGATAAGTCGTCCGACGATCGCCTCGGCCGTTCTCAACCCGCGAGTGGGCGGTCACGCCGGCTCCTTCCTTTTCCCGGCACGGCTCCTGTTCGCATCGCCTCGCCGGTCGCGGAGTTTTCCGGCCGCGACATCGTATCTCGGATGCTTCAGGATCTCCGGCTGCATGACGTCCGGCGGCACTTCGCCATACTCCTCGCCCTCGGTGCGGGGCGCGTGCCCCTGGATGGCGTCGAGGATCAGCCAGTCCATCCTCGCCTTGCGGCCCGCGGTCTTGAAGCGATGGCGCCAACCATGGTTCGGCGCGACCCGTGGGTCCTTGATACCGATTTCGCGAACCCACTCGGCCAATTTGTTGCCGACCGACGTGTAGGTCGGGTTCTTCCGGTCCGGGTTGCGCTGCCGCGCGACGGAATAGAACAGCGGCGCCTTGCCCTTCTTCATCCGAGCGAAGTCGAGAAATCCTTGCTCGACCAGATGAGGATGAATCGGGACGACGCGCTCGCGCAGCGTCTTCACGGTTCCCGCCTCGGGCGTTATGCGGATGCAATCGATGCCGTCCACGTTCAGGACGTCGCTGGCCCGAAGCTGCGTGATCTCGTTGACGCGGGCTCCGGTATAGGCGCAGATCCATGGCACCCACCGGCGCGCCGCGGCATTCTCCCGCGCCATCAGCTTGCTCATAGGAGCCAATGCGGCGGACAAGATGATCGCGGCTTCCTTGTCCGTGAAACCGCGCATCTTGGTCTCATGCTTTTCGCTGACGTCGACGACGACTTCCGCGCTCGGGTCGCTTCGCAGCTTCTTCATCCGCTTGCACCAGCCAAAGAAAGCCTTCGCGGCGGCGATGTAACCGTCCTTGACGGTGATGGGCGACAGCTTCGTCGCCAGCAGCGCGTCTCGCCAGTCCAGCAGATGCTGCTCGGTGACGAGGTTCATGTCCGTCGACCCGACCCGAAGCATCAACGCCGAGAAATACGGACGCCATTTCTTCTTGGTCGACGCTGAAATCTTCTTCGCCTCGCAGAATTCGGTCCACAGGCCCTCGAAGGGCTTCTTCGGCTCGGTCAACTGGAGCGCCGGATATTTCGCCTGCTCCGGATCGGGGGTGTAATCGCCCTCCGCGTGGCGAAGCAGCACCCTGCTCGCATGCTCCTTCGCCTTGACGTACGCCTTGATAAAGGTTTCGAACCTGTCACCTACCAGTTTCAGGCGCCGACGGGCCAGGAAGTCGCGCGCCTCGTCGCCGAACGCGAAACGCAGATGAACCCCTGCCGGCTGGATGCTGATCAGCCGCGTCTTCTTCTTCTCCAGCGCGCGCAGCGATTCTTCCCAAAGGATGGGACGGCCAGGCTCGTCGCGATGGCTTGCCACCATCTCGGCGTAGAATTCGCCGGCGAGCGCGTTGATCTGCATGTGGGAGAGATCCGAGGGCGGCTCGCCTTCGAGATTGGCGCGCCAGGTGCGCTCCAGCTTCAGATTTTCTTCCTGGCAGCGCAGCACCGCCTCGTCCCAGTCTGCGGTTCCGAGCGAGAATTTGATCTCCGACGGCATGCCAAACTTGCGGTATTTCGCCGGCACACGCCGACGAAACCAGTAGTTCTTCGTGTGGTCTTTTTTGATGGGTTGAAGCATGTTGAGGCTCACGGTGTGTCCACTCCTGTGTACCACCGGCCTTTTTAGAAATGCCTTATTCTATAGATAAAATTGGATTTTCAGGGGCCTGAACGGCCGAATGGCGGAGAGGGGGGGATTCGAACCCCCGATGGGCTTGCACCCATGCCGCATTTCGAGTGCGGTACAATCAACCACTCTGCCACCTCTCCTTGGTGCCTAAATCCGGCGGTCGCCCGCCGGGTGGTTGGCGGTGTTCTAGGCGAGGACGGCGGAGCAGACAAGCGCCGGATGAGGAAATTCAGCGGCCAGCGCACCGGGACCCGGCGAAATCAGCCGCGCACATGCTTCGGAAAGCTCAATCCGGCATCGCGAGACCAGAAGCCGGGCGCCAAATGCCGGATTGAGACGCACGCCGCAGCCATAAGGAGCATGAGCCGATTCGCGCAACGGGCCGCCGGACAGATACGCCCAAGACTCGGGTGCCCGGCGAAGCCGGCGGTCTGCGTGGAGCCCCGGCCCGGCACTGGCGGCTCAGTCCTTCGCCGCCTTGGCTTTCGAGCCATTCTCATCCCTGTCCTTCCTGGTCTCCCGCTTGCGGTTGGTGAAGCGGGCATTGCCGAGGCCGGTGCCGATGGTCAGCACGCCCCAGCGGTCGAACTCCTGCATGAACGGAACTTCGCTCAGTCCCTGCGCCACGCCATCATTATGCATCAGCACGGCAGTGTCGTGATCGCCGATGGTCGGGATGCCTTCGGCTAGCAGCGCGGGCAGGTTGAACTTGCTGCTCTCCCAGTTGCCGGGCAGGTTCTGCGCGCCCTTCTCGATGGTGCCGTCCTCATTGATGACGCCGGGACACGAGATGCCGATGAAGGGGGCGAGCTTGAAGCCTTCCTTCTCGGCCGCCTTGATCAGATCCTGCAGCATCCTGATCAGCCGCTTCACCGCGCCTTCGCGGGTCGGCTCGTCATCGGCATGTTTCCATAGATCCGACTTCCACACCGTGGCCTTGGAAAGATCCTTCGATTTCTTCCAACCCGTCTCCACGACGCCGCAGCGGATATTGGAGCCTCCGATATCGACGGCGAGAATGCTGTCATAGCCCTCGAAGATCCAGGACGGCGCCAGATGCAGGCAGCCGATCAGGCCGGCCTCGTCCGGATGATACTGGATCGGAATGAGATCGACCTTCAGCCCCTCTGACTTGAGGATGATATCGGTGCGGGCGATGGCGAGTTCGCCGACCCGGCTCTGGCGAAAGCCGCCGCCGACCACGATGCATTCGGTGTCTTCCCACACCTTGTTCTTGAAGAAACGCTGGATCACATAGGCGAATTCCTGCGCGAATTCCTCGATCGCACCATGGACCAATGCGGCAGCCGCCACATCGTCACCGATCAGAATCTCGTCGAGCGCCGATTTGCTGATCTCCTTCATCGGCTTCTTGCCGAGCGGATCGTCGCCGTTCTTCTTCAGCGGCTTGCGCAAATCCTCCGCGATCTTCTGGAACGCGCCCTTGCTGGCGCGATCGCCGAGAAAGCCGTCGCCGTCCTTGATCTCGATATTGAATGTATCGACGTCCACCGAAGGAAGACGTTTTGCGCCATGCACGCCAATGCCGATCGGCGTCGTTACTTCTTCAGCCATGTTGCCCCTGAACGCTTGAACCCGGCGACAACGCCGATGGAACCGAATGGTTGCATTCGCCGAGGGTGACGTCGCACCCTCCCTGGCGGCTCACGCGCGATCGTTACTCAGGATTTGGCTTTGGCCAATGCGCGGAGCTCGGCCCGCATGCGCCGCAATTCCAGATCGATGCGATGCCGCTCGATCGCCAGAGCCACGGTGAGGGTGATGCCGGCAATCGCTTCGAGATCGTGCGGGCGGGGTGAGCGCGGCGCATCGTAATAGATCGCGAAGGTGCCGCGGGTGACGTCGTCCATCCCCTTGATCGGCGTCGACCAGCAGGCGTGCAGATCATTTGCCAGCGCCAGATCGCGATAGTCCGTCCAGAGCGGATCGGTGGCGATGTCAGCGACATAAACCGGCGTGCCGCGATGCGCGGCGGTGCCGCAGGAGCCCACGCCCTCCCCGATCGGCGCGCCATCGATCGCCTTGATATAGGCCGCAGACAGACTGGGTGCGGCCACATGCCGGAGATGTCCGCCGTCCTCGCTGACTTCCAGAATGGAGGCCATCATGCCGTGGCCCGCCGAGGCCTCGACGCTCCGTAGCAGTTCCTGCAACACATCCGGCAGCGAGCGCCCCGCAGCGACCTGCATCAGGACTTGACGTTCACGCGCGATATGCGCGCGCAGCGACGGCCCGCTGCTGCGCCTCAGGAGTTCAGTGCCAGGCAGTTCGAGCTTCACATCCATGTCGGTGTCATCCAACCAACGCCGTTGAGCCGCGAGCTGCGTTTCCGGCTAATGTCTCTCGATCTCAGCATCGAGACGCAACAGCAATCCAGGGGCGAAGTTTTTATTGACGCACGCTGTGAATGTGCGCTCGACGCGATGGGTTCACAAGCTTGCAACCAGCTCGTGTCGGGTAAGTGAGCACCAGGTATGTTCGTTGTCGATCACACCCTCGCGATGTCGCGACACCATCTGCGACAGATTACGCGATCGGCCGCATTCACGCCGCCGATCGTTACTATCAAACCAGACTGAAGATATGCTCCGATAGGCGGCGATACGTCGCGCTCAGAGCGCTGGAAGCGCTGTGGCCCCCACAACATCCACCACGGCACCCGAGCGCACCAATGCGACCGCCTTCTCGATATCCGCATGGAAGTAACGATCGTCATCGAGATGCGCGATATCGTCGCGGATGCGTTTTCGCGCGGCTTCGAGTTTATCGCTTGAGGCCAGCGGTGCATGGAAGTCGCAGCCTTGCGCGGCGGCGAGCAATTCGATGGCGATCACGGCCATGGCATTGTCCACCATCGGCACCAGACGTCGCGCCCCATGCGCCGCCATGGAAACGTGATCTTCCTGATTGGCCGAAGTCGGAATGGAATCGACACTGGCCGGATAGGCACGCTGCTTGTTCTCGGAGACCAGCGCCGCCGCCGTCACCTGCGCGATCATGAAGCCGGAGTTGAGTCCGGGACGCGGCGTGAGAAACGCCGGCACGCCGGACAATACGGGATCGACCAGCATGGCGATGCGCCGCTCCGCGATGGAACCGATCTCGCAAACCGCCAGCGCAATCATATCGGCGGCGAAAGCCACCGGCGCCGCGTGAAAATTGCCGCCGGACATTGCGAGGTCTTCGGCATCACCTTGACCTGCGAAGATCAGCGGATTGTCGGAGACGCCATTGGCCTCGGTGAGTAATGTTGCTGCCGCCTGGCGCAGCACATCGAGCGCCGCCCCCATCACCTGCGGCTGGCAACGCAGGCAATACGGGTCCTGCACACGCACATCGCCCAGCCGATGCGATTCGCGGATGGCACTGCCGGTCATCAGGCCTTGCAGCGCCGACGCCACGGCGATCTGTCCATCGTGCTTGCGGAGCCGATGGATGCGCGCATCGAACGGCGTATCGGAGCCACGCGCGGCGTCGGTGGAGAGCGCGCCTGACACCAGCGCATTCCTGAACAGCAGCTCGGCCTCGAACAGGCCGGCGAGTGCGCAGGCCGTCGAGAATTGCGTGCCATTGAGCAGCGCGAGGCCTTCCTTGGGGCCGAGTTCGATCGGCTGCAAGCCGGCGCTGGCGAGCGCGTCGATGGCCGGCAGACGCTGGTTGCCTGCGAAGGCTTCGCCGACACCGATCATCACCGACGTCATGTGCGCGAGCGGCGCGAGATCGCCGGAGGCACCAACCGATCCCTGTGACGGCACCACGGGGATGATGTCATGTACCAGCATCGCCTGCAGCAGCAGGATGGTCTCCAGTCTCACGCCGGAAAAGCCCTGCGCCAGCGACGCGATCTTCAGGGCCATCATCAGCCGCGTGATCGGGCGCGCCATCGGCTCGCCAACACCAGCACAATGCGACAGCACGATATTCTTTTGCAGCTCGACGAGATTGCCTTCAGGAATGCTGATGCTCGCCAGCTTTCCAAAACCGGTATTGATCCCATAGACCGGCTCGCCCTTGGCGACGATCCGCGCCACCGCATCGGCGCTCGCCTGGATGCGCGGATGATGGCTCGCCTCCAGCTTCGGCACGGCGCCGCGATAGATCGCCCGCCAATCGCTCAGTGACATCGCGCCGGGTTCGAAAGATGGGGTCATGGCGAGCTCCTCATTTGTCTAGGCATATTAGACGGGCGGAGTGTCGCCGTGATGTTACGCTCCAGTCAAGACGTTGCTTTGACGCTCATAGGCGGTGGGCGACATGCCGACATGGCGGGAGAAGGCGATGCTGAAAGTAGCGGCAGAGCCATAGCCGACCTGTGCCGCAATTTCAGCCAGCTTCCTGTTGCCTTGCTGCAGCAGGCGCTTGGCCATCGCCATGCGCCAGGCCAGCAGATACTCCATCGGCGCGACGCCGATGGCGCGCCGGAAGCGTTCGAAGAATACCGAGCGCGACAACGCGGCTTCTTTCGCCAGGTTGGCAATCGTCCATGGATGCGTCGGGCGCTCATGCATCCGGCGCAGGGCGATGGCGAGGCGGTCGTCGCCGAGGCCGCGCACGAGACCCGGCGATGCATCGGGGCCGCTGGTGGAGCGCAAGGCTTCGATCAACAACACTTCCAGCAGATGCGCGAGAATGACATCGCGGCCGGGCCGTCGCCCTCGCGCCTCGTCATTGACGAGTTGCACCAGCGCCCCCAACCGCGCCTCGCCGCGCACATGGACGAGCTGCGGCAGCAGCGACACCAGCAGCGCCGCATCGGCCGAGCCAAAGGTGCAATAGCCGATCAGCATCCGCACATTCGGCAGGCAATCCTGCGCACCGATATGAAATTCGCCGGGCCGCAATTCGACCGGCATCATGTCGACACCGTCGGCGGGAGGCGAAGGCTCGCGGCTGAATGTCGAAAAATCCTGGGCTGCCGGGATCAGCACGAAATCGCCCTGTTCGAGCTCGATGGGGTCGTACCCGCCGACCGTCAGGCAGCAGCGGCCTTCCAGCACCGCGCCATAGAACGGGCGCCCGACTTCCACGCGGCGCACGCGCCAGGCACCGGCGGCGCTCACCAGTTTCGTGAACGACGCCGCCGGCTGGAGCAGGGCGACGACCTCGGCAAGGGGATCGGACATTCCGGATTCTTAGAAGTGTTTGGCGGACTTTTGGTGATCGTACGTCCTGATAGCCGGCCTATCTAACAGCCATTCGACCCATCGCCAATCGAAAGGCACCCCATGAAGACCGTCCTGATCACCGGCTGCTCCACCGGCTTCGGCCTGGAGACCGCACGCTATTTTTTGGCCCGCGACTGGAACGTCATCGCCACCATGCGCAACCCGCGCGAAGATCTGCTGCCGCCCTCCGACAGGCTGCGCATCCTTCAACTCGACGTCACCAATGAGGAGAGCGTCGCCAAGGCCATCGCGCTGGCGGAGCCGATCGATGCCCTGGTCAACAATGCCGGCGTCGGCATGCTGAACGGGCTGGAGGGCATCCCGCTGGATGACGTCCGTGCGTTGTTCGAAACCAACCTGTTCGGCGCGATGGCGACGATCCAGGCGGTGCTGCCGCAGTTTCGCGAGCGCAAGGCCGGCGTCATCGTCAATGTCTCGTCGACAGTGACACTGCGGCCGCTGAATCTGCTGCAGGTCTATACGGCCAGCAAGGCGGCGATGAATGCGCTGACCGAATGCCTCGCGCTCGAATTGGCCCCCTTCAACATCCGCACCCGCATCGTGCTGCCCGGCATGGCCCCGGAGACGGCGTTCGGACAGAACGCCCGCGCCCTCATGCGCGAGATTCCCGAACCCTATGCCGAAGCCGCGCAGCAGATCTTTGCGGCATTCGAGCAGAGGCCGGAGAAGATCACCCGCGCAATCGACGTGGCGGAAGCGGTGTGGCAGGCCGTGACCGATCCATCGAGCCCGATGCGCATTCCCGCCGGCGCCGATGCGGTAGCGCTCGCCGCGACTGCGTAAGTTCTGCCATCACGATGCCTGCAAGCGAGATGCACTTGCTTGCAGGCTTTCGCGCAGCAATGGTGCAGGAAGATTCAGCCCCTTTTATTTTAAGATGACCACGATTTGTCGCTGGCCAGGCCAGAGGAACATTTCGCCCGGCTACCGCCGCACCTGCCTGCGATCCGTCTTGCGAAGTTCGCTTTCCGGCCCTGCGCAGAAGTCAGTCACAGCCGCCTTGTCGGCACTGACCGCCCTGAACTGCCGATTTCCATCGCCAGGATGGCCCGACGTTTGGTCGCGAAGACCATCGGGATATCAAACCAGCCGCGGTGAAGAAGCTGCGCATTACTTTGCCGATCGGCATTCGCACCGGACAAATCGATTCGAAAAACATTCTCGGCACTCTTGAAGGCCTCGGCAGACAGAGGCTTTCCGCGACTGGTTTCACTTTCCTTCGTCAGGATGCCCGGAACGGAGTCGATCCCTTTGCCGCTGAAGCCTGGGGACGGGCTAAATGTGAGTTCAATGGTTTGCGCCTCCGGCAAAACCGGATTCGCACCTTTGCGCATGGAAAATGTCATTTTGAACTTATCGCCTGGAAGGACCATTTCGCCGCGAATGGCGAGGCTGGATGTCGAGGCGTCGCGGGCTTCGAGCTGTTCAACGCACCAGGCAACCGCACCGGTGGATTGGATCCCTGTGCGATAAGCGGGATCCTCTTCATAGAGAACTGTCTTTTCGGACACGCGCACCGGCTTTTGCTTCAGCAGACGCTGCTCATCGGCCGCAGCGGCGCCTGCCGTATCGATCAAATATAGCGAAACCAGCGCACAGACCGCCGCTACGAACAGGCCACCGCCAATGAGGCGCCGTGGCTGCGTCCGGCATTGTAAACGGCGCCGCATTGACTGGTCTGTTGCGGTGTTGGTCGCGCAGCCATGCTGCGCAAGAACGGATTTCAACGACATGCGATGGACTCTTGAACTCGTTTTCGGCACCTGCAACGGATACGGCAGCGTAGCAGGTAGCACTTGCTTGCAAGCTTTCGAGCAACGATTGTGCCGGCAGATTAAGCCCCTTGTTGTGCACAGCGATGACGAATTGCCGATGTGCCCACGCATCACTGAATTGGATCGCGTGTCATGCTGCATCCGATCAAATTCCGGCTTTGCTATCAGCGCGCAGATGACTCGCCCACGCCATTGTCCCAGGCCTCGAGCGCCGCCAGGAAAGCGCTGTCTCCTGGGCGCCCTCGATCGATCGCGATGATAGCGCGGCGCTGATTCTTGTAGACAACGGGAATATCGAACCAGCTTCGCTCGCGAAGCAGCTGAAGATTGCGCGTGCGATCGCTTTCGACATTTGAAAATCCCATCAAGAAAAAGCTTTCGGTCACCTTCACCATCAGCCCCGCAAATGGCGTGCCGCGCGCCTGTTCGGCGAACTTGGTCAGCAGACCCGGCACATTGGCGATACCTCCGCCAGCGAAATCCGGCCCGAGAATGAAGGTTAGCTCGGCAAGATGGCTTGCTGGCAAGGCCGCATCAGCGTTTTTCCGAAACAGGAAAGTCATCTTGATCTGGCGCGCCGGGATATCGATATCGCCGCGGACGGCGATTTCGCGCGTGTCAGAGCCATTCTTTTTCACGGGCTCAAGACGCCAGACGACCGTGCCGACATATTGCACCCCCTTGGGATGCGCAGGGTCTTCTTCATAAAGCACAACGCGCTGCGGTCCGAGATCTGGCGGATGCACGGCATCCGGGTTGATCGGCTTTGGCGGCGATGATGCCACGCGCTCCGGCGGAGCTTTTGCCGGCATTAAACCAGCCATGAAAGCGTTTGGCACGCCTCTGAAAGCATCCCACAGGAAGCTGATCACATTCGTCTCGACGCCAACAGGAATCCGCGCATTCGCGTCTCTCCCTTGCGCGGTCGCCGGATCGATCAGAACCAATATGCAGATAACGCCGAGCGTTGCTTCGATACATCGCCGCATAAATCGACACGACAAAATGTCATGCTGAAAACCACTCATTTGGTTGGGCCCCTGACAACCGCGTTGAGTAGCAAGTTAAGGCCCGCGCCATATGTCGGCAACCTCAAAGATACATAGTAGCACTTCGCACCAACACTTCGATCGGAGCTACGCCGCGACTGTACTCGCTTGCAGGCTATCCAGCAGAAGCTGTGCGGGCAGGCTAAGCCCCTTGTTTCGCACGGCGATGACGAATTGCCGCTGCGCCCAGTCATTGCTGAGCGGGATCACTTTCAGCCCGAGTGTTTGCTGAATCGCCGAAGCTTCCTCTTGCGGCACGATGGCGACGGCAAGCTGTGCCGCGACGACGCGATAGGCGGCATCCACCGTGGAGACCTGGATGCGATAGCGCATCTGCTTGCCGGCCGCGGCAGCGGCACTCCGCTGCGTCGCCTGCATGATGCTGCGCGCGACGATATCGACATGTTCGTAGTCGACGGTCTCTTCGAACGAGACGGTTTCACGCGAGGCCAACGCATGATCGGGATGCACGACCACGGCGAGCCGATCGCGATGATAGGGATGCGTGGTGAGCCCGCGCAGATCGACGGCATCCCAGCACACGCCGATATCCGCGCGGCCTTCCTCGACGCCGCGCACCACTTCCCAGATCTCGCGTTCTTCAAGGCTGACGCGGACATCGCGATATTTTTTCGCGAAGGCGCTCACATCCTCGGGCAGCACCTGTGCCACTGCGGACTTCGACGCGAACACCCGCACATGCCCCTGCACGCCGTCAGCGAACGCGCCGAGTTCAGCCTGCATGCGATCGAGCAATTGCAAACTCTCGCGGGCATAGCGCCACAGTACCTCACCCGCCGCCGTCACCGTGACGCCGCGGCGCCCACGCTCGAGCAATTGCACCCCCGCCTCGTCTTCCATCTGGCTGATCCGCTTGGAGACAGCGGAGGGAACGATCGCCTCACGCTTGGCGGCGGAGGCAATGTTGCGCTCTTCGCAAACGGCGATGAACAGGCGGAGGGAAACGGGATCGAAGCTGCGCATCCAGCCATCTTAATCCGGAACGCCTTAGATGAAAAATGACCATTTCAGAGATGGCTGAGAGCAGCGTATTGCCTCAAGCCGTCCGCAAGTCTGCCGCCGTGTTGCCACACGAAAAGACGCGAAAACGAGGAAAAACCATGCGCATTGTCGAAGTCCGGGAGCGCACCGCTCCGATCGCCTCCCCCATCGCTAACGCCTTCATCGACTTCAGCAAAATGACGCTGAGCCTGGTCGCCGTGGTCACCGACGTGATCCGCGACGGTAAGCCGGTGATCGGCTACGGATTCAATTCCAACGGCCGCTACGGCCAGGGTGGCCTGATCCGCGAGCGTTTCGCGCCGCGCATTCTCGAGGCAAAGCCGGACGATCTCATTGATTCGACTGATGAAAACATCGATCCCCACAAGGTGTGGGCGACCATGTTCACCAATGAAAAGCCCGGCGGCCACGGCGAGCGTTCGGTGGCCATCGGCACCATCGACATGGCCGTCTGGGACGCCGTCGCCAAGATCGCAGGCAAGCCGCTTTTCCTTTTGTTGTCAGAGCGTTACGGCACCGTCGCGAACCCCAAGGTGTTCGTCTACGCGGCCGGCGGCTATTATTATCCGGGTAAAGGTCTCGAAGGCCTGGCCACGGAAATGCAGTCCTATCTCGACCGCGGCTACAATGTCGTGAAGATGAAAATCGGCGGCGCTCCGCTGGCGGACGACCTCAAGCGCATCGAACATGTGCTGAAACTGCTGCCATCAGGCTGCCAGCTCGCCGTCGACGCCAATGGCCGGTTCGATCTGGAGACCGCCGTCTCCTACGCCAAGGCTTTGAGAGAATACGATCTTTTCTGGTACGAGGAAGCCGGTGACCCGCTGGATTACGAGCTGCAGGAGAAGCTCGCCGAGCATTATCCGAAGCCGATGGCGACCGGCGAAAACCTGTTCTCTATGCAAGACGCCCGCAACCTGATCCGCTACGGCGGCATGCGGAAGGACCGCGACTGGCTGCAATTCGACTGCGCGCTGTCCTACGGGCTCGTCGAATATCTCCGCACATTGGAAATGCTGAAGAATTACGGCTGGTCCTGGACCCGCTGCATCCCCCATGGCGGCCACCAGATGTCGCTGAACATCGCCGCCGGCCTCGGATTGGGCGGCAATGAGTCGTATCCTGACCTGTTCCAGCCCTATGGCGGCTTCCCGGATGGCGTGAAGGTCGAGAACGGCCATATCGTGATGCCGGAACTGCCGGGCATCGGGTTCGAGGGCAAGTCGGATTTGATCAAGGAAATGAGGACCTTGGGGGAGTAAGGTGCGCTAACACTCCGTCGTGGCCGGGCTTGACCCGGCCACCCATATTCCTTCGGCGCCTGCCGCAAAGATGGATCCCCGGGCCAAGCCCGGGGATGACAGTGGAGTGGCTCCAAATGCCTGTTTTTGGCTCGCTTTTCCTTGACTCCCCGCTCTCCCCCTCTATAAAGCACCCTTCGGCGCAGGCCCTGCTTGACGCCGATTGTTTTTGTGCGGGATCGCAATGTCGATCGAAAAGCCCAAAAACACCAAACCCTTATCGACTGAACAAGAAGCCGTCCCGGAGTAATCCGAGGACGGGATCGAACACGAAGGATTAGAACGATGTTCGCAGTCATCAAAACCGGCGGCCGGCAGTACCGCGTCGTTCCGGATGATGTACTTGAGATTGGCAAGATCGCCGGCGATGTCGGCACGATCGTGCAGCTTGGTGAAGTGCTCGTGCTCGGCGGCGATACGCCGGTGCTCGGCGTGCCGACCGTTGCTGGCGCAAGCGTTGCGGTCGAAGTGCTCGACCACAAGCGCGGCCCCAAGGTCATCGCTTTCAAGAAGCGCCGCCGCAAGCATTCGAAGCGCAAGCGTGGCTATCGCGACGAGCTGACCCTTGTCCGCATCAGCGAGATCCTCGCCGATGGCAAGGCGCCGACGAAGGGCCCGCGCCCGAAGAAGGCTGCTGCTCCGAAGGCAGCTCCGGCCGAAGCGGCCGAGTAAATAGAATCGCTGCAGCAGCGGAATTATCTGCTGCGCAAATTTGAAAATCCGTGAGACAATTCCCGCAAGGAATTGATCTTTGAATCGATCGAGATCGGAGACGAGCTATGGCTCATAAAAAAGCAGGCGGTTCATCGCGTAACGGCCGCGATTCGGCTGGCAAGCGCCTTGGCATCAAGGCTTTCGGCGGCGAACGCGTGATTCCCGGCAACATCATTGCGCGTCAGCGCGGCACCACCTGGCACCCCGGCCTTAATGTCGGCATGGGCACGGACCATACCCTGTTCGCCAAGGTTGAAGGCCGCGTGGAGTTTAAAGCCAAAGCCAACGGTCGCACCTTCGTATCGGTACTTCCGATCACTCAGGCCGCGGCCGAATAAACGGTGGACACTCAAATGGAGTCCGCCGGGTCCTGTTGAACCGGCGGAGCGCCAGAA
>JASBVG010000076.1 GCA_030147505.1 Tardiphaga sp.
GGGGTCGAGCTTGCGAAGCCGGACCTTGTAGCCACGGGCCTGCAACAGCGCGCCTAACGCCGCCGATGCCAGACCTTTACCGAGCGAGGAAACCACGCCGCCGGTGATGAAAATGTACCGCGCCATGGGACCTAACCTTTATCTCTCCGATGCCGATTCGCCAAAACGAATCGCAGCCGTCAGCGGTATTCCGCCGGGGCTGTGGGTGACTTGAATTCCGAAATGATTGCAGCCCCTTGATGGGGGCTGCTGAGGCAGGATGGAAGCATCCATCCTGCATGGCGCCAATGCGTTAGCGCGCGAATTAGCGAGACTGAGGCGCCTGCGGCGCACTCGGAGCCTGCTGCTCGTCAGCCTTCTTCAGCGTGTCGAGCAGGCCGCCCGACGTCGGCGCCGTCAGCGGCGACGACGGAGCGCCCTGCTGGGTCGCCGGTACACCGGTGGGCAGGATCGAGCTCGGGCCGCGGTTGTAAGTCGCGAGCCAGGACAGGAACATGGAGGTCAGAAAGAAGCCGACCGCCAGGAACGCTGTGGTGCGGGTGAGCAGGTTGGCCGTGCCGCGGCCGGTCATGAAACCGCCGCCACCGCCGCCGCCAATACCGAGCCCGCCGCCTTCGGACTTCTGCAGCAGCACGACACCGATCAGCGCGGCGACGATCATGAGATGAATAACGATAATGACGCTTTGCATCGTGTCCTTCCATCGCAAGCGCGCCGCGCCGATCGCCGGCTGCAGTCTGAGCGCTTGCGGGGTTTGAATCTGCAGGTATCTACACGACGGAGGCTGCGATTGCCAACCCTTTGGGCGGGAACCTCAGCACCTCTCCTTGTGTCGAGGATTTATGGGCAGCCAGCCGCAATTGCCAGGAAGTCCGCCGCCTTCAGGCTGGCGCCGCCGACCAGCGCACCGTTCACATTCGGCACCGCCATCAGCTCTTTCGCGTTCGAAGGCTTCACCGAGCCGCCGTAGAGGATCCGGATCGACGGCCCTTCATTCCTGAAGCGCTGGTTGAGGTGTTCGCGGATAAACTTATGAATTTGCTCGACATCTCCAGCTGTCGGCGTCAGCCCGGTGCCAATCGCCCAGACCGGCTCATAGGCCACGATCAGGTTTCCCGAGGTGCAATCATCGGGCAGCGATCCCTGCAGCTGAGTGCCGCAGACATCCAGCGTCTTGCCGGCATCGCGCTCGGCCTGGGTTTCGCCGATGCAGACGATCGCGGTTAGGCCGGCGCGCCAGGCAGCCAGCGCCTTCTCGCGCACCGTGGCATCACTCTCGCCGTGATCGGCGCGGCGCTCGGAATGGCCGACAACGACGGCAGTCGCGCCGGCATCGGCGAGCATTTCGGCGGCAACATCACCCGTGTGGGCGCCGGAGGCCCTCGGGTGGCAATCTTGCGCACCCACGGTGACCACCGTGCGGCCCTCCTGACCAAAGCTCGACGCCTTGTCCGCAAACGCGGCCAGCAACGTCACCGGTGGAAAAATCAAAAGATCAGCCTTTTCCAATACTTCCGGCGCACCACGAAGCATCGCCTCGAACTCACTCATGGACGCCTTGAGGCCATTCATCTTCCAATTGCCAGCGATCAACGGACGAACGGCATCGGTCATGAAGTGTTTCCTGTAACAAGAGGATGTGACGAGGCCTTGAGCTAACAGAGCCAGCCGGAGGGCTCAAGCTGGCCCGGCACCGCGCTTGCCGCGATAGGCCCTGACTTCGTCGGAGGTCGGATCGGGCGCTTTTGGATCGAAGCCGCGCCAGCCCGACGAAGTCAGCTCGCTCCGCCGCGCCTCTATATCGACGGAAGACGGCTGTAAGATTGCCACAAGATTTTCGCGCTTATCCGCGTCCACGCGGGCACTCACGAGCGATCCACCGCGGCGAATGCTCTCGGCATAAACCTCGGCTTCATTCACAGCGACGCCTGCTTCTGCCAGCATGCCGATGGCGCCTCCGGCCGCGCCGGCCACCGCAGCACCAGTCGCGGTCGCAGCGAACCACCCGGCGGCGACCACGGGGCCGAGACCGGGAATCGCAAGCAGGCCCAACCCGGCCAACAGGCCGCCGAACCCGCCAAAACCGGCTCCGATGGCGGCCCCCCTGCCGGCGCCGGCGGCATAATCGGGCGCGTACCATTTGTCGGCATTGTTGGCGATGATGCTGATGTGTTCGTCCGGTACACCCGCCTCGCGCAGTTGGCGCACCGCGGATTGCGCATCGGCGTAATCATCGAACAAACCCGAGATCGTCACCTGGGTCATCGGCCTCTCCACCTCATTCCGGCTGCGCCGAGATGTTGCCCTTGTAATCGACGCTGACACGCATGCGCCGGGTGCCGCTCATGGCGGTCCCCCGCCAGATGCCCTGGCTGTCATTGATCAACTGGGAGACGTCGGAATAGCCCTGAGATTTCAGAAGTTCTCGCGCCTGCCCTTCGGAGAAGCTGTTGGCACCGGGCGACAATGAAACGGGGCCATTCGGTTGTGCCACGCTGGGATTCTCCATCGCCGGGTTTTGCTGGGCCCACCCCGGCGAAAGCGCCAGCCAGAGGCCGGCAATGGCCACCCCCGCTCGCACCCGAATCCGCATATTGCCTCCCCGACCGGCCGTCTGGCCTGCCGCATCAAGCGGCGAAGCGGGCAAAAGTTCCGTCGCCCGCACCCCGGCCAAACGCCTGAAACCGCTTCAATCCGCCCCGTTCCGTCCGGTTGCGACCAGGGGGTTGCCACTTTATGATGCGCGTCTTATTCGGCGATGGCTGCACGCGGTTCGAGCCGCTGGCGCAAGCCGGTTCCCCTCCTGACAGACAGATTGGCCCCATGCTTCGAGGAATGCGCAAAGCGTCATCCAATTGGATTGGCAAGACGATTATGACCGTCGTGATGGGCGTCCTGATCGTCAGCTTCGGCATCTGGGGCATCGGCGACGCCTTCAAGGGCTCGGCGCAATCAAAGGTCGCCACGATCGGCTCGACGGATATTTCCACCGAGCAGTTCCGTCAGCTCTTCAGTGACAAGCTGCAGCAGATCGGGCGCCAGTTCGGCCGCCCTCTGACGCCGGACCAGGCCCGCGCTTTCGGCCTCGACCGCCAGGTGCTGCAGCAGGCGATCGCGGAAGCCGCACTTGACGAAGACGCCCGCCGCAAGGGCCTTGGCGTGTCCGATCAGGAAGTGCTGCGCCAGATCATGGCGGATCCGAACTTCCAGGGTATGAATGGTCAGTTCGATGGCGCCCGCTTCCAGCAGGTGATCCGTTCGCTCGGCTATACCGAGCAGCGCTATATTGCCGAACAGCGCAGGGTCTCGCTGCGCCGCCAGATCGCCTCCACCCTGACTACTGGCGTCGATGCGCCGAAGCCTATGCTTGAGGCTCTAAGCCGATACCAGAACGAGCAGCGCACCATTGACTATGTGAAGCTTGACGCCGCTCAGGCCGGCACCATCGAGGCCCCCTCGCCCGAGGCCCTTGCTGCCTATTTCGACGAGCGCAAGACTCAGTTCCGCGCTCCGGAATATCGCAAGATCGCGTTCCTCTCGCTCACCCCTGAGGAAATGGCCAAGTGGTCCACTGTTTCGGACGACGATGCCAAGAAAATCTATGACGAGCGCAAGGACCGCATCTCTACGCCGGAACAGCGCCAGATCTCGCAGATCGTGTTCCCGAATGCCGAGGAAGCGCAGGCTGCCCGTGCCAAGCTGAACGATAGCTTCTCTTTCAACGATCTCGCCAAGGAGCGCGGCCTCAAGCCCGCCGATGTCGAGCTCGGCATGGTCACCCGCGCCGGCATTCTCGATCCGAACGTGGCCGACGCCGCCTTCTCGCTGGCCCCCGATACGATCAGCCAGCCGGTCATCGGCCGCTTTGGCACGACCGTCATCAAGGTCGGCAAGATCCAG
This sequence comes from Tardiphaga sp., assembly GCA_030147505.1. Taxonomy (GTDB): domain Bacteria; phylum Pseudomonadota; class Alphaproteobacteria; order Rhizobiales; family Xanthobacteraceae; genus Tardiphaga. The sequence goes on from JASBVG010000076.1 coordinate 3,901, forward strand.
GCCGGCAGCACGCCGAGCTATGACAGCGTCGCGGCGACCATCAAGCGCGACCTTGCCATCGAGCGCGCCCGCGCCGTGGTCAACGACATGCATAACAAGGTCGAGGACGAGCGCGGCGGCGGTGCGAACATCGTAGATGCCGCCAAGAAGCTGAACCTCAACGCCGTGACGATAGAGGCGGTGGATCGCTCCGGCCGTGGACTGGACGGCAAGCCGGTCACGGGTCTTCCGGCCAACACCGATCTCGTCTCGCAGGCCTTCAACAGCGATGTCGGCGTGGACAACGACGCCATCCAGGTCGGCGGTGGTTACATCTGGTACGACGTGCTCGGCATCACGCCGTCGCGCGATCGCAGCCTCGACGAGGTGAAGGCGCAGGTCGAGACACGTTGGCGCGAGGACGAGATCACCAAGCGCCTGCGTACCAAGGCTGAGGACATGGTCAAGAAGCTCGACAGCGGCGCCAAGCTTGCCGACGAAGCGGCCGCCGCTGGCCTCAAGGTGACGACCTCAGCGCCGTTCAAGCGCGACGCCAGCGTGGCGGACCTGTCACCGGGCGTCATCCAGGCCGTGTTCCGCGGCGTCAAGGATGCCGCCGGACAGGCACCGGGCGCCGGCACGGCGGACTGGATCGTGTACCGCATCACCGACATCGCTGCCCCGACCGTGGACATGGCGTCCGATGATGCCAAGAAGCTGAAGGAAAGCCTGCAGCGCGGCCTCACGGACGAACTGGTGGCACAGTACATCACCAAGCTCGAGCAGCAGGTTGGCACCAGGATCAATCAGGAAGCCTTCGCGTTGGCCACGGGCGCGACGAGCAATAACTAAGACGGTTGATATCTGCAGGATGGTTAGAGCCGAAGGCGAAACCCATCGCATCGCAAAATGAAAGTGATGGGTTTCGCTGACGCTCTACCCATCCTACAAGCTAATATCGCATCACTTTCGAAAGCATCCCATGGACAATCTTCGGGCAATTATCGCCAAGGTCGCGACCGGCGCCTCGCTGACGCGTGAGGAATCCTCGGCAGCTTTCGACAGCATGATGTCGGGCGAAGCGACGCCTTCGCAGATGGGCGCTCTGCTGATGGGCTTGCGCGTCCGCGGCGAGACCGTCGATGAGATCACCGGCGCCGTCGAGGTCATGCGCGCCAAGATGCTGCGCGTCACCGCACCTGCCGATGCCGTCGATATTGTCGGCACCGGCGGCGACGGCTCGGGTTCCGTGAATGTCTCGACCTGCGCCTCCTTCATCGTCGCCGGCTGCGGCGTGCCGGTTGCCAAGCACGGCAACCGGGCGCTGTCGTCGAAATCCGGCGCGGCCGACGTGCTCGCCGCACTCGGCGTGAACATCGAACTCAAGCCCGCCGATGTCAGTCGCTGCACTGCGGAGGCCGGTATCGGCTTCATGTTCGCACCGGCACATCATCCCGCGATGAAGAATGTCGGCCCGACCCGGGTCGAACTCGCGACCCGCACGATCTTCAACCTGCTCGGCCCGCTGTCCAATCCGGCCGGGGTGAAATACCAGATGGTCGGCGTGTTCTCGCGGCAATGGGTGCAGCCGCTGGCGCAGGTGCTGAAGAATCTCGGCACCGCCCGCGCATGGGTCGTGCATGGCTCGGACGGCCTCGACGAGATCACGCTGACCGGCCCGACCTTCGTGTCGTCGCTGGAGAACGGCGAGATCACCAATTTCGAGATCAAGCCCGAAGACGCCGGACTGCCCTATGTGACCGCCGAGGCACTGAAGGGTGGCGACGCCAAGGCCAATGCGGCTTCGCTGCAGGCTGTGCTCGACGGCAAGCCCGGCGCGTTCCGCGACGTCGCGCTATTCAATGCCGCCGCTGCGCTGCTCGTGGCCGGCAAGGCCAAGGACATCAAGAAAGGCGTTGCGATGGGCCAGAAGTCGCTCGATAGCGGCGCGGCACTCGCCAAGCTGAAGCAACTCGTCGCCGTCTCCAACGCCTGACGGAGCCGAACGATATGTCCGACATCCTCACCAAGATCGAAGCCTATAAGCGCGAAGAGATCGCCAAGGCAAAGCGCGAGCACCCACTCAGCGCGCTGAAAGCGCTCGCCAAATCCGCGCCGCCGCCGCGCGGCTTCATGACCGCGATCCACCGCAAGCTCGACAAGAGCGACTTTGCCCTGATCGCCGAGGTGAAGAAGGCTTCGCCGTCGAAGGGCCTGATCCGCGACGACTTCGATCCACCGACGCTTGCCAAGGCTTATGAGGATGGCGGCGCGGCGTGCCTGTCGGTGCTCACCGACACGCCATCATTTCAGGGCCATCTTGATTTCATGGTGGCAGCCCGCGCCGCGACCAAGCTGCCGGTGCTGCGCAAGGATTTCATGTTCGACACCTATCAGGTGGTGGAGGCCCGCGCGCATGGCGCCGACTGCATCCTGATCATTATGGCCGCCCTTGACGACGCGCTCGCCCGCGACATCGAGGACGCCGCCATCGATCATGGCATGGATGTGCTGCTCGAAGTCCATGACGAAGCCGAGCTCGAACGTGCGCTGAACCTGCGCTCGCCGATGATCGGTATCAACAACCGCAATCTGCGCACCTTCGAGGTGACGCTCGCGACCAGTGAGAAGCTGGCGCCGATGATGCCGAAGGACCGGCTCAAGGTCGGCGAAAGCGGCATCTTCACGCCGGACGATCTGGCGCGACTTGAACATGTCGGCATCTCGACCTTCCTGGTCGGCGAGAGCCTGATGCGGCAGGCGGATGTCACCGCTGCGACGAAGGCGCTACTGAAGCGCGCACAGGCGCAGTGATCATGGCCAAGAGAATTAAATCGAAAGGCGCGGCCCTCACCCACATCGATTCCTCGGGTGAAGCCCGCATGGTCGATGTCTCGGCGAAACCTGCCACCGAGCGCATCGCCGTCGCGGAAGGCCTCGTGATCATGAGCAAGTCCAGCCTCGATATGATCGTGTCCGGCAATGCCAAGAAAGGCGACGTGCTCGGTACTGCGCGGATCGCCGGCATCATGGCCGCGAAGCGGACCTCCGACCTGATCCCGCTGTGCCACCCGCTCGCGCTCTCGAAGGTTACCGTCGACATCGCCCCCAATAAGAAGCTGCCGGGCTGCCGTGTGCGCGCGACGGTGAAGGTGACCGGCCCCACCGGCGTCGAGATGGAAGCGCTCACCGCCGTATCGGTGGCGTGCCTCACCATCTACGACATGATCAAGGCCGTGGAACGCGGCGTTCGGATCGAGGGCATTCACCTCATCGAGAAGAAGGGCGGCAAGTCCGGCCACTATCTGGTGACCGACAACGCCATTGACTGATCAGACAAGGTGCTGCGAATGCGCGTCGTCGATATCGGCGACGCTGTTATCTGCCTCGATCCGGAACTCGTCGAGCTTGCGCCCCGCCGCGAGCTGAAAGACCAGCCAGCGCGGACGCAGACCGCGACCGGACCAGATCTGGGTCGGCTCATCGGGATTGCGATAGAACGGTCCGGCCTTCGGACGCAGCGCAGTCACCGCGCACTGCGACGACGCGGAAAACTGATCGAGATCGCGCAGCCTTTCGTCGATCTCCTGTCGCTGCGCCGCCATTTTGGCAGCCAGCACAACGCGCAGCTCTTCGTGAATTTGCCAGAGCGCATCGACCGACATGTTGCTGAAGTTATAGCCTGCCGCCATCGTATCCCTCTTGTCGCCGTCCCGGAAAATTGGACCGGGACCGCACACGACATGGGGGGTGTTGGCGGCGGTCCCGGCGCCACATCAATCGACCGGGCGGGAGGATGGAACATCCGGGTCGCAGAGCGTGGCGGCACCAGCGCTACCAAGCCGGGTGTCGCCAAGCGTAAATGCTGCATACGTAACTACGCGTACGAATTGTAACTTTGTCGGTAACCTCAATATCGCGGAAGCCGGCAGTAACAGGCTTAATGGTAGTCGATGCGGCGACGGCGCTGCGGCTGCAATTCGCCTGCGATCCACGGGCCGACCTGCGCATCGAGATGGCGCTCGTAAAGTTTCACCAGGAAACGACCGCCGAACACGACGACGGCCAATGCCAATAAGGTCCACATCTATAAATCCATATTCTGATAAAGCTTTATAACAAATCAATTACGTTCAATAACAATTTTAGTTTCGAAGGACTCCCATGCGCTCGACACATAGAACGGTCCGATCGCGCATTCTTGGACCGTCACGAAGCCGTGCTAGCTTCGTACGCTCAAAATCGCACACGTCATTCGGAATTGAACACGCATGAATTCATCCGCTCCGGCCGTCGACGCACACTCCATCGATGCTCTGCTGTTCGATCTCGGCCGCGTCGTACTCGATATCGACTTCACGCGCGTTCTGCAGGTTTGGTCAGATCACTCCGGCCGCACGTCGGAGGACATCGTCAGCCGCTTTTCGCGCGGCGACGTGTACATGCGTCATGAACGTGGGGAGATCTCAGACGACGCCTTCTTCGCGCATCTGCGCGAAACGCTGGATATCGATCTGACGCCTGCGCAATTCCTCGACGGCTGGAATGCAATTTTCGTCGGCGAGATGCCGGGCATCGCGGAATTGCTCCCCCGTGCCGCCAGGTGCTGGCCTCTCTACGCCTTCTCCAACACCAATCCGGCGCATGTCACGCATTTCTCGACGCGTCATGCTGAACTGCTCGGGCAATTTCGCGGCGTGTACCTGTCGTCGTCGATTGGCATGCGCAAGCCGGACCCGGAGAGCTTCGATCACGTCGTGGCAGAAATCGGCGTGCCGGCCGAACGCATCCTGTTCTTCGACGATCTCATCGACAACATCGACGGCGCGCGCGCACGCGGCTTGCAGGCCGTACACGTCACTTCGGCCGACACAGTGGCCGACACGCTGAAGGCTCTCGGAATCTAGATACGACCGACCAAAGAGCTCTCAGGCGCGCGCGAGGCGCCGATAGGCGATGCTGGTGAGAACACCCAGCAATGCCCAGAAGACCAGCCCGGTCAGTACGGCCGCCACGACGAAACCGTGCGCCAGCGTCTCCGGTACATCGGTGTGACCGACCGGCGCCTGCGGCGCTCCGACCAGATGCGGCAGCACGATCAGGCCAAGGCCGAGCAGCGCCGCCCAGGACGCTTTCCGGAACACCAGCAGAGCAAGGCCGGCGGCGGTGGCGCCGGCGGTGGCGATCCACCAGGTCTGGCGCAGCGTCAGATCGGCCACGGGCTGGCCGGGCACCTCTGGCGGCAAGCCAAGGCCCGGCGCCGCCACGAAGACGACAAAACCGCCGAGACCCCAGAACAGGCCTTCACGCCAAGTCACCGGCCGACCGCGCAGCGCAAAGATCCCAGCAAGCAACAGCGCAAAGCCGATAGCCGTCAGAACATTGGCGCCAGCGGTGAAGGCATTGCGCTGGAAACCCTCTTCGGGTTCCCATTCGGTGCCGTGATCATGGGCCGCCGCGGCGTGCTGCTGGCTACCATGATCGTGGCCGGAAGCAGCAGCAGGCGCAGGTGCCGGCGATGCGACGGGTGCTGCCGCAGGCGCCTCGGCCTTCTTTTCATAGACTTCGGCCTGCTGGATCAGCTTGACGGTGCCGACCATCTGCACGGCGGTCGTCACCGCGCCAGCGACAACACCGGCGAGCACCGCCGAGAACACGATCGAACGAAAAACGGACATGATTCTTCAGCGGCGCTATCAGTCGACAGGATCAGTGGCAGGGGAAGGCGTTGGCGTGGCGCACGTCATGCGCCGCGTTATGAACCGCGCTGATATGCGAGAAGCCGACCACGCCGACGATGAACAGCCCGAGCGCCATGGCAAGAACGGCCTGCACAACGACATTCACGTCGATCGAGGCGGTGGAGAGCTGGGCGGTCTGGGTCTGCTGCATGGGATTCCTCGTCAGTTGGGAGTCAGTTTAGCCGCTTTGTTCCTGCGATGCGACCGCCAATTTCGCCATGGCACGGGCGAGGTCGCGGCTGGTGAGGTGCAGATTGGCATCAACCGTGAGGCCCGCGCGGGCGATCTTGGCGAGGGCCGCGACTTGGAACGCGGATTTCTCCGCGTGGAAAAACGCCGCACACTCTTCCGGCGTCGGCATGCGCCTGAGCAGCGTCCGGAACGCATGCCGATGCACCATACAGGTGCCGACATGCCCCTCCGGCCGAAAAGACAGCGCGTCGACATCGGTGCGCCACCTCACCGATGCGTCCGTCGCCGCTCCGTCTGATCCGCAGCCCTGCATTCTTGGCCTCACCCGATACGTCGTCATGACACAGCGCCACGCAGCAGCCAAACCGGCGCTTGACTCACGATCCGTTACATCTGATATTTCTGTCATGACAGAATTTACAGACAAGAAGCTTTCTCCCGCCATCGAACGGTTCATCCTGCATTGGGGCGACATGGGCGAGGAATGGGGCGTCAATCGCTCGGTGAGCCAGATCCACGGCCTGCTCTATGTGTCCGAGGCCCCGCTCACCGCGGAGGATATCGCCGAGCAGCTAGGCCTCGCACGCTCCAACGTCTCCAACTCGCTCAAGGAACTCCTCAGTTGGAATCTGATCCGGCGCATTCCGATCAAGGGCGATCGCCGCGATCATTTCGAAGCCGAAACCGACATATGGGAAATCGCCGCGCGCATCGCCGCGGGCCGCAAGCAGCGCGAGATCGATCCTGCGGTGGAAGCGCTGCGGGCCTGCATGGCCGATGCAGCAAGCGACCCGCAGATCAGCCCGGTCGCTAGCAAGCGCCTCAAGGCCATGCTCGACTTCACCGAAACCGTAGACGGCTGGTTCACCCAGATGCTGAAGGTCCCGCGCCCGAAGCTGATCGCATTGATGCGGCTGGGCGCAAGGATCGTCAGCTTCCTGCCGGTCGGAAAGAACAACTAGCCATCGATCAAAAGTGCATCACATGGGACTGCAAGGAAACGCCCTCAACGTCCTCCCCGCCGATAATTCCGGCTCTGCCGAGGTACATGACCTGCGCTTTCGCGCATTGTTGTCAGATGCCGCGTGGCAGACGCTGTCACCGGCGATCCGGCAGCGCTTCTCGAAGCGGCTCGCCGACGGCAAGACCGCGACTTATGTCGGTGAAATCGCCGAAGCCCATTTCAGCCGTCTCGGCTGGTGGCTCGCCCAGGCCTCGCGGTTGATCGGTGGCCCGCTGCCCACAGGCACCGATGCGGGCGTCCCCGGCATCGTCACGGTGACCGAAGACATGGCGACTGGCGGCCAGATCTGGAGCCGCATCTATACCCGCCGCCACGATTTCCCGCAGGTGATCCATTCATCGAAGCGTTTCGCGGGGCCGACCGGCCTGGAAGAATATATCGGCCGCGGTATCGCGATTGCGCTGCATGTATCCGCCGAGAATGGCGCATTGGTCTTCACCAGCGCCACCTATCTGCTGCAGATCGGCCCGTTCCGGGTGCGACTTCCGGACTGGCTCACTCCCGGCAGGCTGACTGTCACGCATGAGGATGTCGGCACCGACCGTTTCCGCTTCGGCCTGCAACTCCTCCATCCGCTGTTCGGTGTGCTGATCCGGCAATCAGCCGTATTTCGCGAGGCTTCGCTATGACGTCATCACTGTTATGGACCCTGATCGCCATTCAGATCGCCATGGGCGCGTTCGATACTTTCTATCATCACGAAATGACCGAGCGCCTGGCGTGGCGCCCCTCGCAGAGCCACGAGCTGGTGCTGCATGGCATCCGCAATTTCTTCTACGCTCTTCTGTTCCTGACACTCGGCTGGGCCGAAGTTCACGGCAACTGGGCGCTTGTGATCATTGCGATCCTGCTGGTCGAGGTGGTGATCACACTGATGGATTTCGTTGAGGAGGACATGAGCCGGAAGCTTCCCGCCAGCGAACGCATCAACCACACGCTTCTTGCACTCAATTACGGCGGCATTCTCGTCCTTATCCTGCCGGTGCTGATCGCATGGAGCGAACGCGACAGCGCCATCGTGCCGGCCTTTTATGGCTTCTGGAGCATCCTGTCCGCCCTGGCTGCATTCGGCGTCGCGGTCTTCGGCGTGCGTGACCTGATCGCATCCCGCCGCGTCTTGCGGCTGGTCGGCGACGATGCGACGGGGCTGATTGAAGGCCTGCCGCCGGAGCAGACGATCCTCGTCACCGGCGCCACCGGATTTGTCGGCCGGCGGCTGGTGGCGGCCCTGACCGCGGCAGGACATCACGTCATCGCGCTGGTCCGCGATCCCGCGAAGGCCGATCACTTGAAGCCGCCGATCATGCTGATCACGGCGTTAGACCAATTGTCCACCGTGGTCCGTATCGACGCCATCGTCAACCTTGCCGGCGAGCCGATCAGCAACGGTCTCTGGACCACCGCCAAGCGCCACAAGATAGTGGCATCGCGGATCGACATGACTAACGATCTCGTCGATCTGATCGCGCGGCTAGCCTCGAAGCCGGCGGTCATGATCAGCGGCTCGGCGATCGGCTGGTACGGCATTCGCGACGATCAGCCTCTGACCGAAGACTCCGATGGCCGCGCCTCGTTCAGTCACGAGCTATGCGATGCCTGGGAAAAGGCGGCAGCGCGGGCGACTGCCTATGGCGTCCGCATCGTCATGCTGCGGATCGGACTCGTGCTGGGGACCGAGGGCGGCATTCTCACCCGCATGTTGACGCCGTTCGAATTTGGACTCGGCGGTCCGTTCGGATCGGGCCGGCAATGGATGTCATGGATCGAACGCGACGATCTGATCCGACTGATCGCCCATGCCCTGTCACACCCCGAACTCTCCGGTTCGCTCAATGCCACCGCCCCGGTTCCGCTAACAAATGCCGACTTCACCAGCGAACTTGCCCGCAGTCTGCATCGTCCAGCCATTTTCCGCGTGCCGGCGAATCTGCTGCATGGCCTCGCCGGCGCCTTCGCCGACGAACTGCTGCTTGGTGGCCAGCGGGTGCTGCCACAGCGCGCTTTGGAGAGCGGCTTCGTTTTCCAGCATGCCACACTTCCAAGCGCGTTCCGGACGATACTTGGAACGCGCTAACATAGGGCGATTACGATCACGATAAACCTCGCCGACGGATTTTGCCTCCCCCGGTCTACTCCGCTATGACGAGATTTCACTTCATGTCGGAGACTCGCCAATGGCCTTGATGCCGTTTGCTGATGCCATGGCTGCAATTTTGAGCGGCTCAGCGGCACTGCCCGAGGAAATGGCCGCGCTAGAGGATGCGTTTCACCGCGTGCTGGCGCGCGACATCGCTTCGCTGCGGACGCAGCCGCCGGAGGCGATGTCGGCGATGGATGGCTATGCTGTGCCTGCGGCAGATGCGACGCCGGGCGCCAGGCTGAAGGTGATCGGCGAGATTTCCGCGGGCAAGCCATTCGACCGCGCCCTCGCCGCCGGAGAAGCCGCGCGCATCTTCACCGGTGGCGTAGTGCCGAACGGCGCCGACGGCATCGTCATCCAGGAGGACACGAGGCGCGACGGCGACATGGTCACCATCAACGAAGCCGCCATCGTTGGCAAACACATCCGCCCGGCCGGGGTGGACTTCAAACAAGGCGACGTGCTGCTGCGCGCAGGCATCCGCCTCACCGATCGCGATCTCGCCCTCGCCGCCGGCATGAACCATCCGGCGCTGCCCGTGCATCGCCGTCCGGTGGTCGCCATGCTCGCCACCGGCGACGAACTGGTGATGCCGGGCGTAACACCCGGCCCCGGCCAGATCGTGCTCTCCAACGGCTTCGCCCTGCGCGCGCTGGCGCGTGCCGAAGGCGCAGACGTGATCGATCTCGGCATCGCCCGCGACACGCTGGACTCGACCACGGCGGCGATCCGGCGCGCTATCGATCTCAATGTCGATGTTCTCATCACCACCGGCGGGGCTTCGGTGGGCGATCACGATCTCGTACAGCAGTCGCTTGTCGAGGCCGGAGTCGAGATGTCGTTCTGGAAGATCGCGATGCGGCCGGGCAAGCCGATGATGCACGGCCGCCGCGGCGCCATGCGGGTGATCGGCCTGCCCGGCAATCCCGTCTCATCCTATGTCTGCGGCTTCCTTTTCATGGTGCCGCTGCTGCGCGCGCTGTCGGGCCGGAACGAAGTCCAGCATGTTCGCGAAGCTGCCATCCTTGGCCGCGAGCTCGCAGCCAATGACCACCGCGAGGACTATCTCCGTACGCGCCTGGCATGGCTGGATGACAAGTTGGTCGCGACACCGGTCCTGAAACAGGACTCTTCGCTGCTCGCCAATCTCGCCATCGCCGAAGGCCTGCTGGTTCGCCCGCCGCATGCCGCGGCCGCGAAAACCGGCGATCCCTGCGAAATCATTCGTCTTCCGACCTAGCCGAATACCACGAACTGACACGGTCGCAAGGCGTTACCCGACCGCACATAGCTCCTTATAGATCCCGCCTGCTCTCGGTCACCAAGTTGTCACGTAACGCGGCGACAGAGAGCACAGACAACAGATTCGGTGCCCGTTCATGGATTACTTCAAGCGCTTCAACTTCCTCTTCGCCATGCCGACTTTCGACGCCGACGATCTCGAAGGCGTACGCCTCAATCAGATCGTCGAGGAAATCGAGAAATCGGGCTTCGAGGTCGTCAAGGCGCGCAAGCTCGAAGACGCCGCCATCGCGGTGCAGACCGATGCCGCCATCGGCTGCATGGTCGTCGACTGGGGCAAGAAGGGCCTCGAGGGCAAGACCGCCGCGCTGATCAACCTGATGCGCCGCCGCGGTCTTGATTTTCCGATCATGCTCCTGATCCGCCGCCAGCGCTTCGAGGACATTCCGGTCGAAGTGCTCGATTTCATCGACGGCTACATCTTCCTCTCTGAAGAAACCCCGCCATTCATCGCCAAGAACCTGATCAGCCGCCTCAAGCAATATGCCGAGACGCTGAAGACGCCGTTCTTCGGCGCGCTCGTGGACTATGCCGAGGAAGGCAACCAGCTCTGGACCTGTCCGGGCCACAATGGCGGCGTGTTCTACAGCCGCTCGCCGATCGGCCGCGTGTTCATGGAACATCTCGGCGAAGCCGTGTTCCGCGACGACCTCGACAATTCGGTACTCGATCTTGGCGATCTCCTGACCCATGAAGGCCCCGCCCTCCAGGCCCAGAAGGAAGCCGCGCAGATATTTGGCGCGGAGAAGACCTATTTCGTCCTCAACGGCACCTCGACCTCCAACAAGGTGGCTCTGTCCGCGCTGGTCACCGACGGCGATCTCGTGCTGTTCGACCGCAACAACCACAAGGCCGCATTGCATGGCGCGCTGATGATCTCCGGCGGCACGCCGATCTATGTGCCGACCGTGCGCAATCCCTGGGGCCTGATCGGCCCAATGAACTGGGACTCGTTCAGCGAGAAAGCGCTGCGCGAGCGCATCCGCACCAATCCGCTGGTCACCGACAAGGACGCCTGGAAGCGCGAGCGTCCGTTCCGCGTCGCCGTGATCGAACAGTGCACTTATGACGGCACCATCTACAGCGCCGAGATGATCATCGCGCGCATCGGCCATCTCTGCGATTACATCCTGTTCGACGAGGCCTGGGCGGGCTTCATGAAATTCCACCCGCTCTACGCCGGCCGCTTCGCCATGGGTCTGAAGGATCTCGGACCGGACTCGCCCGGCATCATCGCAACACAGTCGACACACAAGCAGCTCGCCAGCTTCTCGCAGGCATCGCAGATCCACATGAAGGATCGCCACATCCGCGGCCAGAAGCGCCGCGTCGAGCACCGCCGCTTCAACGAAAGCTTCATGCAGCACGCATCGACGTCACCGTTCTATCCGCTGTTCGCGTCGCTGGACGTCGGTGCGCAGATGATGAAGGGACGTTCGGGTGAAGTGCTCTGGGACGATACGATCCGCCTCGGCATCGAGCTGCGTAAGAAGATGCGCGCGGTGCGCCGCGAATTCGAGGAAAAGGAACCCCGCCCGGAACGCCGCTGGTTCTTCGAGCCCTTCGTGCCCGAACGCGTCGAGATTCCGGATGTCGCGCAGGCCGGTGCGACCCACAGCGTGCCGTGGGAGAGCATCAGCACTGACCAGCTCGCCACCAATCCCGCCTTCTGGCAGCTCTCGCCAGATGCCAGGTGGCACGGCTTCCCGGATATGGAAGCCGGCTTCGCCATGACCGACCCGAACAAGCTGACGGTGCTGACGCCGGGCTTCGATCGCGCCACCGGTGGATATGCCGAACATGGCATTCCCGCGCCGGTTGTTGCGCAATATTTGCGCGAAAACCAGATCGTTCCGGAGAAAAACGACCTCAACTCGCTGCTCTTCCTGCTGACGCCGGGCGTCGAGGCCAGCAAGGCCGGCACGCTGGTATCGGGCCTTGTGGCCTTCAAGAAATTCCATGACGAGAATGCCCTGCTCGAAGACGTCATTCCGGAATTCGCGCGCCGTCGCCCGGCCCGCTATGCCGGCGTGCGCCTGCGCGACCTCTGCGCCGATATGCACAAGTTCTACCGCGCGGCGGATGTCAGCGGCCTGCAGGCCAAGCAGTTTCTGGACCAGCATCTGCCGGAGATCGCGATGTCGCCGCACGATGCTGCGCGGCTGCTGGTGCGCAATGACGTCGATTATCTGCCGATCGACGAAATCGCCGGTCGCATCGCCACCACGCCTTTCGTGGTCTACCCACCGGGCATCGCGACGATCGTGCCGGGCGAACGCCTGACGGAGCGCGCGCAGCCGATGATCGATTATCTCAAAATGTTCGAGACCTGCTTCAACACCTTCCCTGGCTTCGACGTCGAAATCCAGGGCGTCTATCGCAAGGTGGATGCGAGCGGACGGATCCGGCTCTACACTTACGTGGTTTCCCAAGAGCGGGATCCCCGGAAGTGAGTTTGTGGGCAGAGACCGAAACACCCATCATCGTCCGGCCATCACGCGACAGCGACGTCGATGCCATGCTGGCGATCTATCGCCACCACATCCGCCAGGGCGTGGAGGAAGGCGTCAGCGATGCCGACGCCATGCAACCGGACGATCTGCGCGACCGCCGCAAGAACCTGAAGAACAAGCGCTTCCCGCATATCGTGGCGACCCGCGGCGGCGACGTGGTCGGCTACGCCTATGTGGTCCAGTTCCGCAAGCGGCCGGCCTACCGCTACGCCGTGAAGCACTCGATCTATGTGCATCACGAGCATACCGGCAAAGGTGTCGGCGCCAAGCTGCTGCGCGAACTCATCGACGTCTGCGCCGCCGCCGGCTTCCGCCAGATCATCGGCTATATCGACGCCGACAATGTCGCCTCGCTCGGCCTGCACGACCACTTCGGTTTCGCCCGCGTCGGCGTGCTGCCCGGCGTCGCCTATCGCTCCGGCCGCTGGGCCGACACAGTGATGGTGCAGCGCTCGCTGGCCTCCGGCGCGACCACGCCGCCACCGCCGATGCCCCTCTCCGAGCGAGTTCTCTGAGTCAGTCCGGGCGCTCATAACCCACCGATAAAACGCATTTTTGGAGCGAAATTAGTCATTGCAGAACATGTATGGAACAGATAGTGTCCGTTCATGATTTGTTTCGAGATTCTGTGGCTTAGTGAAATCGAGAGTGCCCAAACTCGTGACTGCCCTCGACTCGATGCCCTCAATTGATGGCCTGACCGACCATCGATTATGGGGTCCTGAAACACACGCGGCGGCCCGACGATTTTTCGTTGAAGGCCCGTCAACTGAGGATGGCTTCAGATGCTCACGCGCAAGCAATATGAACTGCTCCGTTTCATCGACCAGCGGCTGAAGGAAGCCGGTGTCCCGCCATCCTTCGACGAGATGAAGGATGCGCTCGATCTGCGCTCCAAATCCGGTATCCATCGTCTCATTACGGCGCTGGAGGAACGCGGCTTCATCCGCCGCCTGCCGAACCGCGCCCGCGCCATCGAAGTCATCAAGCTGCCAGAGTTGAACACGGCTGCACCGGCCGGCCGCCGCGGCTTCACGCCGAGTGTGATCGAAGGCAATCTCGGCAAGAGTCGGCCGGCCCCCGCGCCTGTTGCAAGCGACGATGATGGCGGCCGCACCATCTCGGTGCCTGTCATGGGCCGTATCGCAGCCGGCACGCCCATCGAAGCGCTGCAGACCCGCAGCCATTCCATCAGCGTGCCGCAGGACATGCTCGGCAGCGGCGAACATTACGCCCTCGAAGTGCGGGGCGATTCCATGCAGGACGCAGGCATTCTCGATGGCGACATGGCGCTGATCCAGAAGGCCGACAGCGCTGATACCGGCGACATCGTCGTCGCGCTGATCGACGATGAGGAAGCCACCCTCAAGCGCTTCCGCCGCCGCGGCGCATCGATCGCGCTGGAGCCGGCCAACACCGCCTATGAGGTCCGAATCCTGCCGCCCAACCGTGTCCGCATCCAGGGCAAGCTCACCGGCCTCTATCGCCGCTACTGATTGCGCAATTCTCTGAAGGCAAGATCTGGTCCGAAAGCCGGCATCTGCTTTCGGGATCATGCTCAATCGTCCGGCGCGAGATCCGTCTCCGCCGGCGTCGCATCGACCGGCCGGGATCGCGAACGGTCGGTCGATGCTCCTTCTTCCGAAGTTTTGGTGAGGCCGCGCGCCCAGGGACGGTCAAGGCCGCGGGCTCGTACGGCGTCAACCACGAAGCCATCGCCGATACGGCGCAAGCTCGTTGCCCCCTGACCTTGCAGCATCTTCCGATCAATCACCATCGCCCGGCAATCGGCCGGCGGCTGCTTCGCCGTCACCATCACCGCGGCGCGATCGCAGTCGTCACCGAGCGCATCCGTTTGCAGGGTCATGGCGATCAAGGCTCCGTCACCGAGCGCCGTCACACAGCCCGACGGATCGCACGACACCCCATTACCGAGCGACACGTCGGCTGGCTGCCGCGTATCTGCATCCGCACCCAGCCATTCCTTGATCAGAAACGCATCCTTGCCGCTGCGCATGACGTGCAGCCGGCCATCGCGACCGCGCACCGCGACGCTCTGGCCATCACCGGCGATCAGAATATCAGGCTGCTTCGTCGCTACAGCCCAGATGGTCGCAACCGCCAGAGCAACGACACCCGCATAACGCAGCGGTGTGCGCAACAATGAGAGCACAACGATGCCAAGGCTGGCAGTGATCAGCGGTCCCGTTCCGAAGGCCGGCACACGGCCGATCGCGCCCGGCAGCGACGCGACCCATTTGGACACGAAGATCATCCACTGCAGACCAAACTCCATGATGTGCCAGAAAACACTGTCGAAACCGAACGGGATAGCGACAAGCCCGAGCAGTCCCGCCGGCATCACCAGGGCCGACACCACGGGCATTGCCAGCAGATTGGCGATGATGCCGTAGGGCGTGATGCGGTGAAAATGATAGGCCGCGTAAGGCATCGTCGCCAGGCCGGCGACCAGCGAGGCCAACAGCAGCAATGCAAGTTCGCGCCCGCCCCACAACGCAATGCGCGCCGTCGTCGAACTTTCCGACGTCGCGAACAGTGCCGGCATTCCGATCTGCACCAGCGCAACGAGACCAAGTGTCGCCGCAAATGACATCTGGAAGCTGGGATGCACCAGCGCCTCGGGCATGATGATCAGTACGACCAGCGCCGCGATTGCCAATGTGCGAAAAGTAACGGCGCGGCGATCGACCATGATGGCGATCAGCACCACTGCCGTCATGATGAAGGATCGCTGCGTCGCGACCTCCGCGCCGGATAGCAACAGATAGAACAGCGCGGCCACGAGCGCTGCAGCCGCGGCGACTTTCTTGATCGGATACGTCACCGTCAGCACCGGGACGAGTGCCAGCAGCGCACGGACCACAAAAAATGCAACGCCGGCGACGACTGCCATGTGATAGCCGGAAATCGACAGCACATGGCCCAGACCGGAAATGAACATGGCGTCGTTGACATCGGACGAGATCGCATCTCGTCGCCCTGTCAGCAGCGCCGTAGCGATGGCACGAGTATCTCCGGATAGCGATGCGCGGATGCACGCATCGATGGCATCGCGCATACCCTGCATGGTCGCCGTATATTGCAGATGGCGAGATGGCGGCGTCGGCGGATCGACCTTCTTGATCGATCCTGTGACAAAGCCCGAAGCGCCGATCCCCTGGAAATATAGATCCCGCGCGAAGTCATAGCCACCCGGCCTGAGCGGTGCGAGCGGCGGCTGCAGCCGCGCTTTGAGTTCAACGAAACTGCCGACCGCAGGCGCCGTCCCCTTCTTCACGGACAACCGCACACGCGTCAGCCTGATCGCATCCCGCGGCGTCTCCATCGTCGCAACGCGCAGAACGAAACGATCGCTGCGTTCGCGCTCCTCGCGGGTCTCCACAAAGCCCGTCAGCGCAACGCCGAACAACGGCTTCGCTAATACCTCATGCGCAATGCGCGTACTCTTCCACGTCGCGGCCGCAAAGCCCGCAGCCATGGCGGCTGCGAGGAGCATATAAGGAAGTGCAGAGGATCGTCGCAGCAATATCACCGCTGCTGTAAACAGGCTGGCCGCGAGAGCCGCCACCCACGCAACGGGCTCACGCTCGGCAGTAAAGTACAGCGCGATGCCAGCGCCAAAGGCCACCGGTACCCATGGCAACAGGCGCCCAGGACCGGCCTCGGCCTGCGCCCAGGCCCGCAGCCGGTCGAACGGCAATGTCCAGGAGCGATGGGATGCCGGAGAGACGGCAGACACGCGCGGCGGCCATGTGACCGCCCTCGCCTGATTGCGCTGCCGTCCCCCGCTTTGCGCCATGAGCCGCCCGCTCGCCACGCTTGCCCTTCCCGAATGCTATCGGAAGAACGACGCGCGGCTAGCGGAACGGATGCAGAATGCGCGAACTATTCGCGCGATCAGGCTAGTTTTGCGTAGCTGTCGCGCAGACCCACGGTGCGGTTGAACACCGGCTTGCCTGGCGCGCTATCCTTGTCACGACAGAAATAGCCCTGCCGCTCGAACTGCATTGCGCCCTCAAAATTGTCGCTCGCCAGCGCCGGCTCCAGCATCGCGCCGTCCAGCACTTCCAGCGAATTCGGATTGAGCTGCGACGCGAAGTTAGCAGCCTCCGGCGTCGGCGTGGCGAACAGCTGCTCATAGACGCGCACCTCGGCGGGCACCGCATGTGCTGCGCTGACCCAGTGGATCGTCGCCTTCACCTTGCGTCCGTCCGGCGCGTTGCCACCGCGGGTTTCGGGATCGTAGGTGCAGCGCAGTTCCACCACCTCGCCCTTGTCGTTCTTCACGACATCCCTGCAGGTGATGAAGTAGCCGTAGCGCAGGCGCACCTCGCGGCCCGGCGCCATGCGGAAGAACTTCTTCGGCGGCTCCTCCATAAAGTCCTCGTGCTCGATATAGAGCTCGCGGCTGAATGGGATCTGGCGGGTGCCGAGCGACGCGTCGTCGGGATGATTGACCGCCTCGAGCTGCTCGACCTGCCCTTCCGGATAATTCTCGATCACGACCTTCAGCGGCCGCAGCACGGCCATGCGGCGCGGCGCGGTACGGTTCAGCGTCTCGCGCACCGCGAAATCGAACATCGACAGATCGACGGTGGAGTTCGCCTTGGCGACGCCGATGCGCTTGACAAATTCGCGCAGCGCTTCGGCAGGGATGCCGCGGCGCTGCAGGCCGGCCAGCGTCGGCATGCGCGGATCGTCCCAGCCCGACACATGACCGCCGCGCACGAGCTCGGTGAGCACGCGCTTGGACAGCAGCGTGTAGGTCATGTTGAGGCGCGCGAATTCGTACTGATGCGGCCGCGACGGCACCGGCAGATTGTCCAGGCACCAATCGTAGAGCGGCCGGTGGTCCTCGAATTCCAGCGTGCAGATCGAATGCGTCACGTGCTCGATGGCATCCGACTGGCCATGAGCGAAGTCGTAGCTCGGATAGATCTTCCAGGCGTCGCCGGTGCGCGGATGATGCGCATGCAGGATGCGGTAGATCACGGGATCGCGCAGATTGATATTGCCCGCGGCCATGTCGATCTTCGCGCGCAGCACGCGGGCGCCATTCGGAAATTCGCCGGCGCGCATGCGCGCAAACAGGTCGAGGTTTTCCTCCACGCTGCGATCGCGGAACGGGCTGTTCTTGCCGGGCTCAGTTAGCGTGCCGCGAGCGAGCCGCATCTCGTCGGGCGACTGGTCGTCCACATAGGCCTTACCGGCGCGGATCAGGTACACGGCCCAGTCGTAGAGCTGCTCGAAATAATCCGAGGCGAAATGCAGGTTGCCCTCGCCCCAGTCGAAGCCGAGCCAGCGCACATCGCGCTCGATGGCGTCGATATATTCCTGCTCTTCCTTGGTCGGGTTGGTGTCGTCGAAACGCAGGTTGCAGTGCCCGCCGAACTCGGCGGCAACGCCAAAATTCAGGCAGATCGACTTGGCATGGCCGAGATGCAGGTAGCCGTTCGGTTCCGGCGGGAAGCGCGTCACGACGCTCTTGTGCTTGCCGGTCTCGAGGTCCGCTGCCACGATGTCGCGGATGAAATCGCGGCCGGCCTCGCTGGCGGTGTCCGCGGTCGATTCGTCTGTCATTTGTCGCCTTTCAGATTGCGCCCTATGTGCCAAATCCGGGCCGTTCCGCCAAGGGGAGCCAGCTGTCGTCCGGTCCCGGTTCCGCCCCTGACTCGGTCGAGAATGCCCATTGGGCAGTCGCCCAGCGGTGTGTTAAACGGCCGCGACGTCCCACCCGAACAGATCGACTTCGCCTGACATGACCGCACCCGTCGTTACCCGCTTCGCGCCCTCGCCGACCGGCTTCCTCCATATCGGCGGTGGCCGCACCGCGCTGTTCAATTGGCTGTACGCCAAAAAACACGGCGGCAAGATGCTGCTTCGGATCGAGGACACCGACCGCGAGCGCTCGACGGAAGCCGCCATCGACGCAATCATCGATGGCCTCAAATGGCTTGGCATCGAATGGGATGGCGACACCGTCTACCAGTTCGCCCGCGCCGCCCGGCACCGCGAGGTCGCCGAGCAGTTGCTGGCTGAAGGGAAGGCCTATTATTGCTACGCCTCGGCCGAGGAGCTGCAGGCGATGCGCGACGCCGCGCGCGCCGAGGGCCGCTCCAAGCTTTACAACGGCCTGTGGCGCGACCGGGATCCGTCCACACCAAAGCCGGACGTCAAGCCGACCATCCGCCTCAAGGCGCCGCTCACCGGCGAGACCGTGATCGAGGATCAGGTCCAGGGCCGCGTCGTCTGGCAGAACGAGAATCTCGACGACCTCGTGCTGCTGCGTGGTGACGGCACCCCGACCTATATGCTGGCGGTCGTGGTGGACGATCACGACATGGGCGTCACCCATGTGATCCGCGGCGACGACCACCTGATCAATGCCGCGCGCCAGAAGCAGATCTATGACGCGCTCGGTTGGGACGTGCCCAGCATGTCGCATATCCCGCTGATCCACGGACCGGACGGCTCGAAGCTTTCCAAGCGTCACGGTGCGCTCGGCGTCGATGCCTATCGCGCCATGGGGTATGTGCCGGCCGCCCTGCGGAATTATCTCGTCCGCCTCGGCTGGAGCCATGGCGACCAGGAGATCTTCACAACGCAGGAGATGATCGACGCTTTCGACCTGTCAGGCATCGGACGATCTGCCGCGCGGTTCGATTTCGCCAAGCTCGAAAGCATCAACGGGCAATATATCCGCCACACCGACGATCAAGCTCTCGTGACCATGTTCGAGGGCATTCTCCCTTACGCCGAGGGCGGCGCCGGTATCCAGGCCAAGCTCAGCGATGCAACGCGCACGCAACTGCTGCGCGCCATGCCCGGCCTGAAAGAGCGCGCCAAGACTTTGCTCGAATTGGTCAAAGGCGCCGACTTCATCTTCGCCGACCGCCCGCTCGAGATCACCGAGCCCAAGGCTGTTGCCGTGCTGACGCCGGAGACGCGCGTGCTGCTCGGCAAATTACGCAGCGCGCTCGAAGCCGTCACAGACTGGACAGCCGCCAATACCGAGGCCGCTGCCCGCGCCTTCGCGGAAGAAGCCGGCCTCAAGCTCGGCGGCGTCGCGCAGCCTCTGCGGGTGGCGCTTACCGGCAAGACCACATCGCCCGGCATTTTCGACGTGCTGGCGGTACTGGGACGGCAGGAATGCCTTGACCGATTGGCCGATCAGGCCTCCGTTTAGCATAGCTGTAGGCTACTTTTGCCTGCCTTGCAGCGCACACAGCAATACGCTACGCATTCTGCCGAATGCTCTGGAATTCCCGTCCGACCTCACCATTTTCTTGTTAAATGACGGTGGTTTGACGGCCCCTCAACGATCTCATCGGGGACTATGCGATGGACGCGAAAACAAACACCAAAACCGCAACGCTGACAGTCGACGGCAAGAGCTTCGATCTGCCGATCCATAGTGGGACCGTTGGCCCCGACGTGATCGACATCGGCAAGCTCTATGGCCAGTCGGGCATGTTCACCTACGATCCCGGCTTCACCTCGACCGCAAGCTGCCAGTCCAAGATCACCTATATCGACGGCGACGCCGGCATTCTCGAATATCGCGGCTACCCGATCGAGCAGCTCGCCGAGAAG
Source organism: Tardiphaga sp. (assembly GCA_030147505.1). Classification (GTDB taxonomy): domain Bacteria; phylum Pseudomonadota; class Alphaproteobacteria; order Rhizobiales; family Xanthobacteraceae; genus Tardiphaga. The sequence continues at coordinate 24,406 of JASBVG010000076.1, forward strand.
GGCGACTTCCTCGAGACCTGTTACCTGCTGCTGTACGGGGAACTCCCGACCAAGGCGCAGAAGCAGAAGTTCGACCATCTGGTGACCAACCACACCATGGTCCACGACCAGATGACGCGTTTCTTCACCGGCTTCCGCCGCGACGCGCATCCGATGGCCGTGATGGTTGCGTCTGTCGGCGCCCTCGCCGCCTTCTACCATGACTCGACCGATATCAACGATGCGAAGCAACGCGAGATCGCCTCGATCCGCATGATCGCAAAGATTCCGACGCTCGCAGCGATGGCCTACAAGTACACGATCGGCCAGCCGTTCGTGTATCCGACCAACTCGCTCGATTTCGCGTCGAACTTCATGAAGATGTGCTTCGCCGTGCCGTGCGAGGAGTACAAGGTCAATCCGGTGCTCGCAAAGGCACTGGACAAGATCTTCACCCTGCACGCCGACCACGAGCAGAATGCATCGACTTCGACGGTCCGCATCGCCGGCTCGTCGGGCGCCAACCCGTTCGCCTGTATCGCCGCCGGCATCGCCTGCCTGTGGGGTCCCGCTCATGGCGGCGCCAACGAAGCCGCGCTGCAGATGCTCGCCGAGATCGGCACCGTGGACAAGATTCCGGAATTCATCGCCAAGGTAAAGGACAAGAATTCCAGCGTCCGCCTGATGGGCTTCGGTCACCGCGTCTACAAGAACTACGACCCGCGCGCCAAGCTGATGCAGCAGGCCTGCCACGAAGTTCTCAAGGAAACCGGTCACGGCGGCGACGAGATGCTCGCCGTTGCGATGGAGCTCGAGAAGATCGCGCTCTCGGACCAGTACTTCATCGACCGCAAGCTGTATCCGAATGTCGATTTCTATTCAGGCATCACGCTGAAGGCGATGGGCTTCCCGACCTCGATGTTCACCGTGCTGTTCGCCGTCGCCCGCACCGTCGGCTGGATCAGCCAGTGGAGCGAGATGATCGGCGATCCGCAACAGAAGATCGGCCGTCCGCGCCAGCTCTTCACCGGCGCTGCCCGCCGCGACTACACGGATATCGCCAATCGTGGCTAAGCTGCGCAGCAAGGCGTAAAAGCAAAACGGCGGATCTTGCGATCCGCCGTTTTTGTTTTTCGTAGCCCCTCAATACTTCGCGCGATCCGGCAGCTTGCGGAATTCCTGCCACACCTTCTGCGCATCGTCGCGCATCAACTGCACGGTCTTCACCTTGCGGTTGGCGTAAGGCAGCTTCATATCCGTGTTGATATTCTGGTCGTCGAACAGGTCCGCATAGTCGGTCCACGCCGCCGCATAGACGATGCGGTCGAGCCGCGCCCAATAGGCCGTCGCGTAGCACATCGGGCAGCATTCGCAGCTCGTATACATCGTGGCGCCCTTGAGGTTCGGCGCACCGACCTTCTTGCACGCCGCGCGAATGGCGTTGACCTCGGCATGAGCGGACGGATCGTTGTCCCGCAGCACGCTGTTGCCGGTGGCCGCCAGGACCTTACCATTGCGCACGATCACCGCACCAAAAGCGCCACCTGTGCGCTCGGTCACACCGGCCTTGCGCATCAGATCGATGGCCTGAGCCATGTACCTGCGATCGTCGTCGGTAAATTTCTCCGCAGAAGGTTTGGCGATGGCCTCGCCGCCCACCGACGCCAATCCGATGCCTCGCGCACCGACCGCGAGGAAGCTCTGCCGATACACAACGCGCGCGGCAGAGAACAGCTTTCCGAGAGACGTTTCGTCATTCGGTAAAGTACTCATCCCGTTCACCCCCAGCGGCCGCAACGACCGCAGTCACCTCACCGCTTGGTTGCGGCAGACAGGGCCATATTTGAGGGTGAAGCTGCTTGCGGATAGTTGTCAAGATCGCTCGAGATACCTGTACGACCTGACGCCTCAAGTACGGCGGATGTGCGCAGCTACGACCTCGGCAGCGATCCGGCTGGGTGCGGCCAGCCCGATCCCCATGATGGCGTCGAGCTTCGCCATTGCCTCGACCTGCCGGCGCCGCATCGGCGTATCGGCAAGTGCCTCCTGTAGCGATGCAGCAAGCTTCTCGGCCGTGCAGTCTTCCTGGATGAACTCGGGGATGACGTTCTCTCCGATCACCAGGTTGGCCAGGATCACCGAGGACGAGGTGATACGACGGCGAATGATCCAGGCTTCGACGCTGCCGGCTTTGTAAGCCGTCACCATGGGCACGCCGGACAGGGCGAGCTCGAGCGTCACCGTCCCGGATTTTGCGAAAGCCGCATGAGCAATACGGAAAGCGGCACGTTTCTCCGCCTCGCCGACCACGATCCGCGGCTGCACTGGCCAGGCCTTGACGGCCTCCGAGATGCCATCGACGAGATGCGGCATGGTCGGCAGGATCAGCTCGAATGCCACGCCGCGCTTGCGCAACAGGTCGAGCGTTGCGCCGAACGTTTCCATGTGATGGCGGATTTCACTGCGCCGGCTGCCGGGCAGCACCAGCAACACCGGCGGCTTGCCATCGCGCCGCGCCTGCTCGTCGGCAGTCGGCCGCAGCGTATCGATCTGCTCGATCAGAGGATGGCCGACATAGGTACAGGGCGGACCGCCGAGCCGGCGATGTGCCTCGGGTTCGAACGGCAGCAGCGCCAGCACATGATCGACATAGGCACGCATCGCCTTGGCGCGGCCCGGCCGCCACGCCCAGACGGTCGGCGACACATAGTTGACGATGGGGATCGAGGCGTCACGCTTGTGCACGCGTCTGGCGACACGTTGGGTGAAATCGGGGCTGTCGATGATGACGAGCACGTCGGGCCTCGTTCGCAGCACATCGTCGGTGGCTTGCGCGATCAGCTTGAGGATTGACGGCAGCTTCTTCAGCACCGCTGCGAGGCCGATGATGGACAACTGTTCGATCGGAAACAGCGACTGCAATCCCTCGCGCGCCATCGACGATCCGCCGACGCCGGAGAAGATCACATCATCGCCGAAGCGAGCCTTCAGTTCACGCATCAGGGCCGAGCCAAGCCGGTCTCCGGATTCCTCGGTGGCGATAAGATGGATTTTTCGCATCACACCGGCAGCCCCGTGACGAAGAAGTTGGCGGCGTCCGCCGCCTCGATCATCTCCTGCGGCTCGGCGACGATCGTATTGCCGGCAACAATCGCGATGCCTGCGAGCTTTGCTGCGATTGCGCCTTCGACCGTGCGCGGTCCCATCGTCGGTAAATCGAAGCGCAAATCCTGGCTGCTCTTCGGCGCTTTCACCAGCACACCCCTGCCCGCCTTGGCGCGGATACGGCCATTGGCGCGCAGCTCGGCGACACGCGCCAGCAGCGCATCGGTGCCGCCAATATCCTCGATGCCCACCACATGGCCATCGATCACGACACAGGCCTGGCCGATATCGAACGGGCTCAACGCACGCAACACCTCGCGCCCGCGCGCAATATCCGCTTCGGCGTCCTTATCAGGTGTGGCGCGCGTAATATTGCCGGCGGGCATGAGAATGTCCGGTGCGACGTCCTTCACGCCGAGCAGGCGAAAGCCCTCATGCTCGAACAGGCGGCTGACACTTGTGAGCAGATGGTCGTCTCCGCCGCGAAAGGCGCGAAACACCTTCGGCATCACCCGCAGCGTGCCCCAGTCGAGGCGGATTTCGGAGATGGCGGGGCGCACCAGCGTGCCGATGAAGACCAGATCACGGCATTGGGCGCTCCGCATCAGCCGCAGCAATGCGCCGAACTTGCCGATCGGAATCCAGTGATGCTCGAATCGCGCGGCCTGCACGGGATCGCAAAAGCCCTTGAGCGCGAAGACCACCGGCTTGATGCCGCGTGCCTGCAACGAGTCTGCAACGGCGAAGGGCATCGCGCCGCCGCCGGCGATGATACCGAGCGGCGAGGTAATGGAGGGTTGCTGCAGCGAGAGCTGGCCGTTCATGTCAGGCCTCGCTCCGTGTCAGGATTGTCCGCCGGTTTCCGGCAGGCACAAGGCGCGATGCTTGCCGCCGGCGATGAAGGCCAGAATCTCGGCGATGGCAGTATCCTCGCTCGCCAAAGGCTGCACGCGGTCGAGACGCTCGGCGAACACGCCGGGGCCGTGAAAGAGTTTTTGATAGAACGAACGCATGGTCGCGAGGCGTTCTTTCGTGAATTTACGGCGTTTCATGCCGATCAAATTCAGGCCTTCGAGAGCCGCATACTGACCATTGACCAGGCCGAAAGGAATGATGTCGCCGCGCACGCCGCAGACGCCGCCGATCATCGCCTGCGGACCGATGCGCGTGAACTGATGTACCGCGGAGAGGCCACCCATAAACACGAAATCGCCGATCTCGCAGTGACCGCCGAGCGTCGCCGACGTCGCGAAAATCACGTCGTTGCCAACTTGGCAGTCGTGGCCGACATGAGCGCAATTCATGAAGTAGCCGCGATCGCCGACCGTGGTGATGCCGCCGCCGCGCACGCTGCCCGCATTCATCGTCACCGACTCGCGGATGACACAGCCGTTGCCGATCTTGAGCCGGGTCAGTTCGGGGCCAACGCCAATGATCTGCGGCGGCGCACCGAGCGAGGCAAACGGGTAGATCGTGCAGTTCTCGCCAATGGTCGTCTGCGACGTGACATTCACATGCGACAACAGCCTGGTGCCGGCGCCGATCGTGACATGCGGGCCGATTGTGCAGAACGGCCCGATCTCGACGCCCTCGCCGATCACCGCGCCGTCGGCGACGCGCGCCATCGGATCGATCTTGCTCATATTGCCTCGTCAGTCCGTCAGCATGGCGCCGACATCGGCCTCGGCGACGGTGACGCCATTGACCTTGGCATCGCCGTGAAACCACCACATGGCGCGCTTCCGGTTGATCAGATGCATGTGATACTCGACCGTATCGCCCGGCATCACCGGCTTGCGGAACTTGCACTTGTCGATGGTGAGGAAATACACGGCGCGGGGCTTCTCGGTGCCTTCCACCGAAGCAATGCCGATCACGCCCGCGGTCTGCGCCATGCCCTCGATCATCAGCACGCCGGGATAGACAGGACGGTCCGGAAAATGGCCGAGAAATGCCGGCTCGTTGATCGTCACGTTCTTGATGCCGATGCCGCTGAAATCCTTGCGGATGCCGACCACACGGTCGATCAGCAGGAACGGATAGCGGTGTGGCAGGGTCTTGAGGATGGTGTTGATATCCACCGCCTCGATGATAACAGGCGACTCCTCGCTCATTCCCGCTCGTCCTTCGTATCAAGCCTGTCTATGTCCGCGCCGGGCGCGGTCTCACGGGCCAACTTCTCGACCGCGAGTATCTCGCGGAACCATTGCTTCGTCGGCCGGGCAAAGATGCCGCCCCAGCGCCCGCGCGGCGGGATGCTGTCCTTCACGCCCGCCATCGCCGCAACCTGCGCGCCGTCACCGATGGTGATGTGATTGTTGAGGCCGACCATGGCCCCCAGCGCAACGTTGTCGCCGATGGTCAGACTGCCCGCAAGGCCACATTTGGCGGCGATAACGCAATGCCGCCCGATTGTCACATTGTGGCCGATCTGGACTTGATTGTCGATTTTGGTGCCCTCGCCAATCACCGTATCGCGCAGGCTGCCACGGTCGATCGTGGTCCCCGCACCGATCTCGACGTCGTTCTGGATCAGAACGCGACCGGTCTGCGGTACTTTGATATGCTTGTCGCGCCCGAAAACGAAGCCGAAGCCGTCCTGGCCAAACTTGCAGCCGGGATGAACGAGCACATTGTTCCCGATCAGCGTGAACTGAAGCACGCTGCCGGCGCCGATATTGCAATCGCGGCCAATCTTCACGCCGGCAGCGATCACCGCGCCGGAACCGATGATGGTGCCGGAGCCGATCTCAACGTCAGGACCGATCACCGCCAGCGGATCGATGGTGACGTCGTCCTCGATCAGCGCGGTCGGATGGATGATCGCCTGCTCGGAAATACCGGAGACATCAAAGCCTGAGGCGGGTCGCAACGCATCAGGCTGAAGCTCGCGTGCGAGTTCGACGAAGGCAGCAAATGGCCGCTTGGCGCGCAGCACGGCTACATGTGATGGGATTTCGCCCTTGAAGCCCTCGCTGACCAGTACGGCGCCGGCATGCGTGCGGGCCAACTGGTCCGCATAGCGAAGGTTCTCGAAGAAGGTCAGATGATGTGGACCCGCCTCGTCCAGCGAGGCGACGCCCGTAATTACATGGTCGGCCCTATCGGCATCGGCCAGACGCGCCTTCGTCGACGCGGCGATCTCAGCCAACGTCAACGAAGGGTATTGCTTGAAGAATGTCGGCAGCGCCATTCCATCCGTCGCGGTGCGGCCGTCAGGCAAGATTAGAACGAAGTTCCGCCGCCGAACCTGAATTCCTGCGTACGATCGTAGGCGCCCTTGGTGAGCGGCACTGCGTAGTCGAAGCGCAGCGGACCGAACGGCGACTGCCAGATCAGGCCGACACCGACCGACGAGCGGACCGGATTCGAATTGTCATAGGACATGCCCATGCAATTGCCGACCGAGGTCTTGCTGGCCGGGATACAACCCACCTGGTTGACTTCACCCGTCGCAGCCCAGCTCGTCGGGCCCTGATAGTCCGACAGACCGCCAGCGTCGGCATAGAGAGCGCCCTTGATACCAACTTCCTTCGGCAGGAACCAGAACGGCATCTGCAGCTCGGCCGAAGCACCCCAATATTTGGTGCCGCCGAGTGCGTCACCGTAGGAACCGAGCGCGACGTAGCTGATGTCACGCGGACCGATGCCGTTCTGAGCGAAACCACGCACGAGATTCGGCCCCATCTGGAAGTGATCCAGCATGCGGATGTCCTTGCCGACATTGTTCAGAATGCCGCCTTGGACACGCAGCAAGCCAACAATGTCAGCCACCAGCGGGGTGTAGTACTTCGCATCAATCGTGGTCTTCAGGTAGCTGACGTCGCCGCCGACGCCGGCATAGTCCTGCTTGAATTCGACGAACAGGCCGTCAGTCGGGTTCTTGTTGTTGTCGAGCGTGTTGTAGTTGAGCGTATAGCCCAGCATCGAGGTCAGCGCCTTGCCACCCGCCAGCTCGCGGCGAACCGGCAGCGACGACTCGCCGTCGGCGTAGCACCCCCAAGTGGCGGGATTGGCCGGATCAACTGCAGTCAGATTACCAGCCTGCGCGTTGATATATCCGGGCGTATTGAGGCCGCTACCCGGCGTCAGGTTGTTACAGTTCGCGAGCTGGGGCGGCAGCGAGATCTCCTGCTGGAAGATCGAATAGCGGAGCTGCAGTGCGAGATCTTCACGTAGCTGGAAGCCGAGGCGCGGGCTGAAGCCCATCGTCTTGGTGTTGTACGAGATGTACTGGTTCGACAGCTGCTCACGATAGAAGAAGTCGAGGCCGAGCGCCACGCGGTAGTCGAGCAGGTAAGGCTCGACGAAGGACAACGAGTAGCCGCGGGCATACTGGCCATATTGCACCGATGCCTTGGCGAACAGGCCGCGGCCGAGGAAGTTGCGTTCGGAGACGCTGACTTCACCCAGAGCACCGTCGGTGGTCGAGTAACCGCCCGAGATCGAGAAGTCGCCGGTCGACTTTTCTTCCAGGTCGACGACGAGGATCACGCGGTCACTCGAAGAGCCCGGCTCGGTGGTGATCTTCACGGTCTTGAAGAAATCGAGATTCTTCAGGCGGCGCTCGGCACGATCGACCAGCGCACGGTTATAAGCATCGCCTTCGGACAGATCGAATTCGCGGCGGATGACATAATCACGGGTACGGGTATTGCCGCGTACATTGATGCGCTCGATATAGACGCGCGGACCTTCTTCGATCGAATAGCCGATCGAGACGGTGTGTTGCTCGAAGTTGCGATCGCCACGCGGACGAACCACGGCGAAGGCGTAACCGCGACGCGACATTTCGATCTGCATTTCCTCGACCGACTTCTCCAGCGCTTCCGCGTTGTAGAGCGAGCCGACACCGACGCGCGAGAAACTCGACAGCGAGCGCGCATCGAAATTCGGGATCGTGGACGAGAAATCGACATTGGCGACGCGGTACTGCTGGCCTTCTTCGATCTTGAAGGTGACCAGAAAGCCCTTCTGGCCCGGATCGTATTCGGTCAACGCGGCCACAACCTGCACGTCGGCAAAGCCGTTCTTCAGATAGTAACGACGGATCAGGTCGCGGTCGGCCTCGACGCGATCCGGATCGTAGATGTCGCCCGAACCGAGGAACGAAAGGAAATTCGACTCGCGGGTCTTGATCACGTCCTTGAGGCGATAGGACGAGTAATAATTATTGCCGATGAACTGGATCGACTTCACGCCGGTTTTCGCGCCCTCATTGATCGTGAAGATCAGATCGACGCGGTTGTTCGGCTGCTCGATGATCTCCGGCGTGACGCTGACGTCGTAGCGACCGGAACGGCGATAGATTTCCGAGATGCGCTGGGCATCGGACTGCACCATCGGACGCGACAGGGTGCCGCGCGCCTTCGACTGCACTTCAGCATTGAGCTGATCGTCCTTGACCTTCTTGTTGCCTTCAAAAGCAACGCGGCCAATCACCGGGTTTTCCACCACGCTGACGACCAGACGACCACCGGCCTGATTGATCTTCACATCCTGGAACAAGCCGGTTTCGATCAGCGCCTTGAGACCGTCATCGATGACGCCCTGATCAAGGCGACCACTCGGGCCCGGACGGAAATAGGAGCGGATGGTCTCCACATCGACGCGGCGATTCCCCTCCACCGCAATCGAGGCAACGGTCTGCGCCATGGCAGCCGAAGGAATGAAAGTCACTGTCACCGAAGCGGCGACCGGCATGGCAATCATGATCGAAGCAGCGAACAAACCGCCCCGGAAACCCCGCAATCCAAAAATCATGCGCCAAGCGCCCTTATCATTCCAGTACCGCCGGCCCGCACCCCTACGGACAGACAGAATCCCTTGAGTTGCCCAGCTTGTAGCCAATTTTACCCGAGTGGCA
>JASBVG010000077.1 GCA_030147505.1 Tardiphaga sp.
TCCGGGGCCAATCGCGATATTCGTGGCTTAACAGATAGTTACCGGGAGAAGCCGTTAACTATCATTAAGAATGTCTTAACCGGAAGCATTTCATTCGCGCGACCAAGCCAATAGGATGTTTGCGGGAAGTAGCGGACAAGCCGAGCGACCGGCAGTCCGCGATCGTGGGACGGGGTGCATTCCGCGTCACGGCAGACGGGCCGTGGCGAGGGCAGCGAACACGACTCGTGCGGGAACTTCCGTAGTGTTGCGTAACAGGGGACGCGTGGAACGAGCATGGCAAACAATTCAAAGAAGGCCAAGGATCCGACCGAAGTCGCTCTCTCCGCTATTCAGGAGGCCCTGAACGTCGATGGTGCGCGCGAGCCCAATCTGCGCGCCGATAACGCACCGGCCGCCAACCCCGTAGATCTTGACGAACCGCGTTTCGATTCCCGTATCACCGCCGAGCGTCCGGCCTTCGAGCCCGTTGAGGAGCCCCGCTTCGGTCGCCGCGCCGCCAATGACGATCGCGAGACCATCGGCCAGATCCTGCAGGCGCTGCAGAAGAACCGCCCTGCCCGCAACGTCTACACGCTTGCCACGCTGTTTGCCGGCGTCTGGGTGATCGCTGCCGCGTTCCTTGCCTATGCCTTCCTGCCGTCGCTGCAGGCCATGGTCGGCCAGGGCTCCGGCGGCACGCTCGCGCTCATCGGCCTCGCCGCAGCGCTCGTCGCACCGATCCTCCTGTTCTATTTCCTCGCGGCCCTTGCCTGGCGCGGCCAGGAAATGCGCATGATCGCCCAGTCGATGGCGCAGGTCGCGATCCGCTTCTCGGAGCCGGAAGGCAGCTCCAGCGATGCCATGGTCACCGTCGGCCAGGCGATCCGCCGTGAAGTTGCCGCCATGGGCGACGGCATCGAACGCGCCATCGCGCGTGCCGGCGAACTCGAAACCCTCGTTGCCAATGAAGTCTCGGCGCTGGAACGCGCCTATTCGGACAATGAGGTGCGCATCCGCGCCCTGTTGCAGGACATCGCGCATCAGCGTGACAACCTTGTCGGTCAGGCCGAGCAGGTCCGCTCGGCGATTTCCGGGGTGCAGATCGACCTGCGCCACGACATCGCACTGATCTCCGATGCCATCGCCTCGCGCGTCGATGATGTCGCCAAGAGCATCACCAGCGCCCTCGAAGAGCGCGGCGAACACATCACGACGGCGCTCGGCCGCGCCGGCGACAACATGATCCTCGCCCTCGGCGAGCGCGGCGGCGACCTGCTCGACCGTCTCGAGGAAGCCTCGGGCGAAACCACCCGCGCGGTGCTGGAAGCCTCCGAGCGCCTGACCACCAGCCTCAATTTCAAGACTGGCCACGTCCACGACGAATTCGTCGATCTCGCCGATCGCGTCCATGAGATGCTGAACGAACGCATCGACCGCATCACCAACGATTTCGAACAGCGCTCGGCCTCGATCGTCGATCGCGTTTCCGATCGTACCGAGCAGGTCCACGACACGCTGAAGAATTCCAGCGACAGCCTGCTGCTCGAACTCGAACTGCGCAGCAACGACCTCTCCAGCCGCATCGATGATGCCGGCAACCGCCTCGCCACGCAGGTCCTCACCTCGGGCGACAAGGCGAGCGAATCTCTCGAAGCGACCGTCGCCACCCTCACCGCCAAGGTGGCGAGCCAGACCGAGAGCGCGCATGACACGCTGAGCCTGCAGATGAGCGCCTTCGAACAGCTCGTGAAGGATCAGGGCCTCGAACTCGCCGAGCGCTTCTCGCGCGACAGCGGCAATCTCGGCGCCATCATCACCAAGCACATTTCGGAATTCGACCGCACGGTGAAAACCTTCGGCGGCGAAGTGGTCGAACGTCTCGGCCAGCGCACGCAGGACATCAACGACACGCTGAAGACCTATGTCGACGGCTTCGACGCCCGCGTGACCTCGAATATCGGCGGCATCACCGATACGCTCGACGGTCGCCTCGCCCATTTCGAAACGACGTTCGAAAACCGCGTCAACAGCCTCGACTCATCGCTCGACAGCCGCATGCAGTCGTTCGACCAGACCGTCGACAATCGCCTCAAGGGCCTCGAAGAGACATTCGACCAGCGTGCACAGTCGGTCACCGCAATCGTCGAAGCCCGCCTGCAGTCGCTGCAGTCAACGCTCACCGACGGCGCCGAGCGTGCGGTAGACACGGTTGACGCCCGCCTGACCCATCTCACCACCTCGCTGACCGAAGGCACTACGCGCGCCGTCGCCACCATCGACACTCGCCTGACCCATCTCACCAATTCGCTCACCGAAGGCGCGGTGCAGGCGATCCATTCCATTGACGACCGCCTGTCATTCCTCACCACCTCGCTCACCGAGGGTACCGTGCAGGCGATCGGCGCCATCGATCACCGCATCGCAGGTGTCACCACGGCGATCAACGAGCGCAGCGACAGCCTCGCCGACAACATCACCGCGCGCTTCCAGAGCATCCATCAAGGCGTCGAGACACGCGCAGGCGCGATCGCAACGGAAATCGAAACCCGCGTCGAACAATTCGAGGAACTGCTCGGTTCGCGCATCGAGGCCGTCGCCGGCCGTATCGAGACCTCGGGCCGCACCGCGAGCGACCAGCTCATGGCACGCGCCGAAGAGCTTTCGATGGGCATCAAGAGCCATGTGGATGACGCCGAGAAGGCGCTCTCTCATCTCATGGTCAATACCAGCGAGACCATCCAGGCCGGCGCCCGCGCCGCGCAGGAATCGCTCGTCTCGGTCTCGACCGACGTTGGTGCGCAGTTGCGCCTGACCGCGAGCGATATCGAAAACTCGCTCACCGCCATCGGCACCAACGCCGCCAGTGCCATCGTCAGCAGCGCCCGTGAAGCGCAGACGACACTCATCACCACGTCCAGCGAAGCCGCCGCGCAGGTCAAGACGCTGTCGGCCGATGTCGAGCGCACGCTCACCAGCGCCGGCACGACCACCGCCGCCTCGATCCTCGCCGGCGCGCGCGACGCCCAGACCACGCTCGTCTCGACCTCGACCGAAGTCACGACTCATATCCAGACGCTGTCGGCCGATATCGAGCGTACGCTGACCACCACCGGCACCGCGACGGCCGATGCCGTGCTGTCCGGCGCTCGCGCCGCGCAGTCCACATTGGTCACTGCCTCGACCGATGCGACGCAGCAGGTCCGCTCGCTGGCCGCCGATGTCGAGCGCACGCTGGTTGCCGCCGGCAACGCCAGCGCCGAGTCGATCCTTGCTTCGACCCGCAATGTGCAGTCCTCACTCATCGAGGCCTCGACCGAAGCCGCCAACCAGGTGCGCACGCTCGCCGCCGATGTGGAACGCAGCATCACCGCTGCTGGCGCGGCCACGGCGAACTCGATCGTCACCGGCGCCCGCGAAGCACAGAACACGCTGGTCCTCGCCTCTTCGGAGGCGACAACTCACGTGCAGACGCTCGCCGCCGACATGGAACGCAGCATCACCGCCGCCAGCAGCGCGACCAGCGATGCAATCGTCAACCATGCCCGCGAAGCGCAGGCAGCACTGATGACCGCCTCGAACGAGAGCACGGCGACCGTCCGCAATCTCGCCGCCGATGTGGAGCGCACGCTCACCGCCGTCGGCGCCGACGCGGCCGCCTCGATCCTGTCGAGCGCCCGCGAAGTGCAGACCTCGCTCACGACCTCGTCGGCCGATGCAGCCTCGCAGATCAAGGCGATCTCGGCCGACATGGAACGGTCGCTCGCGGCCGTCACCGTCAACACCACTGACAACATCAAGTCCACCGCCGTCAGCGCGCAGCAGACGCTGATTGCGGCTTCGACCGAAGTCGTTACCCGCATCAAGACCACCTCTTCGGAGATCGAGCGCTCCGTATTCACGGCCTCGGGCTCGTTTGGCACCACCATGAGCGCCAAGACCGACGAACTCGTCGGCTATGTGCAGCAGCAGACCGACCGTCTGTCGCAGATGGTGGATGCGAAGCGTGGCTCGCTGGTCGATGCGCTCGGCTCGAAGACCAACCAGCTCACGGTCGATATGGACCGCGTGACGGTCGAGGCCCTGAAGGCGATCGAAAGCCGCAGCCAGACCTTCTCGCAGACGCTGGCAACCTCCGGCATCGATGTCGCGCGCTCCATCACCACCGCCGGCGAACTTGCGGCCGGCGCGGTCAACAAGTCGCTGAAGGATCTCGAAACCTCGTCGCGCTCGGCCATCGAGCAGTCGCGCCAAGTGTCGATCACCGCGGTCACCGAAATGCAGGAGACCAGCAAGATCCTGCGCACCGATACGGTGGCGCTGTTCGAGCGGCTGCGTGAAGGCAACATCCTGCTGCAGGAAGTGCTCACCGGCGCTCACGACAACCTCAATTCGCTGGAGCGCGCGCTCGTCACCCGCGTGGCCGACTTCGTCGCCACCATGAACGACGTGACCTCGCGCAACGGCGTCGCCACCCAGACGCTGGAAGAGCAACTCACCGTCTTCACCGCCAAGTCGGAGAAGGCGCTGGAAGATCTCGGCGAGCTGTCGACCCAGTTCGAGGCCCATGGCCACGCGCTGGTGGACGCCGCTGCCCTCGTCGAGCAGAGCAACCGCTCGACCCTCACCTCGGTCGGCGACAAAAAGGCAGCACTGGAATCGCTGGTCACCACGATCGATAGCCGAACCAACGATCTCGATGCCCGCCTCAGCCGCTTCACCAGCCTGCTTGACGAGTCGCTGGCCGCCGCGGAAGAGCGCGCACGCGACATCGCTCGCGTCGTCGCCGAAACAGCCGGTGCCGGATCGTCGGCGATCAGCAAGCAGTTCCAGGCCGTGCGCAGTGCGGCGGAAGACGAGCGCCGCGCCACCACCGATGCGATGGCCGAAATCTATCAGCAGGGTACCCGCGAGGCGGAAGCCATGTTCAAGGCCTCGGCGGACAAGTTCGCGTCGATGGTCGTGAGCATGAAGGCGATGGCCGCCGAAATGCAGAACGAGCTCGAAAGCACCCGTACGGAACTCCGCCGCGGCGTGTTCGAGATGCCTCAGGAGGCCGCCGAGAGCACTGCGCAGATGCGCAAGGTAATCGTCGATCAGATCGAGGCGCTGGCCGAACTCAACCGTATCGTTGCCCGTCACGGCCGCGGCATGGATGTCGTCTCGGCGGCACCCCGCAGCGCGCCGCAGCGCGAGCCGGAGCCCGTGATGGCGACTGTCGGTTCGAGCCGTGCGGAAGCGCGCAGCGAGCCCCGCGCCGAGGCCCCGCGTGCGGAAGCACCGCGCCGCTCATCATCGATCGGAACGGCATCGAGCCTGCCCTCGGCCGATTTCGGCAGCCCGTCGCGTCGCACCGAGGCGCCATCGGTTGCCCCAGCCAATCAGGGCAGCGGCGATGGCTGGTTGACCGACCTGCTTGGCCGCGCCGATGACGAGGAAGAGGAAGCGCCACGCGCTCGCGCACCGCAGCAGCCGGCCGCGCCCAGCAATCCGCTGGAGTCGCTGTCGCTCGACATCGGCCGCCTGATGGATCGCAACCTCGCCGCCGAGATGTGGGATCGCTACCAGCGCGGCGAGCGCAAGGCCTTCAGCAAGCGCCTCTACACGCCGGCCGGCCAGAAGGCGTTCGATGAAGTGGCCCGCAAGTATCGCGCCGATCGCGCCTTCAAGGGCACGGTGGACCGCTACATCACCGAGTTCGAGCGCTTGCTCGACGAGGTGGCGCGCGACGAGCGCGGCCCGGCGGCCCTGCGTGCGCACCTGATCTCGGAGACGGGTCTGGTCTACACACTGCTGGCCCATGCGGCGGGGCGGCTGGGGTAAGGCCCGGCGAAGACAGAAAACGCGAAAGCGGAGGCAGCGATGCCTCCGCTTTTTGTTTGTAGAGAGCGCTATGGCTGATGGCATCCCTCCCCCTTGTGGGGAGGGTCGGCCGATAGGCCGGGGTGGGGGTGCCCCACGTGACGTCAGAGTATGGGGCGCCCCACCCGTCACGATGCTCGCTGAACGCTCGCAGTCGTGCCACCCTCCCCGCAAGGGGGAGGGACAAGATCAGCGCACGCGACTAATACCAGAGCTCAAGCAAACCCGATCCGCTGCGTAAAGCTCCGCGTCTCCCCCTTCGCGATATGCATCACGCCGGGCTTGTTGCTGAACTCGCCGTCGAAATCCACCGGGCTCGCATAGCCGTGCCACGGCTCGATGCAGAGAAATGCGGCGCCGGATGGCTTGGACCAGATGCCGAGCTGCAGGAAGCCGTCCCAAGCGAAATCGATGGTCGGTGCGCCCGGCGCCTGGTAGCGTAAGGACCGGCTGGTGATCTGATCGAAGATCATTGCGTCCTTGGCGAACAGTCCCTCGAATAGTGCGAGTTTATCGCCCTGCACTGCCGTTACTTCCGACTCCGGCAGCAACAGTCCGTCATTGAGCCGGCGGATCGGCGCGGGCTCGGGTTTTGCGAAGTGGACGCTGTGCGCATTCTTTGCAACTCCATCCGCCAACGGCCAATGAAAGGCAGGATGCGCGCCGATCGATGCCGGCAGCATCTCGTCGCCCGTATTGGTGATGGCATAGCCTATCACGAGCTCGTCGCCCTCGACGACGTAGGAGACATCGAGCCGGAACGCGAACGGATACTTCGCCCTGCTCTCCGCATTATCCGTCAGCGACAACACACACAGCGTTTTCTCCCGTGCGGTCCACGCAAAGCGCTGATCGCGGGCGAAGCCGTGCTGGGTCATCGGATAGGTCTGGCCGCGATGCTTGAGTACGTCGCCCTTGAGACGACCAACGATGGGAAACAGGATCGGCGCATGGCGCGGCCATTCGGGGCCGGCCTGCCACAGCACTTCCTGACCGTCCGCATTTTTCAGCGAACACAGCTCGGCGCCATCGGCCTTGATGATGGCCATTACCCGACCGTTGCTGATGCTGAAATGATCGTCGGCTGTCATGTGCGCTCCTGTAGCCCGGGTGGAGCGCAGCGTAACCCGGGGGCAGGCGTTTCAGCTAGCTCGACGTCCCCGGATTACGTTGCGCTCCATCCAGCCTGCGGGTCATCACCGCCGACGTTGCTGCGGCGGAGGTTGCTGCGGCGGAGGCGGCGCCTGTTGCGTGCTCGAGCTCGGACCGAACAGCAGACGCGTCGGGTTGCGGTCGAGATTGTTCACTGCGCGGCTGACATCGCCGAGCGTCCGGCTCGCATCGCCCAGTGTGCGACGGCCATCGATGATCAGTTGCCCGCTGCGCTTGTCCAGATTTTCGGTCAGTTCGTGGAACGACTTCACGGCCGCCGTCAGCGCACCGCCGTCCTTGCCGCCGGCCAATGTGTCGAGACCGAGCATGATATTGTCGGTCTTGGCGACGACGCCATCGGCCTTGCCCATGATGCTGTCGATCTTCTTCATGATGCCGTCGATGGACTCCGCATTGCGCGCGAGCACGCCGGTGAAAGCTTCGACATTGCTGATGGCGCCCTTGAGCGCCTCCTGATTGTCGTTGACCAGACGGTTGACGTTCTGCAGCGTGGCGCGCACGGCCTCGCCGATATCCCGGGTGGCATCGGGATCGGCAGTCAGCATCGGCACGCCGTCGGTATCGAGCGGCACATCGGGCGCATCGGGCGCGCCGCCCTTCAGCGAGATCGCGGCCACACCGGTCAGGCCCTGGAATTCGAGTCCGGCCAGCGTGTCCTTGCGGATCGGCGCCACGGTGTCGATCATCGCCAGCGCCACGACACGACGCGGATTGTCGAGCTTCACCGAGACCACCTCGCCGACGCGGATGCCGTTGAAGTTGACATTGCCGCCATTGCGCAGACCCGAGGCCGATCCCTCGAACACGATGCGCAGCGGCGTGCGCTGCTTGCCCGAATTCAGGTTCTGCGACCACATCACGAAACCGATGACGGCGGCGATCACCGCCAGCGTGAAGGTTCCGATCAGGACGTAATTCGCCCGCGTTTCCATCGTTAGACTCCACTCACCCCTGTCACGGCGCGTGCCCGCTTGCCGTGGAAATATTCACGTAGCCAGGGATGCGTCGCGGCCTGCATGTCGGCCATCGTTCCCTGTGCGATGATCTTGCCGCTGCCGAGCACGGCGATGCGGTCGCAGGCGGTGTGCAGGCTGTCGAGATCATGGGTGACCATGAACACCGTGAGCCCGAGCGTCCGCTGCAGCGTGCGGACCAGATCGTCGAAATCGCCCGCGCCGATCGGATCGAGACCCGAGGTCGGCTCGTCGAGAAACACGATCTCCGGATCGAGGGCGAGCGCGCGCGCCAGCGCCACGCGCTTGATCATGCCGCCGGAGAGCTCCGACGGATAACGCTCGACCACTTCCGGCTTCAGGCCGACCATGGCGATCTTGGCCATGGTGATCTCGTCGAGCAGGCGCTGCGACACCTTCAGATATTCGCGCACCGGAAACTGGATATTCTGCCGCACATTCAGCGACGAGAACAACGCACCATGCTGAAACAGGATGCCCCAGCGCCGCTCGATACTGCGGCGATCCTTTTCGCTGCCGTCGAGATCGGTGCCGAACACCTTGATCTTGCCCGACACTTTCGGCACGAGACCGATGATCGTGCGCATCAGCACCGACTTGCCGGCGCCGGATGCGCCGACAAAGCCGAGGATCTCACCACGCTCGACGTCGAGATTGAGGCCGTCGAGCACCTTGCGGCTGCCGAAAGCAACAGTGAGATCGCGGACACGGATGATGGCGTCGCGCATGGGGGGGGCGATGTAAGGTTTTGACGCGGCCATGATCAGATCCCGAGCGCAGCGAAGAAGATGGCGAATACGCCGTCCATCACGATGACAAAGAAGATGCCCTTCACCACCGAAGCGGTGGTGTGCTGGCCGAGCGATTCCGCACTGCCCTTCACGGCGAGACCTTCGACGCAGGCGACGATCCCGATCATCAGCGCCATCACCGGCGCCTTCACCATGCCGACGATGAAATGGTTGATCGAGATCTCGCGCAGGCGCGCCAGGAACGAGGTCGGATCGACGCCGCCATAGAGCCAGGCCACCAGCCCGCCGCCATACAGCGCAGCCATGGCGCCGATGAAAGCGAGGATCGGCATCGCCAGCACAAGGGCCATCATGCGCGGCAGGATCAGCACTTCGACCGGATCGAAGCCCATGGTGCGCAAGGCATCGATTTCCTCGCGCATCTTCATGGATCCGAGCTCGGCCGTATAGGCGCTGCCGGAGCGGCCGGCGACCATGATGGCAACCAGCAGCACGCCGAGTTCGCGCAGCACCAGAATGCCCAACATGTCGACGACGATCACATCGGCGCCGAAGCGGCGGAAATGGAAGATGCCTTGCTGGGCGACGATGCAGCCGATCAGGAAGGTGATCAGCACGATGATAGGCACCGCATTCCAGCACACCTGCTGCAGGTGGTGCACCACCGAGGTCAGACGAAAGCGCGACGGATGCAACCAGACCTGCAACCATGCGACGATCAGCGCACCGATCATGTCCACCAGCGCCAGCAGCGTTTGCCCGATGCCGTAGACATTGCGGCCAATCCCGTCGAGCGCGAGGATCACTCGGTTCGGCCCCGGCCCCTTGGCGGCGGGCGGCTGCACCTTGCGGACTTCGTCGACCAGAACGGCATAATCGTCCGACAGGCCGGCGATCGGAATGGTCTGTCCACCGAGCGCGAGCGTACGGCGCAGCCGCTCGATCAGCCAGGCACCGAACGTGTCGAGCTTGTCGATTTTCGAGACATCGATCGAAATGTTCGGCCGGGTACGGCTGAGCTTCTCGGCATCGGCGACCAGCTTCTCCATCACGGAAGCCGATGCAGCCGTCCACGCGCCGGCGGCGCAGAGCGCCAGGCCGTCGCCCTTCACGATCTTTTCGAGAGTGGGCCCGCTCACAGCAGGCCTTCGGAATGGTTCAGCCGAGACATGAACAAAGTATTAACACACCGCTATACGGATTTGAGAAACTCAATTGGACCAACACGATGCTATGGTTAACGTTGTGTGACGGTGCCCTGAGACCACTCGTTCAAACCACTGCATTGCGTCGCAAACAAGTTCACGACCGTCACTTAAACTTATAGAGAGCGCACTGGATTCCGGCCCAGTTTCAACCCGAAGGACGCCTGTTTGCCCACTGCAGCCCCCGCCCCTGCGACATTGACCGCCCGTATCGAATCCTGGCCGATCGCGGGCAGTTTCACCATCAGCCGCGGCGCCAAGACCGAGGCGGTAGTGGTGGTGGCCGAGATCAGCCGCGGCGGCCATATCGGCCGCGGCGAATGCGTCCCCTATGCACGATATGGCGAGACGCCAGACGCAACGCTGGCGGCCATCCGGGCCATGGCTGGCGCATTTGCGGCGGGGCTTGACCGCGAAGCTCTGCAGGCCGCCATGCCGCACGGGGCAGCGCGTAATGCGGTGGACTGCGCCCTGCTTGATCTGGAAGCCAAGGAGAAAGGGCTGCGCATCTGGGACCTGCTGCAACGGCCGGCGCCCTCACCCTGCACCACCGCCTACACGATTTCGCTCGGCACGCCCGAAGCGATGGCTGCGGCCACCACGAAGGCCGCGCATCGACCGCTGCTCAAGATCAAGCTGGGTAGTGACGACGACATGGCGCGGATCGCGGCGGTGCGCGGCGCGGCGCCAGAGGCGCAGCTGATCGTGGATGCCAATGAGGGTTGGACGGCGGTGAATCTCGCGGCCAATCTCGATGCCTGCCATCGCGCCGGGGTGACGCTGATCGAACAGCCCCTCCCCGCCGGACATGACGAAGCGCTGATGCATGTGCAACGGCCGATCCCGGTCTGTGCCGACGAGAGCGTGCACGATCTCGCCTCGCTGCCGGCGCTTGCCGGCCGCTACGACGCGCTGAACATCAAGCTCGACAAGGCCGGTGGCCTCACCGAGGCGCTGAAGATGGCGGACGCCGCACGCGCCATGGGACTCGACATCATGGTAGGCTGCATGGTGGCGACATCGCTCGCAATGGCGCCGGCGATGTTGATTGCGCAAGCCGCGACGTTCGTGGATCTGGATGGTCCGCTGCTGCTAGCGAAAGACCGCGAGGGCGGGCTGCGCTACGAGGGCAGCACGGTTTATCCGCCAGAGACGGAGCTGTGGGGATGATCGCGGGGGCGGATTATGCTACTTCGTTCAACCGCGGCTCCGCACTCTTGCGGCCGAACCAGATCACCGCCGCCCCGCACAGCCCCAGCCCCGCCATTACGTAATACACGCCCTCGCCGTAACGCGCGTAGATCGCGCCGGACAGCAGCGCCATGGCGCTGGTCACAAGGCCCGTGCAAGCGGTGACATAGCCTTGCGCCCGCGCCATCATATGCTGCGGGACGTGATGCAGCAGCAGCCCCATCACGCCGAGCTGGGTGAAGCCGAAGGTGGCGCCATGCAGGAGCTGAACCACGACGAGGGCCGGCAACGGCAGCGTCTGGGCCGTCAGCGTCCAGCGCAGCAAGGCGGCGAGACCGCCGAGGATCACCATCGTCACCGGCGTCAGCGTGAGCCGCGGCGACAAAGCGAACAGCACGATCTCGGCCAGCACGCCGAGCGTCCACAGGCCGGCGATGGTGAGACCGTCCAGTCCGCCGGCCTGCCAGGTGATCGACGCAAACGTGTAGTAACCGGCATGGCTGCCCTGGATCAGCCCCGCGGAGGCGGCGATGGCGAGAAATCCAGGATCGCGCAGCAGCCCGCTCGCACCGGACAGTGCCTTGCCGTCGCCTGCCGGCGCGCCAAGCGGCTGCAGACCGAGGCTGGCCAACGCCGACAGCGCCATCGCGGCGACGATCACCCAGATCAAATGCACTTCGCTGAGCCAGCCGACCACCAGTCCGCAAGCCAGCGCGCCGGCCACATAGGCGGCCGAGCCCCATAGCCGCAACGGCCCGTAGTCGAAGCCGAACCGCACCACTCCTTTCAGCGCATAACCGTCGGTGAGGGCCGTGAGCGGCGTCCACACCACTGCGGTCAGCGCGAAGGCCATCAGCAAGGCCAGCGGCGCGTGCAAGGTGGCGACCAGGGCAAAGCCGACCAGGGTGAGGAACGAACAGACGATCATCGCGTGGCGCAGTGCATGGCGCCGCTCAGCCATCGCTGCAATGAAAGGCAGCGTGGTGAAGCGCGTCAGCGCAGGCGCCGCGATGATGGCGCCGATCCAGACCGGATCGATCCCGATCGCCTTCAGCCACACCGGAAAGAACGGCTGATAAAAGCCGCTGGAGCCGAACACCGTACCGTAAAACAAGGCCAGGCGCTGCGCAAATTTGCGCGCCACGTGTGGGGCGATATGGGGGCCGCTTTCAGGTATCATCGGATGGGTTGCGATTCGTGCGGGATCGTTGCCATGCTGACATAGCGCGCCTTCCTGCGCACCGCGAGTTGACCTGATGGCCGAAGAAGCATTTGCCCTGTCGCCGATCAACGCCCGTCCGAACGTGCCGGGCGAGGCCGACTATGAGGCGATCCGCGAGGCTTTCATGGAGACCGCGCGGGGCCGCTGGTTTCTCGCCGAATACACCAAGCGCAACCGCAATGCGGATACCAATCTCCTGCTCGAAGCGGTGTCGCGGCTGGAAGCCGGTCTCGCTGCACAGAAGCAGCAGTCACCGGGACTGAGTCTGACCGCAGCGCTCGGCGCGATCCGCATCGCCGTACGGCAGGCCAAGGCGACCGCCATCGAGGTGATGCCGCGCGGCGACAGCGATACTGTGCAGACCGCAGCGCGCAACGGCGCCCGCATCGTCCGCGAGATCGCCACGACGATGCGTGAATGCGGCGCCGACGTCCGCATCTGCGATCTGCTGGATACGCAGGTGAAGGCAATCGAGGCCGGCCACGAGGCGCTGCATACGAATGGCCGCGAAGCCGTACTGGCGAGCTATGACGAGTTGATGGAGCGCATCGAGGCGATTGCCGATGGCAGTCAGCACCCGAATGCGAAGGCCGAGACGCCCGTTGCCGAGCAGGTACCGGAGCCGCGCGAAGCCTCGATAACGCCGCTGTTCAAGGCCCCGGTGGTCGAAACATCTGTCGAAACGACGCCTGCGCCAAAACCTGCCTTCACACCGGCCCCGGTGGAAGAAGCTCTTGCTGCTGCAGAGGCGCTTGCCGAAATGGCTGAGGCGATGATCCATGGCTCGCCACTCCGCCCTGCCGAAGCGACGACCGCGACTGATGTTAGCTTCGCCTCTGAGGAAGCCGAAGACCTCGCCGTGCTCGACGCGGTCGCCATGGAAATGGGGGCCATCGATCTCGACGAGACCGATGAACTGTTCGCGCCGGTGTCGGTGTCAGAGACGACGCCAACCGAGACAATCTATACGGCAGCGAGCGAGCCGGTCGATCAGACCCTTGCCACACAGAGGCCCGTCGGGGACGAGACGACACTGGCTGAGATCGCTGAAGCCGCTCTGGCGCCCGTGTCGGCGACGGTCGCACAGCCCCCCTCGCTCGGCGCGGCGCTGATCGCCAATGGCCTCATCGGCCATCCGGCGAAATCCGCTTCCGATCCGCTGGCGCCGTTTCGCCGGATGACCCAGGCCGAGAAGATCGCGTTCTTCTCGTAAGACGCATTGGCGCCGGACCCTAGACGCCAATCACCTTGGCATACAGCTCCGCATCGACGTTGCCGCCAGAGAGCACGATCACCACCGTCTTGCCGCGTGCGTCGATCTTGCCCTTCAGCAAGGCTGCAAGCGCCACGGCACCGCCGGGCTCGACCACCAGTTTCAGATCGCGGAAGGCAAAAGCCATCGCTTCCATCACGTCCTCGTCGGTCGCGCTGACGGCGCCGGCGAGCAGATGGCAGTTCACGGCAAAGGTGATGTCCCCGGGTTGCTGCGCCATCAGGGCGTCGCAGATGGTCCGGCCGCTATTGCCATGGGCAACAGGCTTGCCGGCCTTGAGCGACAGTTCGTGATCGTGAAAACCTGCGGGCTCGGCGACGAGGATCGCCGTATCGGCAAAGCGAGCCTTCACGGCGACGGCAATGCCACCGATCAAGCCGCCGCCGGAAGCCTGCGCCGAGACGATGTCCGGCACGACGGCCATGGCGGCCAGATCTTCCGCGATCTCGCGGCCGACTGTCCCCTGCCCCGCCATGACGAACACATCATCATAGGGCGGAACAACAGTCGCACCACTGTCGCCGGCGATCTTGCGTGCGATGGCTTCGCGATCTTCCTTGTCACGGTCATACAGCACGACCTCGGCACCATAACCGCGTGTCCGCGCGACCTTCGAGGCTGGCGCGTCGGATGGCATCACGATGGTGGCCTTCATGCCGAGGATTTGCGCCGCTGCCGCAACGCCCTGAGCATGATTACCGGAGGAGAAAGCGACGACACCCTTGCTGCGTTCGCCCTGCGCTATCGAAGACAGCTTGTTGAAGGCCCCACGGAATTTGAACGAGCCGGTTCGCTGCAACACTTCCGGTTTGATGAAAATGCGCCCGCCCGTGAGCGCATCGAGCGCGGGCGACGGCAGCAGCGGTGTGCGCACCGCATAAGGCGCGATAACCCGGGCGGCAGCATCGATATCGGCGGCGGAAATTGGGAGAGCTGTGTTTGTCATGCCCGCATGCTAGGCGCGCGAAGCATCCGCGACAAGGGCAAGCGGAGCTTAGGCGACGACGGGCGGACGGCCGGTTACCGCCTTCGCCTCGACGCGCTGCTCGCCGCGCGCCTGGCTGATGTTGCCGACAAAGGCTCGCGCCGAGGCTTCCCAGGTGTGGTCCGCAGCGAAATCGAGACAGGCCTGCCGATTGATCTGCAGCGCTTGCAGACAGGCCGCTTGAAGATCTTCGGACAGCACGCCGACAGGCGCCGAGCCGATCACGTCCTTCGGACCGGTCACCGGCAGCGCCGCCACTGGCACGCCGCTGGCAAGCGCTTCCAGCAGCACAAGACCGTAAGTGTCGGTCTTACTGGGGAATACGAACACATCGGCGCCGGAATATACCCGCGCCAGGTCCTCGCCTTGCAAGGCACCGACGAACACGGCACTCGGATATTTCGTCTGCAACTCGGCACGCGCAGGACCATCGCCGACGACAACCTTGGTGCCCGGCAGATCGAGCGCGAGGAAAGC
Organism: Tardiphaga sp.; assembly: GCA_030147505.1. GTDB lineage: Bacteria > Pseudomonadota > Alphaproteobacteria > Rhizobiales > Xanthobacteraceae > Tardiphaga. Next base: position 15,094 of record JASBVG010000077.1, read on the forward strand.
TTCCAGATTCTTCTCGATGGCGACACGACCGACCGAGAGAAACACCGGCTTCTCGTAGCCGAGATCGACGTCGCGCGGACGGAACAGATGACCATCGACGCCGCGCGGCCAGAGCACCACATTCTTGAAGCCACGCTCGCGCAGTTCATTGGCGAGCGCCGGCGTCGCCGCCATTACCGCGGAGCTCGCACCGTGAAACCAGCGCAACCCCGCCCACACCCACGCTTCCGGAATCGGAAAACGCGCCGAGACATATTCCGGGAAACGTGTGTGGAAGCTCGTGGTGAACGGAATGCCGCGGCGACGGCAATAAGCGCGTGCAGCGAAGCCGATCGGACCTTCGGTGGCGATATGGATATTGTCGGGCTTCGCCGCCTCGATCATCTGCGCGATGCGGCGGCGCCGCGGAATGGCGACGCGCAGATCGCGATAGCTAGGAAGACCGAAAGTGAGGAAAGTCTCTGGCGTAAGGAAGCTCACCTCGACGCCAAAGCTCTTGGCCGCTTCGGCCATCATGGTCAACGTGCGAACGACACCATTGACTTGCGGGTGCCAGGCGTCGGTCGCGACCAGGATGCGCATCAAGCCGCCTTTGCAGGAGCGAGTGTCCGCACCGGCTCGTCTTTCTTGGCGACATCGGTCCAGGTAAGTATCTCGAAGCGACCATCTTCATGTTCGACCAGAGCCGTGCAGCTCTCGACCCAGTCGCCACAATTCATGTAGCGGATGCCGTGTTCGTCGCGGATTGTCGCATAGTGGATGTGACCACAGATCACGCCATCGGCGCCGTGACGGCGGGCTTCGCCGGCCAGGGTTTCCTCGAAGGCGCCGATATAGTTCACCGCGTTCTTCACCTTCATCTTGGCCCACTTCGAGAGCGACCAGTAAGGGAAGCCGAACAGGCGGCGGAACATGTTGACCAGACGGTTCATCTGGATTGCAAAGTCATAGGCCTTGTCGCCGAGATGGGCGAGCCAGCGGGCGTTCTGCACCACGAGGTCGAAGATGTCGCCGTGGATGACAAGATACTTCTTGCCGTCGACCCCTTCATGCATCGCGGTTTCGACAACCTCGATGCCGCCGAAATGCGTACCGTAGTAGTTCCGCAAGAACTCGTCGTGATTTCCGGGGATGTAGATAATCTTGGCGCCCTTGCGGACCTTGCGCAGCATCTTCTGAACGAAATCGTTATGCGACTGCGGCCAATGCCAGCCGCCCTTCAGCGCCCAGCCGTCAACGATATCGCCGACCAGATAGATGGTATCGGCATCGTGGACGCGGAGAAAATCCAGCAGCTTTTCAGCCTGCGAGCCCCGTGCCCCGAGATGAACGTCGGAGATGAACAAGGTGCGAAAGCGGTGTTCGTTGCCTTCACTCATCGCGTATCTTTCCATGTCAGGCGGCTAGCAAAGTTGCATGACCGAACGATGACGTCAGGCCGCCATCGCCGGTGCGGTTCTCTCAAATGTCACGAGGGTATAGATGCCGAACGGCCGCAGCTTGCGGCGCTCGACGAGAATGCTGTCGGCATTCGCCTGCGACCACGCCTGCAGCCGCGCGAACGGGAATTCCGGGCGCAAACCGAGCGAGCGCGTTTTCTCCGCCACCCAGCGCTCCAGCGCCGCGGCCCAGCCGGTTTCAGAATACAGATGATTGACGAGAATGATGCGGCCGCCCGGCTTCACCACGCGGTGGCATTCGGACAGCACCTGCTCGGGATTCTCCACGAGCGTGATAACGAACTGCGCCACCACGCAGTCGAAAGTGGAGTCTGCGAAGTCCATCGCATGGGCGTCCATCTGCCGGACGTCTTTCACCCAGGGAAAGCGGCCGGACGCCATCTTGGCACGGGCTTTGGCGAGCATCGGCTCAGACAGATCGATCCCGGTCACTTCGGTGCTGCTGTCGTAGTCCTCGAAGGAGAGCCCGGTACCGACGCCGACCTCAAGCACCTTGCCGCCGACGGCGCGCGCGGCTTCCGCGGCGGCGCGGCGCCCCTTCAGCATCACCGGGCCACAGACGGCATCATAGATCGGCGCCCAGCGGGCATAGGCCGTTTCAACAATGGATTTTTCCAGATCCAGCGTCGTCATCGATGGTTCCGTCCAGCGTGTCCAATGGAATCGGACAACTCATGTGCTGTTCGGCTGATATCAACGCGGGATGACAATCCGGCGACACAACGCCGCGCGTTGCGACGTCACACACAGACGAGACGAGATGGCGGGTGCAAGACTACCACAACCAAGAGAAATTGAAATCCAAAACACCACCTATGGTTTTACTCGCGCTTAAGCACCGAATGCAAAAGTCGGCAAACGAGTCGTCATAGACGCGGCCCAGGTGCCTAGAGGATCGGATGTCATTTCTCGCGCGCTTCAGGATACTCACCAAAATTCTTGCGATCGTCGCATTGATGACGTCGATCTCCATCGCTCTCAGCTGGCTTGGTATCAGTGCCATGTCCCGTCTCGACGAGGACGCGACAAATATGAGCAGGGCGTCCAAACGTGCGCTGACCGGCGCGCGTGCCAATCAGGAGGTGATCGGGCTCAACCGCGCGGAGTTCCGCATCGCGCTCGATCCGCGCCCTGCAAATGTCGAACAGACCAGGAAAGATATCGACGCCCAGCTGAAAGCACTCGAGGACGGCATCGCCAGTATTGGCGAGACCCGCGACGAGCAGGCGCGGGCGATGCTTCCCGCTGTGAAGGAGGCTCTCGCGGCCTACAAGACCGGCCTCGCTGAGACGGTCCGGCTCGCGAGCACCGCGACCGAGGTGCCGCTCGATCCCCAGACGGCACGCTTGCGCGACTCCGCAGTCGCCGGCCGCCAGGCTGCGGAACGGCTGCGCACCGCGATGCGCGACGTCTCCAATCGGCTGCTCGAGCGCGTGGATCTCTACACCCAGGCTGCATCGGAAGAATATGTCTGGACGTCGCGTCTGATGCTGATCGCGACGATTATCGGCGTCGCGTTGGGTCTGATCTCCGGATGGCTGATCGGCCGCTTCGGGATCGTGAAGCCGATGGCGAATCTCGTGGGCGATTCCGTGCGGCTGTCCGATGGCGATACCGCGGTGCGGTTCGACACTGCACAGCGCCGCGACGAGATCGGCGCCGTCGCGGGTGCCGTCGCGCGTTTCCGCGACAATGTGATCGCGCAGGAGGAGGCCGCGACCAAAGCCGCCGCCGAGGTCGCCGCACGGGAGGCGCGGAATCGACACATCGAGAACACCGTCGAGAACTTCCGCATCACTGCCGAGCAGTTGCTGTCGACCGTCGATCAAAATGCCGGCGCGCTCAAGCAAACGGCGCAATCGTTGACCGGCATTGCGGGCGATGCCGCACAGCAGGCCGTCTCGGCTGCAGGGGCTTCGGAACAGACGGCGACCAATGTCCAGACCGTCGCATCCGCCGCCGAAGAACTCTCGAGTTCGATCTCGGAGATCGGCCGCCAGATCGAGCGCGCGACCATGACCGTGCAGAGCGCCGGTGAAACAACGTCGCGCTCGGAAACCGAGATCGAAGGCCTTGCCGATGCCGCACAGCGCATCGGCTCGGTGGTCGATCTGATCCAGGCCATCGCCGCGCAGACCAATCTTCTGGCACTCAACGCGACGATCGAAGCAGCCCGCGCCGGCGAGGCGGGACGCGGCTTTGCCGTGGTCGCCGCAGAGGTCAAGTCGCTGGCGAGCCAGACTGCAAAAGCGACCGGCGACATCGCTCAGCAGGTCTCTGGCATCCAGGCAACGACAGCGAATGCCGTGGCGTCGGTCAAGGAAATCGCACATGCGATGCGTGAGATCGACGAAGTCACCACCGCAATCGCAAGCGCCATGGAAGAACAGGGCGCCGCGACGCGTGAAATCTCCCAGAACGTCCAGATGGCCGCATCCGGCACACAATTGCTGGCGTCGAACATCTCGGCCGTGAACAGAGCGATCGGCGAGACCAATCGCTCGGCCGATGACGTGTCCGGCGCTTCCGGCAATGTATCATCCGCGGCCGGCGATCTCGCTGCTCAGGTCAAACTGTTCTTTGCAGCACTGCATCAGGAGCCTGTCGGCCACGCGAAGGCGGCGTGACCGCAACCTCGGCAAGATGACGTCGGATGATGCATCCGTCGTCATCACCGTCCCGGGTCAAGGCGACGGTCGACATCAGTAAAAAGTATGGAAATGATGCACCGGGCCGTGACCATACCCGACCGTGAACTTGTCTGCCGCAGCGATCGCCGCAGTGACATAGGCCTTGGCGGACCGCACTGCCGCATCCATGTCCTCGCCTTTGGCAAGCCCTGCTGCGATCGCTGACGAAAGCGTGCATCCGGTGCCGTGTGTATTCTTCGTCACCAGGCGCGAGGCCGGCAGAGCCACTGCCCCCTTTTTGGTGACAAAGTAATCGGTGCTTTCCGGTCCATCGCCGTGACCGCCCTTGATCACCACCGCCTTGCAGCCGAGCCCGAGCAACCGCTTGCCCTGCTCTTCGATCTCGGCCTCACCCTTTGCCATCGGTTCGTCGAGCAGTGCAGCGGCTTCGGGCAGATTTGGTGTGATGATGTCGGCGCAAGGGATCAGCACCTTTCGGAGCGCATCGATCGCATCGGGCACCAGCAGACGATCACCCGATGTCGCCACCATCACCGGATCCAGCACGACATGTTTCGGCTTCCATTTCGCGAGACTCGCCGCAATCGCCTCGATGACATCGCGCTGCGCTACCATGCCGATCTTCACCGCGCCGACCGCGAGATCGACGAAAACCGCATCGATCTGATCGCTGACAAATGCCGCCGGCACCTGATGGATGCCGGTGACGCCATGGGTGTTCTGTGAGGTCAGCGCCGAGATGGCTGAAGCGCCGTAGACGCCGAGCGCGGCGAAGGTCTTGAGGTCTGCCTGAATCCCCGCTCCACCCGAAGAATCGGAGCCGGCAATGGTCAGGGCAACGGGCGTTGGCATCGAAAAACTCACGTCAAATCAAGCGGGAAGCAGGTTCACAGTGGTACTCCACCGCCACCGGACCGGCAACCGGTCGACATCAGCCACCCTGTAGCCCCCTACAAAATACTCAATGCGCCAAACTGTCCCGCGCTCCCGCATGGCGAAGCTGCGTGCAATGCGATATCGTCGCCAAAAATCAGGAGGAGACAAGAATGACCAGTCATTTCAACCGCCGTCATTTTCTGGCCGCCGGCTCTGCCGCCGTCGCGATGCCATTTCTGGCGCGAAACGCCTCCGCCCAGGCCGCCTGGCCGTCGAAGCAGATTCGCATGGTCTGCAGCTATCCGGCGGGCGGGCAGACCGACCTGCTGGCGCGCTCGTTCGGCGAATTTATCGGCAAGCAGATCGGCCAGACCGTTGTGGTCGAAAACAAGGCCGGCGCATCCGGCGCCATCGGCACCGCGGAAGTTGCGCGCGCCGAGCCCGATGGGCACACCATCCTGTGCTCGATCTCCACAACCTATGTGATGAACCGGGTGATGCTGAAGACACCCGGCTACGACATGGACAAGGATCTCACATTGGTCAGCGTCGTTCCGGGCGCCGGACTTCTTCTGGTCGCGAATCCCTCGTCGGGCGTGAAGTCGCTGGAGGATTTCGTCGCCTTCTCCAAGAAGAAGGACAAGGTCAATTTCGGTACCTACAGCGTTGGCTCGGCCCCGCACTTCACTATCAATGAGCTGAACAAGCAATACGGCCTCAAGATCGAGCCGATCCACTATCGCGGCGAAGCGCCGATGTGGACCGGCCTCGCAGACGGCTCGCTGGATTTCGCCATGGGCAGCTACACGGCCGCGCAATCGGTGCTGCAGAGCAATCGCGGCGTGGTGTTTGCAGTGCATTCGAAGAAGGTCGATGCGATCCCGGAGGTGAAGACGCTGCCGGAACAAGGCGCGACGTCGAAATTCTTCACCGTGAGCGGGTTCTCCGGCTGGGCCGTGCCGAAAGCGACACCGCAGCCGGTCGTCGACAAGCTGGCAGCACTGTTCGTGCAGGCCAATAACGATCCGAAGATCAAGGAAGTCCTCAAGACCGTGGCTCTGGAGCCGGCGCTGGGCTTCAAGGAGACCAATGCGCTGTATCAGAAGGAACTGCCGGTCTGGCTCGAGGCGGCGCAGGCGCTAGGGCTGCAGCCAGCCTGACGAGACGCCCGAGGTGGCGGCCGGCGGTTCCCGCCGGCCTTGCCACGCTGGCGGTTTTGCGCTTGATGGTCTTCAATCCCCTGCGTCCGGAGACCGTCGATGATCCCCTTCTTTGTCCAGATCAAGTGCAAGCTTGGCCAGTCCTATATCGTGGCCAATGCGCTGGCGGAGGCCGAGATCGCCTCGGAAATCTATTCGACCGCGGGCCACTATGACCTGCTGGTGAAGTTCTATGTCGACAAGGAAACCGACATCGGCCACTTCGTAAACGAGAAGGTCCAGGTTCTGCCCGGCATCCAGGACACCCACACGATCATCACATTCAAGGCCTTTTGAGGCAAACAAATCCTTGTCGTCATCCCGACGCACGTCGGGATGACGTGCCTACACCGCCATTTTCCGGTGCCGCACCGGCGCCGCCGGGTTCAGGCTTTCCGCCGCGTCGATGATCGAATTCGTGTCGATGCCGTGATGGCGATAGAGATCGCCGATGGTGCCGGTCTGGCCGAAATGCTCGACCCCGAGCGCTTCCAGCCGATGACCGTGCACCGCCCCGATCCAGCCGAGCGTTACCGGATGGCCATCGAGCACGGTGACGATGCCGCAGTCGCGCGGCAGCGGAGCAAGCAGCTTTTCGATATGGCTTTGCTGCGGCGTGCGCTGCTCGCGGCGGGTGCGCCGTGCCGCGGTCCAGCCCGCATGCAGCCGATCCGCCGAGGTGATCGCCAGCAGGCCGATATCGCGATGGCTTTCGCCCAGCAGTCCCGTTGCCTCGATCGCTTCCGGCGCCAGCGCGCCGCTATAGGCAATCACGAGATCGCAGTTGTCGCCGGGCGTGCGCAGCCAGTAGGCGCCGTCCGCAATATGCTGCTGCAGCTCTGGCGTCATAATGCGCTTCGGCTGCTCGATGGTCCGCGTCGAGAGCCGCAGATAGCATGAGCCGCCCTCGCCCGCATCGCGCTGCATATGCGCGAAGCCCCAGCGCATGATGACCGCGAGCTCGTCGACAAAGGCCGGTTCGAACGAGGCGAGCCCGTCCTGCGCCATGCCGATCAGCGGGGTTGCGATCGACTGATGCGCGCCACCTTCCGGCGCCAACGTGATCCCCGACGGCGTCGCTGCCACCATGAAACGCGCATCCTGATAGCAAGCATAGTTCAGCGCATCGAGCCCACGCTCGATGAAGGGATCATACAGCGTCGCAATCGGCAGTAGCCGCGCCCCGTTAATGGAATGCGACAGGCCGAGCGCCGACATCATGATGAAGAGATTCATCTCGGCGATCCCCAGCTCCATATGCTGGCCCTTCGGCGAATAGTCCCACGTGAAGGTCGACGGGATCTTCTCCTGCCGGAACAGATCAGCATTTTCCGCTTTGGCGAACAGGCCACGGCGATTGACCCAGGCACCGAGATTGGTCGAGACCGTGACGTCGGGCGAGGCCGTGACGATGCGTGACGCCAGTTCGCTCTCACTACGCGCGAGTTCGTTGAGAAGCAGCCCAAACCCCTGCTGCGTGGACATCTCAGCGGCAGGCTTGAACTGCAACGCATCAGGCACGACGATGGCCGGCGCATCGAGCCGGCGGTGGCCCTGCTGCACGAACGGCACCTGCTTCAGGAACGCTTCCAGCGCTGCGGCATCCTGCGTCAGGCCTTCGAACTTGTCCCACTCATGTCCGGGCCGGATGTTCTGGCTCTCTCGCCACTTCTCCATCTGCGCCGGCGTCATCAGGCCGGCGTGATTGTCCTTGTGGCCCTGGAATGGCAGGCCGACGCCCTTGATCGTATAGGCGATGAAGCAGACGGGGCGATCATGGTCGATGGCCTCGAAAGCCGTGAGCATGCTACCCATGTCGTGACCGCCGAGATTGGACATCAGCGCCAGCAACTCGTCGTCGCTGCGCCGGTCGATCAGCGCGGTGACATCTCCCTGATCGCCGATCTCGTCATGCAGGCGCTTGCGGAACGCCGCGCCGCCCTGGAAGCATAGCGCCGCGTAGCGCTGGTTCGGGCAGTTGTCGATCCAGCTTTTCAACGCCGCCCCGCCGGGTTCGGCAAAGGCGGCATCCATCAACCGGCCATATTTGACGATGACCACGTCCCAACCGAAGTTCCGGAACATGGACTCGAATTTTTCCCACAGACCCTCGCGCACGACAGCATCGAGACTCTGGCGGTTATAATCGATGATCCACCAGCAATTGCGCAGGCCATGCTTCCAGCCTTCGACCAGCGCCTCGAAGATGTTGCCCTCGTCCATCTCGGCGTCGCCGACCAGCGCGATCATACGCCCCTCGCGGCGCCCCTTCATCAGGCCGTGGGCGGAGACATAGTCCTGGACCAGCGACGAGAACAGCGTCTGCGCAACGCCAAGACCGACGGAGCCCGTGGAAAAATCGACGTCATCGACATCCTTGGTGCGTGACGGATAGCTCTGCGCACCCTTGAAGCCTCGGAAATTCTCCAGCTTCTCGCGCGTCTGGTTGCCGAACAGATACTGGATGGCGTGGAAGATCGGCGACGCATGCGGCTTCACCGCAACGCGGTCTTCAGGCTTCAGCACCGAAAAATAAAGCGCCGACATGATTGTCGCGAGCGATGCCGACGAAGCCTGATGGCCGCCGACCTTGAGGCCATCGGCATTGGCGCGGATGTGATTGGCGTTGTGGATGGTCCATGACGAGAGCCAGAGCGCCTTTTTCGCCAGCGCTGTGAGCGTCTGCAGGCGGTTGTCGTCGATTGGCATGGTTGTGCTCCCGTAAACAGCCGGCTGAAACCGGCCGTGAATTAGGCATCATTCTAGCAGCGCCCATTTCGGGATTTTCTCAATTCATGGCGACAGACACCGGTAAATTGGGATAAACATATCGCCCAACCTTCAATTTCGCGAATTTATCCCAATGTCAGCCTTGGATGCCATCGACCGCAGGATCCTCGCCGCTTTGCAGGCGGATAGCCGCATTACCATGCAGGAACTGGCAGACAAGGTCGGCCTCTCGATCTCGCCATGTCATCGCCGCGTGAAGCTGCTCGAACGGCGCGGTGTGATTTCGGGCTATATGGCGCTGGTGGACCAGAAGGCTATCGGCCTGCCAGTAAGCGTGTTCATCTCGATCAAGCTGGTGAGACAGAAGGAAGAGGACCTCAACCGCTTCGCCAGGGCGATCGCAAAATGGGACGAGGTGCTGGAATGTTATCTGATGACCGGCAACCGCGATTATCTGCTCCGCGTGGTCGCTGCCGATCTCGCGTCCTATGAAGCATTCCTGAAGAACAAGCTGACGCGCCTCGACGGCATCGCGTCGATTGAGTCGAGCTTCGCACTCAGCCAAGTAAAATACTCGATCGCATTGCCGGTGTAAGTCGTCATTGCGAGGAGCCTGCTGGCAATGACGGCAGCTAGCTCGCCCGCTTCACCACCTCAACGGAACTACCTTTTCCCGCCGTCACGACCTTGCGATAGTGATCGATAGGATAAGGCCGACCGATAAGGTAACCTTGAATCTCAGCACACCCCTCGGCTGTCAGGAATGCCAGCTGCGCCGGCGTCTCGACGCCCTCGGCAATGACAGGCAGTTTCAGCGAACGGCCGAGACCAATGATCGCATGTACGATCGCCGCCGATTGCGGATTGGTTTCCAGCTTCATCACGAAGGTCTGGTCGATCTTGATCTTGTCGAACGGAAAGGCCTGCAGATAGCTGAGGCTCGAATAGCCTGTGCCGAAATCGTCCATGGCGACGCGCACACCGAGCGCCTTGATATCGCGCAGGATCGCGATCGCGCCGGCAAAATCGTCGATCAGCACACCCTCGGTAATCTCGATCTCGATCCGCTCAGGCACAAGTCCGGTCTCCTTCAGAACAGAAGCGAGCATGGCCGGCACATCGCTCGTGCGGAAATCCACCGGCGACAGATTGACGGCAATGGCGAGCGGATTGTGCCAGGTGGCAGCCTCGCGGCAGGCTGCGCGGAGCACCCATGCATCGATCGCGCCGATCAGGCCGGTCTCTTCGGCGAGTGGAATGAAGACGGCAGGCGAGACGATGCCACGCTCCGGATGTCGCCAGCGCAGCAATACCTCGAAGGCGACGATGGCGCCATCGGCCGAAGCCTGCGGCTGAAAGTAGAGTTCGAACTGCTCGTTCTCGATGGCCACAACGAGATCGCGCTGCAGCAGACGTTTCTCGCGGATCTGCTGATCCATCTCCGCCTCGAAGAAACGGATGGTGCCACGCTCTTCCGCCTTGGCGCGGTCCAGCGCGAGATCGGCGTGGGCGATCAGGCTCTCGGTATCCTTGCCATCCTGTGGATAGACGGAAATACCGATACTGCAACGGACGCGAACACTCTGCCGGTCAATCTGCAACATGTTGTCGAGCACCGCCGACAGCCGCGCGCAGAGATCATCCACGGTCTGCGGTTCGGCGCCGAGATGCGTGACGATGGAGAAGATATCGCCGCTTGGCCGCGCCAGGAAGGCGCCGTTGCTCGCTGCTGTCAGGCGCTTGGCGACTTCGGCCAGCACAGCGTCGCCCGTCGCCTGGCCGAACACTTCATTGATCTCACGGAAGCGATCGATGTCGATACGTACCACTGCGAAAGAGCCATGTCCCGCCGATGCCTCGCTGAACACCCGCTCGAGATATTCGTTGAAGGCGACCCGGTTCGGCAGATCGGTGATCGGATCGTGCCGCGCCAAATGTACGATGCGCGCTTCGCTCAGCTTGCGGTCGGTGATATCGGCATGGATCACCACCCAGCCACCGCTGTCCATCGGGCGATAGCGCACATGGATGGTGCGTCCGTCAGGCAATTCAGCGGTCTGGCTCGCCGGCTTACGCTCGGCGATCGCCGCTTCAAGCTGTACGTCATAGCGTTCCTGATCGGTGAACAGCATACCGACCTCGCCGCGCAGCGCCACAACCTGCGCCATGGTGGCACCGAGCACCATTTTCTCAGGTGGAATACGATACATGCGGACGTAGCTGTCATTCCACAATTCCAGGCCGCCCTGCGCGTCATACATGCACAGGCCCTGCCCCATATTATTGAGCGCGGCGTCAAGCTGCATGTTGCGCTGGCGCATGCTGCGGCGGCTGCGCTGGTCGGATACGGCGACAACGAGGCCGGCTATGACCACAGTGACGGTGAAGGCAGCGATCGCCAGCGACAATTCGATGGGCGACAGCAGGCTTTCATTGCCGTCGATACCCGCCTTGTATGTGAGATTGATCGCTCCCATGGCGACGAAGTGATGCACACAGATCGCAAGCGTCAACAGCAATGCGGCGCCAAGCAGTTTGACCGGCCTGTCAGCCTCCTGCGCCACCAGTATCGCGAAGGCGCCGATCACCATGCCGCCAACAACGGAGGCAGTGACGAGATCGGGCATCCACTCGATGATAGCGGGAATGCGCAGCGATGCCATGCCCATATAATGCATGCAAGCGATGCCGATCCCGATCACCGCGCCGCCCACCAATGCGTTTTGCCTGTTGCGTTGGAATAGTGCGATAGCGAAACCTGCCGTCGTCATCACCGCTGAGGCAACGAGCGAGCAGGCTGTGATGATGGGATCGTAGTGAAGATCGAAGCCGGGCGTATAAGCGAGCATCGCGATGAAGTGCGTCGCCCATGTCCCGAAACCGGTGACGACGCCAGCCGTGACCAGCCATGCAAGCCGTGTATCCGGCGATGCGTTGCGTGCGCGCGTGAACAGATTGACAGCGGCAAGGCTGGTGAGGAAACACACCGCCGCTGCCAGCAGAATCAACCGCCAGTCATGCTGCGTTTCGATGCAGTTCCAAACTCTCAGCATAACGATACCAACGCTTGTGAAGGCTATTGGATCATAACTCTATTCGGGTTTCTATTGCTTAAAACACGCGGTAAACGTGCTTGGAACAAGCTTTATTCTTAAGCTGCAATGAAACCGATTGAATCTGAGTATCATGCTGCGCGCGAAGCGCATCATGATGCCGCACGCATTACCGCGCGCATTATGAGTTCATTATGAAGTCGGATAGGGCTCGGCAGGTACCGCAACCTTCGCCCGCCGCACCCGCTCGCGATGTGCAGTGTAGACACCTGATGCGATGATGATCGCAGCGCCGACGAACGTCCATACATCCGGAATTTCGCCGAACACGAAGAAGCCAAGCAACGTCACCCACATCAATTGAATATAGGAGAATGGTGCGAGCACCGATGCATCGGCATAACGAAAAGCCAGCACCACGATCCAGTGCCCCACTGTGGACGATACTCCAATCGCAACGCCGAGCCCAAGTTGCGTCCATGTCGGTTGCGACCAGTAAAACGGCGCAAACACGCTGAGCACGAGGAATCCGACGATCGCGGAATAGGCCATGGTGGTGATGGGATGATCGGCGCCACTCATCTTTCGCGTGAGCACGAGTGCGCTGGCCCAGCCCAATGCGGAGATGATGGGAAACAGCGCAGCCGGATGAAAGGCCGAGGTGCCCGGTCTCACAATGATAAGCACACCGATCAGCCCCACGATCGTCGCCGTCCAGCGGCGGAGGCCAACCTTCTCACCAAGAAAGATGATCGAAAGAGCAGTGACGAACAAAGGCGAGATGAAACCGGTCGCGGTCGCTTCGGCGATCGGCAGGAAGCTGAGGCCGATGATGAAGAAGATCGACGAACAGAGCAGTCCCAGCCCGCGAAACACCTGCAGCAGCGGCCGGCTGGACCGCAGCATCCGCCCGCCTGACGGGATCATCACGATCGGCAGCATGATGAGCAGGAAAACGGAGAAGCGAATCCAGGCGATCTCCACCGGCGCCATGCCGCCGCGGGCGAGATATTTCGCCATCGCATCCGACGATCCCAGGAAGCCCGTCGATGAAATGATCAGCAGGATGCCGAGAAGGGGCTTGTCGAGATGACGCGAGGCCTGCGCGGGTACGCTGACCTTCGGCGGCGGAACATGAGTGGTCACGGATGGAAACCGGCTGGGCTGGGCCCGGCGAATAGGCGGGCCGAATCTGGTTCCTCACCAAACGCCGTTCGCAGGTCTGGGACAACCTCCGATAACAGGACCGCGATATGCAACAGACGCCGCTGCGCGATCAACTGCGCGCAATCATGCACCGCAGCATGAGCGGATCACAGCATCGGAAGACTGGACGGCTCGCGGCCACGGGGAAACGCCTCGTCGAGCGCCGCCATTTCCGTCTGGTTCAGGACGAGGTCGCCGGCTGCGGCATTATCGGCCGCATGCGTGGCGGACGACGCTTTCGGGATCGCGAAGACCGCAGGCTGCCGGGTCAAGAAAGCGAGCGCCACCTGACGCGGGCTCGCGCCGTGGACGCTGGCTATCTCTTCTAGCAGCTTGCCGCCCGGCGAGCGCGGAGATGGAAAATCGTTGTGGCCGAATGGCGAATAGGCGACCACCGCAACGCCATGCCGCTCGCACCACGGGATCACACGATGCTCGATGGCGCGCTCCTGCAGGTGATAGAGTACCTGGTTGCAGGCGATGGCGCCCTTGCCTGCCACGCGCGACAGCTCGTTGAGATCGTCGGCGTCGAAATTGCTGACGCCCCAGGAGGCGATCTTGCCGGCGGACTTCAGTTCCTCAAAAGCCGCAACCGTCTCCGCCAGCGGAACCTGACCGCGCCAGTGCAGCAGATAGCAATCGAGCCGATCGGTATTCAACCGCTTCAGCGAACGCTCGCAGGCACTGATGGTGCCTTTGCGCGACGCATTGCTCGGTATCACCTTTGAAACGAGGAATACGTCATCGCGACGGCCGGAGATAGCTTCGGCCACCACAGGCTCCGCGTCGCCATACATCTCAGCGGTGTCGATATGGCTCATGCCGGCATCGAGGCCGGCCTGCAGCGCCCTGATGGCTGCAGTGCGATCGCCATGATCGATATACCACGTGCCCTGCCCGATCAGGGACACGTCGTGCCCGGTGGCTCCGAATGGGTTGTGCCGCATGACTGCGCCTCCGCCTGCCCCCGCCACATGCGGGAGTGAACGATAGCGCATCAAAGCCAAGGAGTCAGTGGCTGATCATCCAGGGCCGTGCGGTCGGAAAGCTCTTGGAGCCGGTCGCCGTTTTCTTCATCAGCCGCGCGGGCTTCTTGCCGGAGCAACAGCCGCAGCCGGGGGCATGCTCGGCCTTGTATTCCGCCACCGTCTGCGGCGCGTTGCTGCTCCGCTCATTGGTGGCGTGCGCCATGCGCTTGTCCGAACGCATGCAGAAGAAGGCCGGAGCCGTAAGCATGACGCGAGGCGCCGACGTCGTACAGTGCGGACAATCCTGCGGGTCGTCGCATTCGGCCATCGGCCGCATGTCGGTGAATGGACCGCAGGCATCGCAGAGATATTCATAGACCGGCATGGCCGTCCTCGTCGCAAAAGGAAAAAGGCAGCCGCGGCGCCGATGACATGGCGCCGCGGCCGAGTTGGCCGTGTTACTTGTCCGGCGACAGCGGCATCTGGATCGAACCGTCGACATGTTTGATCGGCCCCGCTGCTCCCGGCATGATGTCGAAGTCGAAGATTTCGGTCGGCAGCCACAGTGTGGCGCAGGCATTCGGCACGTCGACGACGCCCGAGATGTGGCCCTGGCACGGCGCCGTACCGAGGATCGAATAGGCCTGCGCGCCGGAATAGCCGAACTTCTTCAGATATTCGATCGCGTTCAGACAGGCCTGACGATAGGCGATGTGCACGTCGAGATAATGCTGCTTTCCGGCTTCATCCACCGAGATGCCTTCGAAGATCAGGAAGTCCTTGTAGTTCGGCGTCATCGGCGACGGCTTGAACACGGGATTCTTGATGCCGTACTTGGCGACGCCATCCTTGATGACATCCACCTTGATATGAAGCCAGCCGGCCATCTCGATGGCGCCGCAGAAGGTGATCTCGCCATCGCCCTGGCTGAAGTGCAGGTCGCCCATGGAGAGGCCGCCACCGGGCACATAAACCGGGAAGTACACCTTCGAGCCCCGCGACAGGTCCTTGATGTCGCAATTACCGCCATGCTCGCGCGGAGGCACGGTGCGCGCGCCCTCGGCTGCGGCCTTGTCGCGGGCTTCGCCCTTCATGCGGCCCATATGCGCTGTCGGGCCGAACGGCGGATTGGCGAGACCGGGCACGCGCTCCGGATTGGTGGCGATCAGCGCGGTCTCGCGCTCGTTCCAGGTGGCGAGCAGCTTTGGATCTGGCAGACAGCCGATCAGGCCGGGATGGATCAGGCCGGCGAAGTTCACGCCCGGGATGTGGCGCGACGAGGTGTACATGCCCTTGAAGTCCCAGATCGACTTCTGCGCCTGTGGAAAATGATCGGTGAGAAAACCGCCGCCATTCTGCTTGGAGAAGAAGCCGTTGAAACCCCACTGCGAGTCCTTCATCGGACCGACATCGAGCAGATCGACGACGAGCAGATCGCCGGGCTCGGCGCCCTTGACGCCGATCGGGCCGGACAGGAAGTGCACGATCGACAGATCGATATCGCGCACGTCGTCGGCGCTGTCATTGTTCTTGATGAAGCCGCCGGTCCAGTCATAAGTCTCAACGATGAAGTCGTCGCCCGGATTGACCCATGCCACCATGGGAATGTCCGAATGCCAGCGATTATGGATCATGTCGTTGTCGTAGGCCGACTGCGTGAGATCGACCTTGATCAGTGTATCTGGCATTCAATGCTCCCCTTGGGTTACAGGTCTCGTTGGCTCAACAGGTTTTGCAGTTTTCTGAGATGAACTAGACGGACAGATATTTTGCGATCTGCGCGGCATCGATGCCTTCGCGCGCTTCGTCGCGAACGATCTCGCCGTTCTCGATCACCAGCACGCGGTCGGCGACATCGAGCGCGAAGCTGAGCACCTGTTCGGAGACGATGATCGACAGCCCCTTGTCGTCGCGGATCTTCTTCAGCGTCCGCGCCATGTCCTTGATGATCGAGGGCTGGATGCCTTCGGTGGGCTCATCCAGCAGCAGCACTTTGGGCTTGGTCGCCAGCGCACGTGCGATGGCGAGTTGCTGCTGCTGGCCGCCCGAAAGATTGCCGCCACGGCGGCCCTTCATCTCGAGCAATACCGGGAAAAGCTCGTAGAGATCGCCCGGCACGTCCTTCCCGCCATGCGCAACGAGGCCGGTCTCGATATTCTCCTTCACCGTCATATGCGAGAAGATCATGCGCCCCTGCGGCACGTAAGCGAGGCCGCGCGCCACGCGCTCATAGCTCTTCAGCGCATCCAGTTCCTTGCCATCCATCGTCACCGAGCCAGATTTGGTCGGCACGATGCCCATGAGGGATTTCATCAGCGTAGTTTTGCCCATGCCGTTGCGGCCCATGATCGCGACGATCTCGTTGGGCTGAACTTTCACATTGAGTCCGTGCAGGACTTCGGCATGGCCGTAGGCGACATGGAGATCGTTGATCGCGAGCATGATGATCTCCTCAATGGCCCAGATAGACTTCAATGACCTTGGGGTCGTTCTGCACTTTCTCCATCGTCCCCTCGGATAGGATCTGGCCCTGATGCAGCACGGTCACCTTGTGGGCGATGTCCTCGACGAACTTCATGTCGTGCTCGATGACCAGCACCGAACGGTTCTTGATGATGGTGTTGAGCAGCTCTGCCGTCTTGACGCGTTCGCTCACGCTCATACCGGCAACGGGCTCGTCGAGCATCAGCAGGTCCGGATCCTG
Organism: Tardiphaga sp.; assembly: GCA_030147505.1. GTDB lineage: Bacteria > Pseudomonadota > Alphaproteobacteria > Rhizobiales > Xanthobacteraceae > Tardiphaga. The sequence continues at coordinate 31,941 of JASBVG010000077.1, forward strand.
GATCAGCAACATGCCGATCTCGAGCCACTGCTTCTGGCCGTGCGACAGCACGTCGGCATACATATTGAGGCGATCCTTCAGGAAGATCATCTCGGCGACTTCCTCGACGCGCTCCTTCACAGCCGCATCGCGCTTGAACATCAGCGAGCCGAACACCGAGCGACCGCGCGGATAGCAGATCTCCAGATTCTCGAACACGGTGAGATCTTCATAGACCGAAGGCGTCTGGAATTTGCGGCCAACACCAGCCGTGACGATTTCGTTCTCCTTCAGCTTGGTCAGCTCGGTGCCGCGGAACTGGATCGAGCCCGAGGTGGCTTTGGTCTTGCCGCAGATCAGATCGAGCACCGTGGTCTTGCCGGCGCCATTGGGACCGATGATCACGCGGATCTCGTTCTCCTCCACATAGAAGGAGAGGTCGTTGACCGCCTTGAAGCCGTCGAAGGAGACCGTGAGCCCCTCCACCGCGAGCAGGAAGTCCTTTGGCTGATGTCCGATGAGCATGATAGGCTCCCTACTCTGCTGGCGCGCCATCGGCGGCGGATTTGACGGCCCAGTCCTTCTTCGCCTTCGACGAGAACGACCAGATCAAGCGATCCACATGGCGCTGCACGTGATCGCGCCAGATGCCCGACAGGCCATTGGGGAAGAACAGAACAACCGCGATGAACAGGCCGCCGAGACCGAACAGCCAGAACTCGGGGAAGGATTCCGACAGGCTGGTCTTCGCGAAATTGACCAGCAGGGCGCCATAAACCGCACCGAAAATTGAGCTGCGGCCGCCCACCGCTGTGTAGATCACCATTTCGATGGACGGCACGATGCCGACGAAGGACGGCGACATGAAGCCGATCTGCAGCGTGAACATCGCGCCGCCGATGGCAGCGAAGATCGCCGCTGCACAGAAGGCGAAGATCTTGAAGTTGGCGACGCTATAGCCGGAGAAACGTACTCTATCCTCCTGCTCGCGCATCGCCACAAGGATGCGGCCGAGCTTGGTGAGGCGAATGAACTGCGCCGTGATGATGCAAGCGAATAGGCACGCGACTTCAAAGAAATAAAGGATGAACTTGGCGCTATCGGTGCGGATGTCCCAGCCGAGTAGCGTGCGCAGATCGGTCATGCCATTGATGCCGCCGGTATAGCCCTGCTGGCCGATGATCAGGATGGTGGCGATGGCCGCGATTGCCTGGGTGATGATCGCGAAATAGACGCCGCCGACGCGGCGCTTGAACATCGCGGCACCGATGATGAAAGCGAGGATGCCGGGCACCACGAAGATGGCGATAATGGTGAGCGTCAGCGAGTGAAACGGCTTCCAGAACATCGGCAGCGCCGTGATCTGGTTCCAGTCCATGAAATCCGGAATACCAGGCGTCGACTGGATTTTTGTGTTCTCGACGCTCGATGCTTCGAGCTTCAGGAACATCGCCATGCAGTAGCCGCCGAGGCCGAAGAATACGCCCTGACCCAGACTGAGAATGCCGCCATAGCCCCAGCACATCACCAGGCCGATGGCGACGAACGCATAGGTCAGATACTTGGCCACCAGATTGAGCCGGAAGATATCGAGGCAGAGCGGAAGGATCACCACCAGGAGCAGGACGAGCGACAGGAAGCCGATGAGTTCCGAGCGATTGAAGAAGCGCGAATTGATGATCATGTGACTGTGCCCTGCTTTTTCTCTGCGCGCTTACTTGCGGACCTTGAGGGCGAACAGCCCCTGCGGCCGGATCATCAGGATCGCGACGATGGTGAGCAGCGTCAGTACCTTGGCCATCGAGCCGGACATGAAGAATTCCATGGTCGACTGCGCCTGAGAGATCGTGAAGGCCGAGGCGATGGTGCCGAACAGGCTGGCCGCGCCGCCAAACACCACGACGAGGAAGGTGTCGACGATGTAGAGCTGGCCCGAGGTCGGCCCGGTCGAGCCGATCATGGTGAAGGCGGAGCCGGCGATCCCGGCAATACCGCAGCCGAGGCCGAAGGTGTAGCGATCGACCTTCTCGGTATTGATGCCGACTGCGCCAGCCATCACGCGGTTCTGCACCACGGCACGAACCTGCTGGCCCCAGCGCGACTTGAACATGATATAGACCACGACGGCAGTGATCGCCGCCGTCAGGCACATCACAAAGATGCCGTTGATCGGCACTTCGATCGTATCTGTGACCTGCTTGGAGCCCATCATCCATTGCGGCAGCTCGACGCCGACCTCGCGCGCGCCGAAGACGGAGCGATAGGCCTGCTGCAGGATCAGGCTGAGACCCCAGGTGGCGAGCAGCGTGTCGAGCGGGCGTTTGTAGAGGAAGCGGATCAGTCCCCATTCGACCAGCATCCCCAGACTACCCGAGGCGATGAAGGCGAGGATCATGGCGACGAAGAAATAACCGGAGAACAGCGATGGCATGTAGGCTTGAAAGAAACTCGACGTCATCCAGGTGACGTAGGCGCCGAGAATCATGAACTCGCCATGGGCCATGTTGATGACCCCCATCTGGCCGAAAATGATCGCGAGGCCGAGCGCCATCAGAACATAAACAGAGAACAGGATCAGTCCGGCAAAGCCCTGCATTGCAAAGATGGCGCCGAGATCGCCAAGAGAGTAGTCGCCGAACATCCACCGTCCTCCGTCAGGGAAAGGTCTCGCGTCGCGCACGAGCGCGCGACGCGAGGTCTTGATGGGCGGATAGGTCGTCCGCGCCAGGGAGAGAAGTTCGGGCTTACTGATAGCCCTTCGGGAACGGATCCGGCTCGATCAGTTCCGGCGTCTCGAACACCACTTTGAACTGGCCATCGAGTTGCGCCTGTCCGACGCGGGCCTTCGACCACAAATGATGGTTCGGATGGATCTTGACGTAGCCTTCCGGCGCCTTCGCGAATTCAATGCCGGCGGACGCCGCCGCGATCTTGTCGATATCGAATGAGCCGGCCTTCTCCACCGTCATCTTCCACAGCCACGGGCCGAGATAGGCAGCCTGGGTGACGTCGCCGATGACCGTCTTTTCGCCCCACATCTTCTTGAAGGCGGCAACGAATTCCTTGTTGTTCGGATTGTCGAGCGACTGGAAGTACTTCATGCAGGCATAGGCGCCCGCAATGTTCTCGCCGCCGATGCCGTCGATCTCGTCCTCGGTGACCGAGATGGTCAGCATGGTCTGCTTCGACAGATCGATACCCGCCGCCTTGAGCTGCTTGTAGAAGGCGACGTTGGAGCCGCCGACCACCGCCGCGTAGATCACGTCAGGCTTGGTGAGCTTGATCTTGTTGATCACCGAGTTGAACTGGGTGTGACCGAGCGGGAAGTACTCTTCGCCCGACACCTTGCCACCGAGCTTGCCCTCGATGTGCTTGCGCGCGATCTTCATCGAGGTACGCGGCCAGATATAGTCCGAGCCGATCAGATAAAAGCTCTTGCCCTTCTTCTCCTTGGCGACCCAGTCGAGGCCGGCAAGGATCTGCTGCGTGGCTTCCTGCCCGGTATAAATCACGTTCTTGGATTGCTCGAGACCTTCATAGAAGGTCGGATAGTAGAGCATGCCGTTGTACTGTTCCATGACCGGTAGCACGGCCTTGCGCGAGGCCGAGGTCCAGCAACCCATGATGGCTGCGACCTTGTCGTTCACCAGCAGCTTCTTCGCCTTTTCGGCGAAGGTCGGCCAGTCGGACGCGCCGTCTTCCTGGATGAACTTGATCTTGCGGCCCAGCACGCCGCCCATGGCATTGATCTGCTCGATGGCCAGCTTCTCGGCCTGCACCGAGCCGGTTTCGGAGATCGCCATGGTGCCCGTGACCGAGTGCAGGATACCCACGGTGACTTCGCTATCGGTGACGGCGAGGCCCGTCGTGTTGACAGCTGCGGTTGCAGGCGCCTGCGCAAAAGATGTGCGCGGAAGCATCGACATCGCCGGCAGCGCCGCCATGCCCATCAGCAGTTTTCGCCGCAACGGCGAGTGCAGGCCCGGTTTTTTCTCGTCTGACATCACTTCCCCACTGGTTTGGAACGCTTATTGGTGAGGCAAGTGTTGCTGAACTTAAGCGCTCCTCGGATACGTGGGATTGCGTATACTGCACCGCAAAATGCCG
>JASBVG010000096.1 GCA_030147505.1 Tardiphaga sp.
TGAGCCGGAACTCTATCTGGTCAACATGTCGAAGGCGAAACGGCAAGGGAAGATCTTTCTTGATTACCTTCGCAATGATCGCATGTCCACGGCGGTCGCTGTGCTATCGCCTCGTGCGCGTAAGGGGGCCACAGTGTCGATGCCGCTGACCTGGACGCAATTGCGCAGCGATCTCGACCCGACGCGTTACACACTGCGCAGCGTCCCGGCGCTGCTGAAAAATAGCAAGGCTTGGGCCGGGTACGATGACGCCGCATCATCGCTCAAGGCGGCAATCAGGAAGATGAAGTGAGGATGTCGCCTGCATGGGCGGGCGACGTGCGCACTGTTTCGATTGACGAACGCCTGTCACTTGATGGTGCGTTGTCGATCCGCTCTGCGAAAAAGCGCCCGGCCCATTGCTGGGCCGTGCGCGATAAATTCGAGACGTCCTGTTTACAACCGGCCAAGCAGAAGAAGGATCAGCAGGATCACGATCACCAGACCGAGGCCGCCGCCGCCATAATAGCCGGTGCCGTAAAACGGACCGCCGCCGATGCCGCTAAAGCCACCAAGCAAAGCGATAATCAAGATGATTAGAATAATCGTACCAATGGACATGTTTCTCTCTCCTCAGCCTTCGCATTTATCCGTTGCACCTGCGATAAAAACGCGCAGCACTCGGCAAAGGTTCCAGCCTTGAAACCGCTGAGGAGCTTTTGCCCGACGGTCTGCGTTATGAAGTCAACGACCCCACAACAGGATGTTTGCGATGTCTGCACCGCTCACAGTCTCCATTCCGCATTCGCTTGGCCGCGAGGAAGCGGCGCGCCGACTCAAGAGGGGTCTCGCGCGCGCCACTGCCGGCGTGCCGATGGTAAAGATCGAGCACGAGCGCTGGGACGGTGATCGGTTGGACCTTCGTGTCCGCGCCATGGGACAGGTGGCTTCGGGGAATGTCGATGTGCTTGACGATCGCGTCAATGTCGAAGTGACATTGCCATGGTTGCTCCAGCGCTTTGCGGATATCGCACAGGCGACAATCAAATCGCGTGGGAAGTTGTTGCTGGAAAAGAAGTAGACGGATTGACGGAGTGTAGTTCGATCGACGTCGATGTGACGTTGCGTTGCAGCATAAATTTCGGTTCAAACGGATGCGGCGCACATCGATACCGCCGGTAATCTCTCGCAAACAATTCGATGTAAAACTGAAGTAGTGCGGAGGAAGGGAACCGAACGACCTCTAAGTCGGCACGACATCCGCCAGGCCGTCCGGCATCAATCCCGGGCGGCCTTGTCGTTATTGCAGGCGTGTCGAACGCACGCGTTTCAGAGATGCCTGTGTTTTGATGACCACGACCGGGAGATGCTGAAGGTGTTCAGCGACGATGATGTCCCCGCTGGCGTAGTCGGGCGCGCGCACGGTTGCATGTAGCGTTGATCCGTCGAACCATTTGCGGCCGCCATCGGTGAAGCCCGCGAGCTTGCGTCCAACGATGACGATGGCCGCGTTGCTTTGGTGGCGGCGCGCGAACGCGAGGACATGAGCCGCATGGGGCCCCGTTACGTCCAGCGGCTCATAATTGCCGTGGGTGAAGAGGTCGGCGAATTCGCTGCGCAGCTTCAGGAGTTCGTGCGTCCATGCGAATTTGATGTGGCTGTTGGTCCAGGCGTCTGAAAGAGCCTTCCAGTCGGGAGTTTTAATCTTTTCCAGCACAGCGATGCGTTCGGCGAAGTCGACCGGACGCCGGTTATCCGGGTCGACCAGCGAGCAATCGGAAAATTCGGTACCCTGATAGAAATCGGGCATGCCGGGGATGGTGGCCTTCAGCGTGATCTGGCTGAGGGAGTTGAGTGCGCCGATCAGTGCCATCCTCCGCGCGAAAGCATCGATTTGCTCGATAAACTCTTTCGACACGATGTGATCGAGAATGCGGGCGAGAAAGTCTTGCAGGCCTTGCTCATAGGCGACATGCGGATTGAGCCAGCTCGTCTCTTCCTTGCCTTCGCGTGCAGCCTTCAGCGCATAAGCCTGCATGCGGGGGAGGAAGGTCTCATCACGCGTGTCCAGCGGCCACGCACCGACAAGAGCCTGATACAACATATATTCGAACGATGCGGAGGGGGAACGCATGTTGCCGTCCGTGATGACATGCGGTGCGTTCAGAAGTTTCCAGCGGCTGACCGCGGTTGCCCATTCGCCCGGTAGTTCGGCCAGTGCTAACAGGCGGGTGCGGGCGTCCTCGCCGCGCTTGGTGTCGTGCGTGGCCGTGGATGTCATGCCATGTGGGAACTCGCTGGCACGCTGGACCATCAATTCGTGGAAGCGCGCCACCGGCATGGCTGCGGCCGCCGGCTCGCCGCCGACTTCGTTGAGCGCCAGCAGCTTGTGATAGCGGTAGAAGGCCGTGTCCTCGAGCGACTTCGCCATGGTCGGTCCGGTGAACTGCTGCACCTTGAGAGCGAAGCGCCGTACCCGCGGCTTGCTGTGAGCGGGGCTGCCGGGCTTGAGGAGATCGAGGGTCAGCGCGTCGCGCAGGAAGTCGAATAGGCCCTCGTCGGTGCCGAACCAGTCGGCGCGCGCTTTCTCGATCGTGTCGGAGATCAGCCGGCGATCGAGTGCAGAGGAGCCCGTGGCCGTAAGATAGGTACGATAAACCGGGAAGTGCAGCACATAGAGTTCGAGGGCCTGGCGTAGCGTATCGGCAGAGAAGTCGCGCGTCGAATAGTGTCCATTGGCGATGCGCGCGAGCAGGCGCGCCAGCACGGTAAATTCCGAGAGCAATAACGTGTCGAGCACGCGCCGCTTGGCTTCGATCAGCAAAGGCTCGAATTTCGGTGAGGTGTTGCTGACCTGCCGCCAGGTCTCACCGAGCGGATCGAGGCCGTCTTCGTCGACCAAAACCTGAGTGATGGCGTTGAGCCATTCATAGCCGGTGGTGCCGTGCACGCCGGCGAAGGGCACCAGCTTCTCGTTCTCGCCGAGGATCTTTTCGACGACGACATAAAAGGGTTTCGCTTTGCCATGCGCTTCGCGGATCAGGCGGCGCAGGCGTTGAAAATATTGCGAAGGGTCGCGCAGACCGTCGATGTGATCGAGGCGAAGACCCTGCAGTTTGTCCTCGGCGATCAGGCGCTTCACCTGAGTGTGGATCGCCTCAAAGGTGCCGTTGTCCTCGACGCGCAAACCAGCCAGCGTATTCACATCGAAGAAGCGGCGATAATTGATCTCGCTGGAGGCGAGACGCCATTGGCCGAGTTTGTAGTGCTGGCGCTCCAGCAGCATGTGCAGCATCTGGGTCTCTGCGGGGCGATCCGGCCCGGCACGATAGGCGTCGAGGCCGCGGGCGATGACGTCGGCAGCGCCGCGGATAGAGCCTAGCTGCTGCTTGAAGGCGGGTGCCTCGCTGCGGTTGGGATGGCGGAGACCTTTATGTTTTCCGGCCAGCGTCAGGATCGCGCGACCAGGAGCGCTATCGTCGGCATTCGCCTCCTTGATAATGATGCGCAGCATCTCGCTGTAGCGTTCCGGCGCGATCGGCAGGCGATGTTCGTAATACCAGGCCGAAAAGCTGCCTTCCTGCGGGTCGTATTTCAGTTCGATTTCGCCATTCTCCAGTGCCTGACCGTAGCTGGAGCCGATGATTGGCAGCAAGACGCCGCCGCGCGTGCGATAGGGCAACGTTTCCCAATCGATGTCGAACGACACGGCGTATGGCGATGCTTCGCCCCATTCGAGCACGTCGAGCCACCATGGATTGTCGGCATAATGCACGCCCACATGGTTGGGGACGAAATCGAGGATCAGGCCGAGATCGTTCTGCTTCAGCGCCGCGCTCATGCGCTCGAAGCCGGCATCGCCGCCCAGCTCAGGATTGAGCTTCGTGTGATCGACGATGTCATAACCGTGCGTCGATCCGGCGCGCGCCTTCATGAAGGGCGAGGCATAAACGTGGCTGACGCCCAGCGCTTTAAGATAGGGAGCGATCAGAGCGGCGGCATCGAAGTCGAAATCCTTGGTCAGTTGCAGGCGATAGGTGGCGGTCGGAATGGCCGGCGGCATTCACTTGTCTCCCATCCACCACTGGATCGCCCATGGTGCGAGCGCGTCGCCCTGCCTGCCCCAGATCAATGTACCGGTCGCTGCGGATGCCGTGACCGGTTTGTCCGAGAGATTGGCGCGCAGCGTCAGTTGCCGGTCATCGCCCATGGTCCAGTTGGCGATGAGGAGGCCGCCCATCTCCTCGACCTTACCGAAGCGAGCGCCGACATTGCGTGGCAGGATGTACTGCTTCCGCATCCTGAGCAGGTCACGCACCATTGCCCAGCGTCGTTTGCCGGCTCCGTCGCGCATCTCCCAGTCGATCTTCGCCTTCTCGAAGGTGGTGATGTCGAGAGGGTCGGGAATGTCATCGCCATGTTTCGCATAGGCGCTGGCGAATTCCTTGCGGCGACCGTTACGAACGGCATCGGCGAGATCGCCATGAAAGTCACAGAAGAACGGGAATGGCACTTTCGAGCCCCACTCCTCGCCCTGGAACAGCATCGGCACCATCGGCGCCAGCAGGGTGATGGCGAGCGCGGCCTCGATCGCCAGCGGATCTGCGATGGCTTCCAGGCGATCGCCGCGGGCGCGGTTGCCGATCTGGTCGTGGTTCTGCAGGAAATTGACGAATGCGTGCGGCGGTAACGCCCCGCTCTGTTCGCCGCGCTCCGCGCCGCCCCGATGTGCGGAGGGCTGGCCCTGATAGGCAAAACCGGAGCGCAGCGCCTGCGCGACATGATCGATCGGCTTTATAGCATAGTCGCTGTAATAGCCCTTGTCCTCGCCTGTGAGCAGGACATGCCAGGCATGGTGATAGTCGTCGTTCCATTGCGCGCGATACTTGCCGCGGGGCGGATTGGTCGCGGGATCGAGCAAGGTTGCGCGATTGTCGTCATTCTCCAGCACCAGATGAATCTGACGCCCGGTATCGGCGGCCAGCTTGCCGACCTCTCGGCTCAGCTCATGCAGCATGGGGATTTCGCCGGTCTCGACGATGGCATGGACGGCGTCGAGACGCAGGCCGTCGAAACGATAGTCGCGCAGCCACATCAGTGCATTTTCGACGGCGTAGGCGCGGACCTGCGGCACGCGATAATCGATTGCTTGCCCCCACGGTGTCTCGGCGCCGCCAAAGAAGGTTGGCGCATAGAGGCCAAGATAATTCCCCTCGGGACCGAAATGATTATAAACCACGTCGAGAAACACGCTGAGGCCGCGCAGATGCGCTTCGTCGATCAGCGCTTTCAGATCGTCGGGCCGGCCATAAACGTGATCCGGCGCGTACCACAGAACGCCGTCATAGCCCCAGTTGCGATTGCCGGCGAAATCCGCGAGCGGCATCAGTTCGAGCGCGGTGATGCCGGTTCTGACGAGATGATCGAGTTTGTCGATCATCGCACGATATGTGCCATCTGCGGTGAAGGTGCCCACATGGGTCTCGAGCAGTACCGTCTCATCCCACGGTCGCCCGCGCCAGTCGCGAGCTCGCCACTGATAAGTCGCATGATCGACGATTTCACTCGGGCCGTTGACGTCATCGGGCTGAAAGGAGGAGCCGGGATCCGGCACTTCGGTTTCGCCGTCGACACGGAATCGATAGGTGGTGCCTGCGGAGACGCCCGGCACATCTGCGCTGTACCAGCCATCCTCCTCCGGCATCATGGGATAGGATTTGTCGACGAGCACTTCGGCACGGCCGGCCGCTGGCGCCCACAGACGGAACATCGCACCCTTGTCGGTGAGTCGTGGTCCGAAGCTGCGCGTGCTCATGCGGGCGCCCCCGCGAAAGCGAGAATCGAGCGCGGCGGGGCATCGATATCCGCGCCGGGCGGGAGAATGGCAATCGAGAGTTTGTCGTCGGCAGTGTTCAGCACCTGGCGCCAGCTCTTGTATTCGGTGAGTTTCGGCAGCTTGAAGGGAATGCCTTCCGGCGCCGCGTTCAGCACGATGAACAACGGATTGCCGCCCTTTTCGTTCGAACTGAGCACGTAGGAGAGGAACCGGCCATCCGGGAAGGCCCAGTCGGCTTCGGTCATCTCCTCGGCGGAGGGCGTCAGCCACAGCACGCCATAGCTGCCATCGGCGCGGCGTCCGTCGAGCCATTTCTGCGATGTGATTTGCGGGAAACGCTGGCGCAGCTGCGCCATATGGCCGATGAAATCGGTCAGATCGTCGTCCTTGTTGCCAAGACCGTCCCAGCTTACCCAGCCGATTTCGTTATCCTGGCAATAGGTGTTGTTGTTGCCGTCCTGGCTGTTGCCGACTTCGTCGCCGGCCAGCAGCAGCGGAACACCTTGAGCGAGGAACAGGCAGGCAAGCTGGTTCTTGCGCAACTGCCGGCGCAGCGCACTGATGGCCGGATCGTCCGTCGGTCCCTCGACGCCAAAATTGTTACTGTGATTGTCGTTGGAACCGTCGCGATTGTCTTCGCCATTCGCCTCGTTGTGCTTCTCGTTATAGGCAAACAGATCGGCAAGCGGGAACCCGTCATGCACCGTGACGTGGTTGATGCCGGCACGCTGCCTGCGGCCGTCGTGGTTGAACACATCGGAAGAGCCGGTCATGCGGCTCGATACTTCGCCGATCAGCGAGCCTTCGCCGGCCCAGTAGCGACGCATGGCACTGCGATACTTGTCGTTCCATTCCGACCATTGCGACGGATAGGCGCCGACCTGATAGCCGCCCATGCCGAGATCCCACGGTTCGGCGACCATCTTGGCGGTCGATAGAACCGGGTCTTGCCGAATGGCAGTGAGGAAATTGCTGTTCCGATCGAAGCCATTCGGTCCGCGCGCCAGCGTGGTGGCGAGGTCGAAGCGGAATCCGTCGACATGGCAGACCTCGACCCAGTAGCGCAGCGAGTCCATCACCATCTGCAGCACGCGCGGATGAGTGAGGTTCAACGACGAGCCGCAGCCGGTGAAGTCGTCGTAGTAGCGTGCATTGTCCGGCATCAGCCAGTAATAGGAGGCGTTGTCGATGCCGCGATAGCTTAACGTCGGCCCGAGATGATTGCCCTCGGCCGTGTGATTGTAAACGACGTCGAGAATGACCTCGATGCCGGCATCGTGCAGCCGGGCCACCGTGGTGCGGAAGGCGTCGAGCGGATTGTCGGCGCCGTAGCGTGCTTCGGGCGCGAAGAAGCCGAGCGTGTTGTAGCCCCAGTAATTGACGAGCTTCATCTCGACGAGGCGGCGATCGTCGACGAAAGCATGCACGGGCAGAAGCTCGACGGAGGTAACGCCGAGCCGCTTGAGATGGTCTATCATCGCCGGTGCCGCCAGGCCCCGATAGGTGCCGCGCAGACCGGCCGGCACATCCTGACGTGTCTGGGTCAGGCCTTTGACATGCGCCTCGTAGAAGATCGTATCTTCCCAGGGGATGCTTGGCCGTGCCTCGCGGCGCCCCCAGTTGAAGCTCTCGTCAACCACCACGGCCTTCGGCATGCCGCGTGCGTTGTCACGGCGGTCGAAGGAGAGATCTTCGCGCGATGAGCCGGTGCGATAACCGAAATGGGCATCGCTCCAGACCAGACGTCCGGCGAGTTTCTTGGCATAAGGATCGAGCAACAGCTTGTGCGGATTGAAACGGTGGCCGTGCTCCGGCTCATACGGTCCGTGCACGCGATAGCCATAGAGCTGGCCCGGCGAGACGTCGTTGAGATAGCCGTGGAAAACGTGCTCGTTGTATTCCGGCAGTTCGATGCGCTCGAGTTCGCGGCGGCCCTGGCCATCGAACAGGCATAGCTCCACCTTCTTGGCGTTCGCCGAGAACAAGGCAAAATTCGTCCCCCGCCCGTCCCAGCTGGCGCCGAGGCGGGAGGGCGTTCCGGCTGAAAGGCGCATCGATCAGGCTTCCGGTATGAGAAAGATCGCCGCGAGCGGCGGCAATGTGAGGCTGAGTTCGGGCACGAGGCCAGAGGCCGTCACCTCGCCGGAATTGCCGACATTGCTCCCGCCATAGATTGCGGCGTCGGAATTGAGCGCCTCGCGCCACTTGCCAGTGAAGGGCACGCGGACCCGATAGTCGCGATAGACGTTCGGCGAGAAGTTCACCACGATCAGACAACGCGACCGTGGCGCGTTGCCCTTGCGCATCCAGGCGAAAACGTTGTTGCCGGCGTCGTCCGTGATCATCCATTCGAAGCCGGCAGGATCGCAATCGAGCTCGTGCAGTGCCGGTGTGTCGCGATAGAGCTTGTTGAGGTCGCGGATCAGCGAATGGATGCCGGCATGCCTGTCCTGTTCGAGCAGATGCCAATCGAGTGAATGATCATGATTCCATTCACGCTCCTGGGCGAATTCGCAGCCCATGAACATCAGCTTCTTGCCGGGGTGGCCGAACATGAAGGAGTAATATGCGCGCAGGTTGGCAAAGCGCTGCCAATCGTCGCCCGGCATGCGGCCGAGGATAGATCGTTTTCCGTGAACAACTTCGTCATGTGACAGCGGCAGAATGAAGTTTTCCGAGAACGCATATTGCAGCCCGAACAGGATATCGTTGTGCTGGTACTTGCGATAGATCGGGTCCTTGCTGATGTAATTCAGCGTGTCATGCATCCAGCCCATGTTCCACTTGTAACCAAAACCGAGCCCGCCGAACTCGACCGGGCGCGAGACCTGCGGCCAGGCGGTGGACTCTTCTGCCGCGGTCGTGGCATTGGGGAATTTTCCGAATAGTTCGCGATTGAAGCGACGCAGGAACTCGATCGCCTCGATATTTTCGCGGCCACCATATTTGTTCGGAATCCATGCGCCCGCAGAGCGGCTGTAGTCGAGATAGAGCATCGAGGCCACGGCATCGACACGCAGCCCGTCCACCTTGTAGCGGTCGAGCCAGAACCGCGCATTGGAGACGAGGAAATTGACGATTTCGGTGCGGCCGTAATTGTAGATCAGCGTGCCCCAGTCCATGTGCCTGCCCTGCAGCGGGTTGGCGTGCTCATAGAGCGCAGTGCCATCGAAATGGCCGAGGCCGTGGGCGTCGTCGGGGAAGTGGCCGGGCACCCAGTCGAGCAACACGGCCAGACCTTCGGCATGGCAGGCGTCGATCAGCGCAGCAAAGTCCTCCGGCGAGCCGAAGCGGCTGGTCGGCGCATACAGACCGGTCGGCTGATAGCCCCAGGAGCCGTCAAACGGATGTTCGTTGACAGGGAGAAACTCCACATGGGTGAAACCCATGTTGCGCACATATTTCGGGAGCGTCTCGGCAAGATCGCGATAGGTGAGCCATTCATTGTCGCCCTTGCGACGCCATGAACCGAGATGCACTTCATAGATCGACATCGGCTTGCTGAGCGCATTGATGCCATCCGGGGCCGGCCGCGGATGCGGAATCTTCGTCTCGTCGATCACGATGGAGGCCGTCGCCGGCCGCATCTCTGCGGCAAAGGCAAAGGGGTCCGACTTTTGCGCGACCTGCTGGCCGTATGGGCCGACGATGTCGAATTTGTAACGGCTGCCGACATGCGCGCCTGGAACGAACAGCTCCCAATAGCCGACGCCGCGCACCCGCATGGGATGTCGGCGGGCGTCCCAGAAATTGAAATCACCCACCACGCTGACGCGTTTGGCGCTCGGCGCCAAAACGACGAAGGCGACGCCTGCGACCCCGTCGAGCGTCAGCGGATGCGCGCCGAGCTTGTCATAGATGCGCTGGTCGGTGCCTTCGCCAAGCAGGTACAGATCGAAATCGGTCAGCAGCGGCGGGAAACGATAGGGGTCTTCGAGATCGACGACGCTGTCGCCGAATTTGGCGCGCAGCTGATATTTCGTCGAGCCATTGGCCAGCGCTCCGACGAACAGGCCAGAGTCATGCACGCGCTCCAGCGGCGTCGTGGCGCCGTGGTCGTCGATGGCGTCCACGCGGGCCGCATCGGGCAAGAAGGCGCGCACGATCGTGCGGTCGTTCTCTCTGTGCGGCCCAAGATAGTGGAACGGGTCGGAGTGACGGCCTTCGATGATCTCATAGGCTTCAGCGGGAAGATTGGTCATACAGATTCCTTCGGCTCCCCGCTCAGGATACGCAACAAACCGGCCAATGGAACCCGCAGCCAGTCCGGCCGATGTGCGAGTTCATATTCGATCTCGTAGAATGCTTTTTCGATCAGGAAGAACTTCAACATATCGTCGGCCGCCTTGGCATCGGCCGGCCACAGTCGCCTATCGGTCATGGCTTCGCGGTAAGCCCCCACGAAAGCATCGATGGCTCTGTCGCGCCACGAAGTCAGTGCAGTCGCGAGCTTGCCGTTCTCGTCGGGCGCAATCTTCTCGGCGCGCTCGAGAGCTGCTGTGGCTGAATAGTCGATCGAGCGGATCAGTCCGGCGACATCCCGTGCGGCCGGCGCCTTGCGGCGACGGTCGTCGATGGAGCGGCGCGGCTCACCCTCGAAATCGATGATGAAGATGTCGTCCTTGACGATCAGCATCTGGCCAAGATGGAAATCGCCATGATGGCGGATCTTCAGCCCGTCGATCTTGTTCGGCAGCAGGCCATTGAGCGTCTCGCGCAGGGTGTTGCGCAGCGCCAGAACGGCATCGATCAGATTTCGGTCGCCATCGCGCGCAGCATTGCGGCGCTGCGCGAGGAGGCTGAACACCGGCTCGGCGCGGGTGACGATCTCGTCGGTCCACACCCCGATGTCGGCGTCCGTCGTCGGCTCCGGCTCGAAATCTGCGATGTCGTCACGGCTCGCCAGCGCCATCTGCATCTCGGCGACGCGCAGACCCGTCTGGGTCATGTAGCGCAGATAGGCGATCTGATCCTCGCTCATCTTGTGGCCGTCGTCCACCGCGAGCAGGCGCTCGCGGTCGACAAAGCGGTCGAGATAGCCGGACGACACGGTCCAGGCATCGCCCTGGTTCTGCACGAAGGCGTGAACGATGGAGACGGCGCTGCGCTGATCGCCTTCGATCAGCTCGATGCTGCCCAGCAAGGCCGGGGTATTGGCGAAGCCGGCGATCTCGGTGAGGAAGTGGCCGACCTCGATCTCCGGGTTGATGCCTGTCTGTAGCTTGCGATAGATCTTCACCACATAGTCGCTGTCAACCAGCGCAGTCGAGTTCGATTGTTCGGTCTCCACTGCGCGGATATTTTCAAGCTTGTGCTGCGGCTTGTCGATGAGTTTTCCGGTCGGGCGGAATTCGAGCTTGATGCCTTCGATTTCTTCCACCGTCACCGAATTTCGCAAATTGTAGAGCAGCAACGAAATGAAGATCTCGTCGGTGGCGACATCGAGGAGCGTGCCTTCGCGCGCTCCCTGGCGCACGGCGGAAAAGGCCTTCGGGTTATAGCGGTCGCGGTCGAAGCGCACCCAGTCGATCTGCATCGGCAGCACGTAACGCGATGTGGCGCCGCGCTGGGTAGTCTCGAAGAAGGCGAGCCATGGCCGGTTATCGCCGACCAGGCAGAACGGCGTCGCTGATGTCAGCGTCGGCTGAATCGCCTTGGCATTGCGTTCGGGATACCACCGGGAACGCGCCAGGAAGCCCGGCAGCACATCGTGTTCGAACACACCGCGCGTGCGCGCCAGCGTCATCCAGGTGGAGCCGAGCGGCACAACCAAGGTTTCGAATTCCGGCACGACGGCAGGCTGCGAGTGTTCGGAAACATCGCGCTTCTCAAGCTGGAACCAGTAGAAGCCGTAGGGCGCCAATGTGATCATATAGGGCAGATCGCCGATCGGCGGGAATTTGGTGCGGCCGAGCATTTCCAGCGGCACGCGTTCCTTCCACGGCGACAGATCGAGCTCGGTGGCCTGCGCGGCGCGCGAAAGGTTGGCAACGCAGAGGATCACCTCGTCGCCGAGCTGACGCACATAGCACAGCACCGAGCGGTTCTCGGGCCGGATGAAGGTCATGGTGCCGCGGCCGAAGGCCAGCGTGGACTTGCGGACAGCGATCAGGCGCTTGGTCGCCGACAGCAAGGACGATAGACTACGCGACTGCGCTTCGACGTTCACCGACTCATAGCCATAGATCGGGTCCATGATCGGCGGCGCGTAAAGGCGCGCAGGGTCGGCGCGCGAGAAGCCGCCATTGCGGTCCGGCGTCCACTGCATTGGTGTACGCACGCCATTGCGGTCGCCGAGATAGATGTTGTCGCCCATGCCGATCTCGTCGCCGTAATAGATGATCGGCGTGCCCGGGAATGACAGCAGCAGCGAGTCCATCAGCTCGATCTTGCGGCGGTCATTGTCCATCAGCGGCGCGAGGCGGCGGCGGATGCCGACATTGATGCGCGCACGCGGATCGTTCGCGTAAGTTGACCATAAATAGTCGCGTTCGACGTCGGTGACCATTTCGAGGGTCAGCTCATCGTGATTGCGCAGGAACATCGCCCACTGGCAATCGTTCGGGATGTCCGGCGTCTGCCGCATGATGTCGGTGATCGGAAAACGATCTTCCTGCGCGAGCGCCATATAGATGCGCGGCATCAGCGGGAAGTGATAGGCCATATGGCATTCGTCGGAATCGCCAAAATATTCCTGCACGTCCTCCGGCCACTGATTTGCCTCGGCGAGCAGTAGGCGGCCCGGCGCATAGGCATCGAGCTCGGCGCGGAGATGCTTGATGACCTTGTGGGTCTCCGGCAAATTTTCGTTATTGGTGCCGTCGCGCTCGATCAGATACGGGATCGCATCGAGACGGAAGCCGTCCACACCGGCATCGAGCCAGCGCTTCATCACCTGGACCACGGCAGACAGCACGCGCGGATTGTCGAAATTCAGGTCCGGCTGGTGCGAGAAAAACCGGTGCCAGTAATAGGCCTTGGCTTCCGGGTCCCAGGTCCAGTTGGATTTCTCCGTATCGGTGAAGATGATGCGGGTGCCGTCATACTTCTTGTCGGTGTCGCTCCAGACATACCAGTCGCGCGCGCTCGATCCGGCCGGGCTGCGGCGGGCACGCTTGAACCAGTCGTGCTGGTCGGAGGTATGGTTCACCACGAGTTCGGTGATGACGCGAAGACCGCGGCGCTTGGCTTCATGGATGAAGCGCTTGAAGTCCTTCATCGTCCCGAAGTCGGGATGAATGCTGCCATAGTCGGCGATGTCATAGCCGTCGTCGCGGCCGGGCGACGGATAGAACGGCATCAGCCACAGCGTGGTGACGCCAAGTTCCTGCAGATAGTCCAGCTTCTCGGTGAGCCCGATGAAGTCGCCGATGCCGTCATTATTGCTATCCGCGAAGGTCTTCACGTGCAGCTGGTAGATGATCGCGTCCTTGTACCAGAGCGGATCGATCGCATTGTCAGGCTGCGCGACGTCCGGCTTGTTCTTTATGTCGGTCATCACATTCATTACGGGCGCTTTCAGGCGAGGCAGCGGAATAGGGCGGCGGGGTCGCGTTGCGGATCGATGCGCAGGCGGATGCCGCCCCATTCGACGCCGTGGCGCTCACCGGTGATGATGTTCTCGACAGCAGCGACGTTGCGCTTCTCGCCATCGACCAAGACTTGCGCGTCGATGGGCAGCCAGAACTCGTAAGGATCGCGCGAGATCGCGATCGCGCCGGCCACCACATTGGTGCCGTCCACCGACGTTTTGACGAAACCGATGATGTTGTCGTTCTCTACCGGCATGAAGCGCAGGTTGGAAATCTGCTGCAGCGCCGGATTGGCGCGGCGGGCGAAGTTCAACGCAGTGATATAGGGCTTGATATTGCCCGGCTTATCCCAATCCCGCGTCCTGATCTCGTATTTCTCGGAATCAAGGTATTCTTCCTTGCCTGGGATCGGCTGGTGCTCGAGCAGCTCGAAGCCGTTATAGATGCCGTAAACCGACGACAGTATCGCCGCCAGCGCAACGCGCGACTTGAACATCCACGATTCGCCGGACTGCAGGTGATAGGGCAGGATGTCCGGTGTGTTGACGAAGAAATTCGGACGATAGTATTCGCGCTCGGGATAGCCGCAGAGTTCGTTGAGATACTGTTCGATCTCCCACTTGGCCGTTCGCCAGGTGAAATAGGTGTAACTCTGCGAGAAGCCGAGCTTGGCGAGGCCCTTCATCAGCTTCGGTCGCGTGAACGCTTCCGCGAGGAACAGCGCATCCGGATGCTTTAGCTGCACCTCATGGATCACCCACTCCCAAAACCGTAGCGGCTTGGTGTGAGGATTGTCGATACGGAAGATTTTGACGCCCTGGTCGCACCAATAGAGCAGCATGTCGCGCAGTGCATTCCACAGCGACCCGGAGTCATCGCAGTCGAAATCGGGATTGTGAATGTCTTGATATTTCTTCGGCGGGTTCTCGGCATATTTCATTGAGCCGTCCGGCCGGCGCTTGAACCAGTCCGGATGCTGCTTGATCCACGGGTGGTCCGGCGAGCACTGCACGGCGATATCGATGGCGACTTCCATGTCATGCTGCTTGCAGGCGGCGATGACGGCATGGAAGTCTTCCAGTGTGCCGAGATCGGGATGGATGGCGTCATGGCCGCCCTCGGCGCCTCCGATGGCGTAGGGACTGCCGACATCGCCGGGCTCGGCATTGAGCGCGTTGTTCTTGCCCTTGCGGTTGGTGACGCCGATCGGGTGGATCGGGGTGAAATACAGCACATCGAAGCCCATCGCCGCGATGTCCGGCAGACGCGCGATGCAATCGCGAAAGGTGCCGTGCTGGCCGGGCACCTTGCTCTGGCTGCGCGGGACCATCTCATACCAGGCGCCGTTGCGGGCGCGTTCGCGATCGATCATCAGCGGCAGCAGTGCAGAACGGGTCACGTCAGGACGCGACTGCGCCTCGGCCATGGCTTCACGCAGCCTGGGCGAGCGCAGTGGCTCGGTTTCGCCGCTTTGTAGATAGGCCTCGCATTGTTTGACGATGAAAGCCGACGCCTCGGCACCGCCCGATTGCGCCTTGGTCATCAAGCCGGCGCCTTCCAGAGCATCGAGGGTGACGTCCTGTCCGGCCTTCAGCTTGAGCTCGAAGCCGTGGCGCCAAGTGGCGAATTCATCGGTCCAGGCTTCGATGGCATAAACGTGGCGACCGATTTCGTTCGGCGTGAACGTGCCGTGCCAGCGGTCGTTAACATCCATGGTCATCGGGACGCGCTGCCACTCGCGATCCTGTTCCCGGCGCCAGACGATGGCGGCATCGATGATCTCGTGACCATCGCGATAGATGTCGGCCCAGACTTCGATGGCCTCCCCCTGAATGCGCTTTACTGGAAATCTACCGCCATCGATGATTGGGTAGATGTCCTCGATATGAAACGCGCCGCTCATCGCGGAGCTCAGATTTGTCTGGGATGTTCTGTTCACGGTGATGCCATCAACAAGAGGGAGGTCAGGACCCCGTGTGGGACGGGAGCGCTGCAATCCTATAAGAAGCTTCGTGACAGGGGTTTGGTTCCCCTCGGAACCGAGCTTAAGCCATTGCGTTGGAAGTCGGATATCCTCTTCCGTAACCTCATGAAATTCCGCAGCAACCTGCGATATCCGTTGGGTTGTTGCCCTGCAAACAGCGTGCCGAATGGACCTTTACGCCAAAGCCGCCGAACTCGGAATTCAGACCGGTTTCCACGATGGACAGGGGGCGTGGCACACCACAGACGCCGCTGCGCTGGAGATCATCCTCAACGCGTTGCCGGTGCGTGCCCCGCGCCGTTTCCTCGATCATGTGGTTGCGCTGCGCGCCGGCGAGGGCGGGCGGACACAACTGACTGAGGTGGCAACCTCACCGCTGAAGTGGGAAGTGTGGGACGGCGATCGGCTGATGGCCGAGGGCTCGGCCCATGGCCGAGAGATCGCGTGGCCGGCCAATCTGCCTGTCGGCGTGCATCGCCTGCGGCTCGCCGACGCATCGCTGTATTCGGAAGAAGTCGCGCTCGTTGTGGCGCCCGCCAAGGCCTATGTCGGCACATTCGAGCGCATCTGGATGCTCGCCGTGCAGCTTTACGGCCTGCGCTCCGAGCGCAACTGGGGCATCGGCGATTTCACCGATCTGCAGAATCTGATCCGGGTGGGCGCCAGCCTCGGCGCGGGGGGCGTCGGCCTCAATCCGCTGCACGCGCTGTTTGACGATCGCCCGGCCGAATGCAGTCCCTATTCGCCGAACAGCCGGCTCTTTCTCAACCCGCTTTATATCGATGTCGAAGCGCTGCCCGAATTCGCTGGAGCCGCCGACAGTGAATTCGCGCCGCTTCGGCGTTCGACCCTCGTCGATTACCCCGCGGTCGCTGCGGTCAAGTGGAAGGCATTGCGTGCGGCATTCGCGCAATTCCAGTCCGATCCCAAGTCGCCGCGTCAGGCCGCTTTTGCCGCCTTCCGCAAAGAGCGTGCGCCGCTGTTGACGCGCTTTGCATGTTTCGAGGTGCTGCGACATCGCTACAACACCGCATGGTGGGACTGGCCGTCCGAATGGCAGCATCCGGACGATGTCAAATGCGCCGAACTCCGCGCAGGACCCGATGGCGCTGACGTCGCCTTCATCGAATACGTGCAATGGAATGCCGATCAGCAGCTCAAGGCCTGCTTCGATCTCACCATCGATTTGAAGATGCCGGTCGGCCTGTATCTCGATGTCGCCGTTGGTGTGCAGGCCGGCGGCTTCGATGCATGGAATGAGCAGCTTGCGATCTCGCGGCATCTGTCCGTCGGCGCACCGCCGGATGCGCTGCAGCCAGCTGGGCAGAATTGGGGGCTCGCCGGCTTCAATGCCGCCGGTCTGGAAGTGCAGGCTTTTGCGCCCTTCAAGGAGATGCTGCGCGCTTCCATGCGGTATGCCGGCGCGATCCGCCTCGATCACGTGCTCGGCCTCAACCGGCTCTATGTCGTGCCGCATGGCTATCGTCCCGACAATGGCGCCTATGTCAAAATGCCACTGGAAGCGCTGCTCGCCGTCGCTGCGCAGGAGAGCGTCGCCAACAAGTGCGTTGTCATCGGCGAAGACCTCGGCACCGTACCGGAGGGATTTCGCGATCACATGGCCGCCTGGGGTATCTGGTCGTATCTCGTTATGATGTTCGAACGCGACGAGCGCTACGCGTTCCGCGGCATCGATTATTACGCGCCGAACGCTCTCGTTACGTTCAACACCCACGATTTGCCGACCTATACCGGCTGGCGTAGCTATCATGATCTGCAGCTCAAGCGCTCGCTCGGCATCGATCCTGGCGAGAGCGACGACGCCCGGCGTTACGCCATCGAGATGCTGGATGCCGCGCTGCGGGAGAATGGCATCGAGCGCACCGATTTCTTTGGCGTCGCTCACTTTCTCGCGCGTACGCGAACCCGCCTTGAGGCTATTGCGTTAGAAGATCTGCTCGGCGTCAGCGATCAGCCGAATATTCCCGGCACCATCGACGAGCACCCGAACTGGCGGCAGCGGTTGCCGGCGACGGTAGAAACGATGGCGAGCGCGATCGATCGCGACGCATTACGTATTGCAACCGCGGACAGGAGTTCGCCCGCATCGAAGTAAATTTCAGGTGGCGGAGAGACATTGTACAGCAATATCGAAGATTACGCCCTGATCGGCGATTGCGAGACCGCCGCTCTTGTCAACCGCAACGGATCTATCGACTGGCTGTGCTGGCCGGCCTTCGATTCGGATGCCTGCTTCACCGCGCTGCTTGGCACCAAGGATCACGGCCGCTGGCTGATCACGCCCGTCGCTCCCATCAAGGCCTGCAAGCGACGCTACCGCGGCGACTCCCTCATTCTCGAGACCACGCTGGAGACTGACGACGGCGCGATCACGCTGATCGACTTCATGCCGCCGCGTGGCTCCGCTTCCGATGTCGTTCGCATCGTTCGAGGTGACCGCGGCACGGTAAAGGTACGGATGGAGCTGATCATCCGCTTCGGATTTGGCGCAGCGATCCCTTGGGTCAAGCGTGACACGGACGACGCGGTGCTCGCTATTTGCGGACCCGATATGACGGTGCTGCACACGCCCGTGGAGACGCATGGCGAAGACCTCACGACCGTCGCCAAATTCGAGATCGAGGCAGGCGATAGCGTTCCGTTCGTTCTGACTTACGGGCCGTCGCATCTCAAAGTGCCGGCACCGATTAATGTCGATGAGGCGTTGAAGGATACCGAGGAGTTCTGGAAGGAGTGGAGCAGCCGCTGCACCTATAAAGGTGAGCACCGCGATCTCGTGATGCGTTCCCTGATTACGCTGAAGGCGCTGATTTATGCGCCGTCGGGCGGTATCGTGGCGGCGCCGACGACATCCTTGCCGGAAAAGCTCGGTGGCTCCAGAAATTGGGACTATCGCTTCTGCTGGTTGCGCGATGCGACATTCACGCTGCTGGTACTGATGAATAGCGGCTACACGGATGAAGCGCGTGCCTGGCATCGTTGGCTGCTGCGCGCTGTCGCCGGCTCGCCTGCCGAGATGCAGATCATGTATGGCATCATGGGGCAGCGTCGCCTGCTGGAATGGGAAGCCGACTGGCTGCCGGGCTATGGCGGCGCGCTTCCGGTGCGTGTCGGCAATGCCGCCCATGCGCAGTTGCAGCTCGACGTTTATGGCGAGCTGATCGACGCCTTTCACCAGACCCGGCTTGCCAAACTCGATCTTGAGGATGGTACCTGGGCAGTGGAATGCGAGATTCTGGAGCATCTCGCTTCGGTCTGGAGCAAGCCTGATCATGGCATCTGGGAGCGCCGTGGCCCTGGTAAGCACTATGTACTGTCGAAGGTCGGCTGCTGGGTCGCTTTCGATCGCGCCATCAAGAGTGCAGAAAGCTTCAATCTCGAAGGCCCCGTCGAACGATGGAAAGAGCTGCGCGACGAGATACACCGTGACGTGTGCGAGAAGGGCTTCGATCCCCGCGAAAACACTTTCGTGGAATCTTACGGCTCGGACGTGCTCGACGGCGCCATCCTGCTGCTGCCGCTTCTGGGATTTCTCCCCGCCGACGACCCGCGCGTAAAAGGCACGATCGCTGCGGTTGAAAGACATCTCTTGCGCGATGGCTTTGTTCTGCGCCACGACCCGCGCGAAGTCACCGGCGAGATCCAGCCCGCCGAGGGCGCATTCCTTGCTTGCAGTCTGTGGCTGGCCGAGGCCTATATCAAGATGGGCGAGATCACGAAGGCAGAAGAGCTTTTCAATCGCGTGGTGGCGATCGCGAACGATGTCGGGTTGATCGCAGAGGAGTACGATCCGACCGTGAAACGCCAGACTGGCAACTTCCCGCAGGCGCTGACCCATATCGCGCTGATCGCAGTGGCGCATAATCTGGCGAGCGTGAAGCAACCGCATGAGAAGAAGGTGGAGAGGGCGAAGTAGCCGAGACGGGTGGGACTTCCGCAGACTCTAGGTCAAGTGCTATTCCTCTGCAAAATCACCTCCACCGCCCCGGCAAATCCCTCATCCTCGTTCGACGCCGTCACCGCTGATGCTTTGCTTTTCACGGTATCGCTCGCATTGCCCATGGCGATCGAGAAGCCCGCAATCTCGAACATCGGCAGATCGTTCTGCATATCGCCGATCACGGCGATTGCGGATAGAGGAAGACCAAGCCGCTTGCCCATCGCCTTGACGAATGTCCCCTTGCTTTGGTTCGGTGGCGTCACATCGAGGTAATAGTTCTGCGACCGCACCGCGACAGCGCTGTCGCCGAGCACTTGCTGCATTTCTGCTTCGCAGCGCTCCAGCAGCGGGAAGTCCGAACTCGCTCCCACGATCTTGCAAGCTTTGGCGAGATAGGGGGCGAAATCATCGACCATCAATGGCGCATGCTGGATGGTGTCGCGCTCGTGCGGCACATACTTCCCGTCGTCGCGCTTGATGATCCAGTCCTCATTGGTGAAGATCCAGACATCGGCGCCATATTTATCGAGCACCTCGACGCTCTTTCGCGCTGCGGTTTCGCCGATCAGATGCTGCACGATCGGATTCAGTTCGTCGTCCACCATGGAGCTGCCGTTGAACGGTCCGATCGGCAAAGTGATTCCGAGCGGAGCGATCAGAAAGCGCATGCCGACCGGCGGGCGGCTCGATGTGATGGTGAAACCGATGCCGGCATCTTCCAGTTTCTTCACCGCGGCCTTGGCCTTGTCGGTGAGCCGCTTGTCATGGGTCACCAGTGTGCCGTCCACATCGGAGACGACGAGGGCGATCTTGGTCATGGCGCGATCCTTCAGGTCGGCAGTTGCTTGATGACGGCGCTTACGATGCCGTCGATATCATCGTCGATCGATACCGTGATCGGGCGCTCGTCGGGGCCGGGCGCTTCCAGCGTCTTGAACTGGCTGTCGAGCAGCGACGGCGGCATGAAATGATTTTTCCGCGCCGCCATCCGCTTGCCAATCAGTTCTTTCGAGCCGTCGAGATAGACGATGCGAATATCGTGCCGGCCATGCAGCAGCAGATCGCGATAGGCGCGTTTGAGCGCGGAACAGGCGACAATGAGCTTGCCGCCATCGGCCGTGACGCGGTCGATCTCATCGGCAATGCTTTGCAACCAGGGCCAGCGATCTTCGTCGGTGAGCGGTTGGCCGGCGCGTTGCTTCTCGACATTCGCAGGAGGATGAAAATCGTCACCATCGGCGAAACGCCAGCCAAGCCGTTCGGCCAGGGCCTTCGCAATCGTGCTCTTTCCCGAACTCGAGACGCCCATCACCACGAGCGCATTGGGCGCAGGATCAGACACTGTCGCCCTCCGGCAGCGCGGCGCGGTCGCAGAGCCAGACGGTTTCGCCATGTGATCGCGCGCGGTTGGCAGGCAGGTCCTCGCCAGCCAGCACGCGACCGAGAATGGCCCGCTTGTCCGTACCGCTCATCAGGAACAGCATCTCATGGCAGGAGGCGAGTGGCGGCAGTGTCAGACTGACGCGAGGCACGAACGGCTGCACATGCGCTTCCGGCACGCCGATCACCCAGCGATCGGTCACCGCGATGCCGGGATAGCCAGGAAATAGCGATGCCACATGACCGTCTGGTCCGACGCCAAGCAACACGAGATCGAACAGCGGCTTGGCCGGATCGAGCTTGGCGCTGCCATAGAATGTCTGCAGCTCACGCAGATAGAGCGAGGCTGCTTCGTCCGGATTCACGGCATCCGTCTTGATCGCATGGACGTTTGCAGCAGGCGCGCATCGATTGAGGAATGCACCCCTGGCCATGGCCATGTTGTTGAGACTGTCGCTCTCGGGCACGAAACGATCGTCGCCGATGAACCAGTGCACGCGCTCCCACGGGATGCGGCTGCGATAGGCATCGGTGGCGAGCAGTTCATAGAGCCGCTTCGGGCTCGATCCGCCGGTGAGACAGATCGCCGGCCGGTCTTTATTCGCATCGATGCGCCTGATCAGCCGCTCCGCTGAGGCAACGGCGAGGGCTGCCGCGTCCGAAACTTCGATGATGGTGCGGTGCTCAGCCATCAGCTCAATATACGCCAACTGCGGCCGTCGCGCTTGAGCAGATCATTGGCATCTTCAGGCCCTTCACTGCCGGCCTTGTAGGTCTTCAGCCCGTCCTTGCCGGCCTTCTTCCAGGCGTCGAGGAAGGGTTGCACCGCGCGCCAGCCCGCCTCCACGCTGTCGGCGCGCTGAAACAGGATGTTGTCGCCGATCATGCAGTCATAGATCAGCGTTTCATAACCGGTGGCTGGCGATGCGTTGAAGTAGTCCTTGTACCGGAACTTCATCTCCACACCGTCGATGTTCACGGCGGGGCCGGGCACCTTGGTGTTGAACTTCAGCGAAATACCTTCGTTCGGCTCCACGGCGATGACGAGATAGTTCTCGGCAAGGCTCTCCATCGACATGTCCCTGAACATGGCGAATGGCGCCTGCTTGAACTTGATCGCCACTTCCGTGCGTTTGACGCCGAGTGCCTTGCCGGTGCGCAGATAGAACGGCACGCCGGCCCAGCGCCAATTGTCGATCATCAGTTTCAGGGCGGCATAGGTCTCGGTGGTGCTGCCGGGCTTGACGTCCTCTGTCTTGAGATAATCGCCGATGTCGGTGTCGCCCACATGGCCGGCGACATATTGCGCGCGAACCGAATTCTTTAGCGCCTCTTCTTCCGTCTGGGTGGTGACCGCTGCGAGTACTTCGGCTTTCTCCGAACGTACCGCATTGGCCTCGAAACGGGCCGGCGGCTCCATGGCGACCAGCGAGAGCAGCTGGAACAGATGGTTCGGCACCATGTCGCGCAGTGCGCCGGTGGCATCGTAGAAGCTGCCGCGATGGCCGACGCCGATTTTCTCGTCCACGGTGATCTGCACGTGATCGATATGGTTGCGATTCCAGATCGGCTCGAACATGCCGTTGGCAAAGCGCAGGACGAGAATGTTCTGCACCGTCTCTTTGCCGAGATAATGATCGATCCGGTAGATCTGCTGCTCGTTCATCAGGCCGAGCAGTTCCTTGTTCAGCTTCTTTGCCGATTCGAGATCGGTGCCGAACGGTTTCTCGACCACCAGCCGGCGCCAGGAGCCGTTTTCCTTCAGCATGCCGGTGCGGCCGAGCTGGCGTGCGATCGGCGCGAAAGCGGTCGGTGGTGTGGCGAGATAGAACAGGCGATTGCCGCCGGTGCCGCGCGCTTCCTCGAGCTTGTCGAGCTGTTCCTTCATGCGGTCGAAGCTCTCCGGTTCGCTCGGATCAGCTTCGATGCAGGTGACGCAGTTCAAGAGTTTCTGCGCGATGGCATCATCGACGGGCCGCGTCGCATATTGCTTGAGGCCCTTGAGCAGATCCTCGCGCAATGCAGCCCCGGTCATGCCCTTGCGGGCGATGCCGACCACGCAGAATTTTTCCGGCAGCAGGTCGGAGGCCTGCAGGTTGTACAGCGCTGCAATGACGAGGCGATGGGCGAGATCGCCGGTGACGCCGAAAATCACGAAGGCGCAGGGATCGGGCTTTTTGGTCTTGTCGCTGGGTGTGGCGGTCACGGAGTGCTCCGTCGTTTATTTCACGATATCAGGCGCGTCCTGCCGCTTTGGATCCGGATGCTGATCGGGCTCTTTGTGGCCGCCGAAACCGGCGCGCATCGCGGATAGAATCTTTTCTGCAAATGTATGTTCCTGCCGGGAGCGGAAGCGCGCGAACAGCGCGGCGGTCAGCACCTCGGCCGGCACTGCCTCGTCGATCGCGGCGTTCACCGTCCAGCGGCCTTCGCCGGAATCCTCGACGAAGCCGGAATATTCCTTCAGCTCGCCGCTCTTGGCCAATGCCGATGCCGTGAGGTCGAGCAGCCATGACGGAATGACGCTGCCGCGGCGCCAGACCTCGGCGATATCGGGCAGGTTGAAATCGAAGCGATGCGCTTCCGGCAATGCTTCGATATTGGCGTTCTTGAGAATGTCGAAGCCTTCGGCATAAGCCTGCATCAGTCCGTATTCGATGCCATTGTGGATCATCTTGACGAAATGTCCGGCACCCACCGGCCCGGCATGGATGTATCCCTGTTCGATTCGTGGATCGCGGCCGTCACGGCCGGGCGTGCGCGGGATATCGCCGATGCCCGGCGCCAGTGTTGCGAAGATCGGATCGAGACGATCGACCACTTCCTTTTCGCCGCCAATCATCATGCAATAGCCGCGGTCGATGCCCCACACGCCGCCGGAGGTGCCGACATCGATATAGAACAGGCCCTGCTTCTTCAGCGCCTGGCCCCGGCGAACGTCATCCTGCCAGAAGGTATTGCCGCCATCGATGATGGTGTCACCAGGCTCCAGCAGCTTGCGTAGCTCGTCGATGGTCGTCTCGGTGATCTTGCCGGCCGGCAGCATCACCCAGACATGCCGCGGCTTGTCGAGCTTCTTGACGAAATCCTCGAGGGACGAGCCGCCCACCGCGCCTTCGCCGGCGAGGTCGCTGACAGCCTTGGCGTTCTTGTCATAGACGACTGCGGTGTGGCCGTTCTTCATCAGGCGGCGGACAATATTTCCGCCCATTCGGCCAAGGCCGATCATGCCGAGCTGCATTGGTGATGTCCTTGTCTTTGATTGCACATGGCCCGGAGCGATGTCCGGGCCATGTGGGGTCTTGGTCAGTTCAGAGCCGCGGTGATCGCCTTGTCGAGCATCGCGAGCCCTGCTTTCAGGTCGCCTTTCAGGTGCACGCGCAAGGCGCGGCGGCTACGGTCGGTCAGCACCTCGAAATCGCCGCGCGCCTGCGCCGCCTTGATGACGCCGAAGCTCGCCCGGTAATCGGGGATCGCGAGATCCTTCGCATCATCGGCTGTGATCTGCAGGAACACACCGGAGTCTGGGCCGCCTTTGTAGGCTTGTCCCGTCGAATGCAGGAAGCGCGGGCCGAATTCGGCGCAGGTCGCGACCTTCTTCTTGTCGCGCACCGCCATCCGCATTCCCTGCAGCGTATCGATATGCGCGCCGTTGCGTTCGACATAGGCGAGCAAGGCCACATAGTCGCCCGGCGTGACGCGGCGGAAATGCGCCTTCAGCCAGGAGGTCAGATCGCCATTGGCGCCGGCCTTCTTCAGCAATTCGGCATTGCTGTCGTCGGTGTAGAGATCGGCTTCGACAGACGATGCCACCGGTGTCTCCGGCGGCAGCGAGCCCGTCTTCTCGAAGGCCGATGTCAGTTCGCGCGTCTTGATCTTGGCGTCTTCGACGTCCGGCTGGTTGAACGGATTGATGCCGAGCACGCTACCTGCCACAGCCGTCGCGATCTCGAAGCGGAAGAATTCCTGGCCGAGATGATCGATGGAGGGGAGGGTGATGCGCGTCACCGGGTGGCCAGCCTTTTCCAGCGCGGCGAGCTTGTCATCATGCGCCTTGTCATTTTCGCCGTCGGTGCGCAGATCGATGAAGAAGCGATCGTCGCCATAAACAGATGGAGCACCCAGCGCCTCGCCATCGATCGGGATCAGGCCCTTGCCGTCCTTGCCGGTGGATTCGGCAATGAGCTGTTCGGCCCAGGCGCCAAAGTCGGCGATCTTTTTCGACGACAGAATGGTGACCTTGTCGCGGCCATCGACGCCAGCATGGCCCATCGCGAGGCCAAGCTGCACGCCCGGATTTTCAGACGGCGGCACGTCCGGACCGCAGGAGCGGACCATCGACAGCGTATGCTCCAGCAGCTTCGAGAGGTCGAGGCCCGCAGCCGCCGCGGGCACGAGACCGAACGGTGACAGCACCGAATAGCGTCCGCCGATGGCGGGATCGCCGAAGAAGGTGCGGGCGAATTTCTGCTCCTTGGCGATCTTCTCCAGCGACGAACCGGGATCGGTCACGGCGACGAAATGCGCGCCGGCTTTCTCAGCGCCGATCGCCTTGCTGACTTCATCGAAGAAGAAGTTCTTCATTACATTCGG
Organism: Tardiphaga sp.; assembly: GCA_030147505.1. Taxonomy (GTDB): domain Bacteria; phylum Pseudomonadota; class Alphaproteobacteria; order Rhizobiales; family Xanthobacteraceae; genus Tardiphaga. The sequence goes on from JASBVG010000096.1 coordinate 25,266, forward strand.
CTCGGTCGTGCCGCCGGATTTGCTCGACACGATGAAGAGCGTCTTGGCGATATTGATCGCCTTTGCCATCGCCGCGACCTGCGCCGGATCGGTGGAGTCCAGCACATGCAGCTTCGGGAAGCCGGAAACATGCGGGAAGGTCACCGCCAGCACTTCCGGGCCGAGGCTCGATCCGCCCATGCCGAGCACCACGGCATCGGTGAAGCCTTGATCCTTCACCCACTTCGCGAAATCGGCGTAATCGGCGAGCTTGGCTTTCTCGGCGAACGCGACGTTCAGCCAGCCAAGCCACTTTGCTTCATCGGCGCCGGTCCAGACCGAGGCGTCCTTGTGCCAGAGCCGGCGAATCTTCGCCGACGACCGCCATTCCTCGGTGGATCTTTCGACTGTCTTCTTCAGCGTATCGCCAAGTGCCAGCGCCTGCGTGCCGACGGCCTTGCCGAGAGATGTCGCGCGTTTGTGCGCCACCGCGCCGTAAAGCTTGTCGGCCGCATCGGCGAACAGCTTGACGCCGTCAATCACCAGTTCGGTGGTGATTTTGTCGAGCGAGATGCCGGTCCTGGCGAAATCGGCCAGCACCTTCTTCGCGGCGTCGACATTCTCTTCGAGGCTGTCGCGCACCTCGCCATGATCACGGAAGGCGTCGAGCGTCGCCGGCGGCACGGTGTTCACCGTGTCCTTGCCGATCAGCTCTTCCACATACATGGTGTCGCGATAGTCCTTGCTCTTCACTCCGGTGGAGGCCCACAGCAGCCGCTGCGGTTTCGCGCCCTTGGCCTTCAGTTTGTCCCAACGCGCGCCAACAAACAGTTTTAGATATTCCTGATAGGCCAGCTTGGCATTGGCGATCGCCACCTTGCCCTTCAGCGCCTTCAGGCGCGCCTGTTCGGCGGGATCGTTGGCCTGCGCGATCTTGTCATCGAGCTGCTTGTCCGCCTGCGCATCGATGCGGCTGACGAAGAATGACGCCACACTTGCGATGCCCGACGGATCGCCACCGCCGGCGACGAACTTTTCCAGTCCCCGCAGATAGGCCTCGGCGACCTCCACATAGACCTTCTGCGCGAACAGCAGTGTGATGTTGACGCTGATACCTTCGCCAATCAGGTGCTCGATGGCCGGCAGGCCCTCCGGCGTCGCCGGCACCTTGATCATCAGGTTCTTGCGCCCGACATTCTTCCACAGCCGCTCGGCTTCGATGATCGTGCCCTTGGTGTCGTTGGCGAGATAGGGCGACACTTCGAGGCTGACAAAACCGTCATGGCCGTGGGTGGCGTCGAATACCGGCTTCAGCACGTCGGCGGCGTTCTGAATATCCTCGATGGCGATATGCTCGAACAAGTCGGCCGGCGATTTGTCGCCCGATTTCAGCGCGGCCGCGATCGGCGCGTCATATTCGTCAGAAGAGCCGATGGCCTTTTCGAAGATGGCCGGATTCGACGTCACGCCCTTCACGGCGTCGGTGTCGATCAGCTTCTTCAGGTCGCCCTTGGCGACGAAACCGCGGGCGAGAAAGTCGAGCCAGACGGCCTGTCCATGGGATTCGAGTGCTTTGACGGGATTCATGATACTCTTCGGTTCAAATGTGTCAAAGGCCAAGCGCGCAGTCGTTACGCAGGCGAGTTCCAATGATCACCCCAAAGCCCTACGCATGGCAAGGCGAACGGTTCCATTTCCGCGTGATCGCAATGTCGTGTGCGCGCAGGATGACGATTGTGTAAATTTTGGGCGACGGCCCTAGAGATCCGCTTTGGCCAGATCCCACATCAGCCGATAACCGCCGCTGGAAATCAGCGTCGCGCCGGCATCGGCGATGGCCGCATCGAAACGGCCGGCCATGGTCGCCATCACGGCATGGATATCGGTGCCGTCGATCAGCACATACCAGTCGCGCGCGGCCGGATTGGGGGCGTTCGCATCATCGGTCAGCGGCCTCGATAGCCGGGGATCGCTCTCCATCAGATGCATCGAAATGATGCCATGGATCATGCCCGGATCGAGCCGGGCCCGCAGCGCCTCGCGCAGCGCACTTGCGTCGCCCTCCGGTGGCCGGATGCGCACCAGGCCGAGAGCGGCCCCGCGTCCCTGTCCACGGCTCACGGTAATCCGCGCCACCGAGCGCAACATGTTCTTGAAGCGGCCGATATTGGCGAGCGACCAGGCTGTCTGGTTGGCCAGCGCCTTGCGATAGGCGTCGCTGTCCAGCACATCGAAGGTTTCCGTCGAATACAGGCCGAGATATTTTGGTGCGGCATTCACCGCGACATAGCGGCGTGCTTCCAGAAAACCCTCGATGGCGACGCGCTCGGCGAGATGTTCGCGGTCGTACCACTGGTTGAATTCCTGCTCATGCGCTGGGTCGATATCCATCGACGTCATCAGCATTCCCGTTCCGGCCATAGGCATGAAGCGCTCCGTCAGCAGGGCGTATGGAGTTTCGACGCCACGTCCGCGATCGCCCTCATCACGGCATCCCGCACGCCCGGATCGTACAGGCTGTGCCCTGCGCCTTCGACGATCCGCACCTCCGCATCGGTCCAGCGCGCAGCGAGCGCATGCGAATTCACCGGCGGGCAGAGCAGGTCGTAGCGACCCTGCACGATGACCCCCGGAATGCCCTTTAGTTTGACCGCGTCTTCCATCAACTGGCGGGGTCGCATGAACGCGTCATGCGCGAAGTAGTGGGCTTCCATCGCCGGCGTTGCCGGCATCGATCCGGTGCTGCTGGATAACGCCGCGCGATCGAGCCGCGTACGCTTCGGCGCGACCTCGGAGAGGATCGCTTCGGTGCCGCCCCAGGCGCGGATCGCGGGGATGTGCACGGTCGGATCGGCATCGAGGATGCGGCGATAGAAATTCGGTAGCGGCTCGGCGCGCTCGGCTTCCGGCAGCACGCTGAGGTAATCCTCATGCAATCCGGGATAGTGCCGTGGCAGGATGACGTTGAAAACGTCGTGCAATTCCTCCGGCGTGCCGAAGAAGGTCGCGCGCAGCACGATGCCCGAGACGCGCTCGGGATGCGCCTGCGCATAGGCCAGCGCCAACGTCGCGCCCCAGGAACCGCCGACCACCAGCCATTTCTCGAAGCCGAATTTGCGGCGGATCGTCTCCATATCGGCAATCAGATGCGGCAGGGTGTTGTGCTCGCGACGTCCCTTCGGCCTGCTGCGACCAGCGCCGCGCTGGTCAAACAGTACGGTGTGAAAGCGCTGCGGATCGAACAGCCGGCGATGATCGGGCTGACAGCCCGAGCCCGGCCCGCCATGCAGATAGACCGCAGGAATGCCGTCGGTGCGGCCGACGCTTTCCACATAGATCGTGTGTCCGTCACCGACGTCGAGATGTTCAGATGTCAGCGGGGTGAATGCATCCGCCGCGACGGGAGCAGGGGAGTCAGCCACCATGCGTGTCGTCCGTTTCCAGCGTGCCGCCCTTGAAGTTGCGATAGAGGAAGCGGTCGGCGCCTTCGCTGGATTCCAGCTCTGCCAGCTTGAAGATGTCTTCGTGCCGAGGCGAGAAGGTGCAGGCCGGATCGGTATTGCCGGCATCGCCGGTCAGCGCAAAGGCCTGGCAGCGGCAACCGCCGAAATCCACTTCCTTGAACTCGCAGCTCTTGCACGGCTCAGGCATCCACGAGGTGCCGCGATAGCGGTTGAAGGCTTCGGAATTCTGCCAGATCCAGGCGATGGAATGATTGCTGCGCACGCTTTCGAAATCGAGCCCCGTGATGGTCTCCGCGGCGTGACAGGGCAGGACCTTGCCGGCGGGCGAGATGTTGAAGAATTGCCGTCCCCAGCCGCCCATGCATTTCTTCGGCCGCAGCGCGTAATAATCCGGCACCACGTAATCGATATCGAGAATGCCCTTCAGGCGAATGCGCGCCTCGTCGACGATGCGGCTGGTGTCGTCGATCTGTTCGATGGTCGGCATCAGGGCGGCGCGGTTCTTCAGCGCCCAGCCGTAATATTGCACATTCGCCACTTCCAGCCGGTTGGCGTCGAGATCGACCGCCATCTGGATGATATCGCCGAGCTGATGCAGGTTCTGCCGGTGCATCACGGCATTCACCGTCAGCGGCAGATCGAGCTCGCGCGTCCAGCGCGCCACCTCGATCTTCTTCGCATGGCCGCCGCGATAGCCGCCGACGCGATCGGCGACGACGGGCTCATTGCCCTGAAAGCTGATCTGCACATGGCACAGCCCGGCATCGGCCAGCGCTTCGAGCTTTTCGCGCGACAGCAACACGGCGGAGGTGATCAGGTTCGAATACAGCCCCACATCGGTGGCGTGTTGCACCAGTTCGACGATGTCCTTGCGCGCTGTCGGTTCGCCGCCAGAAAAATGGATCTGCAGCACGCCGATTTCGGCGAGTTCGCTCAGCACCTTCTTCCACTCCTCGGTGGTGAGTTCGCTGTTGGCGCGATCGAGCTCGACCGGGTTCGAGCAATAGGGGCATTGCAGCGGGCAGCGATGCGTCAGCTCGGCCAGCACGGCCAGCGGGATGCCATAAGTCTCGGCCGTCGAACGCGTGCGCTCCAGCACGGCGAGACTGTCACTCGCAACAGGGCTGGCGTCGGTGAGAGTCGGGCTCATGCCGTCTTCTCCCGCGCTTGCGTGAGAAAGCCCTTGTCGGCGAGATCCTGCAGCATGGCGATGACGTCGTTGCCGATGTCCTCGCGCGGTGCGTTATATTTGGCGGCGAGCAGATCGACGATGTCGGCGACACTGCGTTGCCCATCGCAGAGCTGCAGGATTTCGACGGCAATCTCGTCGGGCGCCAGCACGCGCTCCGGCGCGAGGATCACCCAGACCTGTCGCGTCTCGTCGAATTTCAGCCGCGCGTGACGCGGCAAGACCGGCTTGCTCGTCTCGCTCACTTCCATCCGACGGTTGCGCGGCTGCTCCGTCATGACCTGGCTCGCATAAAGTCTGTGCCCCGGACGCGATGCAACACATTGTGTTGCTTCGCAGAGCCGGGGCCGTTGCGGGCGACGTCGGCAATGCCTGAGCTTCGCGCGGTCCCGGCTCTGCGCAGCAGCGTGAAAAACGCTGCAGCGCGTCCGGGACACATATGAGGTTCGATCCGCATGTGATCGGTCCCTAGTCGGCTGCGGGCACGAAGGCGCCCGGCGGCACATGCCCATCCACATAGGCATGATATAGCGCGTCGAGTTGCACCCACAACACATTGGTCTTGAAGATCAGCGCATTGGCCACCAGCCGGCGTTCCGCCGGGGTGGTGGCATGCTGCTTGACATAGTCCAGCGCAAAACCGGCATCGCGCGGCGCCTGGGTCAGGCGGCGGCTGAAATAGCTCATGATGTCGGGATTGACGAAGTCGTAGTGCTTCAGCATGCCGGAAATCCGCTCTTCGTGCAGGTTCGGCGCGAACAGTTCCGTCAGCGAAGAGGCGATGGCTTCGAGCGGCGAGCGGTCGCGCACATAATGCACATAGGCTTCGACGGCGAAGCGCGTTGCCGGCAGGATGCCCTCGGTGGATTCCACATAGGCGGTGTCGAGCCCGAGCCCTTCGGTGAGCTTCAGCCAGCGTTCGATGCCGCCTTCGCTGCCGACATCGCCGTCGTGATCCTCGATGCGATGTCGCCATTCCAGCCGTGTTGCACGGTCGCGAAAGCGGGAGATCACGACCGCATCCTTGATGGGGATCGTGCTCTGATAGTAGTAGCGGTTCAGCGCCCAGGCCTGCACCTGCCCCTTGTTGAGCCGGCCGCCATGCAGCAGCTTATGAAACGGATGCAGGCTGTGATAACGCGTCGCACCGATCTCGCGTAGCGCCGCTTCCAGTTGTTCGGCCGTATCCAGCGGCACGCCAGGATCGATCGACAGCGCGGACAGTTTCACGACCTGATCTCCATTAGAGCGTTTTCGAGTGAAGTGGATACCGGTTCGCGTCAAGAAAACGCGTCAAAACAAAAAACTAGAGCTTCGGTTCTGATTCTATCAGAATCGAAGCTCTAGAGCGTAATTTCCATCCCGTTGTGGGGGATTGCCCATCCGGTTGTCGTCAATGCTGCGCGCTCGGCCGAGTCGTGCAGCAATGCGGGATTCGAATTGTTGATGTGCAGAAAGAACTTCTGTGCAATGCCGGCGTCAGCAAGGGATGCGATCGCGCCATCTGCGCCGGACATCGCAATATGCCCCATGCTCTGCCCGGTCTTTTGCCCGAGCCCGGCAGCGATCAGTTCGTCGTCGCGCCATACGGTGCCGTCGAAAAACACCAGCGGCGCACCGCGGATGCGCTCCTTCAGCTCCGGCGTCACGCGCGCGCAGGCGGCGATGAAGTAGAAATGCTTGCCGCTTGCCGGTTCGCTGATGCGCAGGCCCAGCGTATCGCCGTCGCCATCCTCACCGGCCGGATGCGCCTGTCCTTCGAGATACCACGCGCCTTTGCCGGGGACGGTGAAGGGCAGGACCTCGAGCCCCGATGCGGTGCCGTCCTGCAGGCGAGGCGTGAAGCTGGCATCGATGGCGATGGCTTCGCGCTTTACGTTCTTGTCCGACAGCACGTTGAAAATGCTGTTCGCCTTGAGGATCGCCAGTACGCGCTGATGCGCATAGATCGTGAACGGCGAGCCTTCGCGCATCGAGAGCAGCCCGGCCACTGCATCGACCTCGCCATTGGTGAGAATGACGCCCGCGATGGGCGAATGCCGCAAGGCACCATCCTGCGGATGCAGTTGCGGTGTTGCCGTGACCTGTTGCCGCAGATCGGGTGATGCGTTGATCAGAAACCAGTTGCGGTCGTCGGCGGTGATGGCGATGGACGCCTGGCCGTTCTGCAATTCAGGACGGTCGCTCCGCGCTGCACGGCATATCGGGCAACCGCAATTCCACTGCGGGACGCCGCCGCCCGCTGCTGCTCCAAGAACGACGATACGCAACATCAAATCGCCCCAGGCGCCGCCGGCTTCAACGAAAGCACTGCCGGGTTCAACGACAGCGCCACCAGCTCGAAAGAAAGCTTCAGCAGCTTCAAACAAAACTCAGCCGAAAAGGGCGCCTTCCCGGACTGTCCGGAAATGGCGCCCTGTCGGCGTGAAGTCGCGTCTTACTTGCGCGCGGCGCAAGCATACATGTTGATTTCCATACCGACCGCAACTTCGACGATTTTTGGTGCTTTCCAGGCCACGATTCTCTCCCGCTTTTGAATGCAGCCGATGCTGCAAGGGACAACTCTAGTCGTTAGCTAAAGGTTCGCCAACACCTTCGTCATCACATTGTGAGGGAAGCCATGCAGGTTCGAAAGTGAAGGTCACGTTTGCGTGCACTGCAAAAACAATCGCGATGCAACATTGCAAAGCCTCATGCGTTCCTTAACCTTCTAATGAGTCTTTGCGGCAAAGCCATCGCCCGTTGTTGACGGCAATTTTCAGGAAGTCGGGGATCGTCATGCCACGCTATTTTTTCAATACCCGCCTTGGCGACGAAGTCGTCGATGATCCGGATGGAGAAATGCTGCGCAATCCCGACCATGCCTGGGAAGTCGCGCGCTCCATGATCATTCAGCTGTTGCGATCGGAAGGTGCACAGCGCGATCTGCTCGCGGCAGTGCTGGAAGTGACCGACGAGCAGGGTGAGATCGTGCTCGAATTTCCTTTCACGGAAGCGCTGCTCGACTCCGCGGATTCGACGACGCGGCACTGAGTCGCGGTGCACCGATGTTTTGATTGCGCATCGGCGGTAAAATATTCACACTGCGCGTCGGAGAGCCTTGGGGGCGCGCGGCAGGTGTTTGCTGCGGTCGAAAAAGGGCTTCCTTAAAGGGAGAGATTCATGACCGTTTATGCGTCCGCCCGTCAGGCTTTGCTTGCCGGCGTGTTTATTGGCGTCTTTGCATCCGGTGCCGTTGCCCAGCAATCGGATTCCACCCCCGCCGCGCCGGCGGCAGCGCCGCCCGCCGCCGCTCCTGCGGCGCCAACAACTCCCGCACCGGCAGCCCCGCAGGCTGCAGCTCCTGCGCCTGCCGCGACCCCCGCAGCAGCCGCTACGCCGGCTCTGCCGCCTGGCTCGCCGCTGATCGGTCGTCCCGCAGACAATGCCGCCGCCGCCAAGCTCGCGCCTGTTGCGCCGCCGCCGATCCCGTCGGCCCCGGACAAGCTGCCCACCGCCAAGCTGAAGGTGCCGGCCGGTTTCAACATTGAAGTCTATGCCGCCGGCATGGCCAATGCGCGCTCCATGCGCGAAGGCGACAAGGGCACAGTGTTCGTTGGTTCGCGCCTCGTCGACAAGGTCTATGCCGTCGCGAACAAGGACGGCAAGCGTCAGGTCAAGGTGCTGGCCTCCGGCCTCTATCGGCCCAACGGTTTGGCCTTCAAGGACGGCACGCTCTACATCGGCGAACTGTCGAAGATCTCGAAGATCGACAAGGTGGAAGACAATCTCGACAATCCGCCGAAGCCGACGATGATCTACGACAAGCTGCCGAAGGACGAAGCCCACGGCTGGAAGTTCATTGGCATCGGTCCGGACAACAAGCTCTATGTTCCGGTCGGCCAGCCGGGTAACAGCGTGCTGCACAGCGAGGAGCACGGGCAGATCCGCCGCATGAATCTCGATGGCTCCGGCGCGGAAGTCGTGCTGCGCGGCATGCGCAACACTGTCGGCTTCGATTGGAATCCCGAAACCAAGCAGATGTATTTCACCGATAACGGCCGCGACTGGATGTCGGAAACGGTGCCGGAAGACGAACTCAACCGCGTCACCAAGGATGGCGAGAACTTTGGCGCGCCGTTCTGCCACCAGGGCAACATCCTCGATCCGGAATTCGGATGGGGCAAGTCCTGCGCCGACTACACCGCGCCGGTCGGCCTGCTCGGTGCTCACACCGCGGCGCTCGGCATGCGCTTCTATAATGGCAAGATGTTCCCTGCCGCCTACAAGAACGCGATCTTCATCGCGCGTCACGGCTCCTGGAACAAGTCGCAGAAGCTCGGCGGCGACGTCGTGGTGGCGAAGCTGAACAAGGATGGCACCGTGAAGTCGGTTGAGCCGTTCCTCACCGGCTTCATCGAGGACAACAAGTATGTCGGCCGTCCCGTGGACGTGCTGCCGATGAAGGACGGCTCGCTGCTCGTCTCCGACGACTGGAACGGTGCGATCTATCGCATCACCTACGGCAAGCCGAAGGTCGCCGACAAGAAGTGATGACGTTGCCGTCTGGCATACGCTGTCAGTCCAAGGTTCACGCGCACGTCGCGCGTGAACCTCAGCCGTTCCAATTGGAATGGCGGGGAATCCAGGAATGAGATTCACACATCGAGATTCCGGGGCTCGGTCCCATCGCCTTCGGCGCTGGTCCGCCCCGGAATGACGAGTTTAATTCGCATTTGAAAGAGACATATCGATGCGCCCGTTCGCCATCATCGTGATGTCGTTGCTTGCCGTTTCCCCGCTATACGCTGCCGAACCCATCGCTGAACGTGCGGCGCCGTGCCTCGCCTGTCACGGCGAGAAGGGCACGTCGGAGACGGAGAACACGCCCTCTCTCGGCGCGCAGCAGCCGGCCTATACGCTGATCCAGCTCTACATGTTTCGCGAGAAGCTGCGCACCTTCGAGCCGATGAACGAGATGGCGAAGGATCTCACTGATGACGACCTGCGCATATTCTCCGACTACATCGCGACACTGCCGAAGCCGGTGGCTGTCGAGGGAGGCGACCCGGCGCGCATGCAGGCCGCGAAGGCGCTGACCTCGCAATTCCGCTGCGACAGCTGTCATAACGCCGATTTCGCCGGCCGCGATAACATTCCGCGCATCGCCGGCCAGCGTGAGGATTATCTCGCCAAGACCATGCGCGAATACAAGGACAACAGCCGCCACGGCTACGACGCAACGATGGCGGATGTGATGCAGTCGATCTCCGATGCGCAGATCGTGGAGCTCGCCTATTTTCTGGCGAGGGTGAAGTAGGGCGCTTCCTTTCCCTCCCTCAAGCGGCGCAGCCGCGCAGTGGGGAGGGTGGATCGACGGCGAAGCCGTCGAGACGGGTGGGGTGCACACGTGACGTCAGAGCTTGCGGAGAGACCCCACCCGTCTCGAAGCTCGCTGAACGCTTGCTTCTCGCCACCCTCCCCCACGGCGCGGCTGCGCCGCTTGGGGGAGGGAAAAGCGCATCGTCGTTTGTTCCCTCATTGTTCTTGACAATATTCCCATCTTTTGCCATATCCCTCCCGTCTTGTTCGCGAGGGCGCTCTCATGAGGCGTCTTTGAGTGGGGCAAGATGCGGCGCCTGCGGGCCGGGGGAGGACGTATCCCCTTGCACTCGGGTGGTCGGAGGTCGCCGTCCGCCTCCACTACGGGAGGCTGCCGCTAGCGCGGCTGGACGCGGTGCGGGCGAAGGCGGGGAAACCTGTCGGATGGCATCCAATGGGATGCGCCCAGTACCCGGAAGAACGGTCCTTCGACTGGAACAACGTCGCGGTGGCGCGCCGTAAGGCGTTGCGCAATTGCGGTTTCGCTGGCGATCCAGCGAGACGGATTGCGTCAAGTCCCACCCAACGCGCCTTGCGGCGTGCCACCTCCCCTCATGCCTCGAGGGGAGGACTGTTCACACCTCGGACGCTTCGGCGCCGCGAGATCGCGAAGCCACGTTCGCATTTGGCATTCCCCGCGCATGCTGCGATAAATCCCACCGCAAATACGGGAGTACTGCATGAACGATCTCTGGCGTCTGTCGGCCTCTGAACTCGCTGCACTCATCAGGAGCCGCAAGGTATCGGCGAAGGAAGCAGCGCAATCCGGTCTCAACAGGCTCGATTCCGCGAACCCCGCGATCAATGCCGTGGTCGAACATCGTCCTGAGGAAGTCCTCGCACAGGCCGAGGCGGTCGATGCTGCGCTCGCGCACGGCCTCAATGTCGGCCCGCTTGCCGGCGTGCCCGTCACCGTGAAAGTGAATATCGACTACAAGGGCTATGCGACATCCAATGGCGTGAAGATCCAGAACGGGATCATCGCCACCAGCAACAGCCCGGTGATCGACAATCTCATCAAGGCCGGTGCCGTCATTCTCGGCCGCACCAATTGCCCGGCCTTCTCCTACCGCTGGTTCACCACCAACCAGCTCTATGGCGACACCAAAAATCCGCGCGATCCCTCGCGGACGCCGGGCGGCTCGTCGGGCGGTGCAGGCAGCGCGGTTGCGGCCGGCATCGGTCACATCGCCCATGGCACCGATATCGCCGGCTCGATCCGCTATCCCGCCTATGCCTGTGGCGTGCATGGCCTGCGTCCGACCGTCGGCCGCATTGCCGCCTATAATCAGGCGCTGCCCGAGCGCATCATCTCCGGCCAGATCACGGCGGTGTCCGGCCCGCTTGCGCGGACCATTGCCGATATCAGGCTTGGCCTCGAAGCCATGTCGCAGCCCGATGCGCGCGATCCCTGGTATGTGCCGGCGCCCTTGATCGGCGAACCGCGCGAGAAGCGCGTGGCGATGTGCCTCCGCCCCGATGGTCTCGCCATCACGGCCGATGTCGAAGCCGCCGTGCGCGATGCCGGCAAGCGGCTGCAGGCCGCCGGCTGGATCGTCGAGGAGGTCGAGAACACGCCGGCGCTGCGCGAGGCCGCAGCGCTGCAGACGACGATCTGGTTCGGCGATGGCTATCAGGGCCTGCTCGATGCCGCAGAGCGGGAAGGCGATCCTGCCGCACTGGTCTGCCTGCGCGGCCAGAAGGCGAAGGTCGCCGATTTCAGCGAGGGCGGCCTTTCGCATGCGCTGGTGCGTCGCTCCACCTTCGTGCGCGACTGGGAGCTGTTCTTGCAGCGTTATGCGGTGGTGCTGATGCCCATGTCCGGCGAATTGCCGTTCCCCGACAATCTCGATCTGCAGGGCCAGGAGGGCTTCGATCGCGTCTGGGCCGCACAGATGCCGCAGATCGGTATTCCCTTCATGGGCCTGCCAGCACTGTCCGTCGCCACCGGCCTGGTCGGTCGCGTTCCGACCGGCGTGCAGGTCGTCGCCGGCCGCTACCGCGAGGATCTCTGTCTCGCGGCCGGCGAGGCGATCGAGGCAGGCGGCACGCCGCCGATGCCCTGCGATCCCGTCACTGCATGAGGCCCTGATGAGTATCTATGACTTCAAAGCCGACTCGCTGAAGGGCGATACGGTCTCGCTGAAGGATTTCGAAGGCAAGGTGCTGCTGGTGGTCAACACCGCCAGCGCCTGCGGTTTCACGCCGCAATATGCGGGCCTCGAAGCGTTGCAGAAGGATTTTGCCGCCCGCGGTTTCACGGTGCTCGGCTTCCCCTGCAACCAGTTCGGTGGTCAGGAGCCCGGCACCGCCGAGGAGATCGCCGGCTTCTGCCAGACGACCTATGACGTCTCGTTCCCGCTATTTGCCAAGATCGACGTCAACGGGACACTCGCGCACCCATTGTATAATTTCCTCAAATCTGAGAAGTCGGGGCTGCTCGGGCCGGCGATCAAATGGAATTTCACCAAATTCCTGGTCGATCGTTCCGGCCGGGTGGTCGACCGGTTTTCGCCGACCACCAAACCCGAAGCCCTGCGCGACAAGATCGAGGCCCTGCTATGACCGAGAACACCACCCAGCCCGCCATCCCGGACCGTCTCTCGGTGGATCCGCGCAGCCCGTTCTACAACGAAGCCGTTCTGCAGCATGACGTCGGTATCCGCTTCAAGGGCACTGAGAAGAGCAATGTCGAGGAATATTGCATCAGCGAGGGCTGGGTGCGCGTCCCCGCCGGCGCCGCCAAGGATCGCCATGGCAATCCGTTGCTGATCAAGCTCAGCGGCGAAGTCGAAGCCTATTACCGCGACTGATTGCACTGCAGCACGGCTGACTAGCAAAAAGGCGCTGCCCGGCTAAATTTGAAGCTTAAAATAATCGCGGGTTCTGGTTATGCTCATGGAGTTGGGCATCACCAATGAAGGACCGGGAATGAAAGTGGCAACGCTGCGCTCGGACGCTCAGACCAGGCTGGAAACCGTACGCGCGCCTGCGCAGGCGATGATCGAAATCGATCACGTCTCGCAGCGCTTCGAGACGTCGGGTCGGCAAAGCCACCTCGCACTGTCGGACATCAACCTGTCCATCGAGGACGGCGCCTTCGTCTCGATCCTTGGTCCATCAGGCTGCGGCAAGTCCACGCTGCTCTATATCGTCGGCGGCTTCGTCAAGCCGACCGAAGGCAGCGTTAAAGTCAAAGGCAATGCGATCACTGGTCCTGGTCCTGATCGCGGTCCGGTGTTTCAGGAATTCGCGCTGTTTCCATGGAAGAACGTGCTCGGCAATGTCATGTATGGCATGTTGCAGCAGGGCATGAAGAAGTCCGAGGCGGATGCGCGCGGGCGAAAACTGCTCGAGATGGTCGGCCTCAAGGGCTACGAGAAATTCTATCCCAAAGAACTCTCCGGCGGCATGAAGCAGCGCGTCGCCATCGCGCGCACGCTGGCTTACGATCCCGCCGTGCTGTTGATGGACGAACCCTTCGGCGCCCTCGATGCGCATACGCGCACGCGCTTGCAGAACGATCTGCTCGACATCTGGGATCGCCAGCGCAAGACGGTGCTGTTCGTCACGCATTCGGTTGAGGAAGCGGTCTATCTTTCCGACAAGGTGATCGTGATGTCGCGTTCGCCGGGCTCGATCAAGGAAATCATCGACATCGATCTGCCGCGCCCGCGCAAACGCGCGGACCTGTTGCTCGATGCCCGCTTCCAGAAATACATCGTCGATATCGAAAAGATGATCGACGACGGCCAGGAAGCGCACTGATGTCGCCGCGCCGCATCCTGAAGGCGCTGTCGCCGCTGCTCGCTTGTATCGGCCTGCTCTGTGTCTGGCAGCTGGCCTCGATGCGGCTGCAGACCGAGAGTTTCCCGACCGCCATCGAGACGCTGAAAGCGGTGCCGTCGATTCTCACCGACAAGGAATCGATCCGGAATATTCTGGACTCCATGCGCCGCATGGCCATCGGCCTGACGCTGGCGGTTTTGTTCGCGATCCCGCTCGGCCTGATGATGGGCCGCGTCAAGGCGGTGGCGAATTTCTTCAATCCGCTGATGATGATCATTTATCCCGTGCCGAAAGCGGCCCTGATGCCGATCATCATGCTGTGGCTCGGCGTGGGCGATGTTTCCAAGACGCTGGTGATCTTTCTCGGCGTCTCCCTGCCGATCATCTATCACTCGTTCCAGGGCGGCAAAGCCGTGGAAGAGAAGATGCTGTGGTCCGGCGCTGCGATGGGCATGTCGGCACCGTCGCGCATGCTGCGCATCGTGCTGCCGGCGGCGTTGCCGGAAATTCTCACCGGCTGTCGCACGGGACTCGTTCTGGCGCTGATCACCATGATCACGTCGGAGATGATCGCGCGCCAATCCGGCGCCGGCAACATCCTCTTCAATGCGCTCGACATGGCTCAATACGACACGGTGTTCGCCATGATCCTGATCGTCGGTCTGCTCGGAATCATTTTCGACGCGGTGTTCGAGCGCATCAGGCTCTATCTGGTGAAGTGGTCGCAACCGCGCGACGACATGCCTTTAAGCTTCACATGAGGAGCAGGGCATGAGTGAACGCATCAACGCTTTCTTCATCGGTCTCCTCCCCATCGCGCTGTTCCTGGCGCTGTGGCAGTCGCTGGTCAGTTTCGGCTATGCGCCGAGCAACCTGTTGCCGCCGCCCGGCGCAGTGTTTGGCCGATTGGCAACGCAGTTCTTCACGGCCGATTTCCTGCACGATCTTGCCGCAACCCTGATCCGCCTGTTTGCTGGCTTCGGCATCGCCGTGGTGCTCGGCGTCTTTATCGGCCTCGCGGCCGCGGTGAGTCCTGCGATCAACGCGGTCGTGAAGCCATTGGTACGTGTTCTCGCGCCGATCCCGAAAGTCGCGCTCTATCCTGCGCTGCTGCTGATCCTCGGCTTCGATCACGCCTCCAAGATCACGCTGGTCACGGCCGACGCGCTGTTCCCGATTCTGCTCTCCACCTATTACGGCGCGTCCATGGTCGAGCAGAAGCTGGTCTGGTCGGCGCAGGCTGCAGGCACGCCGCGCTGGCAGATCCTGTTCAAGGTGGTCCTGCCGGCGGCGATGCCTTCAATCCTCACAGGCTGCCGCATCGGCCTCGTGATTTCCTGCATCGTGGTGTTTCTCGCCGAGATGATCACCTCAAGCGACGGCCTCGGCCATATGCTGGTGCAGGCTGCGCGCACGTTCCAGACAGTGGACATGTTCGTGCCCCTGATCATGATCTCACTGCTGGGATTGATCCTGAACAGCCTGCTGCACACGCTGCGTGGCTATCTGCTGCGTGGATTTCCGGAAGTGTAAATCTCTCCGTCCCTCATGGTGAGGAGCGGCCATTTGGCCGCGTCTCGAACCATGAGATGTCGGAACTCCGCAGCCATCCCTTGCGAATGGCTACGCCATTCGCTGGGAGACGCCGCTGCACGGCTCCTCAGGATGAGGACGGAGTATGGAATACGGTCAAAGCACCGGCGGCTTCTGCAGCTGAAAGTGCTTCAGCAGATCGACGAATGCCGATAGCCGTCCCTCGCGATAAGCATCGACATCCAGCCCCTCGTAATTGAGAAAGCCTTCTCCCGTGCGCAGGCCGATCTTTCCTTCGGCCATGTTGCGCCCGATGATCTCAGGCGCCGCATAGCGATCATTGTTCAGCGCTGATGTCATGTATTTGCTGGCATAGTGCAGAATATCGCCGCCGCCCCAGTCGATGAATTCGAGCAGACCAAGCACGGCGAAGCGAAAGCCGAAGCCATATTTGATCGCCTTGTCGAGTTCTTCCGGCGAAGCCACGCCTTCCTCGACCATGCGCGCGGCTTCGTTCATCGCCAGCGCCTGGATGCGCGGTACGATATAGCCTGGCGACGCCGAACAGACGACGGGCACCTTGCCGATGCCTTCGAGCAACTCCTTCACCTTTGCGGTGACGGCCGGATCGGTCTTTGCGCCCGGCGAGACCTCGACCAGCGGCACGAGATAGGCGGGATTGAGCCAGTGCGCGTTGAGGAAGCGCTCGGGCCTGTCGATGGCACTGGAGAGGTCATCGACAAGGATCGTTGATGTCGTCGAGGCGATGATCGGCTCTGGCCCGGCGAGTTGAGAGGCGCGCGCGAGCGCCTCGCGCTTCTGGTCGAGAACTTCAGGCACGCCCTCGAAGATGATCGCGGAACCGCTGAGCGCCAATCCGGCGTCGGCTTCAGGTACGACACGGACGCGCGCGATCAGGGTCTCGATATCCGCATTCTTCAGTAGCCCGAAGCGCGCCATGCTGGCAAATGTCTTGCGAATCTCGTCCAGCGCTTCCGTTTCAAGCGCCTTGAACTTGTCAGCGTTGCGCGGCTTGAAATCGACGATGGCGACCTCGTGGCCCGCATAGGCAAAGGCCACGGCAATGCCGCGGCCCATGCGGCCTGCGCCGAGGCACGCGATCACTGGCCGCGTGCTCATGCCGCAAAGCCTTCGCGCAGCAGCTTCTGCAATTCATCGCGCGAGAGACCGCCGAAGCCGAGCGACGCCAGCGTGCGGCCGCCTTCAAAAAAGTTCTCGCCGCAGATGGCGCCACCGATGGCGAGGAACGCCTTCACGAGCGGCGTCTCGACGCCGGCAAGCTGCGCGCAGGACAGGAAGAAGGAAAGGCCGGTGCGCAGATCCTCGCGCATATAGCGGTGCTCGGTCAGCACGATGTTCTCGCGCCAGTCGCCGCTGTCGGTCAGGCGATCATGCGAGCCGCGGCCATACATCCACTCCTCGCCTTCCTTGTTATAGTGATGCACCAGCGGGAAATGCGGACCGTGATAGCCGAGCGCCTCGCGGATCGCGATACGCTCGCCGTCGAGCTGGTCGGTCACGCGGCGGATCGAGACCTGCGTGCCTTCCTTGTGGATATCCCATTTCGGAAAATGCTCGAGCGGCCCGGCATTCATCACGATCAGCGGCGGATGGATGATCGGGCCGGCATTCATCAGCGCGCCGGACAGTGCATCGCCGCAGGGCTCGATCACGCCCGGAAACGCCTTGTCGATCACCTTGCAGGCATGGTCGGACATCGAAAGCGGAAACACGCCCGTCGGCAACCGCTTGGCGCGGATGGTGATGGCGACTTCGAATGGCCCATGCTTGCGGGCAAGCCAGGGCAGCGTGCCGGTCTCGGCAAAGGCGACCTTGGCCTTGTTGCCGGCGTCATGCGCAGCCTTCGCAAAAATCATCGCGCCGAACGTCGCGGGCGGCAGATAGACGACCTGACCATCCCTGAGATGCGGTGCGATCTGTTTTGCGATATCCGGCTGCGCAAATGCGGGTGCCGGGCAGAGGATCAGTTCGACGCCCTCAATCGCCCCGGCGATGTCGGTGGTGACGAGCGAGAGCTGGGGGTCATGCGTGCCCTGCGCATTCTTCACGGTGATGCGCGAGCCAGCGGCCTTGTGTGCGGCCACCGCCTCGCTGTCGCGGCGCCAGAGGCGAACGTCATGGCCCTGCAGCGCGAAATCGCCTGCGGCCGCGAATGAGCCATTGCCGCCGCCGAGTACTGCGATCTTCATTGTCGTCCCCTGAATGCTACGAAGGCGTGTTCTGCTTCAATTTGAAATGCTGCACCTTGCCAAGCGCGGTGCGCGGCAGATCGGTGACGAAGATGATGTCCCGCGGATGTTTGAAGCGCGCGAGCTGAGTCGCCACATGCGCCTTCAGGATCTCGGTCGTGCAGTCGCAGCCGGCACGTAGCACCACATAAGCGACCGGCACTTCCTGCCATTTCGGATCGGCCACGCCGATCACGCCGACATCGGCCACATCGGGGTGTTCGAGGATCACACGCTCGATCTCGGCGGGATAGACATTCTCGCCGCCGGAAATGATCATGTTCTTCTTGCGGTCGTGGACCCAGAAATATCCGTCCGCGTCGCGCGTGCCGATATCACCGGTGCGATACCAGCCGTCATGCAACGCATCGCGCGTCGCGGCTTCGTTGCCCCAATATTCGTAGAACACATTGGGGCCGCGCACCACGATTTCGCCGGCCGTGCCGGCCGCGACCTCATTACCGTGATCGTCGATCACCTTGGCTTCGCAGCACAGGCCCGGCAGTCCCGTTGATCCCGCGCGCGCTTCGCCGCCAAGCCGCGTATAGACCGATATCGGACAGGTTTCTGTCGATCCGTAGACCTGCAGCACCGGAATGCCGCGATCGGTGAAGCGCGCGATCAGATGCGGCGGCACGATGCTGGAGCCGGTGGAGACCGCTTTCAGGCAGGTGAGGTCGGTGCTCGCCCATGCCAGGTGCTCGCTCACGGCCTGAATGGTCGCGGGCACAAGCACCGTCAGCGTCGGTCGCTCATTGGCGATGGTCGCCAGCGTGGAGTCCGGCGTGAAGCGCGCATGGATGGTCACGGTGGCGCCGTGATGCAGCGCCGGCGTGGTCTGGATGTTGAGCCCGCCGACATGGAAGAACGGCAGCACCGTCAGCACGTGATCGTCGGAGGTGAGGCCATGCATGTGTTGGCTCATCACCCCGTTCCACAGCAGCGCGTCCTGACGCAGCACCGCGCCTTTCGGGCGGCCCGTGGTGCCGGACGTATAGACGATCAGCAGCGGGCAGGAGAGGTCGGTATGCGGATTGCTACCGTCGCCAGAGGCTTTGGCGAGCAGGGCATCAAAAGTCTGAGCGGGCGCTGGTGGCGCGAAGTCGAGCGCGACCACGCGTGTGTCCGGCATCTCCGTCGCAAGCTGCGGCAGGATCGCCGCAAAGCCTTCTTCCAGCACCAGCACCTTCACCGACGCATCGGAGAGGATGAAGAGCTGCTCCGCAACGGCGAGCCGCCAATTGAGAGGCACGAGGATCGCGCCCAGCCTTGCACAGGCATAGAGCAGAACGAGATAATCCGGCCGGTTCAGGCTGAGGATCGCGACCCGATCGCCGCGTCCCACGCCGCATTCCGTCTTCAGTGCTTTTGCCGTCGCCTCGATCCGCGCATTGAACGCGGCATAGGTCAGCGTCGCGCCTTCGAAACGGATCGCGGGCTTGTCCGGCGTGAAGGCCGCGTTGCGGGCGATGAGGCTGGAAAGGTCCACGATTACTCGTCTTTCTCGCCGGGCTCATACAGCGCCTCGCGCCCGATGCGGTCGAGGCAGAGTTCGGCGGTCCACGGCAGCATCAGCGCGCCGCAGCGGCTGTCGCGATAGATGCGCTCCAGCGGCAGCGTCTTCAGCATCGACTGACCGCCGCAGGTGCGGATCGCCAGTGCGGCGAGCTCGTTGGCGCCTTCCATCACGGTGTATTGCGACGCGTAGGCGCGCAGCACCTGCTCCTTGGTGGGATTGGCGCAGGCTTCGGTGACGGCCTGGAACCAGATGCCCTTGATCTGCTCGAGCTTCACCTGCATCTGCGCGACCGCGATCTGCTTGGTCGGATACATGCGACGCTTCACCGGCGGCATGCCCGGCACTTCGCCGCGCAGATATTTGACGGTGAAATCATAGGACGCCTGGGTGAGGCCCATGTAGGTGGGCGAGAGCGTCATGAACATATGCGGCCAGCGCATCGCCGCCTGGAAATAAACGCCGCGCGGCATCAGCGCGGAATCCTCCGGCACGAACACGTCCTTGAAGATCAGCGTGCGCGAGACGGTGCCGCGCATGCCGAGCGGATCCCAGTCTCCAACGACGGAGACGCCTTCCGACTTCGCGGAGATCGCGAGATACAGCGTGTTGCGGCGCGAGGCCTTCTCGCCTTCGACGGTCTCGGTGCACAGCACGCCGTAATAGTCGGCCGAGCCGGACAGCGACGCAAAAATCTTCTTGCCGTTGACGATCCAGCCGCCTTCGACCGGCTTCGCTTCCGTGCCGAATGCGACTCCGCCCGCAGCAGCCGCGCCGCCTTCGGAGAAAGGCTGCGCATAGATCGCGCCGTCTTCGAGGATGCGCTTGTAATGCACAGCGCGGCGACGCCCGTGATCTGCGCGGGTCTGCGCGTCCATGTCGAGATCGTCGGCCAGCGGGCCGGACCACAGGGTCGAGCAGACATGCATGTTCCATGTCAGCGCCGTGGCGCCGCAATAGCGACCGATCTCGGCAGCAGCGAGCGAATAGGTCTGGTAGTCCGCGCCCGATCCGCCATTGGCCTTCGGCACGGAAATGCCGAGCAGGCCGGCCTTGTGCATGTCCCGATAATTCTCCATCGGGAAGATCGCCTCGCGGTCCCACTTCGCCGCGCGCGGGGCGAAGTTCGTCTGCGCGAGTTCGCGTGCCTTGGTGATCAGCGCGACCTGTTCGTCATTCAGGCGAAAAGCCTTCGGATCGAACATCGGCTTATCAAGCACGATGCCGTCGATTTTGCTGGCAGGCGCGTTCATGAGGATGATCCCGAGAGGTTGTGAGTGGTCTTGAGGAAGTCGGCGAGCACTTCGTTGAATTCGTGCGGGCGCTCAAAGCTGGCGAGATGGCCAACGCCTTCCAGCTCCACATATGTCGCGCCATTCACCATGGTCGCCATCTTAGCCATGGTCTTGGCGGGGGCGTTGTTGTCCTTGGAGCCGGACAGCAGCAGGGTCGGCACCTTGATATTGGCGATCTCGTTGCGGAGGTTGAAGCCGATCATCGACATCATCGACGCGCGGTAAGTGTCGGGCTTCACGGCCGCCATGCAGTCGCGTGCGAGGTCGAGGCCTTTCGGATCGGGATCGTCGCCGATCAGGCCTGCAACGAGTTTCGGCGCCATGCTCACCATGGTCTCACCGCGATCCAGCGGGCCAAGCCGGGCATCGATAAAATTCTTCTGCCATTCGCCGTCGGAGCTGCCGAACACGGACGTGGTCTGTGCGAGCACGGCAGCGCCGGCGAGATCGGGATAGTCGTGCAGGAAGCGCTGCACGATCATGCCGCCGATGGAATGACCGACCAGCACGGGCTTCCTGGCTCCCACCTGTGCGAGAAAATCCTTCAGCGCGGCGGCGAAACCGGGAATGCTGGGCTCATCGAGCTGTTTCGATCCGCCATAGCCGGGCGCATCCCAGCCGATGGTGAAAAAGCGATCGCCAAACGTGTCGATCTGGTTGCGCCAGCCACGGCCGGCACCGCCGATCCCGTGCAGAAACACCAGCGGCGTCATCGACGCGTCGCCTTTTGCCTCATAGCCGAAACGGCCGTCCTTGGTTGTCAGGGTTTGTGAGTTCGGCACGTCATGGCCTCCTGTACGAGCGGACGAGCTGAGCCTAGCATGTCCGAGATATATGAAAAGCAATAGTTTTAGACTTAAAGGGTCTAGAACTGCCTAGCGTAGATGCAATGCAGCATCAATTTTCAGCGGTTTGATGTCGAGATAGATTTCCGCAACGCGGCAAGCGAGACAAACATCGCGGACGCCCTTGCCGGAAAATTCTTTAGGTTTAAAACAATTGCCGGATCGCGCGAGACAGGGAGCACCGCCATGCCCGACACGACATTTCTCACCTGGCCATTTTTCGAGGACCATCATCGCAAGCTGGCGACCGATCTCTCTCGCTGGGCCGCGGACAATGTCGCCGGCCTTGTCGATCACCACGACACCGATGGCTCCTGCCGCAAGCTCGTGAAGGCGCTGGGCGAAGCCGGCTGGCTGCGTGCCGCTGTGCCCGCTGCATATGGCGGTCTCTATGAGAACTTCGATGTCCGCGCGCTGTGCCTGATCCGTGAAACGCTGGCCTATCAGAACGGTCTCGCCGATTTTGCCTTCGCCATGCAGGGCCTCGGCACCGGGCCGATCACGCTCTATGGCTCGGACGAGATCAAGCAGCGCTATTTGCCGCGCGTGGCCAAGGGTGAGGCGATTGCCGCCTTTGCATTGTCGGAGCCCGATGCCGGTTCGGATGTCGCAGCAATGAGCACGACGGCAGTGCCGGATGGTCCCGACCATGTGCGCATCAATGGTCTGAAGACCTGGATCTCCAATGGCGGCATCGCCGATCAGTATGTGGTCTTCGTCCGCACCGGTGAGGCCGGTGCTCGCGGCATTAGCGCCTTTGTCATCGATGCCGATATGCCCGGCTTCACGATCGGTGATCGCATAGAGGTGATCGCGCCGCATCCGCTGGCGATGTTGAAGTTCACGGATTGCCGCGTGTCTCTGAAGAACCGGATCGGCAAGGACGGTGAAGGTTTCAAGGTCGCCATGGCAACACTCGACGTGTTCCGCTCGACGGTCGGTGCTGCGGCACTCGGCCTCGGCCGCCGCGCGCTGGACGAGGGCCTGCATCGCTCGGTCACGCGAAAAATGTTCGGGCATACGCTGGGCGATCTTCAACTCACCCAGGCCGGTCTCGCCGAAATGGCGACGTCCATCGATGCCTCGGCATTGCTGGTCTATCGCTCCGCCTGGACCAAGGATCAGGGCGTGCCACGGGTGACGCGCGAGGCGGCGATGGCCAAGATGTATGCGACGGAAGCTGCGCAAAGCGTGATCGACCGCGCCGTGCAGATCTTTGGCGGCCTCGGCGTGCAGTCGGGCGTCAAGGTCGAGGAACTCTATCGCGAGATCCGCGCGTTGCGCATCTATGAAGGCGCGACGGAAGTGCAGAAGGTCGTGATCGGCCGCGATCTCATCAAGTCGGCGCAGGCTGGGCTATGACTGTCTCTGACAACGCTCCACCTGTCATCCCCGCGAAAGCGGGGATCCAGTAGACACTCACCGCAGTGAGGCATACGACCGCCGTTTACTGGATCACCCGCTCCAAGCGCGCAATTGCACGCCAAGGCGGGTGATGACAAACGGAGCGGGAAGTGAGGTCAGGCGACCGCAGCTTCCTCTTGATCGACGAGCGCAAGTTTCGGTTCAGCCCAATACTTCGGCGCCGACGCCAGAAACCTTGCATAGGCATCCGCATCCGGCGGCGAGAATTTCTCTGCCAGTGCCCCGCGCCTCTTCATCGTCGCCCCCATGTCATCGAGCAGTTCATCGAAATGCTTGAAGTGATACGGCGCCACGCACAGCCCGCCATATACACCGGCCGCAGGGCGTTCCGTCCTCTTGAAACGCAGCATCATGTCCATATTGATCTGCATCTCATACGGCGTCGGCTGTTTCGCCAATTGGCCATCGGCATAGCGCACCAGCCAGTTGGCGGCCATCTCGGCCGTCAGTACCGAGCAGAAACTCGAATTGAAGCCGACGAACCCCATCTCCGGCAGGTCCGGATTGGCGATCACGCGATACAGCCGATATTGCCCGTCAGGCTGGATCAGCTTCGCCCGATAAGCCTGCGGCAGGAACGGCACGTCCAGCTTGAAGCCGATGGCGAGGATCGCCATGTCCGCCTCGACACGCTGGCCGCCGGCCATGACGATGGTCTTGCCGTCATAGCGATCGAAGGTGCCGCGGATCGCCGTGATGCGGCCGTCGGCGACCATCGGGAAGAAGCCCGGCGTCGCGATCGGGACCGAGCAGTTCACGCCATCTTCAAAGCGCGTTTCCGGCACCATGTCGCATTTGTTGAGCTTGAGCTGGATCTTGAGCAGGCTCTCCAGCCCGCGCCAATGTGCCCAGACAAACGGTTTTGCGATCGCATGCTTGAGGCGCGAGAGCGCGCTGAGGCCCCAGCCGGGAAACATCTCTTCCTGCGCGCGGATGTAGAGGATCCGCTTGAAGTTGATGAGACCGCCGACGAAATAGGGGATGCGCCACACCGGCTCGCGATAGACGACGGTGACGGCGCTCGCGCCGGCCTTCACCGAATGCACGGCGATATCGGTGGCCGATTTCGAACCGCCGAGCACGACGACCTTCTTGTCTTTGACGCGTGACGGATCGGTGTGTTCGGCCGAATGCAGGATCACGCCGCCGGCAGCCTTGAAGCCTTCCTCGCCGTAATGGTGCAGTTCCTTGCGCTCGTTGAACTGCCCGGTGCAGACGGCGACGAAATCATAGTCGGTCGTCGTATCGTGACCGGTCGCATCGCGCATCGCCACCGCCCAGCCGGGTTTACCATCCGCGCGGCGCTCGACACCCGTCACCATGGTGTTGAACTGCATCAGCGGCAGCAGGCCGTAGTCATTCGCATAGTCCTTCAGGTAAGCGTGGACCTGCGGGCCTTTGGGCCATTCCGGATAACTTGCCGGCATCGGCTTGTCGGTGAAACGATAGAGCTCCTTTGGGCTCTGGGTCTGCACCTCCGGATAGGAGCGGGCCGGCTCCCAGACGCCGCCGAGATCGCCGCTTCGCTCGAGAATGGTGACGCGATGACCGTGGCCCTTGAAGGCCTTGGCGGCCGCGAGACCTGCGATCCCCGCACCGATGACGCAGACGTTTTTCTGCATGACCATGACATGTCTCCTGTTTGTCGAATTCGGGACGCACGATCCCGCCCGCGCAAACGAATGCATGCGCGATGGATCGTTGATTGAGCTGTGGAGCGTCTGTTAGTCGTTCGCTTCCGGGGGCAGGAAGTCGACCTCGTGCTCGGCGGAAATCCGCACGATCTCGGCGACGTCGGTGAGATTGTCGAGCTTCTTGAACAGCGCCTCGAGCTTCGCGGCCGGCGACACCCAGAACAAGGCGCGGCACGGCTTGTCGGATTTGTTGAAATAGCCGTGCGGGACGCCGCGCGGCATGCGTACGAGATCGCCGGCATGGGCACGCACCCATTTGCCGTCCAGCTTGAGGTCGAGCGTGCCTTCCTGCACCAGGATGAATTCCTCCTGGGTCGGATGGATATGTACGGGCACGAACTGGCCGGGATCGCTGTTAGTCTCGAACGCAAAGGTCGAATCCGTCACGGCCTTGGGATAGTAGACCTGGCCCAGGATGTTCCAGGTGACGCCGCCATATCCGGTGCCGTTCTCGGTAATGCCCTTCTCAAGCTCTGCCATGGCGCGCTCCTCCGCTCTGTTGCTCCCAGGATGCTGCGCCGGATCGCTTGCCGCTGCTAGCCGTTGAACGAAATCGCTGTCCGATGGACGAAATAATCGGATGAACGAAAGCGCTGCGCCGCAGCAAAGGGCTGCCCCATCGTTGTGCAGCAGCGCAAAAATTTGCAGCGGGCGGCTTGCTTGTTCGGCCTTCCGCGCATTGACTAGTATCAATCCCCGGCAAAGCGAGTGATCGGGCCATGATAACGGGCGGAACAGGGTCATTGAATGGCAGTGCGGTGCCTGATCGGCTCGCGGCGTTCTCGCGCGTCCGGACCGACGATATCGACGAGGCCGCCGATGCCATCGGCCGCATCTTCTGTCCGCATGCGCTGACGCCGATAGCGCATACGGCGCCCGGCTTTCACGCCCGGCACAACAGCGCCGGCTTCGGCGATTTCTCGGTCAACTATGTCTCCTATGGCGGATCGGTGGAGATCGATCCCGGTTGCCTCGATCGGTTCTTCCTGCTGCAGGTGCCGCTGCGCGGACGTGCGCGCGTGAAGACCGGTGGACGCGTGGTCGATGCCGCGCCCGAGCGCGCCGCGTCTCTGCTTTCACCGACATTACCGACGCGCATGGTCTGGCAGGACGACTGCGCCAAGCTGATCATGCTGCTGGATCGCCGGGTGGTAGAGCAGCGCGCGGCAGCACTGGCAGAACGCGGTGAACGCGTCATAGAGTTCGATCCCGAGATCGACCTGACCACGCCGTTTGGCCGAGCACTTCGCACGCAGCTCGATTATCTCGTCGATCTTGCCGAAGATGCCGGTCCCGAGCAGGCATTTTCTCCGGCTCTGACGGCGATGTTGCGTGAAGCTGTGCTCAGCGTGCTCCTGACTGGCCAGCGTCACAGTTTTACCGAGGCTATCGCGCAGATCGATCGGCGTCCGGGGCCGCTGCCCGCCGTGCTCCGCAAGGCGCGGCACTATCTTGAAGCCCACGCGGCCGAACCGCTCGATCTGGAGCGGATGGCCCGCTCCGCCGGCATCGGCATCCGTTCGCTGCAGCTTGGCTTCCAGCGGCACTTCGGCACTTCCATCTCGCAGATGCTGCAGGACATTCGCCTTGCGCATCTGCATGCACGCCTCAGTGCCGCGCAGCCCTGCGAACGGGTGATCGACATCGCCTTCGATCTCGGTTTTACCCATCCGGGCCGTATGGCCAGTGCCTATCGCGCGCGGTTCGGCGAGAGCCCGTCGGATACGCTGCGGCGCGGCGGCTGAGGGCTGCGTCGCACCTCTCTGTCATCGCCCGGCTTGACCGGGCGATCCAGTAAACTCAGTCCGTTCGATGTATACTGGGTCACCCGGTCAAGCCGGGTGACGACAACATGAGCACGTGGCTTTCTTGCAAAAGCTTGAAGTTTAAAATATATCCAGCAGGCGCATCCAAGCTGGAAGGTTTGCCATGTCCGGATTGTCCCGTTCCTCCCACGCTCTGGTGACCGGTGGCGGCCGAGGCATTGGTCGCGCCATCGCGGCGTCGCTCGTGAAGGCCGGCGCGACTGTCACCATCATGGGCCGCAAAGGCGTCGTGCTCGACGAGGTGGTCGCCGCGGGGGATGCGCATCATGCCCTGTCTGCCGATGTCTCCGATCAGGCCGCCATGCAGGCGGCGATGTCCGAGGCTACAAAACGCCAGCCGATCGACATCCTCGTCGCCAATGCCGGTGCTGCCGAATCCGCGCCCTTCGTCAAATCCGATGCCGCGCTGTTCCAGCGCATGATGGATGTGAACTTCATGGGCGTCGTCCATGCCGTTCATGCCGTGCTGCCCGATATGGTCGCACGCAAGCATGGACGCATCGTCGCCGTCGCCTCCACCGCTGGCCTCAAGGGCTATGGCTACGTCAGCGCCTATGTCGCCGCGAAACATGCGGTCGTCGGCCTCGTGCGCTCGCTGGCGCTGGAGGTCGCCACGAAGAATGTCACTGTGAACGCCGTATGCCCCGGCTTCACCGAAACCGATCTGCTCGAAGGCTCCATCGATAATATCATGAGCAAGACCGGCCGCACCCGCGAGCAGGCGATCGCCGAACTCGCCAAGCACAATCCGCAGGGCCGCCTCGTGAAGCCAGAGGAAGTTGCCGACGCCGTTTTGTGGCTGTGTGGCGTGGGCGCAGGTTCCATCACCGGGCAGAGCATCGCCGTCGCCGGAGGCGAGGTGTAAGCTCACCGCAACGAATACAAAGACGCATTCAGGGAGACGTCATGACCGCACTCGTCAAGAACAAGATCGCCAATCCCGTCACGCTGCCGTTGACCGGCTACAAGCCCGAGCATTTCCTGCTCAGCGTGGACGGCAGCGTCGCGACGGTGACGCTCAACCGGCCGGACAAGAAGAATCCGCTCACCTTCCAGAGCTATCGCGAACTCACCGATTTCTTCCGCGCCTGCGCCTTTGACGATCAGGTCACGACCATTGTGGTGACGGGCGCCGGCGGCAATTTCTCCTCGGGTGGCGACGTGTTCGAGATCATCGGCCCGCTGATCGAGATGAACACGAAGGACCTCACGGCGTTCACGCGCATGACCGGCGATCTCGTCAAGGCGATGCGCGCGTGCCCGCAGCCGATCATCGCCGCGGTCGAAGGCATCTGTGCCGGCGCCGGCGCGATCATGGCGATGGCGTCCGACATGCGCCTCGCCGCGACCGGCGCCAAGGTCGGCTTCCTGTTCAACAAGGTCGGTCTCGCCGGCTGCGACATGGGCGCCTGCGCGATCCTGCCGCGCATCATTGGCCAGGCCCGCGCCTCGGAACTGCTCTATACCGGCCGCTTCATGAGCGCGGAGGAGGGCGAACGCTGGGGCTTCTTCAGCCGCATCGTCGCGCCCGAGGAGGTGCTCGCGCAGGCCCAGGTGCTGGCGAAATCGATCTCCGAAGGCCCGACCTATGCCAACACCATGACCAAGCGCATGCTGTCGATGGAATGGGCCATGTCCATCGAGGAGGCCATCGAGGCTGAAGCGGTGGCGCAGGCGCTGTGCATGACCACGGAAGATTTTGCGCGGGCGTATCATGCGTTTGCGAACAAGCAGAAGCCGGTATTTGAGGGGAATTGATGCTCCGCTCTCTCGGTCGTCATCCCCGGGCTTGACCCGGGGATCTATCTTAGGCAGCGCGCGAGGAAGATGGATGGCCGGGTCAAGCCCGGCCATGACAGCGTAGGCGGTGGCACTTTGATGTGCATCAAAGCCAACGAAATGCCGATTGATCGGGCTTGCCAGAAAATACTTTAGGTTTAAAATATCTTCTCATCAGGCGCGACTGCGGAGGCTGTCATGAAGATCGCGATCATCGGTGGCGGGCCGGCTGGCCTCTATTCTGCGATCCTGCTCAAGAAGCAGCGGCCGCAGGCTGACATTACGGTCTATGAACGCAACCGGCCGGACGATACCTTCGGCTTCGGCGTCGTGTTCTCCGATGCCACCCTCGACAATTTCGAGAAGTACGATCAACCCAGCTACAGGCGCATCACCCAGGAATTCGCTTACTGGGATGACATCGCCGTGCATTTCCGCGGTACGGTGCACCGCGTCGGCGGCAACGGTTTTTGCGGCTGCTCGCGCCGTACGCTGCTGCTGATCCTGCAGGAGCGCGCCCGCGAACTCGGCGTGCATCTTTTGTTCGAGGTCGATATCACCGATGAAGCGCGCTTCGCCGATGCCGATCTGATCATTCTCGCAGATGGTATCAACAGCCACTTCCGCAACAAATATATCGAGCACTTCGCGCCCGAAGTGGATTTGCGCTCCAACAAGTTCACCTGGATGGGCTCGACCAGGCCGCTCGATGCCTTCACCTTCCTGTTTCAGGAAACTGAGTGGGGGCCATTCATCGCCCATGCGTATCAATACGAGGTGGGACGCTCGACATGGATCTTCGAGACCGATCCGGAGACCTTCAAGCGCGCCGGCCTCGAAGGCCTCGGCGAGCAGGAATCCGCCGATCGCATGCATGCGATCTTCAAGGACTTCCTTGGCGACCACAAGTTGCTGATCAACCGCTCCATGTGGCGCAATTTCCCGATGATCCGCAACAAGCGCTGGGTCAAGGACAATATGGTGCTGCTGGGCGACGCCAAGGCGACGGCGCATTTCTCCATCGGCTCCGGCACCAAGCTGGCGATGGAAGACGCCATCGCACTCTACGAGTCGATGGCGAAGGCACCGACTGTCGAAGCGGCGTTGCACGATTATGAGCATGGCCGCCGCGAGGAAGTGGAGAAGATCCAGCACTCCGCAGACGTGTCGCTGGTCTGGTTCGAACACGTCGATCGCTTCTGGGACTTCGACCCCGTGCAATTCGCCTTCGGCGTGATGACACGCTCCAAGGCGATCACCTATGACAACCTTATTCTGCGCGCGCCCGGCTTCGTCAAATTGGCCGACAGGGCCTTTGCGAAGCAGGTGAAGGCCCAGGGCTTCGACGTCGACGTCGAAAATCCCGAAGTGCCCATGTTCCAGCCCTTCAGGATGCGCGACATGGTGCTCGCGAACCGCGCCGTGGTCTCGCCGATGTGCATGTATTCGGCCAAGGACGGCATGCCAAACGATTTTCATCTCGTCCACTACGGCGCGCGCGCCATCGGCGGTGCCGGTCTCGTCTTCACCGAAATGGTCTGTGTCGGCAAGGATGCGCGCATTACGCCCGGTTGCGCGGGTATCTGGACCGACGAGCAGGAAGCGCAGTGGAAGCGCATCGTCGATTTCGTGCATGGCAACTCGGCGGCGAAGATCTGCCTGCAGCTCGGCCATGCCGGCCGCAAGGGCGCCAGCAAGCTGATGTGGGAGGGCATGGATCGCCCGCTCGAGGAAGGCGCGTGGGACATCGTCTCGGCATCGCCGCTACCTTATTTCCCGGACAGCCAGGTGCCTGCCGAACTCGATCGCGCCGGCATGGATCGCATCAAGCAGGAATTCGTCGATGCCACGCTGCGCGGCGATCGCGCCGGCTTCGATATGCTGGAGATGCACACGGCCCACGGTTATCTGCTCGCAAGCTTTCTGTCGCCGCTCACCAACAACCGCACCGATGACTATGGCGGCTCGTTGGAGAACCGCCTGCGCTTCCCGCTCGAGGTCTTCCATGCGATGCGCGCAGCCTGGCCCAAGCACAAGCCGATGTCGGTGCGCATCTCGGCGACGGACTGGGCCGAAGGCGGCAACACCGGCGATGATGCCGTGGAAATCGCGCGCGCTTTCGCCGAAGCCGGCGTCGATCTCGCCGACATCTCCACCGGCCAGACGGTGAAGGAATCGCGTCCGATCTATGGCCGCATGTTCCAGACGCCGTTCTCCGATCAGGTGCGCAACGAGGCCCATGTCGCCACCATGTGCGTCGGCAACATCACCAGTGCGGATCAGGTGAACACCATCCTCGCCGCCGGCCGCGCCGATCTGGTCGCGCTCGGCCGCCCGCATCTCACGGATCCCTCGTTCACCATCAAGGCCGCGGCCTGGTATGGCGCGAGGGATGCCTATGCGCCGCCGCAATATATGCCGGGCAAGGACCAGATCTTCCGCAACAGCGTGCGCGACAAGCAGGATTTCGATGACCTGAAAATTAAGGCTAAGCCGAAAACCCGCGCCGAAATGCGCGCCGAAGCGGCAAAGTCGCTTGCCGCCGAATGATTGGGCATGCGACGTTAGCGGTTAAAATAAGGGCGTTGCGTCAAGCGGAGGTGAGCGGATGAAAGCAATCATTGTCGGCGGCGGCATTGGCGGTTTGACGACGGCATTGATGCTGCGGGCCCGTGGCATCGATTGCGAGCTGTTCGAGCAAGCGGACACGATCCGCGAACTCGGTGTCGGCATCAATACGCTGACCCATGCTATCCGCGAGCTCACCGGCCTCGGTCTGCTCGACAAGCTCGATGCCGTTGCGATCCGCACCGACGAGTTGCATTATCTCAATCGTCACGGTCAGGAAGTCTGGCGCGAGAAGCGCGGTTATGGCGCCGGCTTCGACGTGCCGCAGTTCTCCATCCATCGCGGTCGCCTGCAGAGCGTGATCCATTGTGCGGTAGAAGAGCGCCTCGGCAAGGAGGCGATCCACACCGGCTGCAAGCTCGGCTCCTTCACCCAGGACGAAGGCGGCGTCACCGCTTACTTCTTCGATCGCAACAACAACCATGTGAAGACCGCGCGCGGCGATATCCTGATCGGCGCCGACGGCATCCATTCCAAGGTGCGCCACACGCTGTTTCCGAACGAAGGCGGTCCGATCTGGAACGGCCTGATGCTGTGGCGTGGCGCGCGCGACTGGCCGTCCTTCCTCACTGGCAATTCGATGATCGTGGCCGGCGGCCTGCATGCCAAGGTCGTAGTCTATCCGATCGCCGAAGGCGAAACGTCCGGCAATCGCCTGACCAACTGGGCGGTGCTGGTGAAGACCGGCGAGGGCGGCTCGCTGCCACCGCGCCGCGAGGACTGGTCGCGCGTCGGCAAGCGCGAGGAGCTGATGCCGCATGTGGCGCGCTTCAAGGTGCCGCATATCGACGTGCCTGCGCTCATCACCGCGACGCCGGAGTTCTGGGAATATCCCTGCTGCGACCGCGATCCGCTGCCTTATTGGTCGAGCGGCCGCGTCACGCTGCTCGGCGATGCTGCGCATCCGATGTATCCCGTCGGCTCCAACGGCGCCTCGCAGGCAATCCTGGATGCGCGCGCACTGGCGGATTCGCTGGCCCATGCGGAGCATCCGCGTCAGGCGCTGATGGCCTATGAGCGCAAGCGCCTGCCGATGACGGCAGAGATCGTGCGGGCCAACCGCCGCGGCGGACCGGAAGGCGTCATCGATGCGGTCGAGCAGATCGCGCCGGATGGGTTCGACAATGTCGAGAACGTACTGAGCTACGCCCAGCGCGAGGCGATCGTGCGCGGCTATGCGCATAAAGCGGGGTTTGGCGCGCAGCCCGGATTGCAGGTAG
Organism: Tardiphaga sp.; assembly: GCA_030147505.1. Taxonomy (GTDB): domain Bacteria; phylum Pseudomonadota; class Alphaproteobacteria; order Rhizobiales; family Xanthobacteraceae; genus Tardiphaga. The sequence continues at coordinate 57,079 of JASBVG010000096.1, forward strand.
TGAACGGCTGACTTGCTTTTCCCTCCCCCAAGCCGCGAAGCGGCGCCGCGGGGAGGGTGGATCGAAGCGAGCGTTCAGCGAGCTTCGAGACGGGTGGGGTGCTTCCCCAAACTCCGACGTCACGTGGGGAGAGACCCTACCCCCGCCTATCGGCGGACCCTCCCCACTGCGCAGCTACGCTGCTTGGGGGAGGGAGACTACGACCGCCGTCGCTTGAATTAAGCCCCCGGAGGCGGCGGCAGGAAGTGGATGTTGTAGGTTGCAGCCAGCGCCACTACATCCTCGGGCTTCTGTTCCTTCATGTTGTGGATCGCCCAGAACAGGTCATAGAGCCGGCGCGACGGCGAGACCCAGAACAGCACTTTGGCGTTCTGGTCCGACTTGTTGAAGATGCCATGCGGAATGCCGCGGGCGAGACGCACGAGATCGCCCGGCGTGGCCGACGTCTCGTTGCCGTCGAGGAAGAAGTCGAGTTTTCCCTCAAGGATGTAGAGATATTCGTCCTGGTCCGGGTGGATGTGCGGCGGCACGAATGTGCCGGGCGGGAAGGTGGCGTGCCACGAGAACGAATCCTCGGTGACATTCTTCGGCACATAGGTCTGGCCGAGGATGCTCCAGGTGATGCCCTGCATACCTTCATTGGCACGCGTGATGCCGGCGCTTTCGGTTTTTGTCATGCTCTCTCCTTGTCAAACATGCAGGAAGCGATCCTTCACTGTCGGATCGCTATTCAATTGCTCGGACGTTCCCGTCCACACTACACGGCCCTTTTCGATGACAACATGACGGTCGGCAAAGGCCGCCAGTGCATCGACATTCTTGTCGATCACCAGAATTGACTGCTTCTCCGCCTTCAGCTTCTTCAGGCAATTCCAGATCTCGAGCCGGATCAGTGGTGCGAGGCCCTCGGTCGCCTCATCCAGGATCAGCAGTTTCGGATTGGTCATCAGCGCACGGCCGACCGCCAGCATCTGCTGTTCGCCGCCCGAAAGCTGCGTGCCGAGATTGCCTCGTCGCTCCTTCAGGCGCGGAAACAGGTCGTAGATTTTCTCCAGCGTCCAGCGCGCCGGCGGGTGGCGCACGGCAGCGGTGGCGATCAGGTTCTCTTCCACCGTCAGGGTCGGGAAGATCTGACGTCCTTCCGGCACGAGACCAATGCCGGCCTGCGCGATGCGATAGGACGGTTGCCCGGCCATCGTCCTGTTGTCGAAGGTGATGCTGCCGCCGGTTGGATGTAGCAGGCCCATGATGGCGTTGATGGTGGTCGTCTTGCCCATGCCGTTGCGGCCGAGCAGGGTGACGACCTCGCCGGCATTGATGTGCAGCGAGATATCGAACAGCACCTTTGCTGCACCATAGGCGGCCTGCAGATTGGTGACAGCGAGCATCAGGCAGCCTCCTCGCCGAGATAGGCGGCGCGCACTTCCGCATTGTCGCGGATGTCCTGCGGCTTGCCGCAAGCGATGATGCGGCCATAGACCAGCACCGAGACGCGATCGGCCAGCGCGAACACCGCATCCATGTCGTGTTCGATCAGGATGATCGGCAGCTCCTTGCGCAGTTCCTGCAGGATGTTGATCAGCCGCTGCGATTCATCATGGCTGGTGCCGGCGAGCGGCTCGTCCAGCAGCAGCAGCTTTGGCTTTGCCGCCAGCGCGATGGCAATCTCGAGCTGGCGTTTCTCGCCATGTGACATCTGCCCGGCCGGCACGCGCGCGCGCGCGGCGAGGCCGAAGCGCGTCAGGAGGCCCATGGCAATGTCGTTGAGTTCGCGTTCGCCGGCAGCATTGCCGAGAAAGCGGAAGCTCGATCCGGCGCGAGCCTGCGCCGCGAGCGCGACATTCTCCAGCGCCGAGAATCGCGGCAGGATCGAGGTGATCTGGAACGAGCGCACAAGGCCGCGCTGCGCGCGCGTGGCCATCGGCAGCGGTGTCACGTCATGGCCGTCGAAGGTGATGTGTCCGCTATCGGGCTTCGCATGGCCGGAGATCTGGTGGATCAGCGTGGTCTTGCCCGCGCCGTTGGGGCCGATGATGGCGTGCAGCTCGCACGGCTGCACGTCGAAGGTGACATCGTCGGTGACGCGCAGCGCGCCATAGTTCTTGGTCAGGTTCTGTAGCTGCAGGAGGGCGCTCATGACTTGCCTCCGAACAGGCCGCTGATGCCGCCGCGGACGAACAGCACGACGAGGATCAGGATCGGGCCAAAGATCATCGCCCAGTGCTCAGTGTAATGCGACAGGATATCGGCCAGCAGTGTGAAGGCCGCCGCACCGAGGATGGCGCCATGCAGCGAGCCGAGGCCGCCGAGCACCAGCACGAAGATCAGTTCGCCCGAGCGCTGCCAGGCCGTGTAGGCGGGGCTGACGAATTCGGTCTGGTTGGCGAGCAGGAAGCCGGAGACGCCAGCAATCGCCCCTGCGATCACATAGGCGGTGAGCTGGTAGCGATAGGGCGCGAAGCCGATCGCCTCCATGCGCACCGGATTTTCGCGAATGCCGCGCAACACGCGACCGAAGCGCGACGCGACGATCCCGCGCAGCAGGACATAGGCGCCGAGCAGCGTGCCGAAGGCGACGTAATACATCGCCAGATCGTTCTTCAGGAACTTGCTGCCGAAGAAGGTGCTGCGCGCAGCGAGCGTCAGTCCGTCATCGCCGCCATAGGCCGCGAGCGAGGTTGTCAGGAAGAACAGCATCTGGCCGAAGGCCAGCGTGATCATGATGAAATAGACGCCCTTGGTCCGCAGCGAGATCGCACCGGTGATCACCGCGAAGACGATCGACGTGGCGACCATGGCTGCAAGCTGGACGAAGCCGTCGGTGATGCCGTGGCTTGCGAGGATCGCGACGCTGTAGGCGCCGAGGCCAACGAAGGCAGCATGGCCGAAGGAGATCATCGCGCCATAGCCGATCAGCAGATCGAGCGACATGGCGGCGAGCGCGAGGATCATGATGCGGGTGACGACAGCCAGCACATAGCTCTGCGGGCCCAGCAGCAGCGCCAGCGGCACCAGCGCGAAGACCGCGAAGATCAGCACCGGCAGGATCAGCGCGCGGCCCATCCGGGGGGGCGCGGCGAGGGCGGGAACGGCGTCGAGATCGACGAGATTGTTCATCATGCGCTCCCGCTACTTCTTGGCCGGGAACAGGCCGGAGGGCCGGAAGAACAGCACGGCGGCCATCAGGATATAGATCAGCATCGGCGCGATGGCGCGGCCGGTCTGGCTCGCGGCGGAGGGATCGAGCAGCGCGCGCAGCAGAGTGGGCGCAAAAAAGCGGCCGAGCGTATCGACGAGGCCGATCAGGAGCGCCGCAATGAAAGCGCCGCGGATCGAGCCGATGCCGCCGATCACGATCACCACGAAAGCGAGGATCAGCACGTTGTCGCCCATACCCGGCTCGACCGAGAGGATCGGCGCGATCATGGCGCCGGCAAATCCGGCCAGCATGGCGCCGACGCCGAAGACGATGGTGAACAGCAGGCGGATATTGACGCCGAGCGCGGAGACCATCGGCGCATTGCTGGCACCGGCGCGGATCAGCATGCCGAGTTTTGTCCGATTGACGACGATGTAGAGCGCGACGCCGACCAGAATGCCGACGGCGATGATCACGAGGCGCCAGACGGGATAGAGCAGGCCGTCGGTGATCTCGATGGCGCCGGACAACGCATCGGGGATCGGCACATTCAACGGTGCGGCGCCCCATACATATTTGACGGCCTGGTTGAGGAAGATGATGACACCGAAGGTGGCCAGCACCTGATCGAGATGGTCGCGATCATAGAGATGCCTGAATATCAGCAACTCCAGAACCAGCCCGAAGATCAATGCAGCAGGCAGCGCGAGCGCGAGGCCGGCGAAGAAGCTGCCCGTCATGGCAGTGAAGGCAGCAACGAAATAGGCGCCCACCATATATTGAACGCCATGGGCGAGATTGATGAAGTCCATCACGCCGAACACCAGCGTGAGGCCGGCGGCGATCAGGAACAGGATCAGCCCGAACTGCAGGCCGTTGAGAACCTGGACGAGGGCAAGGGTGAGGGTCATGTGGTCAAGTTACCAAAATCGAATGAAAGCGCAGCGACGCTCGGTAGCCTCTGCCCGTTTGCGGGGAGAGGTCGTCGCGCGTAGTGCGGCGGGCGAGGGGTTCTCTCCATATGCTGCGAGCCCGCAGAGAGACCCCTCACCCTGACCCTCTTCCCTTCAGAACGGGGGCGAGGGGACATTGCGGTCCGAATTTTACTGCGCGGCGCAGTCCTTGGCGTAGCGGTCGGCGTAGTTCGAAAACACCTTCTCGGCGATCTCGGTCTGGAACTTGCCGTCGGCGCGCTTGGCGACCTTGGTCAGGTAGAAGTCCTGGATCGGATAGCCGTTATTGCTGAACTTGAAGCTGCCGCGGATCGAGGGGAAGTCGGCCTTCTTCAGCGCCGCTGCCACCCTGGTCTTGTCGGATAGATCGCCCTTCACGGCGGTAACGGCGCTGTTGATCAGGAGCGCGGCGTCATAGGCCTGGAAAGCATAGGTCGCCGGCACGCTCTTATAAGCCTGCTCATATTCCGCCACGAACTTCTTGTTCGTCGCGTTGTCCAGATTCGGCGCCCAGTTGGAGCCGCCGAACATGCCGATGGCGGCATCCTGCTGCGCCGGCAGCGTCGATTCATCGACGGTGAAAGTGGAGAGGAACGGGATGCGGTCGAGCAGGCCGGCCTGCTTGTACTGCTTGACGAGATTCACGCCCATGCCGCCCGGCATGAAGGTGAGCACGGCGTCGGGCTTCATCGATGCGATCTTTGACAGCTCCGCCTGGAAGTCGAGCGTGCCGAGCGGCATATAGCTCTCCTCGACGATGTCGCCCTTGAAATCCATTTTCACGCCGGCGACGAAATCCTTGCCGGCCTGATAGTTCGGCGTGATCAGATAGATCTTCTTGTAGCCGCGCTTCTGCGCGACATTGCCGAGGATCTGGTGTATCTGGTCGTTTTGATACGACGTCACATAGAAATACGGATTGCACTCCTTGCCCGCATAGCTGGACGGGCCGGCATTCGGCGAGATCAGGAAGGTCTTGTTCTCGGTGACCGGCTTGTGGATCGCCTGCAGGATGTTGGAGAAGATCGGGCCGACCACGAAGTCGACCTTGTCGCGCTCCAGCAGGCCCTTGACCTTGGTGACGGCGACATCGGGCTTCAGCTCGTCATCGACGACGACGACCTCGACATCCTTGCCGCCCATCTTGCCGCCGAGGTCCTTGACGGCGAGATTGAAGCCGTCGCGCGCCTGCTGGCCGAGCACGGCGCCGGCGCCGGACAAGGACACGATCACACCGACCTTGATCTTTTCCTGAGCGAGCGCCGGCATGGCGGCGGCGCTCATCAATGCGGCAAATCCTGCCAGTTTGAGATGCTTCTTCATATTCGTCCTCCTCCGATCGGCTGCAAAAGGCGGCCGAATAAACGCGTCAACCCAATAAAGTTGTGTTCTTTTGCCCGCAGCTTAAGCTGAGCGCGGCTGCCGCCGCAAGCAAAGTCGCTCAGTCTTTGGGCGCAAACACGCGATGATAGGGGCTATGCAAGGGGCAGGCCAATTTACTTGAAGCTTAAAGAATTATCTGAAATCAATGATTGGCCGTCCCGCGGCGTTTTGGCTTGCGAACTTGTGAAAATTGCTTGAAGGTCAAAAGATCGCGGTTGCAGCATGACATTGTGGATGGACGGCAGCCTCATCCGCGGCCGGATCACCGGACTGGTAAGATTGCATCATGATTCTCGACTCCGAGACCAAGGCTGTCGAACTTCCCGAAGATCACGGCGACGAGCTGCGGCTCTGGCTGCGGCTCCTGACCTGCACCACTTTGATCGAGGGCGAGGTCCGCAGCCGGCTGCGTGAACGCTTCGACGTCACGCTGCCGCGCTTCGACCTGATGGCGCAGCTCGACAAGGTGCCGGATGGCATGACCCTGTCGGATGTCTCCAAGCGCATGATGGTGTCGAACGGCAATGTCACGGGCCTTGTCGAGCGCCTGGTTGAATCCGGCCATGTCGACCGCCGCACCTCCGATACCGACCGCCGCGTCCAGGTGATCCGCCTGACAAAACTCGGCCGCGCCGAATTCCGCCGGATGGCGGAAGAGCACGAGACATGGATCGCCGAGATATTTACCGATCTGACACCGAAGGACGTGCGCGAGCTCATGCGTCTGCTCGCCAAGACCAAGGCATCGGCTCAGAAGGCCGGGCAAAAAGCTGCCAAGGCGCCATGACTTCAAACGACATGACCGCGATCGATCTCGAGGCCGAATACAACAACCGCGCGCGCGTCCGCGAAAGCGGCGAGCTTATCGCCGGTTGGGCGCGCGACGCGAAGGCCTGGCGCGAGCGGAATGGCGTGCCGCGTGTCATTCCCTATGGCGCGGGCGTTCGCAACACGATCGACTATTTCGCTGCGGCGGATAAGGGCCCGATCGTGGTCTTCATTCATGGCGGCTATTGGCAGGCGCTCGATGCATCCTTTTTCAGCCATCTGTCGCGTGGCCTGACCACCCATGGCATCAGCGTCGCGATGCCGAGTTACGATCTGTGCCCGCAGGTCTCTGTCGCCGATATCGTCGCACAGATGCGTATGGCGGTGCGCCAACTCGCAAGGCTCGGCAGGCCTCTGGTGATCTCGGGTCACTCGGCCGGTGGCCATCTCGCTGCCTGTATGCTGGCGACCGACTGGCCGGCGCTCGATCCCGTGTTGCCGAAAGATACTGTAATCGCCGCTTATGCTATTTCCGGTTTGTTCGATCTGCGGCCTCTGGTGCCGACCTCCATCAACAAGGCATTGCAGCTCGATGACGCGAGCGCGCGTGCGGTGAGTCCGCTGCTCGGCCCGGTGCCGGGCCATGGCAGCCTAGATGCCGTTGTCGGCGGCGAGGAGAGTGCGGAGTATTTCCGCCAGAGCCGCAGTATCATTGAAGCCTGGGGCAAAGCGATCCCGACACGCTACGATACAGTTCCCGGGGCAAATCATTTCACGGCCATCGCGCCGCTCGCCGATCCGGAATCGGCGATGACTTTGCGTCTGAAGGCGTTGGCCACCGTTTAGGCCATCTGCCCAAACTATCCGCGTCCAGCGCGCCCATCCGCCAAAAATTTCACCGTGCCCCCGATTTCCGCAGTTGCGCCGATATGTTTTAAGTCTAAAATGATTTCCAACGACGCCTCGACGCGTCCGGACGCAGGAGCATGTCATGGCCGCTGCCGATACACAGACGGGGAAGCGCTACACCGCGCATGTTGACACCTTCGCGTGGGACAACATGCCGCCGGCCGACCAGCTGCCGGAATTCACCTTCACGCGCCCCGAATTTCACTATCCCGAGCGCATCAATTGCGTGGTGCCGTTTCTCGATCGCTGGGTTGCGGAAGGGCGCGGCGATGCGATGTGCATGATCGGCCCGAACGAGAGCTACACCTATCGCCAGCTTTATGAGCTGGTGAACAGGATCAGCAATGTGCTGGTGAACAAGCTGGGCCTTGTACCCGGCGGCCGCGTGCTGCTGCGCTCCGCCAATAATCCGATGATGGTCGCGGCCTATCTCGCCATCATCAAGGCCGGAGGCGTCTGCGTCGCTACCATGCCTCTGCTGCGCGCCAAGGAACTGATTTATCCAATTCAGAAGGCGAAGATTTCGCTCGCGCTCTGCGACGGCAAGCTGTCGGACGAGCTCGACAAGGCCGCAGCCTCCGCGCCCGAGCTCAAGCGCGCCGTCTATTGGGGTACCGGCAAGGACGACTCGCTGGAAGCGCTGATCGCGGACGCGAGCCCCGAATTCAAGGCCATCGATACCGCGGCGGACGACATCTGCCTGGTCGCCTTCACCTCGGGCACCACGGGCGATCCGAAGGGCACCATGCATTTCCATCGCGATATGCTTGCGGTGTGCGACGGCTTCGCCCGTAATGTGCTGCGTGCCTCAAAGGATGATCGCTTCATCGGCTCGGCACCGCTCGCTTTCACGTTCGGCTTCGGCGGCGTGCTGTTCCCGCTGCATATCGGCGCGTCCTTCGTGGTGCCGGAGAAGTCCACGCCGGACGATCTCGCGCTGGAGATCGCCAGGCACAAGGTCACGGTCTGCTTCACCGCGCCCACCGCCTATCGTGCCATTCTCGGCAAGATCGATAGTTACGATCTCTCCTCGCTGCGCAAATGTGTTTCGGCTGGCGAGACCCTGCCCAAAGGAACGTTCGATGCCTGGTACAAGGCGACCGGCATCAAGCTGATGGACGGCATCGGCGGCACCGAGATGCTGCACATCTTCATCTGCGCGATCGAGGAGGAGATTCGTCCGGGTTCCACCGGCAAGCCGGTGCCGGGCTATGAGGCCAAGATCGTCGATGACAACGGCAATGACGTGATGCCGGGCACCATGGGCCGCCTCGCGGTGCGTGGCCCGACCGGCTGCAAATACATGGCCGATCCGCGCCAGACCAAATATGTCCAGAATGGCTGGAACCTGACCGGCGACACTTTCGTGATGGATGAGGACGGTTACTTCTGGTACCAGTCCCGTTCCGACGACATGATCGTCTCGTCCGGCTACAACATTGCCGGTCCCGATGTCGAAGCCGCGCTTCTTACTCATGATGCGGTGGCAGAAGCCGGTGTCGTCGGTTGTCCCGATGCGGATCGCGGTATGATCGTGAAGGCTTATGTCGTGCTGGCGGCGGGCCATGCGGCGAGCGATGCGTTGGTGGCGGAGTTGCAGAGCCACGTCAAACGTGAGATTGCGCCGTACAAATATCCGCGCGCGATCGAGTTCGTGCAGCAGCTTCCGAAGACGCAGACGGGCAAGTTGCAGCGCTTTGCGCTGCGCAAGCTGGCTGCAGAGACGGCATCCGTCGCGGCAGCCTGAGATGACCATTTGAATTGAGGAGTATTACCCGGTGACGTCACCAAAGGGGCCGACATTGACCGTGATACCAGGCGCGAAGGCCGACAGCGCGCCGTCCGGCGTGCGTACTCTGCAGCCGAGTGGCTGGCCGAAACCGAAGGGCTATGCCAATGGCATGACCGCAGACGGCCGCATCGTCGTCACCGGCGGCGTGATCGGCTGGGATGCGGAGGAGAAGCTGCAGCCGGACTTTGTCGGCCAGGTCCGCCAGGCGCTGCAGAACATCAAGGACATCCTCGCCGAGGGCGGCGCGAGACCCGAACATCTGATGCGCCTCACCTGGTATGTCGTCGATGTCGAAGAGTACATGAGCAACCTGAAAGAGCTGGGCAAAGCCTATCGCGAGGTCTTTGGCGCGCATTATCCGGCGATGGCTCTGGTGCAGGTGGTGCGGCTCGTGGAGCGCGCCGCGCGCGTGGAGATCGAAGCCACGGCAGTGGTGCCGCGCTGACCACACATCGTCATTCCGGGGCGCTCGCGACGGCGAGCGAACCCGGAACCTCGACGTTTTCATCACCTCTCTCCACCCGCGAGGACAGAGGTGATCAACAGATCGGGATTCCGGGCTCCGTCCCGCCGTCTGCGGCGCCGGTCCGTCCCCGGAATGACAACCTATGGCGAAATTGTTCCTATTTTGTTCTTGACGGAATTCCTGTGGGGATTATTATCCGCCCCGTCCTGCCTCACTGAGAGGGGTGGTTCGCGATCGTCACGATCTGCGAGGCGGGATGCGGTGACGCTCGAAGCGTCAGGCGGGGAAGGGCGTAACAGGGCGGTGCCGAAAGGCGCTGTGAGTTGCGATCCGGAGACGCTGACGACGATGCGGAGAGCGCCGGCCAAGTCGTGCCGTCCCAGTGCCAAATGAGGCACGCAAGTGGAGGGTTCTCGGGATCGACCGATCCCGAGAAACAGACTCAACCCAGGGCGTCGATCTCCGCCCGGGAGAGCACGAAGCAACCGGAAGCAGCATCGCGTGCGGAACGCTGGGCAGTTGCCTGGGGTGTCCGGAAGTCCTGTACGCATTCCCATGCGGAGTACCGCATCGGCGTGCAGGCCATGGGTGCTTTGGGCACCCGGCGTTCCGCGCGCCCTCTTTTCAAGAGAGGGCGGAAGGAATGCGCACAACTCGGGCGCGTCAGCGCCGCGAGAACGCGATCGCGTGGGTTTTGGACATGACCGATTTCAGGAATGACGGGGCTGTTTGACAGGTCGAACAGGAAACGACGCGCCGCGGCGCGTGATCTCCCTCCCCGGAGCGCAGCGAATGGGGAGGGTGGCGCGTAGCGCCGGGTGGGGTTTCTCCCCACGGCAGGACGTCACGTGGGGAGACACCCCACCCGTCTCGAAGCTCGCTGAACGCTCGCCTCGATCCATCCTCCCCAGTCGCTGCGCTCCGGGGAGGGACAAGAAAGTCTCTCACTTTGTCGCCGCAAATTCCGTCGGGCTCTTTCCCGTCACTTGCCGAAACGCATGCGAGAATGCCGGAAAGCTTGCATAGCCGAGATCCGACGCCAGTTGTTTCATCGGGATATTGCCATTCACCGACAGCCGCTCGATCGCCGCTTCGATGCGCGCCCGCTGGCACCAGCTCTTGAAGCTCAGTTGCGTTTCTGCCGAGAACAGGCGTGACAGCGTACGTGTCGATGTCCCCACCATCTGGGCCAGCGTCTCGATCTCGTAATTGCGCGTGGGATCGGCGAGTACGATTTCCGCTGCGCGGCGGCAGCGCGGCTCCTGCGGCAGCGGCATGAAGGTGGTGGGATCGCCGGCCTGCTGCAATTCGAGCAATGCCAGCCGGATCAACAGATCCACGCGCACGGGATCGCTCCTCCCATCGAACAGCGCGAGGATGGCTTCATGCAGCAGGCGCGACACGCGGACGACGAATTCGGATGCCAGCGCAGCGTTGGGATCCTGCGCCAGCCGCTCGGTGTTGAAATAGAGCGAGCGCATCTCGATATCGGCGAGCACGTCGATGGCGTGCGGCAGATGTGCCGGCACCCACACCGCGCGATCCGGCGGCACCAGCCAGCGGCCTTTCGGCGTTGTCACCTGCATGGTGCCTGCGGCGGCATAGACGAGCTGGGCCTCGCGATGCGCGTGCGTGTCGAGGCGTGTTCCCTTGGGATAGCGGGTGGCCAGCATATGGGCACCATCCGCCGTGGACCGGCGGCGGTCCGAGAGCGGTAGAATTGGCGTTTCCACGATAGTCATTGGCGACATCCCGATGTGCTCCATGCTTATAACGGCATCACAGGTCACGTTGGAAATCGATTCATGAACTCGCCAGCTCGCGTCATCACTCTCGTTAATGTCGCCCACTTCATCGATCACTATGCGATGCTGATTTTCGCAGCGGCGGTGCTCGTCATGGGCTCGTCCATGAACATGACCTATACGGAACTGCTGCCCTACGCGACGCCGGGCTTCGTGGCCTTCGGCGCGGGATCGCTGTTCACCGGCTGGCTCGGTGATCGCTGGAGCCGTCGCCACATGATGGTGATCTTCTTCTATGGCATCGGCCTGTCGATGATTTCGGTCGGCCTCGTGCAGACTCCGCTGCAGCTCGGCGCGGCTCTGTTCGCGGTCGGCCTGTTCGCTTCGATCTATCATCCGGTCGGCACTGCGATGATCGTCTCCTATGCCGACAAGCTCGGCCGCGAGATGGGTGTCAACGGCGTGTTCGGCAATTTCGGTGTCGCATCGTCGGCACTGATCACAGGGGCGATCGGCCAGTTCCTCGGCTGGCGCTGGGCCTTCATCATTCCCGGCGTTATCACCATCGCTGCCGGCGTCGTGTTCATGATGCAGGTCGCGCATGAGGATCGCTCCGGCTTCAAGCAGGCCGCCGCGCAGGCGCGCGTCGCGAAGTCCGATATGTGGCGCGTGATCGTTGCTCTGCTGGTGACGGTGGTCGCCATTTCCACCGTGTTCAACGCCATCACCATCGCGCTGCCAAAGCTGTTTGCAGAGCGGCTGTCGGACGTCACGCACAGTCCGGCACTGCTCGGCATCATCGCTGCGGGCGTCTATGTGTTCGGTGCGCTGACGCAGTACAATATCGGCTGGCTGATCGATCGCTATTCACTCAAGACGGTGTGCCTGCCGCTCTCGCTCCTGCTGGCGCCATTCCTGTACTTCGCCGCCACCATGTCGAACGTGTCGTTGATCCTCGTCGCCATCGGCGTCATCGTCGGGCTGTTCGGCCAGATCACGGTCAATGAAACCATCGTCGGGAAATATACCGCGGAGGAATGGCGTTCGCGGGCCTATGCGGTGCGCTATTTCGTCGGCTTCACTGCCGCCGGCGCCTCGGTCGGCCTGGTCGCCTGGCTGTACGAACTCGGCGGCTTCATGCTGATGTTGCACGCCTTCGCCGGTCTCTCGGTTCTGGTCATTATCGCGGCCCTGATCCTGCCGCCGGAACTACCAGCGGAAACACCGAGCTGATCCTTCACGAATTTACTTGGCGTACGTTGCGGTGCGGTATAAATAAAGCTGAGTTCTCCCTGCGTGCCATTAGGGCCGGGGTCGACTAGCTTATTGCTTTTCGCGCAGCCTTCGTCGCCAGTCGTTTTCCGTGGATCAACACGGGAATGTGTCGCGTTTTGAGGTGTTGCATCGCTGAGCAAAGATTCCCGATGTCGGAAACATTGCTGCGTTGTCAGGACCCATCGTGCTGGACTCATCTGCAGACTTTGAAACGCTCATCGACGAGATCTATGAAGCGAGCGTGGTGGCCGATCGCTGGCCGCTGCTGCTCGATCATCTCGCGGCCGTTGCCGATGGCGAGGGGGCACTGATCTTTGCTGCCGCGCCTGGCATTCCGCGCTGGCTATCATCGGAACGTATCCACGATCGCGTTGAGCGCTGGACCCGCGGTCCCTATGCACAGCGCAATCCACGCAGCGAGCGGCTTATACCCAATACCGAAGCCCGGTTTCTCACCGATCTCGATCGCTTCACCGAAGCGGAGCTCGACGCCGAGCCGTTCTATCGCGAGTTCCTGCGTCCCAGCGGTCTCGGCTGGTGTGTCGGCACGACGATCCGGTCGCCCGCAGGCGATGCGCTCGTGGTGTCGATTGAGAAGGCTTTTGCCAAGGGACCGGTCGAGCGGCCCATCGCGGAAAAACTGGACATCCTGCGTCCGCATCTTGCGCGCGCTGCAGTGCTGTCCGGCCGCCTCGGTTTCGAACGTGCGCGGATTGCTGTCGACACCCTGGATCTGATCGGCCTCCCGGCCGCGGCGGTCTCCCATACGGGCAGGGCGGTGGCGGCCAATTCCGGCTTTCTGTCGCTCGGCCCGGCCGTTCAGTTGGGAGCGAACGATCAGGTCCAGTTCACATCGCCCGCGGCGCAGATCATGTTCAGGGAAGCACTGGCTGTGCCGTCGTCGCTCACCAAGGCCGGCCGGTCGATTCCCGTCGCCGGCAGCGAGGCGAATGCGCCATTCATCGCCCACGTCCTGCCACTGCGTCTTTCGGGTCTGGATCTGTTTGCGGGCGCCGTGTCCATCGTATTTCTCACACCGGTGACGGAGCAACGCAGCCCGGGGCCGGAATTGCTGCAGGCCCTGTTCGATCTCACCCCGGCGGAAGCGCGGATCGCCAGTCTGGTGATCGACGGCAAGTCCGTGGATTCGATCTCCAAAATCCAGAGCGTGAGCCTGAACACCGTACGGACGCAGTTGAAATCGGTGTTCATGAAGACCGGTGTCGATCGCCAGGTCGATCTTGTTCGCCTGCTCGGACAACGCCAAGGCCAACCGAGGCCCTGAAGAAAAGAAAAAGGCCGGCGATCACGCCGGCCTTATCCTCATTATTGCCACTCAAAAGATCTGCGTCGTCAATATATGGTCCGCCAAAGCGGTAATTTGAAACCGTAAGAGCTGCTGGCGCAGCACCAGAATTGAGGCGCTCTGGTATCGAAGTAGGCTATTGCGCAATGTGAAGCGTCACCAATTTGGGTGAAATTCACCGAATTATTTGACTGAGCGTCTCATTTGCTGATGCGATGCGAATTTTCGAGGCGCAGGATTTCTGAGCCGTCATTCGATCCGCGGCAGGCGCCAGCCGATCACCTGAGCTTCGACAAGGTCGCCAGTCACCGCATTCCGCCATTGTCCGCCTGTGTGAATGCAGGCAAAGGGAAGGAGATAGGTGCCGCTTTTGTCTTCGCACAACACCTGTACCGGCTCGTCGGGCGGCGGGACGCCCTGACCGTCGAATTCCGCCAGCCGTTGATCGCGTGTCACCATGGGTGCTCCTGCGGAAGGAACGGCACCGCGCCTGTGTGGTTCCCGCCGGGGGCCGATTGACAGTCGGTTACGAACACCGTTGCTCTCTTGCTCTGACATCGGCGAAAGGATAGGCAATGCGCGGCCGTGCACTTTTTACTCTGACTCTCGTTGTTTTGGGCAGCACTGCAGCAGTGGGGCAGGATGTACCCGGCATCGAGATTTGCACGGCCGAGAAGACCATGGAGCGACGCACCGGTTGTCTGCAGAGCAATGTCAATTTCCTGCAGCAGACGCTTGGCAAGCTGCGGCTTGATCAGCAACAGCGTCTCGATGCCGCCAATCGCCAGATCGACGCATTGAAGGCGACGGTCACGGGTTTGCAAAAGACGGTCGATGAAATGCAGGCAGCCCAGAAGGCTGCAGCGCCCGCGAAGGGAGCGCCGGCGCCCGCGAAGGATGGGACGCCGGCGACGAAGGATGGTGCAAAGTAGTTGCGATGACGCTTACGACTCCTTCTCGCCGGACATCAGCGGACCGAACAGCTCCCAGCTTTCGCCCTTGAAGCGCATCATCTGCAATTGTTCGAGCGGGCTGAAATCGGTCGGGCTGGTCTTGATCTTGGTGCCCGGCAGATAAATGCCGATTTCCATGTTCAGGTTGGCGGCCTGCTTCATGATGTTCTCGCGGGTGAGGTCGTCGCCGCATTGCTTGAGCACCTGCACGATGCCTTGAGAGACGCCGTAACCGAACACGGTGGCGCCATCGTCCTTGTCGCCTTCGGGATAATACTTGTCCATGAAGGCGCTCCATTCCTTCATGCCGGCATCGTCCTTCCATGTCGGATCCTTGGGGTCCTTCATATAGGCGGCGCTGAGCACGTCCTGCGAATTGGCGTAACCGGCGGGCTTCATCACGCTGCCGACCGATGCCGATACGTTGGTGACGATGTGGATCGGCTTCCATCCCATCTCGCCGACCTTCTTGATGGCCTGTGCAGCGAATTTCGGTGTAGCGATATTGATGAAGACGTCGGGATTGGCTGCCTTGATCTGCACGATCTGGGAGTCCACCGTCGGAGAAGCCGTCTCGTAAGGCACTTCGGAGACAATGTAGTCCTTCAGTTTATCGCCAAAGCCTTCATGTAGGCCGATGAGGTAGTCCTTGCCGAAGTCATCATTGGCATAGAGCACGCCGACCTTTTTGCCGGGATGGTTCTTCATGATGTATTTTGCATAGATGCGCGCTTCGGCCTGGTAGCTGGGCTGCCATCCCATGGTCCACGGGAAGTTTTTCGGGTCGGCCCATTTCGCTGCGCCGGTGGAGACGAAAAGCTGCGGTACCTTCTTGGCGTTCATGTATTTCTGTATCGCCGTGTTTCCCGGCGTGCCCAGTGGGTTCAAGATGAACAGCACTTCGTCATTTTCGACCAGCTTGCGCGCCTGTTCGACAGTTTTCGGTGGCGAATAGCCGTCGTCATACGAAATGAACGTGATCTTGCGGCCGTTGATGCCGCCTTTCTCGTTGATCATCTTGAAGTAAGCCGCCTCGGTCTTTCCAATGGTGGCGTAGGATGAAGCCGGCCCACTATAGGGCATGATATTGCCGATCTTGATTTCGGTATCCGTGGCGCCGGTGTCGTATTTTTTTTGGGCGTGAGCGGTGGTGGTGAGTGCCAAGGCGAAGCAGGCGAGCGTCGTTGCTCGCAGGACTTTCAAGTCGTGCATGATGATTTGTCCTCCCTGTGGTTCGATCAACCGCATCACCTGTCTGCGCAGGCTTCCATGATGCGGCTCGAATGCGGGAGTATGCACCAAGCGGGAGACTTGGAAAGCGAGCCGTCAGCGCAATCGTCGCCGCGCCGCACAAGCGCCGCGTTATCGCGCTGCAACTAACGACCCTTGAAGTCGGCCGGCCGCTTTTCGAGGAAGGATGCCATGCCCTCGCGAAAATCCTCGGTGCGGAACAGCGGCAGCAATTGCAGGAAGACGTGATGGACATGCTCGCCGAAATTCTCGGAGAGACCTGCGCGCATCATGCGTTTCGCTGCCTGCACGGCAAGCGGTGCATTGGCGGCGACCTCGGTGGCGACGGCACGTCCGCGTGCTTGCAGATCGGCGTCGGCGACAACTTCGTTGGTCAGGCCCATCTCCAGGCTTTCGCGCGCCGACAGCGTGCGGCCGGTGAAGATGAGTTCGGCAGCCTTGGCCCAGCCGATCATGCGCGGCAGAAACCAGGTGCCGCCGGATTCCGGGACGACGCCGCGCTTGACGAAGGCAGCGGCGAACTTGGCGCTCTCTGCCATGATGCGGATGTCGCAATTGAGCGCGATGTCCATGCCATATCCGGCAGCCGCGCCGTTGAGCAGGCAGATGGTCGGCTTCTCCATGTTGAACATCACGATGGGCTGCGCGGACTTCATGTCCAGTGTGGTGCGCGAACTGTTGGCGTCGTTGGCCGAGCCGATGCCTTTCCCCTGGGTGGCGCTGACCATGTCGAGGCCAGCACAGAACATACGACCGGCGGCGGTCAGCACGACCACGCGCACGTCGGGGTCGGCATCCGCCTTCAGGAAGAGGGCGCTGAGCTGTGCCAGCATCTCGCGCGAGATCGTGTTCATGCGCTCGGGGCGATTGAGCGTGATCATCGCGATATTGTCGGCAACGGAATAAAGCACTTCATCGGATGTCACGGGATCAGACATGGCTTCCTCTTGGCGTTTCTTCTGACATTCTGTTTTTGTAAACGCAGCTAAGGCGGAATGGCGCTGACGTGCAAGTGGCATGCATTTGCGCGTCTTGGCAGGACAAAGCCGGTTTGCTCTACTTTGCGCATTCGCGCGCCGGCACGGATCGGCGAGACCAGAAAAGTCAAGGAAAGTTCAAAGGGAGAGCTTGCTTATGTCCGGCCCCAATATCCGCGTTCTCGCCACCGATCTCGCATTTCCCGAAGGCCCAGTGGTGATGCCTGACGGCTCGGTGGTGCTGGTCGAGATCCGCGCGCAACAATTGACGCGGGTCTATCCCGATGGCCGCAAGGAAGTCGTCGCCAAAATCCCGGGTGGTCCGAATGGCGCGGCGCTCGGGCCGGATGGCAAGATGTACATCACCAACAATGGCGGTTTCAGCTGGGTGCCGTCGCGCGGCACCTTGATGCCGCATGCGCCGGAGCCTCATGAATACATTGGCGGTGCGATCCAGCGTGTCGATCTCGCCAGCGGCAAGGTCGAGACGCTGTTCACCAAATGCGGTGAGCACAATCTCAAGGGCCCCAACGATCTCGTCTTCGACAAGCAGGGCGGATTGTGGTTCAGCGAGCTCGGCAAGCGCCGTGCGCGCGACATGGATGTCGGCGGCGCCTATTATATCAAGCCGGGCATGAGCGAGATCACCGAACAGGTGATCGGCGTGCTGCCGGCCAATGGCATCGGCCTCTCGCCCGACGAGAAGACTATGTATATCGCGGAAACGCCGACCGGACGTCTGTGGGCTTACAATGTCGGCGCGCCCGGCGAAGTGGTGCCGGGCGACACGATCTATCGCGGCGAGCGTGGCCGTCCGATTTGCGGTCTTGGCGGCTATCAGATGTTCGACTCACTGGCCGTCGAGGCATCGGGCAATGTCTGCGTGGCGACTTTGGTGAGCGGCTGTATTTCCGTCATTGCGCCAGACGGCAAATTGGTCGAACAAGTCGAGACGGGCGATCGCGTAACGACGAATATCGCGTTCGGCGGACCGGAGCTGAAGACGGCTTACATCACGCTGTCGGGCAAGGGCGAGCTGATCGCGATGGACTGGCCGCGCGGTGGCCTGCCGCTTAATTTTCTAAACAAGTAAGGACGATCGATGCCGTGGCTTGAACCCGTTACGCTTTCCGGACCTCACGCCCGGCTCGAACCTCTTGCAAAAGATCACCGCGATGGCCTGATCGCGGCGGCGCAGGACGGCGATCTGTCGAAGATCTGGTATACGGCGATCCCCACGCCCGAGAAGATGGACGCCGAGATCGATCGGCGCCTGTCGCTGCAAGCCTCTGGCGCGATGTTTCCCTTCACCGTCAAGGATGCAAACGGCAGGATCGCCGGCATGACGACCTATATGAATGTCGATACTGCCAATCGCCGGGTTGAGATCGGCTCAACCTGGTATGGCAAGTGGGTCCAGCGCACGGCGCTCAATACTCAATGCAAGCTGATGTTGCTCGAGCATGCTTTTGAGAAGCTCGACTGCATCGCGGTTGAATTCCGCACGCATTTCTTCAACCATCAGTCCCGTCGCGCCATCGAGCGTCTCGGTGCGAAACAGGATGGCATCCTGCGCAATCATCAGATCGCGCCAAACGGAACGCTGCGCGACACGGTGGTCTATAGTATCTTGCCCGGCGAATGGCCGACGGTGAAGGCGCATTTGACCTATCAGTTGAACGAGAAGCCGCGGTGATCGTGGCTCACTTCTTCGGATAGATCCGGTCGATCAGTTTCCCGCAATAATCCGGCGTCGGCGGCTCCTGGCTGATCAGGATGCGATAGACGATGGGCGCCACGACATGATCGATGACTTCGTCGATGTCGAACGGCGTCTCACCGCGCGCCTTGGCGCGCTCGGTGAGGGTCGTCAAATGGTCATTGGTGAAACTGCAGCACACACAGGACTGCCCATCGGCGGCATCCAGTGTCCCGTCCCGCAGCAGCGCGCGGCCGACAGGAGATGACATTTCCTCGGCATACTGCTCGATGAAGGCGCGCAGGTCGGATTCGATGGCTCCGGTGTCGTCGGGTTCCCCGATCGGCCGTAGCCGGGCCACGGCGACGTCAGCCAGCAGCGATTGCAGGTCGCCCCAGCGGCGATAGATCGTGGAGGGCGTGACGCCGGCCTCGGCGGCAATTTGCGGCACCGTGATCTGGTTTCGGGTGGAAAGGCCGCCCAATTTACGGACAGCGTCATGCACCGCGCTTTGGATCCGCGCGCTGCGTCCGCCCGTCCGGGTTCGCTCCTTCGTCGTCACACGCTTCTCCGGCACGCAAGCCATGCGGAAATGCCGTCATTTCTTAACGCAAAATATTTGCATTAAGCGCGGGGGCACTCTAAGTTCGCTAAAGCAAATACTTAGCCTTTAGGAGGCCGCGATGCAAGGAAGCCCCGGTGAGACCTGCGTTTCTGGCCAAACGGGCGCGGCGGCTGAGAGGCGTGCGCCGTTGTGGGTCATGACCGCCTTTAGCTTCGTGTCGGCTGCCACGGTCGTCGGCAGCAGCAGCGCGGCGACGCCGCTCTACCGGCTCTATCAGGAGAGCATGCATCTGACGCCACTGATGATCACCATGGTGTTCGCGGTCTATGCCATCAGCCTGCTCGCGGCGCTGCTCACCGTGGGCGGGCTGTCCGACTATGTCGGCCGCAAGCCGGTGATCCTTGGCGGATTATTGGTGAATGCGGCGGCGATGGTGCTGTTCTCCTATGCCACCGATGTCAGCCACCTGATCCTCGCTCGCGCAGTGCAGGGACTCTGTGTCGGCGCCTCCACGACAACGCTCGGTGCTGCCATTCTCGACAGCGACCGCAAGCGCGGACCGCTGCTCAACAGCGTCAGTGCATTTATCGGCCTGATGGTCGGCGCGCTCGGTGCCGGGCTGCTCGTCACCTTCGCGCCCGATCCCTTCCATCTCGTCTATGAAGTGCTGTTCGCGATCACGGCGGTGCTGATCGTGCTGTTGTGGTTCATGCCCGAGACGGTCTCGCGGAAGCGGGGGGCGCTGGCGTCATTGCGGCCGAACATGCGCGTGCCGGTGCAATCACGTGCAGCGCTGCTGCTGGTGACGCCTGCCAATGTCGCGAGCTGGGCGTTGGGCGGCTTCTATCTGTCGCTGATGCCGACAATTGTCGCGACCACCATGGGCGTCAGCGCGCCATGGGTTGGTGGCGTCGTCGTGGCGACCTTGATGCTCGCGGGGGCGGTCTCGGTGGGCGTGCTGCGGCAGTTGCCTTCGCGACGGCTGCTGCTGATCGGCACTGTCAGCCTGTCGATCGGCGTCGCGGTCTCTCTGCTTGGCATCCAGCAGCACAGCAGCGTCGCGTTGTTTCTTGGGACGACGATCGCCGGCGTTGGCTTTGGATCGTCCTTTGCCGGTGTACTGAGTACAGTATTGCCGACCGCCGAAGCGCATCAGCGTGCCGGCCTGCTGGCGGCCTTCTATGTGATCTCGTATCTGGCCTTCAGCCTGCCGGCGTTGGCGGCGGGCGTCTCGGTGCCCTTCGTCGGCCTGGCTGTCGTGGCCTATGTCTATGGCGCAGTGGTGATCGTGCTCGCGATCATTTCCATGATTGCGACGCTGCGCAGTGCCACCTGACGCCTAGATGGCGTCAGGCTGATAGAGCGTATCCACCGTCACCGTGCCGACGACGCGCGACACGCAGGGGCAGATCTTCGCGTTACCGCGCTTCTGATGTTCGCTGAAGAACACGTCGCGATGGTCGATATCGCCGTCGACGGCGACGACATCGATGGCGCAGACGCCGCATTCACCGCGCTGGCAGTCGGACATTACCTCGTGGCCGGCCTCGTTGAGGGCGTCGAGCATTGACCGGTTCTGCGACACAACGATCTCGGCATCGCTTCCCTTGAGCCGCACACGGAATTCGGCGGTCGGCAACAGCCCGCTGGAGCCGAAGGTCTCATAGCGCAGATCGGCCGGCTCGCGTCCCGCCATGTTCCAGGCACGTCGCGCGGCCTCCAGCATCCGCATAGGCCCGCAGATGACAGCAACGGCATCGGCCGGGAGCGAAGCGAAAGTCGTCGTGAAGTCGAGATGCTGGCCTTCAGAACTGTCGTGGACACGCAGGCGCTCGCCGAGGAGCTCTGTCATCACGTCGAGATACGCAGCGTCCCCGCGCGAGCGCGTCGCATAGTGCAAGGCGATATCCGCACCGCGTTTGTATAATGCGTTAGCGATGCCTGTGATGGGCGTAATGCCGATGCCGCCAGCGATCAGGCAATAGGCCTTGCGCGACCAGTCGATCTCGAACAGCGAGGATGGGGTGGACATCTCGATCCGTGAGCCCGTCTGCAGCCCCCACATCGCCTGCGAGCCACCGCGGCTGTCCGGCGCACGCCGTACGGCGATGCGGATCTGTGTCGCCGAAAATTCGCCGATCACGGAATAAGAGCGTGTCTGCGGTTGCCCGCCGATCAGGAGATTGACGTTGATATGGCTGCCCGGCGGATAGGCGCCGAGCGCCGTATCGGGCTGCAATGTGATTTCGCGGATATCCGCCGTCAGGTCGCGGATCGCAGTGACGGTGGCCCACATCCAGTGTTCGGCAAAACGCATAGGAGCCTCCGTCAGGTCGTCGGTGCGGATGTCAGCAGCGCCAGCGCCGGCAGCAGATCGAGATGGGTGCGGTTGCGCAGCGCGAGCCGCAGATTGCGGACGGCGAGCCGCGCATGTTCGCGCATGATCGCTTCCGCTCGTGCGCCTTCGCGGTTCTCGACGGCATCGACCACGATGCGGTGATGCTCCTGGGCAATCAGCAGAATGTTGTGCGCCTCGGGCAGCGCCGACTGCGCCATCACGAAAGCGCTCGGCGAGGCGAAGGGCATCGCCGATGCGCGGTCGATCTGCCGGATCACCGGCGCACTGCCTGATAGATCGTTGAGCAGCGCGTGGAAACGGGCATTCATGGTGACATAGGCCGAGAAGGCTTCGACCGAGATCGGGTCTTGCCGCACGAGCTGGTCGAGATCGGCCAGGCATTCCTTCAGTGGTTCGAGATTGCGCGCGCTGGCGCCGCGCTCGGCGGCGAGGCGGGCCGCCAGCCCTTCCAGGGTGCCGCGCAGCTCGATGGAATCGAGGATGTCGCGCTCGGAAAACGCCTTCACCATGAAACCACCGGAGGGGATTGCCTGCAGCAGTCCTTCGTCTTCCAGCCGCACCAGCGCCAATCGCACCGGCGTGCGCGATACGCCGGTGAGGTCGACGGCCTGCAACTCGCTGATGCGTTCGCCGGACCGCAACTGCCCGGACAGGATCATGTCGCGCAGCGCAAGCTGCGCGCGCACGGTTTGCGAAATGGAGCGGTCGGCGTCGCGATCGCTCATTGCCTCACTCCGCAGCCTGCAGTTTCGGCGGCGTGGTTTCCCGCTCGATCATGCGGTCGATCACTCGCCGCGCCCACATCGCGCCGGCATCGATATTGAGATTGTAGAACACGCGATCCGGATTCTCCGTCATCGCCTTCTGCTGCGCCTCGAGAATGATCTCGTCCTCGTGGAAGATGCCGGCGACGCCTTCTCGGATATTGGTCGTGATCTTCTGCTCGGTGATGCGATAGTTGCGTACGAAGGCCCAGAAATAGTGGCAGGTGGTTTCGGTCTCCGGCGTCATGGTGTTGAGCACGAAGCCGTTGACGCCCTGTGAGCGATCGCCTTCCGGCGCGCCGGTGCCGGCCGGCGCCACGCCGACATCGATATTCACGGTGCAGGGCGCCTCGAAGCGGATGATCTGCCAGCGATCGACCGGGCCGGGCTTCTGCAATTGCGCGGCCCAGAATGGCGGCGCCTCGATGCCCTTCATCCAGCGGGTGACGGTAACGGTCTTGTCGCCATGGGTGACATCGAACGGCGCCTCGGCCACGTCGTCCTGCCCGATGCTGGAGCCGTGCACGAAGGTCTCGTGTGTCAGGTCCATCAGATTATCGACCACGAGGCGATAGTCGCATTTCACTTGAATGGTCTTGCCGTCACCGGCCCATGCTGGGTCGTCGTTCCAGTGCATGTCCGGCACCAGTGCGGGATCGGCGAGGGCCGGGTCGCCCATCCACAGCCAGACGAAGCGATGCCGTTCCACCACCGGATAGGCGCGCACGCAGGCGGACGGATTGATGGTCTCCTGCGAGGGCATGAAGGTGCAGCGGCCCTGCGCATTGTATTTCAGGCCATGATAGCCGCAGACCACGGTGTCGCCGTCGAGCCGGCCCTTGGAGAGTGGCACCAGTCGGTGCCAACACGCATCCTCCAGCGCGCTGACGCCCCCATCGGCGCGGCGAAACATCACCACATGCTTGCCGCAGATCGTCCGCGGGAAAAGCTGGCGCTTGATATCGACATCCCAGGCCGCGGCGTACCAGGCATTCATCGGGAATGAAGTGGGCATTGTGTTCCTCCTTCGCGCTATTCAGCGTTCCGTCTGTATACAAGATGGCGGTTTGGAGGAAGGATATCGCTATTTTTGGCCCGTTGTGAAGTAATAATGTATACTGGAATATCAAATTGATGTCGTTTACGGTAATAAAAAACCGCCCTTAAAGGCGGCTTTTTGTTGTCTGTATACGGTCCTCGTCAGACTTCGCGGCGGTTGAGGAACGCCAGTCGCTCGAACAGATGTACGTCCTGCTCGTTCTTGAGCAGCGCACCATGCAGCGGCGGGATTAGTTTCCGCGGATCGCGTTCGCGGAGCTGCTCCGGCGACATATCCTCGTTGACCAGCAGCTTGAGCCAGTCGAGCAGTTCGGAGGTCGATGGCTTCTTCTTCAGACCGGGCACATCGCGCACCTCGAAGAAGATGCGCATCGCTTCGGCGACCAGCCGCTGCTTGATGCCGGGGAAATGCACCTCGACGATCTGCGCCATGGTCTCGCTGTCGGGGAACTTGATGTAGTGGAAAAAGCAGCGGCGCAGGAAGGCGTCCGGTAGTTCCTTCTCATTGTTCGACGTGATGATGACGACCGGTCGCTTCGCGGCCTTGATGGTCTCGCCGGTCTCGTAGACATGGAATTCCATGCGGTCGAGCTCGAGCAGGAGATCGTTCGGAAATTCGATGTCAGCCTTGTCGATCTCGTCGATCAGCAGCACCGGGCGCTCGGCGTGGGTGAAGGCTTCCCAGAGCTTGCCTCGCTTGATGTAGTTGGCGATGTCCGAGACGCGCGGGTCGCCGAGCTGGCTGTCGCGCAGGCGCGAGACGGCATCGTATTCGTAAAGACCCTGCTGCGCCTTGGTGGTGGACTTGATATGCCAGGTCAGCAGCGGCGAGCCGAGCGCCTTGGCGATTTCCTCGGCCAGCACGGTCTTGCCGGTGCCGGGCTCGCCCTTCACCAGCAGCGGGCGCTCCAGCACGATGGCGGCATTGACGGCGACCTTGAGGTCATCGGTGGCGACGTAGTCCTTGGTACCGGTAAATTTCATAAGCAGGCTTGCCTTGTTGTTCTTGCCGCGCAGCGACGCGGAGCAAGGGAAAGGTCGTGGGATGGGGGAGTGGCTAGCGCCGGATCAGCGAGAGCACGACCAGCACGACGACGGCGCCCACGGTGGCATCGAGGATCGAGCCCAGCGTGCCGGTGGCCAGCGTGACATTCAGCTTCGGCAGCAGCCAGCCGGCGACCAGCGCGCCGATGATGCCGATTACGATATTGCCGATCAGGCCGAATCCGGCGCCGCGCACGATCAGTCCGGCGAGCCAGCCGGCAATGGCGCCGATCAGCAGTGCTGCGAGAATACTCATCCATTCATCCCTGGGGCGCATCGGCGAATGCCGTGCATCGCATGGAAGTTTAATTGAATTATCGGGCAGGTCCAGCCGGGTGTCCCGGGCGGTTGGGCGCGCAAATGCCACGAGGCGGAAGATCGGTGGCGCTCAGCCTTGCTGCTGAAATCCGGTGCTGAAATCGTCCTGTTCCAGTGCAGCATAAGCGACGACACAATTGCGGCCGCGCCGTTTGGCCTCGTAGAGTGCGAGGTCGGCCTCACCCAGCAGCGTGGCTTCGTTTGTCGTCCGCGCATGGCGGCTCGCGACGCCGATGCTGATGGAGAGATAGCCGCGCGCCGCGCCGCTGTTGGCGATCTCCAGCGCACGTACCCGCAGCCTGACGGCTTCGGCAACAGTCACGGCATCCGCTTCGGCGGTGCCGGGCAGGATGATGGCGAATTCCTCGCCGCCATAGCGTGCGGCGAGGGCGGATGTGTTGATGGTGGCGTCAGCCAGCACCGCAGCGACGCGCTTGAGACAGCCGTCGCCAGCCTGGTGGCCCATGCTATCGTTGTAACCCTTGAAGTGGTCGATATCGATCAGCAGCACTGCAAGCCGGTCGTCCTGCGCGAAGGCGCGGCTGAGGAAGCTGTCGAGGGTACGGCGATTGGCGAGTCCGGTGAGACCGTCGGTGGTTGCAAGTTCGGCGAGCCGCGTGTTCAGTGCGGTCAGTTCGTCCTGCATGATCTTGCGTGGCGTCACGTCGCGCAGGACACCGACAATCTCGATCCGTCCGTCGGAATCCTCCGCACGTTCGGCATGCTTGAAATTGATTTCGACCCATGCCGTGGATCGGTCGTCGCGATAGGTGCGGAAAACGATGCTCTGCATGGTGGACGAACCTGTGAGCTTGGCATTGGCCGCGCGAACAGCGGGAATGTCGTCCGGGTGCACGAGTTCGAAGCAGGACCGTCCGATCAGCGCTGCGGGATCGAGACCGAGCACGAATTCGACGGAGTGCGATACGTAGAGAAAATTGCCGGCGCGGTCGAGCAGGATCACCACATCGGCGATGTTGTCGGCGAGCAGGCGATAGCGCGACTCGCGTTCGCGCAGAGCCTTCTCCATATTGAGTCGGAAGCGGAACTGGGTCGATAACAAGGTGGCGAGCAGGATCACGCTGCACAGAAGCACGGCAGCCACGGCGATGTCAGACCGCAGATGCTTGCGCCAGTCCGCCAGCACCTGCTGCTCCGGAACGGCGACAGTGACGATGACGGGGTAGGTCGTGCTTTGGTCGTAGCCGATATATTTGGTTAAGCCATCGAATGGCGATGCGACCCGGTAATAGCCGCTCCTGGTTTCCTTCAGCTTGTTCTGAAACAGTTGCGTACCCGACAGGTCCTTCCCGATATCGAGCGACGGCCAATGCGCCAGTACGATGCCGTCATTGCGCAACAGACTAATGCCGGCTTGTTCGCCGAGATCGAAGTTTTTAAAAGCCTCGCTGAAGTAGTCGCTGGCGATGGCCGCGACCACCACGCCTTTGAAACTGCCGTCCTGATCGTTCAGACGCCGTGTCAGCAGGACGGTCATCTGACTCGTCAGGCGCGACTGCAGCGGATCGTTGATGCGCAGGCCGGGGTCGTCATTCTCGCGATGAAAAGTGAAATAGCTGCGGTCGTAGTTGTTGTGCAGTGGTGTTTTTGGCAGTGACGAATAGCGCCATTCGCCAGTTGCATCGAGGACGCCGAACTCGCGGATTTGCGGCAGCGATTTGATGGTGTTGGCGAGGAACTGGTTGAACCGCTCAGGACGTGGGTTCTGATATTTCAGCAAATCGACCATGCCGGTCATGGCGACGTCTGCGGCCTGAAAAGTATGCGATACCTGTTCCTGGAGTGAATGTGCGAGATTTCGGATGTCGACCTCGCTTTGCAGCAGCGCGTTGCGCCGCGCGTCGATCGTCTTCCACAATATGAGGCCGAGCACGCAAGCGCTCATCGCCAGTACGAACACCGCGACGATCACGCCGGGGGCCGAGAGCCTGCTCAGAGAACGTGCTGTCGATGTCGTCGCTACGGCCATACCTGCTGCATTCGCTACAAAGTCGGACCCCGCATGATCCGCGCTGCCTTCACGATAGCTAAGAATCCGGAGTCTAAGCGTGACACTCTCTCATGTGGTTACCGTCGCCGGAAGAGTTGAAACAAATACCTGCGACCGCAATGACGGCCACTTCACCATGCCGCTCAGCGGAATTCAGCTTTGGCCCTGAGCTGCCTCGTGAATTCGGTAGTGCCACAGGGCACGGGACACGGTCTTCCGCGCAGCTATCTACCGCCGCGCCCTTGACGGACGCCGGGGCTCGGGCAATCTGTCGATCATGTTCCTGCAATTTTTCACCTCGCTGCGCGATGCGCAGGTTCCGGTCACGCTGCGTGAATATCTCACGCTGATGGAAGCGCTCGACGCCAATCTGGCCGATCAGTCGGTCGAGCACTTCTATTATCTCTCCCGCGCCGCGCTGGTGAAGGATGAGCGCAATCTCGACAAATTTGACCGGGTGTTCGGCTCGACCTTCAAGGGGCTCGAGAACCTGCTCGATGCCATGGAGAAAGCGGAGATCCCGGAAGAGTGGCTGCGCAAGCTGGCGGAAAAATATCTTACCGACGAAGAGAAGAAGCAGATCGAGGCCATGGGCTGGGACAAGCTCATGGAGACGCTGAAGAAGCGCCTGGAAGAGCAGAAGAAGCGCCATCAGGGCGGCAACAAGTGGATTGGAACCGCAGGCACCTCGCCCTTCGGTGCGCAGGGCTACAATCCCGAAGGCATCCGCATCGGCCAGGAGAAGAGCCGCAATCAGCGTGCCGTGAAGGTCTGGGACAAACGTGAGTTCAAGGATCTCGACGGCAATGTCGAACTCGGCATCCGCAACATCAAGGTGGCGCTGCGCCGGCTTCGTAAATTCGCCCGCACCGGTGCGCCTGACGAACTCGACCTCGACACCACCATCCGCGAGACCGCCAATCACGGCTATCTCGACGTGCACATGCGCCCAGAACGGCGCAATGCGGTGAAGGTGCTGGTGTTCTTCGATATTGGCGGGTCCATGGATTCGCATATCGAGCAGGTCGAGGAATTGTTCTCGGCGGCCAAGAGCGAATTCAAGCACATGGAATATTTCTACTTCCACAATTGCCTCTATGAAGGCGTGTGGAAGCAGAACAAGCGCCGTTTTACCGATCGCACGCCGACCTGGGACGTACTCCATAAATACGCGCATGACTACAAGGTCGTGTTCGTCGGCGATGCCTCGATGTCGCCCTACGAAATCATGGTGCCCGGCGGCTCGGTCGAGCATGTCAATGAAGAGGCCGGTTCGGTCTGGCTCGAGCGTGTGACCCAGACCTATCCGAATACGGTATGGCTCAATCCGGTGGCGCAGCGGCACTGGGACTATTCGGAATCGACGACGATCATCCGCCGCCTGTTCTCCGAGCGCATGTATCCGCTGACCATCGAAGGCCTCGAAGGCGCGATGAAGGAACTGGTGAGGAAGGCATGACCCAGAAGATTACCCGTGGCTACAAGGCGCTGCTCGATGAGGCAAACGCGCAGGTCGAGACGATGAGCGTCGAGGATGTGATCAAGGCGGCGCAGAGCCCCGATGTGGTCATCGTCGATATCCGCGACCCCCGCGAGATCGAGCGCGAGGGCAAGATTCCGGGCTCGTTCTCCTGCACGCGCGGCATGCTGGAATTCTGGATCGATCCGGAAAGCCCCTATGGCAAGCCGATCTTCCAGGAAGACAAGAAGTTCATTTTCCATTGCGCGTCCGGCTGGCGCTCCGCGCTGGCGGCCAAGACGGCGGCCGATATGGGCCTGAAGCCGGTGGCGCATCTCGGCGGCGGCTTCACCGCCTGGCGCAATGCCGGCGGTGCGGTGGAGAAGGTCGAGCCGAAGGCGGCGAAGGGCGCCTGATCATCACGAGCACCTGACCGTCTTTCGTCATGCCCGGCCTTGTGCCGGGCATCCACGTCTTTACTCTAGCGAAGATGGCCGGAACAAGCCCGGACATGACGGCGTTCAAAAAGGCTTTGCAGCATGACCATCATCGATCCGCTCGTCTCCACCGAATGGCTCGCCGCGCATCTCGGCGATCCCAAGGTCAAGGTCGTCGATGCATCCTTCAAGATGCCTGGCGTGCTGCCGCTCCCGATCGATGACTATCTTGCCGCGCATATTCCCGGCGCCGTGTTCTTCGATGTCGATGCGGTGTCCGATCACTCCATCGACCTGCCGCATATGTATCCGAGCGAAGACCAGTTCACGCGGGATATCGGCGCGCTCGGAATCTCGTCGGATGATACGGTCGTTCTCTACGATGCCGGCGGCTGGGTCGCCGCTCCGCGCGCGTGGTGGATGTTCCTCTCCTTCGGCCATTCGAATGTCCGTATCCTCGATGGCGGGCTGAAGAAGTGGCGGGCTGAAGGCCGTACGGTGGACGCGGGCAGGGTGACACCGCCGCCGGGCAAATTCACTGCGAAGTTCGATCCGTCCTATGTGCGCAGCAAGGCGCAACTTGTCGCCAATCTCGACAGCCGCGCCGAGCAGACCATCGATGCGCGCGCCGCCAATCGCTTCGAGGGCAGCGTCGCCGAGCCGCGGCCGGGCCTGCGGTCGGGTCACATCCCCGGCAGCCGCAATCTGCCCTACAACGAATTGTTCGATGCGGCGACCGGCACCATGAAGTCGCTCGACGATTTGCGAAACGCCTTCGACAAAGCCGGTCTCGATCTCGCGAAGCCCGTTGTCACCACTTGCGGTTCCGGCGTCTCTGCCGCGGTGCTTACGCTGGCGCTGTATCGACTCGGCGTGCGCGGCTCGGCGCTCTATGACGGCTCATGGTCGGAATGGGGCCTGCAGAATGGGCCCCCGGTCGCAACCGGGCCAGCATGACCCGCACCGGATCAGCGGATCTGCGATAATCCGAACGGATCTGTCTGCTGCGGTGCGACCGGCGCCGCTGCAGGCATGGCGCGCGCAGCCAAACGCCGTTTTCTGACGGTTGGCTTCTTCACCGCTTTCTTCACAGGCTTCGCCTTGGGCGGCTCCGCGGTCGGGCGCGAATTGGGAAGCGGCACCGGTTCGGTGTCGATCATTGGCCCGCCCAGCACAGCTACCTTGCTCGACGATAGCTTGGCGTCCTCTGCGGTGAGTGTTGCAGTCGGCAGCTCCATGATCGTTGCCGTCGGCAACGAGATGCTTGCCGTTGTCTCGGGAGTCGGGGCGGCCTGTGGCGCGGCAGGGGCGGGCTCGGACGTCTCGGTTGAAGCGACGACAGCAATGACCGTGGCTGGCTCGCCCGGCTTCACGGGAGCTGTTTCAACCACGGGCGTCTCGAGCGTGACCGTAGAGGCCGGCGCCGCTGCTGCGATCGTTTCCGGGGCAGGTTTGGTCGTCTCGGCTTCGGTCAGCCCGACTGGCGGTACCGGCGCGCTGGCTTCTACGGCTGTTGCGGAGACCGGCTCTACGACCTCGGTCACACGCGGCTCGACTCGCAGCATGGCCAGCGAAGGCGCTGATTCCGGTTGTTGGCTGAAGACGGGGGCAGGTGGCGAACGGCGGTTCGGCAGGCTGGCAAATTCCTCGTGGGCACTGCGCAGCAGCGCAGCGGCGCCCATGCCGAAGATGACCAGGGAGACCGCGAGAATGACGGCGGCGCACAGGAAACGAATGCCGGGAAGCATGACTTGTTGTTCCGCCTTCGAACGATACAAAGGCTTTCGAACCAGGGGAACGCGGTGAAACACGCAAGGAGCGGCCGTTTCGCCAGAGCGAATCAGGCTGCCTTGAGAATACCGCAGCGTCTCGCGAACCGTTTGTTAAAAGATGCGCGGCACAAACGGAGGATGCTTACCGTGGTCTTAAGAGCCGTCGTCTGCGGCATGTTGGCCACGCCTGCGGGCAATCGTGCGAATGTGACGGAAATGCGGGGCTTTTTCCCGGATTTGTCTTGAATGCGCCGTGATCCTGCGCGATCTGACTTTTCAATCCGATTTACTGCTCGAAGCTTTGACAAGGGCAATGATGATCAAGCGTTTTCTGACGACGTTCGCGACCCTAGCTCTCAGCAGCGCCGCCGGGCTTTCGCTCGCCGCTGCGCAGGGTTATCCGCCGGCTTCGAACAGCGGATATTCCATCCCGGCCGAGCCTGGCTATCAGCCGGGTGGCTATCCGGCCAATGCACGCGGCAACGCCATGGATGCGATGCCTGATTTTGATGCGCTGGATGAGGATGACGCTCCGTCGCGCAACGGTCGTCCGCAGGGGGGCCTGTCGAGCCCGGGTTATGCCAATCAGAGCCCGGTGATGTCTCCGGATGATCCGCGTTACGGTCGCCCGGCACAAGCGCCGCGCACGGCCTATAATCCCGATCTGCCGCCCCCGTCGCCACTGACCCCGCCTGCGGGTGCTCCTCAGTATTCTGACCGTACTCTGCCTCAGGGGCCGGTGATGTCGCCGGACGATCCGCGTTACGGTCGTCCGATGCAGCAACCGCAGACCTATTCCTATCGCGGTCCGACCGAGACCTATCGTGGTCCCGCCGAGGCCGGCCCGCGTCCGCCGGAAGGCGTCGGCGCTCAGGCTTATGGCGCGCCGCAGGCCGCCCCGGTCACCGGTTCGGTGCCGCCCGCCGATCAGAATCTGGGCGCCAATGGTCGCTCGGTCATGGTCGCCTCGCTGCCGCCGGAAGAGCAGCCCGACGCAGGTCCCGTCCAGTTGCCGCCGAATCTGCGTCGGCAGGAAGTGAGCTTCGTTACCAAGGAGCCGGCCGGCACGATTATCGTCGATACGCCGAATTATCACCTGTACTACGTGCTCGGGAACAATCGTGCGATGCGCTACGGCGTGCGAGTCGGCCGCGACGGTTTTACCTGGAACGGCGTGCAGAAGATCACCCGCAAGGCCGAGTGGCCCGATTGGCATCCGCCGGCGGAGATGATTGAGCGTCAGCCTTATCTGCCGCGCTTCATGGCTGGTGGCGAAGGCAATCCGATGGGCGCCCGTGCGATGTATCTCGGTTCGACCGTTTACCGCATCCACGGCACCAACCAGCCGTCGACCATTGGCAAGTCGGTGTCGTCGGGCTGTATCGGCATGTTGAATGACGACGTCTCGGATCTGTTCGAGCGCGCCAAGGTCGGCACCCGCGTGGTGGTATGGCCGGGCAAGGCTCCTGCGACCACTGCTTCGGCCGCTCCGGTCCCGGGTCCGAGCGCCAATGCGGCTGCGATGCCGAGCGCCAATGTCGCACCGCTGCCGGGTTCGCAACCGTCCTCCGTGCAGCCGCTGCCGGCTCCGGTAACGGTTCGCTGATTTAGAGGCGCTGATTTCAAACAGAACGGGCGCGGTGTGAAAGCACCGCGCCCGTTCTGCTTTGATGGATCTCTGTCAGTTCAACGGACGCACCGGCTCGCCCTTCAGGAACGCGCCGATGCCCTCGATCATCTCGGCATAGATGCGTGTGTAGTTTTCCGCCGTGACATAACCGAGATGCGGCGTGATCACGACATTGTCGAGCTTGCGCAGCGGACTGTCGATGGGCAGCGGTTCGTGCGAATAGGTGTCGATGCCGGCGCCGGCGATCTTCCTGGCTTGCAGGGTTTCGAGCAACGCCTCTTCGTCCACGATAGGTCCGCGCGCCGTGTTGATCAGATAGGCGGTCGGCTTCATGCGTGCGAGATCCTCCCGCGACACCAGTCCGCGCGAGCGGCCGCTCAGAACCACGTGAATGGTGATAACGTCGGACTGTGCAAACAATTCCTGCTTCGTGGCATAGGTCACGCCGGCCTCGGCGCAGGCTTCCGGTGTCAGATTGGTACTCCATGCGAGCACCTTCATGCCGAGCCCCTGCGCGATCCTGGCGACCTTGCTGCCGAGCTTGCCGAGCCCGATGATGCCGAGCGTCTTGCCTTCTACGTCCTCGCCGAGCGTGACCTGCCAGGGTTCGCCGGCCTTCATCCGCGCATGCTCGAAGCCGATCTTGCGCGTCAGTTCCAGCATCAGGCCGATGGTGAGGCCAGCCGTCGGATTGCCGACCATGGCGGTACCGCAGACCGTGACGCCATGCGCCTTGGCCGCTGCCAGATCGATGGCTGCGTTGCGCATGCCCGACGTGATGAGCAGCTTCAGCTTTGGCAGCGCGTCGAACAACGTGCGAGGGAATGGTGTGCGCTCGCGCATGGCGCAGACGATCTCGAAGTCCTTCAGCGCGGCTGCAGCCTCATCGCTCGAGGCAAACGGTTTGTCGAACACCGTGACATCGATGCGGTCTCCCAGTGCTGTCCAATCCGCCAGCTTGAGCGCTACATTTTGGTAGTCGTCGAGAATTGCACAGCGTAACCGCGTCATGGGGTGTCCGTTCGATGGGGCAAGACGGCAATGTGCCGTCAACAGGCATCCAACGTGGCGCGCCTCGCGGTAGCGTGCAAGGGAGCTTGCGTTTCAAATCCACCACTAGGGCGGTTGGCGAACCTTTCCGGGCGTTGTGCGGACCCGATCATCTTCGTCCCTGTTCCGCCGTTCGACCCATGCGGTCATGCGCCGTCCAATCGGCGTCCACCGCAGAAAAGCAGCAGCTGCAGCAAGTCCGGCAACGAACAGTATTGCTGCCAGATACCCGGCGGGAGATGTGCGCTCCGTGATATGCTTGTCAAAGAAGGCGGTAGCGACTGTCAGGACAAACGCCGTTCCGACCGCAAAATACAGGATCCTGTTCATCCGGTCCGCTCGCGCCCCACTGGAGAAATCAACCTGTGCGCGAGTGAATCTAGTTTAGATCGGGGGCGCCGTCATCAGCTACTTCGAGCGGATTCAGTCCTGGGAAAGATCCTTCGCACGGCAGGCCGGGCCGGGACCGCGCATATAGTGCTGTTCCGGATGGTAGGGATTGAAGGCCGCGACGAAGAAGGTCTGCCAGAACTGACGAATCTCGCGCAGCAATCCGGGCTGCGCCGAGGGAGTGTCGGTGCGTGCGGCTGAAGGTGCTGATGCAATATTCGCCATGACGGGCTCCGCCTGTCTGCCCGCGGCTCCGGCCGCGGCGGGCGTGAGGAATCGCCCTTTCAGCACAGTGGTCGCCAGTCGTTAAAAAGCGGTTCGAATTGTCATGATCCGGCAGCGTCTGGAAGCTAGCGTTACCAAATGCTTAAGGCCCCGGTTGCCCTTTGGGGGCGGCGCCGCTACATCGGTGGCAACCCGATTTCCACGCTCAAGCTCCGGCTTCAAGGATCACGATGGCTCGCCAGTTCGTCTATTTCATGCAGGGTCTCACCAAGGCCTATCCGACCCGCAAGGTGCTGGATAACGTTCATCTGTCGTTCTACCCGGACGCCAAGATCGGCGTGCTCGGCGTCAACGGCGCCGGTAAATCGACCCTGCTCAAGATCATGGCGGGCATCGACAAGGACTATACCGGCGAGGCCTGGGTCGCCGAAGGCGCCCGCGTCGGCTATCTCGAACAGGAACCGCATCTCGATCCCGCCAAGACCGTTCGTGAGAACGTGATGGAAGGCGTCGCCAAGCAGAAGGCGATCCTCGATCGCTACAACGAGCTGGCGATGAATTATTCGGACGAGACCGCCGACGAGATGACCAAGCTGCAGGACGAGATCGAGGCCCAGGGCCTGTGGGATCTCGACAGCAAGGTCGATCAGGCGATGGACGCGCTGCGCTGTCCGCCCGACGATGCCGACGTCACCAAGCTCTCGGGCGGTGAGCGCCGCCGCGTCGCGCTGTGCCGCCTGCTGCTCGATCAGCCCGAACTGCTGCTGCTCGACGAACCCACCAACCATCTCGACGCCGAATCCGTGTCGTGGCTGGAAGGTCATCTGCGCAACTATCCCGGCGCCATCCTGATCGTGACCCACGATCGCTACTTCCTCGACAACGTCACCTCGTGGATTCTCGAGCTCGATCGCGGCCGTGGCATTCCCTATGAGGGCAACTACTCGTCCTGGCTGGTGCAGAAGCAGAAACGCCTCGAGCAGGAAGGCCGCGAGGACGCCGCGCATCAGAAGACACTGGCCCGCGAGCAGGAGTGGATCGCGTCATCTCCCAAGGCCCGTCAGGCCAAGTCGAAGGCGCGCTATCAGCGCTACGAGGACCTGCTCAAGCAGGCCAGCGAGAAGCAGACCCAGACTGCGCAGATCATCATTCCGGTGGCTGAACGCCTCGGCGCCAACGTCGTCGATTTCGAAAACCTCACCAAGGGCTTCGGCGATCGCGTGCTGATCGACGATCTCTCCTTCAAGCTGCCCCCGGGCGGTATCGTCGGCATCATCGGCGCCAATGGCGCCGGCAAGTCGACGCTGTTCCGCATGATCACCGGGCAGGAGAAGCCGGACGGCGGCACCATCACCGTCGGCGAGACCGTGCAGCTCGGTTATGTCGATCAGTCGCGCGATGCGCTGGACGACAAGGCGACCGTCTGGGAGGAGATTTCCGGCAAGAACGAGCTGATCCTGCTTGGCAAGAAGGAAGTCAATTCGCGCGGCTATTGTTCGGCCTTCAACTTCAAGGGTGGCGACCAGCAGAAGAAGGTCGGCTCGCTGTCGGGCGGTGAACGCAACCGCGTGCATCTCGCCAAGATGCTGAAGTCCGGCGCCAACGTTCTCCTGCTCGACGAACCGACCAACGATCTCGACGTCGATACGCTGCGTGCGCTCGAAGAGGCGCTCGAGGATTTCGCCGGCTGCGCCGTGATCATCAGCCATGATCGCTGGTTCCTCGACCGTATCGCCACGCATATCCTCGCTTTCGAAGGCGACAGCCATGTCGAATGGTTCGAAGGCAACTTCCAGGACTACGAGAAGGACAAGATGCGCCGTCTCGGCCAGGACAGCATCATTCCGCATCGGGTGAAGTACAAGAAACTCACGCGCTAAGGGGAGGTCGAGATGTCGGACTGGAGCGCGCAGCAGTATCTGAAATTCGAGGATGAGCGGACTCGCCCGGCGCGGGATCTGCTCGCGCAGGTGCCGCTGGCCAAAGCGCGAAAAGTCGTCGATATCGGCTGCGGCCCCGGCAACTCTACTGAACTGCTCGTCAAACGCTGGCCGGACGCCTCGGTGCTTGGTGTCGATACCTCCGCCGACATGCTCCGGCAGGCGCGTGAACGCCTGCCGGCACAGACCTTCATCGAGGCCAACATCGCCCACTGGGTGCCGCCGGCCGGCAGCGAAGTGCTGTTTGCCAACGCCGTCTTCCAGTGGGTGCCGGATCATCTGAAACAGCTCAAACGTCTCGCGACCGGCCTGCCGCCGGGCGGCGTGCTGGCCGTGCAGATGCCGGACAATCTCGACGAGCCCAGCCACGTCCTGATGCGCGAAGTCGCTTACATGGAGCCGTGGCGCAAGCAGCTCGCAAAGGCAGCAGAGCTGCGCGACTCCTTGCCGAAGCCGGGCGTCTATTACGATGCGCTGCAGCCGATCTGTTCGCGCGTCGAGATCTGGCACACCGTCTACAATCACGCGCTGGCAGACGCCACTGCGATCGTGGAATGGGTGAAGGGCACCGGCTTGCGTCCCTTCGTCGATCCGCTCGAAGGGCCGGATCGCAAGGCCTATCTTGCCGAATATACCGCGCGTATCGCGGCGACTTATCTGCCTCATGCCGATGGCAAGGTGCTGCTGCGCTTTCCGCGAATCTTCATTGTCGCTGTAAAGTAGTGTCGATGCGGCCAGTTGCCGCGTCGGCGGACATCATGGTGTCCGGAACCTGTCGATATAAGTCCGCATTGCAGACCGCACAGAAGATTCTACCGACAACGAGACCTCCCGCATGTCCATGACGCCTGAAACGCCCTTCCCGAAGAAGGCGCCGTCTATGCGCCCGATCCCGCTCCTGATCTTCGGGTCACGCTGGCTGCAACTGCCGCTCTATATCGGCCTGATCATCGCTCAGTGCGTCTATGTGGTGCTGTTCCTGAAGGAGCTTCTGCATCTGGTCGAAGGATGGCGCGAGTTCAACGAACAGCAAGTGATGCTGGTCGTGCTTGGCCTGATCGACGTGGTGATGATCTCGAATCTTCTGGTGATGGTCATCGTCGGCGGTTACGAGACCTTCGTCTCGCGTCTCAATCTGCAGGGGCATCCGGATGAGCCGGAATGGCTCAGCCACGTCAATGCGAGCGTGCTGAAGATCAAGCTGGCAATGGCGATCATCGGCATTTCGTCGATCCATCTGCTGCGCACCTTCATTGAGGCCGGCGGTCTCGGCAATACCGGTTCGCGCACCACGAATTTCACCGAAACCGGCGTGATGTGGCAGACCATCATCCATGTGGTCTTCATCATCTCGGCGGTCGGCATCGCCTATGTCGACAAACTGTCGAACAGCGGCGAGGTGAGTGCGGCCGGGAAGCACAAGGCGGATCACGGAGCGCACGGGCATTGAAGGGATTGGGCAGGCGGTCAGCCCTACAAGCGCTGCTTTGCGGCATCCTGATCGGCTTTGCTCTGCCCGCCTTTTCGGCGTTCGCCGCCGATGCCGCGTTCACAAGCTTCGTCGCCTCGCTCTGGCCCGAAGCCCAGAAAGCTGGCGTTTCGCGCGAGACCTTTGACCAAGCGACGCGTGGCCTCGAGCCTGACTATAAACTGCCGGATCTCCTTTTGCCCGGTCGTCCAGCAACCGGTGCGCCGGCGCAGGCGGAATTCGTGCAGGTGCCGGCTGACTATCTGAAGGAAGCCAGTATCGCACGCCTCGCTGCGGAAGGGCGGCGTCTCTACGACCAGCATCGCAAGACGCTGCAGGCGATCGAGCGGCAGACCGGCGTGCCCGGCGCCATCATCCTGGCGATCTGGGGCCGTGAGACCGATTACGGTCGTCATCGACTGCCCTATGACGGCATCCGCACGCTGGCGACGCAGGCTTATGTCGGTCGTCGCAAGGAGCAGTATCGCGGCGAATTCATCGCGGCGCTGAAACTGATAGAGAGCGGCGTGGTCTCGCGCCAGGATTTGCGTGTGTCATGGGGCGGCGCCACCGGCCTCACGCAGTTCCTGCCGTCCGAACTCGAAAAACATGGCGTCGATTTCGATGGCGACGGCCGTGTCGATATCTGGAAGTCAGTGCCGGACGCGTTGGCTTCGGCTGCTCAGCAGCTCGTCAACAAAGGCTGGCAGCGTGGCCTTCGCTGGGCTTATGAAGTGCGCGCCCCGGCCAATGCCGATTGCACCATGGGCGTGCCGGAAGTGACACGGCCGATCGGCGAGTGGATCCGTGCAGGCTTTGCGCCGGTGCGCGGCGAGCGAGTGAGCCCCGCCGAACAGGCGCAGCCAGCCTCGCTGCTGCAGCCGGAGGGCATCTATGGTCCAGCCTTCCTGACGACAAAAAACTACTTCGTGATCAAGGAGTACAATTTCTCCGACCTCTATGTGTTGTTCGTCGGCCATATCGCGGATCGCATTGCGGGGGGGCAGCCCTTTGCCACGCCATGGGCGGCGACCAGGCAGCTCCGCAGTACCGATGTTGAGGCGATGCAGCGCCATCTCACATCGCTAGGGCTTTACAGCGATAAGGTGGATGGCAAGGCTGGCATGAAGACGCGGGCGGCGCTTGGCGCGTTTCAGAAATCGGCGCAACTGAAGCTCGATTGCTGGCCGAGCGAAGCTGTGCTGCGGGCCATGAACGCGCGATAAGACGAGACCCACACAAAAGAAAACCCGGCAGCGTGGGCAGCCGGGTTTTTGATTGAGGCCGTGAGGCAGCGATTAATCGCAAACCTCGACGGGGCGGTAGCGCCAGACGCCGCGATAGTCGTCCCAGACGCGCTGGCGCACGACGCGGCAGGCGGGCTCGACATAAACCGGGGCAGGCGCGTAGCCGTAGCCATAAACTGGCGCGGGCCGGCTGGCAGCGATGGCGCCGCCGAGCAGCGCGCCGCCGATCAGGCCACCGGCAACGCCGGCGGCGATGCGGCCGCCATCGGCCTTGGCGGCGGGCGCCACGGCAACGAGCGAAGCCGCAACCGTCGCAGCGGCAACCAGAGCGGAAACAGTCTTCTTCATTTCAAGTCTCTCCCACAAGGACGCCGCAAGCGGCGCGTTAAAGGTTCTCACGCGAGATTCGAACTGACAGCCATTTCAAAGGCCCAAC
>JASBVG010000104.1 GCA_030147505.1 Tardiphaga sp.
CACCTACGCCTCGCCCTACAACATTACGACCTATGACTTCATCCCCCAGATGCCGGGGTTCTCGGGCTTTGGCGCGCTGGGTGGCGGCAATGTGGCTGTGCGCGTCGGCGGCGATGCCGGCGTCCAGTCGAGCCGCGGGGAAGCCACGTTCCAAAGCAGCCAGGGATTGACGATCGCCGTCGGCTCGACCGGTCGCGTGCTGGCCGATGGCAGCATTGTGCGGACCGGTGGCGGCGACATCTCCGTCGATGTGAGTGGGGCGATCAACCCTCTACATCCAAGGGAGAATGCGAGCGGCGTTAACGGCCTTCAGAACGATCTCAACGGTGCTTTGATCAACCTGCGTGGCGCGGTGGATATTCGAGCGGGGTCAATGGGACGTATCGACCTCACTTATGGCGCGGCCAATGCCTCGGACCCGCGTGCGCCGGATGCTTTCGCCGCCAACAAGGGCGTGGCGAATGGCGGCATGGTGCTGATACTCGGCGATGCCGCGACCCGTTTTGCGACGCGCGGCGACCTTGTGCTTGGCGGCGTGGTCGATGCCGGGTTGGGATCGCAGGTCATGAGCACGCCCTACACAAAGGACGGCGTTTACTACGAGGGCGGCGGCTATAGCGCCTTCTCGCTCTGGACGGATGCAACCGCGCTCGACCTGTTCTCAGCGGGTGGTAATCTGACGCCGCTGGTGCGCAGGACCGCGACAGGGAATGCCTTCTCGAACGATCAGGGTGCTAATGCGATGCTTCCAGCTCGGATGCGCGTTGTGGCAGCGTCGGGAAGCATCTATGTCGATGGTGGAGACCTTGAAAACAAACGCGATAGCTATCTGGTCCCGGGCAAGACGGTGCAGGTCGAATTCCTTGCCGGACAATCGATCTATGGCGATGGCACCGGTTTCCATCCGAGCGTGTCCAACCCGGATGATATGGTCAGTCCGCAAAAGCCCTATTTCTATGCGGGCTGGAAGAATGAAGGTGAAGATCTTTTTTACAAATGGTCCGATGAGGGCCAAATCGGCAGCGAGCATGGAAATGACCACGATCCCTTGCGCTTCTATGCGGTCAACGGCGATCTCATCGGCCTGACGACGGGGCAGCTCAATCCGGCAACGTCGACGTCTCCGACCCGATATTACGCCGCCAAGCCAGTTTGGATGCAGGCGGGCCGCGATATCGTCAATGCCGGCGGGTTCTTCCTTCATAACAACGCAGATGATGTCTCGCTCATTTCGGCGAGCCGTGACATCATTTACGCCAGTATCCAGGTCGCCGGACCGGGCTTGCTGGAGCTCTCGGCGGGGCGCAACATCTATCAGGCGGACAAGGGGTCGGTCATCAGTATCGGCGCGGTCGTTCAGGGCGACAATCGCCCCGGTGCATCCATCGCGATTCAGGCTGGCGCGGGCGCGAGCGGTCCCGACTACACGAAACTTGCTTCGCTCTATCTCGATCCGGCGAATTTGGCCGATCCGAAGATCCCGCTTGCCGATCAGACGGGCAAGGTTGCCAAGACCTATGAGAAGGAATTGGCGGCGTGGCTGAAGGAGCATGAGGGTTTTGAAGGTGGTGTCGAGGAAGCGCGGGCTCATTTCGCCACGCTTGCGCCCGAGCAGCAGCGCGTGTTCCTGCGGCAGGTGTATTTCGCTGAACTGCGGGAGGGAGGGCGCGAATACAACAACGCTGACAGCGCGCGTCACGGCTCCTACCTCCGCGGTCGCCAGATGATCGCTACGTTGTTTCCGGAAACCGACTCGAACGGCAAGCCGATTCTGCGGAGCGGCGATATCACCCTGTTCGGCGGCTCCGGCGTGCGCACAAATTTCGGCGGAGACATCCAGATGTTCACCCCCGGCGGGCGTATCGTGATTGGTGTCGAGGGCCTGGTGCCTCCATCGACGGCCGGCGTCGTCACGCAGGGGGCGGGCGACATCCAGCTATATTCCAAAGGCTCGATCCTGCTCGGCCTGTCGCGGATCATGACCACTTTTGGCGGTGATATCCTTGCATGGTCGGCGACCGGCGATATCAACGCAGGACGCGGTGCCAGGACGACGGTGCTCTATACGCCGCCGAAGCGCACCTATGATCTGTTCGGCAATGTCACGCTGGCCCCGCAGGTGCCGTCGTCCGGGGCCGGCATCGCCACCCTCAATCCGATCCCGGAAGTATTGCCCGGCGACATCGATTTGATCGCGCCGCTCGGAACGATCGACGCGGGCGAGGCGGGGATCCGAGTTTCCGGTAACGTCAATCTGGCGGCGTTGCAGGTGTTGAATGCCGCGAATATCCAGGTGCAGGGCACCTCATCCGGTATCCCGAGCGTGCAGGCTCCGAGCATTACAGCGGCGCTGTCGAGTTCGAATGCGACGGCCGCTTCGCAGCAAAATACGATGCCGGCGCAAGCCGCCAATGCGCAGCCATCGGTGATCATCGTCGAAGTGTTGGGTTATGGTGGCGGTT
Organism: Tardiphaga sp.; assembly: GCA_030147505.1. Lineage (GTDB taxonomy): Bacteria > Pseudomonadota > Alphaproteobacteria > Rhizobiales > Xanthobacteraceae > Tardiphaga. The sequence continues at coordinate 2,463 of JASBVG010000104.1, forward strand.
CGAATGGCGAGTTGGACGATGAGAGGGAAAAGAGGTCCGATCGTCGCGCCAACACGGATCGTCAGCAGGATCCAGCGAGCCCGGTTCAGGTGATTGGGGCTGGAGACCTTTCGCTTGCGCAACGCCAGAAGCTTACGACGACTGAACGCCGGAGTTTCGACGGGCAATAGTCGTCTATACTCACTGTGCTCGCTCGACCACTCCTCGGCGCTGCCCCAGTTGCGCGCCGCGACGGCGACATCGACATGCGGATCGCGGGTACGTTCAATCCGAACTTGGCGCTCACCGACGGTACCGAAAAACACGCACTGTCCGGCGCGCTGGTGAACTTGCGCGGCGCGTTGCATGTGGCGGTGGCATCAAGCTGATTTACGGGCTTAGGGACCGATCAGAAAAATGGAAGCGCTCTTGCCAACTCTCAAGGTCACGCCTAGCAGAAGCATTTCGAACGTGTGATCGAAGATTAACGTTTCAATGGCTACCACGTATCGAAGATCACGCAATAATTCGAAGAAAACAAAGTGAGAAAGGTTGTCGGGTTTGCGTTCAAGGCGATCGTCGATAACAATGTATCGCGCGTCAGGACGGTGATCAAGGTGGGCTGTGACGCGGCGCGTGTAAGCTACACATTGGGTGCTGTCGAACTCGAATTACCAAAAGTGGCTCCTTTACCGCGACAGCAGATCTCGCCCGATTACAAAACACTGCAAAAGTTTTTCGATGCTGGAAAGAGTACGGGCGTGCTCGCCGATTTGATGCTGCTGCTAATTGGTTTTTTTACCGGGCGGCGGCTCGGAATTCTCGTCAATATGAGAGCAAAAGATATTTTTGAGCATCATGGCATGCGGGTGGTCGCGCCACGCGCATTGGTGTTGGTGGATGGTGAACGAATTCTAGTTCCTATCAAGACAGAGGACAGCCTCTAATTTTATGTGCTGAACAACTTCCTTGAACGGATCGGATTCATCGAGTCGGCTCGCCGCCAGAACGATTTCGTCTTCGAGTCGTCGGCAAGCTGGCCGTAAGCCCGGGGATCAGCACGACGAATATGGCAGAGGCGTTATTAGTCGAGCGGAGGTGCTTGAACTGGCGACGACAGAACTGCCAGAGGAGATCGATTGGACGATCTTTCGCAACCTAACTTTCGATGAGCTCGCTGCCAGCATTCCGACTTTTACGGCGCGGAGTGTGCAATATATTTTGTGCAAATACTCATCGGCAATCGATTATCTGTCGTCAACAAATGGTTGGTAGCTCCGGTGCCACGCGATCGTGCTAAAGGACGAAAGCCGATGAGGAACCAAGGGCGTTTTTCGATCGTCCAGCTTTGTATCTGGTTCTGTTGCGTTTGCTTAATACCTTCGATGCGTTCAGACCGGGTGGTCGGCGCCGAGAGCGAACAAAATGCCTATAACATTCCGGCTCAAGACTTGAAGGCAGCCTTGAATGCTTTTGCCGCTACAAGCGGGTTGCAAGTCTTGTACGAGACCTCGCTGGTCGCGGGGCGCGTATCCGGCGCCGTCATGGGACACCATCCGCCAAAGGCGGCACTCGACAAGCTGCTGTCGGGGACCGGCCTCGTCGGACGCCGAACGGATTTCGACGCGGTGACCGTCTCCCTCAGGCCGCAAGAGAGAGCGGAGCTGCTGTCCGATCAGCAGCGCATGTTTCTTGGTTATGTGCAGGCCGGGATCATCGCCGAGCTTTGCAACGGCGTCGAAACGCGGTCCCGTGACTACCGGATCGCCGTCCAGCTTTGGCTCACCGACTATGGCACCGTGCGGCGCGCGAAGTTGCTGAGTTCGACCGGAAGTTTTCGTCGCGATGATGCAATCGCCCAGGCACTTCAGCGCCTGAGCATCGGCGCTGTTCCGCCTCCGGGCATGCGACAACCGGTGACCATGGCCCTGTTGCCTCACCAGCCCGGTTGCGAACCTTGAAGTCGATGTGCTTCGCCTTGTAGCAAAACCGTCACACAAGCGGGCTACATAGCCGCCGCATTGGGGTGAGGGTTGTCTGGACGTGCATTCTTTGCCGGCATCTTCCCGGTTCTGGTGTTTGGGTCGCGGGGCCACGCGTTGCTGTGCGCCAATCCAGAGCGCCGATACGGTCGCGCCGCGATGAGCTGGGCAACGCTGCGCGACTTGCTGACTGCCCGCTATGACGATTTTCGTGCACGGCTGACCCGAAGGCTTGGTTCCGAGGAATTGGCACGCGAAAGCCTGCAGGAAACCTGGTTGCGTTTCAATCGCACCGACGAGGTCGGTGTGGTGCGGAGTCCGGCTGGCTACGTGTTGCAGGTGGCCATGAATATCGCGACCGATCGTCGGCGCAGCGAACAGCGGATGTCGCGGCAGCACAAGGGCAATGTGCCGCTCGATGTCGTGGCAGACGATGCACCGGGGCCTGAGCGCGAGATTGAAGCCCGCTCTGAACTGGATGCGCTCAACCGCGCGATTGCGACATTGTCGCCGCGCACGCGCGAGATACTGATGGCCGCCCGGATCGAAGGGCTGTCGCAGAACGAAATTGCCGATCGTTTTGGCATCTCGGCGCGCATGGTGCGGTTTGAACTACGTAAGGCGCTGGATCACTGCGAAGCCGGTCTGACCGATCAGCGTGGCGACGAGTCGCCAAAACGGTGGCCAACATGAGCGGCCCCATTCCGGATCCAATGACCGTGAAAACGGATGCTCTTGCCGATCTGCGCGCGCGTGCCAAGGATTGGGTCGTGCAAATCGAGACAGGCGATGCGAGCGAAGCCGATTTGCGCGAATTCGAGCGCTGGCTTTCGGCGACCCCGCAACATGTCGAAGCCTATGCGCAGGCGGAGCGACTGTGGCGGATGCTCGAAGCACCGTTACAGGCGGCGGATCGCCAGCGTCCGAAGGGAGGCGCGGCGCGGACACATGCGATCGGCCGGCGTGGTTTCGTTGGCGGCGCCATCGCCGCCTCCGTTGTAGCCGCCGGCGGTGCGATGCTGGTCCGCCCGCCGCTCGGTTTGTGGCCGTCGCTGTCGGAACTCGCATCTGACTATCGGACGGCTGTCGGAGAGCAGCGCAAGCTGGACCTTGCCGGCGGCATTTCGGTTGAGATGAATACGCGCACCAGCCTGAACATCGATGCGGGCCGCCCGGATGAGCAACGCATTGAACTGATCGAGGGCGAGGCGGCAGTCACGGCAGGGGCAACGCCCGTTCGGGTTCATGCCGGTGGCGGCACAGTTGCTGCAGCCAATGCCCAGTTTGTGGTTCGGTGCGACGTGGCAAGTGTACAGGTGACGTGCCTTGCTGGCCGCGTCGATGTCGCTTTGGGTGGAAAAGATGCCGATATCGGCGCCCGGCAGCAGATCGGTTATGGCCGCGATCTCGGTACGGTTGTTACCGTCGATCCGGTCGTCGCTGCCGGCTGGCGCGATGGCATGCTGGTGTTCGAGAACGAGCCACTCGCTTATGTCATTGATGAGATCAATCGTTACCGGCCAGGTCGCATCGTGCTGACAAATGCCGAACTCGGCCGCCGTCAGGTCAGCGCACGCTTCAGGCTCGCGCGCCTGGATGCGGTGACTACCCAGTTCCGGGAAGTGTTTGGCGCAAAGGTCACAACACTTGCGGGTGGCATCGTCATCGTTGGCTGATTGCGACGATCATGTGACGCATATCGCGTTGTCTACACAGTATATTTTTGCGGTTTGCGTTTCCGCTTTCCGCAGGGGCGAGCGTCCTTAGGGCAGCCGGGGAGTCCGGCGAGCGCGTTGGTCGTCTGGCCAGCGCGCGGCTGCCTTTTGAAAGATTGTCCAATGCTGCCTCGCATTTCCGTCTCCAATTCTCGGTCGCTTCATCGCCACAACGACAAGTCGGGCATGCAGGGGATGCGGCATTGGCTGCTCGCGGGCAGCAGCGGGCTTGCTATCGGCATGATGCTGATGTCGGGCGAGGGGGTATATGCACGCGCACTGAATAGTGGAGGAGGCGCTGTCGTCTCTGCGCCGAATATCGCATCCGGTGCGGCATCGCAGGCTGCGCAACAGGCCGCTGTTGCGGCGCAACGGACGCAGCAGTCGCTGGCGCGGGCAGCGCGCGCGGTTCAGGACATGCAGGCCGTGCAGGCGGCGGCGCGGGCTGCTGCGGCTGCAACGCAGACATCGGCGACTGCCCCGATCGCGGTTCCGAACGGCCTTGGCGCCGGCGGATTGCTTCCGGGTGGCGGCAGCTGGACCGGCGCCAATGCGCCGACGCAGGGCACGGATAGCAATGGGCAGACGCAGGTCAATATCCGCCAGTTGACCCAGCAGGCGATCCTGAACTGGCAGTCTTTCAATGTCGGCGCGCGTACCACGCTGACCTTCGACCAGCAGGGCAATGCAAATTGGGTGGCACTCAACCGCGTCAACAATGCCACGGCACCCAGCCAGATCCTCGGCAATATCAGGGCTGACGGCCACATCTATGTGATCAATCAGAGCGGTATCATTTTCGGCGGCAACAGCCAGGTGAATGTCGGTTCGCTGATCGCATCCACTGCGGGCATTACCGACAGCCAGTTCATCGCCAACGGCATCTACAGTGCGCAGGCTGGCGCAAGCTATACGCCGAGCTTCACTGCGGCTGGCGGCAGGGTCGTTGTTGAGCGCGGCGCGTCGATCGAAACGCGGGCGCCATCCTCGGTGACTACCGGCGGCGGTTTCGTGCTGATGATCGGATCGGCGATCGAGAATGCCGGCGCCATCACGACGCCGAAGGGACAGACCATCCTGGCGGCCGGCGACGATTTCATCCTGCGCCGCGGCTATGGCACCGACGCCAACCAGTTCTCGACCACCCGCGGCAGCGAGATCGCGCCGCTGATCCGTATTGGAAGTTCCGCGGGCCGGGTCACCAATAGCGGCGTGGTGCTGTCGCAGCAGGGTGATATCACGCTGGCCGGCCGCACGCTGACACAGGATGGCCTCCTGCTCTCCACCACCTCGGTGCATCAGCGCGGCACGATCCATCTGCTGAACGCCGCCAGCGACAGCGACGGCAGCGTTACGCTGACCGCCAACAGCATCACCGCCATCCTGCCCGAGCTGGAGTCCAAGGACAGCGCGCTCAATGCCCAACGCGACGCGCTGATCGCGACGTCCGCTGACGCCAATCTGGCGCGTGCCGCCAGCGTTGCCGGCGCCTTCGACAATCTGTCGCTGCAGGCCGACCGTCAGGACCAGTCCCGCGTCGAGGTTGTCACCGGCGGCGCCGTCATCTTCAAGGGCGGATCGATGACGTCGGCGCAAGGTGGTCAGATCGCGGTTTCCGCAGGCAAGCGCATTTTCACCGAAAGTGGTGCGACGCTGGATGTGTCGGGCGTGCGTGATGTCGCGCTGGCGATGGCGTCGAACAACATCTCCATCAACGTACAGGGCAACGAACTAAGGGATTCGCCGCAGAATCGCGATTCCGACGTGCTCAAGAACAACAATGTCTGGATCGATGTGCGCAGCCTCACATTGGTGCCGAAGGGCACCGGCGGCTACGCCAGCGATCGCTACTACACCGCAGGCGGCCTGCTGGAGGTCGGCGGCTATCTCGGCACCACCGCGCATACGATCGGCGAATGGGCGGCGGTCGGCGGCAGCATCACGCTGTCGGCGCCGGAAGTGATCGTGCAGAAGGGCGCTACTTTCGATATCTCCGGCGGTTCGCTGGACTATGCCGCCGGCTGGATCCGCTCGACCAATCTGATCGGCAGCGACGGGCGGCGCTACAGCGTCGATCAGGCGCCGGCGGATATGCAGTTCGTCCGTTTCGCCGGCGGCTTCTCGCGCACGCATAACATCCAGGGCAAGCAGGACGACCGCCTCACCGAGACGTGGACCACGGTGTTCGACCGCGGCCGCACGTCGCTGCGCTGGGAAGATGCCTATACGGTCGGTCGCGATGCGGGTCGTCTGATCCTGTCGACGCCAACTTCGGTGTTCGAGGGCTCCATCCTGGCCGATACGATCGAGGGCGAGAGGCAGGGCACCAAGCGTGCGGCGGGCGCGGTCGACGGCTACAAGCAGACCCAGACCACGGTGGCGCAGAACGGCACGTTGGCGCTCGGCCAGTATGACGGCCGCGGCCTCGTCGGCGGCGCGGGTAGCAACGTCGTGTTCGGCAAGATCGAGGACATTACCACCGGCAGCGATCCCGAGACGGCAACCTTCATCGAACGCAAGAACACGGCATGGTTCGACGCCGACCGGATCAATCAGGCAAAACTCGGCGGCATCGACATCGCCAGCACGAAGTCGATCGCCGTCGACGCGCCGCTGGCGCTGGCCAATGGTGCGCAGGTCAAGCTGATCGCACCCATTGTCGATATCCATGCCGACCTTACTGCGCGCGGCGGGGCCGTAACCGTTACCAACACTCTCAAGCCAGACCTTGCGACTGCGGTTCCATTTGCGCTGACGACGCCAGACGGCCTTGCGCAACTGACGTTGCACACAGGCGCTACCATCGATGTGCGCGGGCTGTGGGTCAACGGCCGCCTCGGTCCCATGCGCCAGTCCAGCCTGGCCTATGTGAACGGCGGTAGCGTCACCTTCGATTCCACTCAGAACATCACGCTTGCGGGCGGGAGCACCATCGACGTCTCGTCCGGCGCTGCGATCCCGCCGACCGGGAAAACGCGCGGCGGCAAGGGCGGTGACGTTACGCTCATCGCCGATCAGGGGAATACGCCAGTGCAGTCTGGCGGCCGGCTGCTCCTCGACGGCAAGATTGCCGGGTTCGGCGTCACGGGTGGCGGCAAGCTCAGGATCGAATCCCGCCAGGCGATCGTCATCGGCGACAAGGCTCCGCCATTCGATGGTGACGCGAAGCTTGTGCTGAATCTCGATGCGACGCTGTTCCGCAGCGGCTTCTCCAATTACGCCATTAACGGCCACAAGGGGCTTGCGGTCGCCGACGGGGCAACGATCGATGTTACCATGCCGGTCTATCGTTTGACCGCAGGCGCCCTTGATGTCGGCGCCGGCGACGATCCGGCCGCGGCGCTTGAGCTCTGGACGCCGCCGCTGCATCTGGAGAATCCGGTCAGTGGTCGGCTAGTCCAGCGCGGCGGTGCCAGCGTCTCGCTATCGACCGGGCAGCTTTTACCGGACCGGGCCGCAGCGCAGTTGATTGTCGGCAAGGGGGCGACACTATCCGTCGATCCGGGCCAGACGATCAACCTTACCGGCTCCGGTGTCGGGCAGATGATGATCGACGGGACGCTCAATGCCTGGGGCGGAGCGATCAATATCAACGGCACCCCGCTCCTCGACGACGGCTCCTCCATCTGGATCGGTCAGAATGCCGTTCTGGATGTTGCGGGACGTGCCTTTACGGCGGTGGATTCGCGAGGACGCCGCTATGGCCGGGTCTTGACCGGAGGCGCGATCACCATCGGCGGCGGGGCAATGTTTGTGGTGGTGCGCGATGGTGCACTGCTCGACGCATCGGGCGCCGCCGCGACGTTCGATTTGTTGAACGGCGGTGCGACCGAGGTGGCCAGCAATGGCGGCGCCATCTCCTTCGTATCCATCAACGGCTTTGATCTTGGCGGCACCTGGCGCGCCAAAGCTGGCGGCGCCGGCGCGGCCGGCGGAACACTGGCGATCAACCTCAGTAACGCGTTTTACGAGGATATTACACACCCAGGCAATCGGCCTCGCGATCTGGTGGTCGCACAAATCGCGCCGGAAAGCAGGCTCGCGGCTGACGCCACGCCCGGTTCGGTTGCTGGCAATCTCATCTACGGTCACGCTGCGATAGGTGTCGATCAGATCAAGGCCGGCGGCTTCGACAATCTTAACCTGCTCAGTGCGGACATCATTGCCTTCGACGGCGACGTGTCACTGATGATGGGCCAGAGCCTGCACCTCCAGGCGAACTCGCTGGCGCTGACCGACAGCGCGAAGAACGATGCCCGCATTATGCTTTCCGCACCCTATGTGCGCCTATCGGGCGGGTCTCTCGCCGAGACTTCATCGGTACGGCAAACCGCAGCGCGGTTCAGCGTGACAGCCGGACTGCTGGATGTCGAGCGCTCCGTCCAGTTCGGCGTAAGCAGCACGAGACCAGGATATACGCTCGACCGCCGCGGGTTCGCGAACGTCGAGTTGCAGAGCAGCGAGGATATGCGATTCCTGCACAGCGGCAGCCTGTCTCCGACTGTCCTCCAAACTCGCGGCGATCTGGTCCTTGCCGCGCAGCAAATCTATCCTGCGACCGGCGCAAACGCCATCGTCCGGGCTGGCTGGCTGAGAGGCCTTGGTGGAGACGGTTTTTATGATCCCGCCTACAGCCTCACCATTCGCGGCACGGGCCAGGCGCCGGTAGCCCAGCCCTTTTCGGCGTTCGGAGTTCTCACGCTGGGGGCCTCCACGATCAATCAGGGCGGCGTCGTTCGCGCACCGCTCGGGTCGATCAACCTAGGCAACGAATCCGGAGCGGACACGATCAATCTCCTGCCTGGCAGCATCACCTCGACCAGTTCGAAGGGGCTGGTGATGCCCTATGGCGGCACGGTGGACGGCATTGACTGGTTTTATGCCGGCCAGAAGATCGCGCTGGAAGGCGTGGTTTCCACGACACGCGGCGTGTCGCTGAACAGTGTCAAAGCCGATGTCCGGAATGGCGCGCTGATCGATCTGTCGGGCGGCGGAGATCTGACCGGTGCGGGCTTCGTCAGTGGCCGTGGCGGCTCGGTCGATGTGCTGCGCTATCCGCTGATCGCGGCCAATCCAGGCCATGTTATCAGCGCCGCCGGCAACACCGTTTATGCCATCGTACCGAACCACGCGTCCGGCTACGCACCGGTTGCTCCCGAGGCGGGTGCGGGCAATCCGCTGGTCGGCCAGCAGATCACGCTCGATGGCAGTACTCCGGGCTTACCTGCCGGCACCTACACGCTGATGCCCTCGACCTATGCGCTGTTGCCAGGCGCCTTCCGGGTCGAGATCGCCGCGACGGCTGATCCGCGCGGTCTCGCCGGCCGGGCGGTGATGCCCGATGGTTCTTATGTCGCCGGCGCGCGGCTCGGCGTCGCCAACACCACGATCCGCGACAGCCTGGCGCGGCAGGTGATCCTGACCCCCGGCAAGGTGGCGCGGACCTATTCGCTCTACAACGAGACGAACTACGCCAGGTTCGCGCTGGCAGATGCGGCGCGTCTCGGCGTGCCGCGCGCGATGCTGCCGCTCGACGGCCAGAATCTTTATCTCAATCTCATACCCGGCGCGGGTGCGGAGGCTCTCCGCTTTGACGGCGCGGTGGATTTCAGTGCCGGCAAAGGCGGCTATGCAGGATCGGCTAGCCTGCTCGTAAACAATACCGGCGGTGAGATCGAGATCCTGGCGGCGGGTGCTGCGGCGACCGAAGGTTTCACGGGTGTCTCAGTCTATGCCGACGATCTCAACGCCCTGTCCGCGCGCCGGCTGACCATCGGTGCGAAGCCGAGCGTCACCTATGGCCAGCAGGGCAACTACGTCGCCTTCGTGGACACCGATAAGTCATTCGACATCACGCTGCGCGAGGGCGCCGTGCTGCGGGCGGCGGAGGTTCTGCTCGTCACGGGCTGGGCGCGCCAAACCGGCCCTGGTGCGATCAAGATCGAGGCCGGCGCCGGCATCAGCACATTGGGTATGGGGGAAGCCCCGTTCGATTCGACGGACGGGTTCATCTACACACCACAAAACCTGTTCAGCGCCGGGGGGGCGATGCTCGCTGTGTCCAACGGCCGGTTGGACGTGTTGCCAGCTGCCTCCACCATTATCTCACAGGGCGCGATCCTGATCGGTGCCTGTGGCGCGAGCGGCAACTGCAATGCGCAGACCACACTTTACTCCGAAGGTACGATCGCCTTCGCCACCACCAACCGCTTCGAGCTCGGCGACAACGTGCGGTTCGGCACCCGCAATCTCTCGCTCGGCGTGGGCGCGGTCAATGTGGGGAGCAGCGAGGCGCTCGCCGCCGCCGCGGCGGCGAACGTGCTGCCGTCGGGCCTCACGCTCAACCAGACGGTGCTCGACCGGTTGTTGCAGGGCGACACCTCGACCGGCGCTCCGGCGCTCGAAAGCCTGATCCTGAATGCCAGCGAGGCGGTCAACTTCTTCGGCACGGTAAAGCTCGACACCTATGACGCTGCGGGCAAATCGCGGATCGCCAATCTCGTATTCGGCACGCCCGCGATCTACGGCCGGGGCGATGCGGGCGATGTGGCGACGATCCGTACCGAGAATCTGGTCTGGAGCAGCCGCACCGGCGCGCCGGGTTCTGTGATCGCCGGTGGCGCGGGCACGGGCAGCGGCGCGCTCACCATCGACGCCGAACGCATCACCTTCGGCTATGGCCCCAATGTCCAGGTTAGCGGCGTGGACGATGTCGGGCGGCTGGCGCTCGGTTTCGCGAACGTCAATCTCAACGCCAGCGACCGGATCACGGCCAACCACAAGGGCAGCCTTGCCGTCTATCAAAGCCAGGGCGCTTATGTGCCCGGTGAAGGTTACAGCTACAGCGGCGGCGCTCTCAACATCTCGACTCCCTTGCTGACCGGCGAGGCCGGCTCGATCAACCGCATCACCGTGGGCGGCGCGATCACCGTCACCGCGCCGGAAGGCGCAAGAGCGGCTGCAGTGACCGGCGCAACCGGCCTTGGCGCCGAACTCGCGCTCAACGGCGCAAGCGTGTCGCTCGACACGGCGGTGACGCTGCCGAGCGGACGGCTGACGGTGAGCGCCACCGGCGACATCGCACTCTCCGACGCGGCGTGGATCGACATGGCAGGCCGCGAGGTCACATTCGACGACGTCAAGAAATACAGCTGGGGCGGCGAGGTCATCCTTGAGAGCCGCAACGGCGACATCCGCCAGGCGGCGGGTTCGATCATCGATCTGTCGGCCAGGAACAATCACGCCGGACAGCTGACGGCGGCGGCGCTCGGCGCGGACGCCGGCGCGGTGGACCTGCAAGGCGCGATTCTCGGCGCGACCAGCGGTCAGTATGCCGCCGGCGGCACGATCGTGCCTTATCGTGGGGGCTTCATCGACGTGCGCGCCCAGCGGCTTGCCGGCAGCGGCACGCTCAGCGATCAATTCGCGGCGCTCAACGCGCGGCTCAATGCGGGCGAGGTCTTCGGCGGCCGCGGCTTCCAGTTGAAGCAAGGCGATCTCGCGATCGGCGACGGCATCCGCGCGGGTGAAATCAACGTCTCGCTTGATGGCGGCCACCTGACCGTCACCGGAACGATCGACGCCAGCGGCGCGGAGGTTGGATCGATCCGGCTTGCGGCCAACGGAGGCCTGACGCTGACTGGCACTGCGGTGCTCGACGCCCATGGCGAGCGGTTGCGTGTCGACAGCTACGGCAAGATCATCGACAGCCCCAATCGGGCGATCGTCGAACTCAGCTCCGGGCAGGGATTGCTGACGCTAGCCTCGGGCGTGCGGATCGACCTGCGGCATGGCACCAAAGCAGCCGTCGGCACCGCACCCGGCCAGTATGATGGCGCCATGCGCGGTACGCTGGAATTGAACGCGCCGCGTCTTGGCGCCGACGACATCGCCATCGACGTTTCGGGCGCGCTGACGATTCAGGGGGCGCGCTCGATCGCGGTCAACGCGGTGCGTGTGTATTCCGGCGCCGAAGTGCCGACCGGTACAGAGAGCACGGCCAGCGGACGGCCCTATCAATTTATCGATCAGAACTGGCTGAACGATCGCCACACCGAAAGCAGCAACTTCATCAACGCGGCGCTCGGCAATGCGACCCTGATGAACGGCAAGCTGGCGGGGCTGAACAACGTCGCCTATCGCGACGCCTTCCATTTGCGGCCGCTGGTCGAGGTGCGGACCGAGGGCGATCTGGTGGTCAAGGGCGACCTCGACCTGTCCGGCCATCGCTATGCGGGCGTCAATCCCCACTTCCAGCACACCTCGGTCTACGGGTCGGGCGAGGTCGGCGTACTCAATCTGCGCGCCGGCGGCAATCTCGACATCTATGGCAGCATCAATGACGGCTTCGCGCCGCCGCCGGAGACAGCGGACGACGACGGCTGGATATTGCGGCCCGGATCAATGACGTTCGGCGGCGACGTGCTCATGCCCAACGGCAACGTGACGCTCGCCGACGGCACGCGTTATCCGCCCGGCCGCACGCTCAACTACAACCTGCCGGTCAAGGCGCTGACCGTGCCGGCGGGTACGCGATTGCCGGCCGAAGCAGTGCTGGACGGCTCCGTCTTCCTGCCGGCCAACACCATCCTTGCGGGCGATGTCCGCGCGGCAGACGGCAGCCTGCTTTACGCCGCGGGCACGCGTTTGGCACAGGCCGTCACGCTGGAAGCCGATACACGGCTCGGCGCGGGCTTCGTCGCGCCCGCCAGCCTGTCGCTGAAGGCGATGGTCTGGCCCAAGGGGAGCGCGCTGCCAAACTACGTGACGCTCGACGGCAATCTCACGCTGCCGATGGGCGGCATGATCCCATCGCAAGCCGTCATCAAGCTGCCCAACGATGCACTTGCCGTTCCGTTGCGGCCCGCCGACGCGAACGGCCGTCAGGGCGCTAACTGGGCGGTGGCCAGCATGTTGCCGGCCGGCTCGCAAAGCTGGTCGATGCGCCTGGTGGCCGGCGCGGATATTTCGGCGGCCGACAGCCGCATTCTCCGTCCGCGCGACGCGACCGGCAATCTGACCTTGGCCGATACCCACTTCTCGGTATTCGACAAGCACCAGATCACCATCATTCCTGGCACGCCGGCGCAACCCGGCGGGGTGTGGTATTGGGATGAAGCTGGTGGGGCGATATATGGGTTCCCCCCCGGCACCCCCGTGTCGGATGAATGGGCCGCTGTGTGCATAGATGCGGGCATTTGTATTCGCTACACGCACGCCATCACCGCGGAGGGGATCGCAACGTATGGTCTCGATCTGGACTGGGCGTCATGGGGGTTGAGCGGTCCGCTGAAGCCGGGCGATCCTTTGCCCGCCGGCTTTGAATTTTTCTGCGAGGGGGCAGGTTTCTGCACCAAGCTCGGCGGCGATCCGATCCCCGGGACGCCCGATCAGGTGATCGTCGGCGACGTCATCGCCAAGATTCCGTCCAATCGGATGTTCAGCGTGATCCGCACCGGCACCGGCGACCTCGATCTGGTTGCCGGCGGCAGTCTGGCCCAGCGTTCGCCCTATGGCGTCTATACCGCGGGCACGCAGTCGCAGGGCGTTACCGCGGCGTTCGATCAGCCCCGAGGCGCAAGCCGCGATGGTCTGGTGCTGGGCAAGGAGGGCGCGGACTACGAGAGCCTCGTGAGCGGCGACCGCCGGACGTCCCACGCCTGGTATCCGACGGGAGGCGGCAATCTGCTGTTGCGCGCGGGCGGCGATCTCACCGGCGATCTATGGCAGGCAATTGGTTATTCGGAAGAAGTTCGCGACGGCCAGAAGCCGAATGCGGATCCGGCCAACTGGCTGTGGCGGCAGGGTCATGCGCCGGGCAGCGATGCGGGTGCGGCCTGGTGGATCAACTTCGGCACTTATGTCACGAGCAACAATTATCCGAACTTTGAATACGATCGGCTTCCCTTTCTGGTGGGATTCACCGGCTACGGGACGCTCGGCGGCGGAGATCTGAGGGTCGAGGTCGGCGGCAACGCCGGCGCTATCGACAGAATGGGTGGACCAGACAACCTGAGGCCCTCTCGCAGTCAGGGACTGGTGCTCGCGGTCGGATCGACGGGCCGGGTCAACGCCCAGGGCGATCTGATGCTCACGGGCGGCGGCGATCTCGATGCGCGTATCGGCGGTGGTCTCAATCCGAACCTGCTGGCGACCGCCACCGATATCGGGAGCTCGGGCTCATCATTGACATCGGCGCCGCAGCTAGATGGCCTGATCGCAAATTTGCGCGGCAATGTCGCGGTCAGCGCAGCCAGCATCGGGAATATCCAATTGCAGTACGGCCCCTTTGCAAACGCCCAGAATCCCAGGGAGGTGCGCCCCTACAATCCCTTCACCACGACGAAGGCCGACAGTCTCGGCGGGCCGACGCTATTGCCGGGCGATTCGACCTTCACCCTGACCGCGCGCGGCGACCTCGTGGTCGGCGGCGTCATCGAGGCTACCCGCCGCGAGACCGTCGATCAGGGGCTGAACGCGCCCCTCATACCTTGGTTCAGCCTGTGGAGCGATCGGACCGCGATCGATCTGTTCGCGGCCGGCGGCAATCTGACGCCCGGAAATGCAAAGCTGAAAATCTCCGGGACAAATACAGATCTGTCCTACCCGTCGATCCTGCGTGCTGTCGCACCGTCCGGCAGCCTCTATGCGGACGAAGCACTGATCCTCGCGCCGTCGCCCAACGGCCAGCTCGAATGGCTGGTGGGCAAGTCGATCTACGGCGGCGTCGTTTCGCGGTCTAGTGCCGACCCGGCGATAGTCACGACGCCGTTCCGGCCCGCGACGATGGCGACCCTTCATCCGCAGGCGTTCATAGACGAATATAACCTGTTCGCTTTCGGGCCGAATACCGCATCGGGCCAATATGCTCTGGACCCGGCGCGTTTCTATGCGATGGGCGGCGACATCGTCGGCCTGATGACCGGCGAGTTGCAGGCCATGCCAGCCTTCGGGACTGCAGCGCAGACTTTCTACAGCGCGGGCGGCGCCGTCTGGATGAAGGCCGGGCGAGACATTGTCAACAGCGGCCATAACCTGGGTGAGTCCGTATTGGTTCCCACCAATACCAGTGGCCGTGCTCGAGCGACGAGCAACCTGATCGTCCATAGCAACGAGACGGATGTATCGATCATCTCCGCTGGCCGCGACATCATCTATTCGAGCTTCAGCATCGCCGGGCCGGGCACGCTGGAGATCAGCGCCGGTCGCAATATCCTGATGGACAACCGCGCCAGCGTCATGTCGCTGGGCGCCTTCATCCCCGGCGACGTGCGTGCCGGCGCGAGCATCCTCATGCAAGCCGGTGTCGGCGCATCGGGGCCGGACTACGCAAAACTCGCTGCGCTCTATCTCGATCCAGCCAATCTCGCGGTGACGGGGGTGCCGCTCGCGGACCAGAAAGGCAAGGTCGCCAAGACCTACGAGAAGGAGTTGGCGGACTGGCTGAAGGTACGTTACGGCTTCGCCGGCGCG
The DNA here is from genome assembly GCA_030147505.1 of Tardiphaga sp. Lineage (GTDB taxonomy): Bacteria > Pseudomonadota > Alphaproteobacteria > Rhizobiales > Xanthobacteraceae > Tardiphaga. The sequence continues at coordinate 17,611 of JASBVG010000104.1, forward strand.
GTCGACGAGGCGCTGGCCTACTTCAACGCCCTTAAGCCGGAGCAGCAGAGCATCTTCCTGCGAACGGTTTATTTCGCGGAGCTGCAGGAAGGCGGCCGCGAATACAACGATGCGAGCAGCTCGCGCTTCAACTCCTATCTGCGCGGGCGCGCCGCGATCGCCACGCTTTTCCCGGGCAACGATTACAATGGCGGCATCACCATGTTCGGCGGGGCCGGCGTGCGCACGCTGTTCGGTGGAAGCATTCAGATGCTGACGCCGGGTGGCAGTCAGGTGATCGGCGTCGAGGGACAGGTACCGCCAGCGTCTGCAGGTCTGGTCACGCAAGGATCGGGCGACATCCAGCTCTACAGCAAAGGCAGCATTTTGCTCGGCCTGTCGCGCATCATGACGACGTTCGGCGGCAATGTGCTCGGCTGGTCGGCGGAAGGCGACATCAATGCCGGCCGTGGCGCCAAGACGACTGTGATCTATACGCCGCCGAAACGCACCTATGATAATTACGGCAATATCACCCTGGCGCCGCAGGTGCCGTCCTCCGGCGCCGGCATTGCCACGCTCAATCCACTCCCCGAGGTGCCACCGGGCAACATCGACCTGATTGCACCGCTCGGCACCATCGACGCAGGCGAAGCGGGCATCCGCGTTTCCGGCAACATCAACCTGGCCGCGCTGCAGATTCTCAATGCCGCGAACATTCAGGTGCAGGGCACGAGTTCGGGCATACCAACCGTGCAGGCCCCGAGCATCAGCGCAGCGCTTGCAACCTCGAATGCAACGGCAGCGACGCAGCAGACCGCGACGCCGAACCAGGGCAGCGGTCATGCACAGCCCTCGGTGATCATCGTCGAAGTGCTGGGTTATGGCGGGGGCGATGGTGGCGAGGAGCGCAAGATCGACGAGGAGCAGCGCCGGTCCCACGGCCAGCGAGCGCGGGGTTACGATGCTTCGAGCTCGGTGCAGTTCGTCGGCATGGGGCAGTTGTCGGAGAGCCAGAAGGACAAGCTGACGGCCGAGGAGCGAGACCGATTGGCTGGACAATAGGGAGCGATCGAGGGTGCGAGACGATGCCATTACACCTTTGCCGATTTTTTCCAACGACACGCACAACCTGACTAAAGTTGTGACATGCCTTGACACGTATGTTTCGGCGGCTGATTTGAGTAAGATACATGCTGCCGCATGAGGGCTTCGGGCTCCGCTGAAGTCCGAGTTCGGCGGTGCAGCCTTGCAGAAACCGATCAAGTAGGAGGTCGAGCGCCGGTCGATGATCGTCAAGGAAGCCAAGCTCGACGCGCAATAAGCGGCGGCCGAAATTCTACGCATCTTAGGTGACGCGCAGAATTTCTAATCTTTCAGCGATGCAAACACGGGTCGCAGATATCTAAGCATTTCTGCCGGATGTTCGGTCATCGGGAAATGCCCGAGTTCCGGCATCTCAATGACCCGAGCATTCTCGATCCATCCGGCGAGCTGATGCGCGTCATCGACCGTTGCCGAGAAATCGTAATGGCCGATGAGGAGCGAGACTGGAATCGTCTTTCCGTCGATCCGTTTCGCGATCTTCTCACCATCGAACTCATCGGAATAGAAGGCGAGGTCGCCGTCATAGATGCCGGGCGCGCCCTGCGAATAGATATAGGCGGCGCGGCGGCGCAGATCGGCCGGGCTTCGCGGCCCGAGCAGGCCGCGGACATAGGCCGCGGAGTGCCAGCCGCCATTGACCTTGGCATGGGTGAGATAATCGTTACGCCGACCGCGCGGCCGCAGCGGCGCTTCCAGGGCGATGACAGCGCGAATGAGATCCGGTCGCTCAGCCGCGAGTACCATGGCGATCCCGGCGCCCATCGAGCATCCCATCACCACGACCGGTTCACGGATCACCTGTTCGATGAAGCTGACACACCAGTCGAGATAGGTCTGCTGGTCGAGCAGATAGGCGTCGCCGCTCCAGTCGGCCGGCGGCATCGAGCGGCCGTGAAACGGCATGTCGAAACCGATCAGGCGCCAATCGTTGCCGAGAGCCGCGTCGCACATCACGCCATGAAACTGGCGGGTGTCAGCGCCGGCCGTGTGCAGGCAGAGCACGGGCGAGCCAGTGCCGGCTTCCTCGCTATAGATCTGCGCGACCCGGCCCGTAGAGCTCTTGATGCTGTGATAGCTGCCACGCAAGCGACTGAGATCCGCTAGTGGCGCCTCGACTTCATAGGGCGTGAGATTGGCGAAGATAGATTCGAAACAGGCGCGGGCTTGCGCGATTGCAAGAGGATCGCCTGTGATCGTGAAGCGGGGATTGCGCAGCTGGATCGACGAGAAGGAATGATAGGTCGGTGGCGCGGGATCGGCCAGCACCAGCGCCCAATCATCGGCACTGGCTGCGATCCCGATCTCGCTCGCAGGATCGGACACGGCCGGATGCGTGCCGATCGCAACCTCATGAGTTTGCTCGCCGACCGAAAAGCGCACGCGCAGCGATAGGCCGCGCATAAACACTTTGACTTCCGGCCTGGCGAGTGCCGCCGTCAGGTGACCGACGAGCCGTTCGAAGACGGACATCGCTACGGCTCACTTGTCCGCGGTGAGATAGCGGCCGATCTCGGTATGATCCGACTTGGGGCCGAGCTGCTTGAGCGCGTTGTTCCACATGGCCGTGATCTCGTCGGCGAGGGGCGCCTTGACGCCGATCTGATGCGCGAGTTCGTCGGCAGTCTGGATGTCCTTGGCCATCAGCGCCATGGCAAACCCGGAAGCGTAGCTCTCCGAGATCATGAATTGCTTGAGCTTGTTTTCGGTGGAATTGTTGCGTCCGGTCGAGGCATTGAGCACGTCGACGAGGATGTTTGGCTCGATGCCGAACTTGCTGCCGATCGCCAGTGCTTCCGCAGCGGCAGCAAGGCCAGCAGCCGAGACGTAATTGTTCAGTGCCTTGGCGGCATGACCGGAGCCGAGCGGGCCGGTGCGGAAAGCAGCGGGGCCCATGGACTGAAGGACCTTGTCGGCGCGATCGATGGTCGCGTGCGATCCGCCCGCCATGATCGCCAGCGTGCCGCTGATGGCACGCTTCACGCCGCCTGATACGGGGGCGTCGATAAATTCGAGGCCGTCCGCGATCAGCTCCTCGCCAAGGGCGCGGGTGCCGAGCGGGGCAGACGAGCTCATGTCAATGATCACGGTGCCCTTGGCGAGCTTGCCCTTGATGGCTTCGAGAGCCGCGCGCACGATCTTCCCATCAGGGAGCAGCGTGACGATTACCGATGCTCCGGCGATCGCCTCATCGACGGTTGCCGCAGCCTTGCCGCCTTCCTTGGCAAAGGCATCGCGCGCATCTGTCGACAGATCGAAGCCCGTCACCTCAAAGCCTGCGCGGGCGATGCAGGCGGCCATCGGTCGACCCATATTGCCAAGTCCGATCACGGTCACCTTGGCGGGCGGGGTGATTGCGGCTGAATTCGTCACGGGCGTTTCCTCTTACTCTTTGTCTTTTGAATTGCTTGAACGTGATTGATGCTCAGTCGCTACGACGCAACGCATCGAGTGCGACTTTCGCGGCATTTTGAATGTGGAGAACGCAAGCGCGTTCGGCGCCTTCCTCGTCGCCATTCTCGATGGCCGTCAGGATCGTCTCGATCTCGCGCAGGCTTGTGCCGATGCGGTTGGCCTGCGTCATGGACGTCATGCGCAGCACCGTCACGCGATTGAGCAGCATCTTCAGAAAGCGCTCGACGAAGCCATTGCCGCAACCTTCGAGCAAGGCGGCGTAGAATTCAGTCTTCGCGGCGAGCAGGTCGCTGCGGTCTTCCTGACCGGCCACTTCGCCCATTCGTAAGAACTGCTTGCGCAGGCGCGCGATGATCACGGGATCGCGGCGGCGTGCGCATTCGCGGCCGGCATAGCCTTCGAGCAATCCACGCAGATCGTAGAGCTGCGCCGCTTCTTCGGCGGTGATCGTGCTGACGACAGGGCCCCGGTGCGGAATCGTCGTGACCAAACCTTCGGCCTCGAGCTGGCGCAGGGCTTCGCGGATCGATGTGCGGCCGACGCCAGTCTGCTCGCAGAGTTCGCGTTCGATCAGCCGCTGGCCGGGCTTGAAGCGGCCGCTTCCGATCGCTGAACGCAGCCGATTTTCCACCAGCTGGCGCAAGCTGGTGGTTTCCCGCGTGACGTTGAGGTCCGAGTCGTTTTCTGCCATGCGTCAATTGACCGCCTATCAGACAATCTGTCAAGCAGCTTGACCGCCTGTCTGATTTGTGTTCCCCATGCGGCAAGCCTTGAAGGCACCTATCGGAGGAAGCGGATATGTCGAAGACGTCATCTATGCGCGGGGGCATCGATCGCCGCACGGTTTTGGCCGGGTCGGCCGCACTGATCGCGGCGCCATGGGTTACTTCCCCGGCACGCGCCCAGGCCAAGCAGGTCAATATCGGTGTGATCATGCCGCTGTCGGGCGCGAATGCGCAGTTCGGCATCAATTCCCGCAACGGCATCGAACTGGTCGCCGATGAGATCAACGCGGCCGGCGGCATCAAGGCGCTCGGTGGTGCGAAGATCAATCTGATCGTCGCGGATGCCACGTCGACCCCCACCACGGCCGGCACCGTCGCCCAGCGAATGATCAGCCAGAACGAAGTGACGGCCATTCTCGGCGCCTTCGCCTCGTCGCTGACCATCGCGATCTCCGAAGTCACCGAGCGTCGCGATATTCCACTGCTGACGATGTCGTTCGCCGACCAGATCACCGGTCGCGGCTTCAAGAACATCTTCCAGGTCGTCGCCAAGGCATCGGCGCTCGGCAAGGCGCAGCTCGATTACACCGTCGCGATTGCGCAGGCGGCTGGCACCAAGATCGACAAGATCGCGATCATGTATGAAGACACGGCCTATGGCACGGCCCAGGCTGGTGGTCTCCGCGCGGCTGCCAAGGCGGCGAATATCGAACTGGTGATGGACGATGCGTATCCGCTGGGGATCACCGACACGACGCCGCTGATCAACAAGCTTCGCGCCTCAGGTGCTCAGGCAGTGTTCCCGGTCTCGTATCTGAACGACAGCCTGTTGCTCATCCGCACCATGCGCCAGCAGCGCATCACCATTCCAGCCATCGGCGGCGCCGCCGGCTATGTGATCCCGGATTTCGAAAAGGGCCTCGGTGAATTTGCCGAAGGCGTGCTGTCAATCTCTCCGGCCAATTACGATCTCGATACGGGCCTCACCGATCGCTTCCGCAAGCGGTTCGGCTATTTCATGGTGCATGAAGCGCTCGAACATGCTGTCGCTCTGGATGTGCTGGTGCAGGCCATCGAGAAGGCGAAGTCGGCCAAGGCCGAGGATGTCACCATGGCGCTGCGCGGTGCGAAGTTCACCGGAGGCTGGACAAACGCCATGACTGGCGGTGCCGTGCAGTTCGACAGCACGGGCCTTAACACCGCATCGATCCCGGTGATGGTGCAGTGGCGCAAGAAGGAGCTGGTGACCGTGTGGCCGAAGGAAGTGGCCAAGGGCACCGCCGAGTGGAAGTCCTGATCAGCTAGCGAAAGAAAATCGTGTCGTTCATTCAAGCGATCTTGGACGGCCTGTTGGTTGGCGGCGTTTACGCCGTCATCTCAATCGGCCTGACACTCGTCTACGGCGTGATGGGCATCGTGAATTTCGCGCAAGCGGAATTTCTGATGATCGGCATGTTCGTGTCATGGTTTGCCTGGGCCTATCTCGGCCTCGATCCCGTCCTGGCGGCGCCACTGTCATTCGCGGTGGCGTTCGCGCTGGGATGGCTGGTACAGGGGCAATTGATCTCGCGCGTCCTGAAAGCGCCGTCCGTCGCCCAGATCTTTCTAACCGTCGGCCTGCTGATCGTGCTCGAAAACGGCGCGCTTCTTTCATTCGGATCGCAGTTCCGCTCGGTGACGACATCGTATCAGACCATGTCGCTATCGCTGGGATCGCTGTTTATCAGCGTGCCGTATCTCATCGCATTCTCGATGTCGCTCGCTTGCGGTCTGGCGCTGTGGTGGTTCATGCGCAGCAGCTGGTTCGGCCGCGCGATGCGCGCGACCGCACAGAATCCCATGGCAGCCCAGTTGATGGGTATCGACACCGCGCTGATGTACAAGATGGCCTTCGCGCTCGGCGTTGGCCTCACGGCCTTTGGCGGCGCCGTCATTCTTCCCTATGTCACGGTGTTCCCCCAGGTCGGCGGTCAGTTCGTCGTCCTGATGTTCACGGTCGTCGTGCTGGGCGGCCTGGGCAGCGTCGCTGGCGCGGTGGTCGGCGGCCTCGCCGTCGGCGTCATCCAGGCGTTGTCGGCCCTGTTCTTCCCGATCCAGCTGCAGAATCTCGTTCTCTTCCTGGTCTTCATTCTTGTGCTCGCCGTTCGGCCGCAGGGTCTTGTGGGAGCAAGCCGATGAAACGCTGGATCGCGATCGCACTCGTCGTTCTGATTGCGGCCACCGTGCCGCAATTCTTGAGCCCGACCGGATACTGGATCCGTGTCTTCACCTTCACGCTGCTGTTTGCCGCGATGGCGCAGGCATGGAATCTGATCGGAGGCCTCGCCAATCAGCTGTCGCTCGGGCACGCGGCCTTCTTCGGCATCGGAGCCTACACGTCCACAATCCTGTTGCTGAAATTCGGCATTAGTCCGTGGATCGGCATGTTCGCGGCCGGTGCGCTCGGCGGTCTTGCCGCACTCATCATCGCGATTCCGACCATGCGGTTGCAAGGCCATTATTTCGCGTTGGCGACGCTGGCCTTCGGTGAGGTGGCGCGCGTCATCGCCAATGTCTGGACCTCGCTGACCGGTGGTCCGGGCGGGCTGTCCGTGCCGTTCGTTCCACCAAGCTTCGCCGCCTATTCGTTCAAACAGCTGCTGCCGCATGCCTATATCGCGCTGGCGGCGCTCATCATCGTCACGGTGATCTTCGAGGTCATCCGGCGCGGAGCGATGGGGTATCGTCTGCGCGCCATCCGCGAAAACGCGGCTGCCGCGGAAGTCATCGGCATCGACACGACCAAGGTCAAGCTGCAGACGGCGGTAATCTCCGGTGTGTTGACAGCCATGCTCGGCACGCTGTTCGCCCAGGTCGCGGTGTTCTTCGATCCCGATACGGCGTTCAGCGCGGCGTCGATCTCCATCCGCGTGGCCCTGATCGCCATTATCGGCGGTGTCGGCACGGCCATCGGTCCCATTATCGGCGCGTTCTTCATCGTGCCGATTGAGGAGCTGATGAACGATCTGTTCTCGTCCGGTGCGGCAGGCCTGTCGCAACTGATCTTCGGCGTGATCCTGATCGTTGTTATCCTCTGGCGTCCACGCGGACTTGTGACCATCATCGAGGCGCTGCGCGCTCGGCTTCAGGGCAAGGGAGCGCAATCATGACGATCCTTGATGTGCGCGGCGTCTCGCGACGCTTTGGTGGATTGCAGGCGTTGTCCGATGTGACGTTCTCCGTCCCAAAGGGACAGATCGTCGGCCTGATCGGCCCTAACGGCGCCGGTAAGACCACCTTCTTCAGCACGCTGTGCGGGCTGATCAAGCCGGATTCTGGCGCGATCACGCTCGATGGAACCAGCATCGTCGGCCAGAAGCCGCACAAGGTTGCCGGTCTGGGCATGACCAAAACCTTCCAGAACGTGGCGCTCTTCGCTGAGAGCTCGGTCCTCGACAACGTGCTCACCGCCGGCCTGCTGCGTCATGACGTCGAGACCGCGCGGGAGCGGGCAATGATCTGCCTCGATCGCGTCGGGCTCAAATCCGTCGCTCACAAGATGGCGGGAAACCTTTCGTTTCCAGAGCGCGCGCGGGTCGAACTCGCACGGGCTCTGTGTACCGATCCCAAGGTTCTGCTGCTCGACGAGGTCATGGCGGCGCTCAATCCCGTCGAAATGCAGGAGATCATGGATCTGATCCGCCAGCTACGCGATGACGGCATCACACTGCTCGTCGTCGAACATCACATGCGTGCCATCATGGCGATCTGTGACCGCATTCTCGTGCTCAATTTCGGCCGTCTGCTCGCTGACGGTACGCCACGCGAGGTCGCCAATGATCCCGTGGTGGTCGAGGCCTATCTCGGACGATCTGCGGAAGGCCACGCATGACCACTTCTAATCCTTTGCTCGAGATCAAGGGCCTCAATGCTGGCTATGGCAGCATCGATGTACTGCACGATATCGATATCGAGATGCATGAAGGCGAGTTCGTCTGCATCATAGGCGCCAACACGGCGGGCAAGAGCACCATCCTGCGTACGATCTCGCGTCTTGTTCCCAATGTCCGCGGCACCTTGCGCTTTAACGGAACCGATCTCACCGAGCGGACCGCGCACGACATTCCCTCGCTTGGCATCGCGCATGTCCCGGAGGGGCGTCACGTCTTTCCGGACATGAGCGTCGAGGAAAACCTGATGCTCGGTGCTTTCACTGCACGCAAGGCAAGCGACCTCCAGCAGCGGATGGAGGGCATCTTCGAGCTGTTTCCGCGCACGCGCGAACGGCGCTCCCAGCTCGCCGGAACCCTGTCCGGCGGCGAGCAGCAAATGGTAGCGGTCGGCCGCGCGCTGATGCTGCAGCCCAAATTGTTGCTGCTCGACGAGCCCAGCCACGGTCTGGCGCCGAAGGTCGTCGAGGAAATGCACCATGCGTTCGTGAAAATACATCGCGGCGGGACGTCCATTCTGCTGGTCGAGCAGAATGTCAGCCTCGCTCTCGATGTCGCCGCACGCGGTTATGTTCTGGAGAGTGGCCGCGTCACGCTCCAGGGCACCTCCGCTGAGTTGAATGAAAACCCGGCCGTTCGCGCTGCCTATCTCGGGATCTGACGACCGACCGGCAAGCGAGGGCATCCCACTCCAACAAGAAGGATCTACAACATGAGCTACAACCAGACGATCACCCTCGGCGGTCTGTTCGACGAAGGTCTGAAGACCCGCCGCGAAGTTCTCGGCGCCGCTTATGTCGACAAGTCGATCGAGGCCGCCAACGATTTCATGATGGCATTCCAACACATCACCACCGAGTGGTGTTGGGGTTATGCCTGGAATCGTCCAGGCCTCGACAAGAAAACCCGCAGCATGCTGAACCTGGCCATGCTGACGGCGCTCAATCGCTCGCCCGAAATCAAGCTGCACACCCGCGGCGCTATTAATAACGGCGTGACCGTGGAGGAGATCAAGGAAGTCCTGCTGCACGCTACAGTCTATTGCGGCATTCCCGCCGGCCTCGACGCCTTCAAGGTGGCGAATGAGGTTCTCAAGGAAATGGGACAAACAAAGTAGTATTTGCTCGGACGCCCCGAACAGGTGGGTCACGTACGTGAAGAACGAGCCTACACGGAAAGTGGTGCAGGTTTGATCACTGAATGAGTGCAGTCGGATGCATATGAAAAAGCCCGCGCCGTCGGCACGGGCTTTTTGATGGAGCATCTCTGGTGTCTTACCGGGCCGGCCTCTGTTTTCGAGAGATCGATGACGTCCTGGACTGGGCCAACAGGAATTCATCGATAAGCCGGAACGCCATGTCGAACGGACGTACCCGGGCCGTGCCGCACATCGCTGTCGTCGATCCAACAGGGCCGCCCGACGTACTGTCGCGTGAAAGCATCGAGTTGCGCGCGCTTGTTTTCCATCGCGCCTGAAAACATCGCTCGCCGCGTGGCCGGTGTTGACCGGCGTGGCGTCGATCAGGTGCTGCGATGGATGCCGCATTCGGTTTTGACGCTGCCGCGCCAGCGGCCGGCGCGCGGGTCTTCGCCCGGCAGCGTGCGCGACGTGCAGGGCATGCAGCCGATCGATGAGAATCCGGCGACGACCAGTGGGTGCTGGGGCAGGCTGGCTGCCGCGTAGATTAGTTCGATGTCGCGCAGCGTCATCTGCGCGAAGGGGTTGAATTTCAACCGGTTACCATCGAGTTCGACGATCGGGATGTTGGCGCGCGTGCTCGCCTGAAAACGCTTGCGTCCGTTGATCGAGGCGTCGAAATCCGCCATGGCACTCGTAAGCGTATCGACCTTGCGCAACTGGCAGCAGAGGTCTGGATTCGCGGACCACAGATCCGCTGCGGGATCGAGCCGGTGGAGCGCAGCCTCTTCCGGCAAAACCGAGCGAACGTCGCGCAGGCGCAACTGCTCTACCAACGCGTCTCGGTAATGCAGGGTTTCGGCGAACATCCAGCCGGTATCGATGAACAGCACGGGAATGGTGGGATCGACATCCGCAACGATCTTCAGCAGCGCGCCAGACTGAGTGCCGAATGACGAGATCACGGCGAGCTTCTTGTCATCGACGGCGTCGAGCGCTGCGGCGATCACTTCCGCAGGCGATGCATCCCGCAGCAGATCGTTTAGCTCTGTGACTTGGAGCGCGAGCGTGGAGGGCGGCATGGCAATGATCGATGAATTGCTTGACTAGAACGATATTCTATATATCTATACACTAAGAATCCAAAAGAGAGAAAAATTCTTTCGTTATGGATTTGATAGAATGTATTTTCTTCCTCAATCCTTCGATTCTATGGATGCAATTTCTGCGCGTCCTTCTTTCGTTCGATTTGAGGCGAAAGATGACGCGGGTTTGCCATGGATTCCTCCGTTCTCGACCGTCCCTTTGCCGCCGCACCCAGCATGAGTCACCTCGACGAGCTGGAGGCGCAAAGCATCTATATTTTGCGCGAAGCCTTTGCCCGATTGAAGAAAGTGGCCTTGCTATGGTCGCTCGGGAAAGACTCCAACGTCATGATCTGGCTGGCACGAAAAGCTTTCTTCGGCCATGTTCCGTTCCCTGCGTTACATGTCGATACCGGCAAGAAGTTTGCCGAGATGTATGCCTTTCGCGATCGTTACACGAAGGAATGGGGCCTCGATCTACGTATCGAACAATGCCCGCCTATTGACGCCGTCGATGCGACCCTGCCGCCTGCGGCACGCTCCGCGGCGCGCAAGACTGAAGGACTCAAACTGGCGCTGACGAAGTACGGTTTCGACGGTCTGATCGCCGGCATTCGTCGCGACGAAGAGGCGACGCGCGCCAAGGAGCGCGTGTTCTCGCCGCGCGGTGTCGAGGGCGGCTGGGACGTGCGCGACCAGCCACCGGAGTTCTGGGATCAGTTCAATGCTTCGCCGTCGCCTGGCGCGCATCTGCGCGTACACCCGATCCTGCATTGGACAGAGGCCGATATCTGGGCCTACACGCAGCGTGAAAACATCCCGATCATTCCTCTGTATCTGGCACGCGGCGGCAAGCGCTATCGCTCGCTGGGCGACGCCGACATCACGCATCCAGTGGCCTCGACGGCATCAAGCATTGCCGAAATTCTAGTTGAGCTCGACGGCAGCAAGGTGCCTGAGCGCGCAGGGCGGGCGCTGGATCATGAAACCGAAGACGCATTCGAGCGGCTGCGCGCCGCCGGTTATCTGTAAGAGCACTACTATGACCTTGTCTTCAACCGCTTCCGATCTTCTGCCGCTTCCCGGACCGCGCCGCCCACAACTCCGTGTCGTCATTGTCGGGCATGTCGATCATGGCAAATCGACGTTGGTGGGACGCCTGCTTCACGAGACGGGAAGCCTGCCGGACGGCAAGCTTGAGGCGCTCAAGGCGGCGAGCGAGCGGCGCGGCATGCCGTTCGAATGGTCGTTCCTCCTCGATGCACTGCAGACCGAGCGCGACCAGGGCATCACCATCGACACAACGCAGATTCGCTTTCGGACCAAAGGCCGCGACGTCATTCTGATCGACGCGCCCGGGCATGCCGAGTTCCTGCGCAACATGATCACCGGCGCCGCCCAGGCCGATGGTGCGATCCTCATCGTGGATGCGTTGGAAGGCGTTCGCGACCAGACGCGCCGCCATGGCTATCTGTTGCATCTGCTCGGGGTGAAGCAGGTGGCCGTGGTCGTCAACAAGATGGACAAGGTCGGCTTCGAGGCAGAGCGCTTTGCTGCGATACGAGATGAAATCTCGGACCATCTGACCAGGTTGGGCGTGGTCCCGCGAGCCGTCATTCCTATTTCGGCACGCCACGGCGACGGCGTCGCCGAACTCACGGATCGCATCGATTGGTATCGCGGGTCGACGGTTATTACGGCTTTCGAGCAATTCGAACCAGCGCGCCCGCTCGACGACCGGCCCCTTCGCCTGCCCGTGCAGGCGATCTACAAATTCGACGACAGGCGTATCGTTGCCGGCCGGATCGAGGCCGGTCATATGGCTGTGGGCGACGACATCGTCATCATGCCTGCCGGCAAGAAGGCCCGGATCAAATCGATCGAGGGTTGGTCGGTGGCGTCGGCGCGGGAGTCGGTCGGCGCGGGGCATTCTGTTGGGATCACGCTCGACCGCGAACTCTTTGTCGAACGCGGCGATGTTATTGCGCATGCAGATGCTATGCCCGCGCGAATTCGCGGGATGCGGGTGCGGCTATTCTGGCTCCATGATCAGCCTCTGAAGGCACGCGCCTCCATTGTGGTGCGGGTCGGTGCCAAGCAAGTTCGCGCTGTAGTGGATCGCATCGAGAAGGCGATCGATCCCGGCGATCTCGCCGCCACCTCCTTGCAGCAGATCGAGCGCAATCATGTGGGCGAAGTCACTCTCCTGCTTGCGCATCCCGTCGCCGCTGACAGCTATGTCGACAGTCCTCCGACAGGTCGCCTTGCGATTGAGATCTATGGGCGGATTGCGGGCGGCGGACTTATCCTGTCGATGCAGGCAGAGGAGCACATTCAGCCGATCGACATCGTTCCGGTGGCATCCGATCTCAGTGCCCAAGAGAAGGTCGCACGCTTTCACCATCGTGGAGCAGTGGTCTGGCTCACGGGGCTGCCGGGATCCGGCAAATCGACCCTGGCGCTCGCGCTGGAGCAGCGCCTCTTCCGCAATGGCGGTTCGCCGATTCTACTCGATGGAGACACCATGCGTGCTGGCCTGAATGGTGATCTCGGCTTTGCGCCGGCAGATCGCAGCGAGAATGTCAGGCGCCTGGCCGAGGTCGCCAGTCATCTCGCGCAAAACGGCCACATTGCCATCGTTGCGGCGGTGTCGCCATTCCTTAGGGATCGTGCGGAAGCCCGCCGTATCGCCCATGAACATTTTCGCGAGATCTATGTCTCGACCCCAAGCGATGTGTGCGAAAGCCGCGATCCCAAGGGCCACTACGCCAAGGCGCGGACGGGTGAAATTCCGGGTTTCACCGGGGTCTCAGGCGACTATCAACCGCCCGACGATGTCGAGCTACAAATCGATACGTCAACCGCTGAGATATCGACCTCGACCGAACAGATCGAGCAAATGCTCAGATCCACGGGCATTCTGTTGGAGAGCGTCAAATGAGAATGCGAAGCGCAGTGCCGTCCAAATCTCAGGCATAAACGGTGCACTGTCTGGCTGGGTCTTCGCAGCGGCGGTCGGTGGAACGGCGATCGTGCTCTGGGGTGGCCGATGCGCCGGATTTCTTCTGCGGTCTCCGGATGTTTTGGCTCGTCGAGCGCGCGCCGATCTCAAAGGTCTGCATCTGTTGTCTGGGCGCCGGTTGATCGAGCGCACCAACTCCAACGTCGCTCAGAATAAGCATGCAGCAATCTCTTGCCTCACCGCAATCTGGTGCAGTCCGGTCACGACGTTCAGAGCGCATTGCGTCCGCGAATGAGTTCGAGTGGTGTCTGCACCAAGATGGTCAGGTCCAATCCAAGGCTCCAATTGTCGATATAGCGCAAATCTTCTTTGACACGGCGTTCGATCGAAGCCGGCGTTGGTGTTGGCCCGCGGTATCCCTTGATTTGGGCGAGGCCGGTCAGGCCGGGCTTCACTCTGCGTCGATAAGCGTAGTTGCGCACCGCCTTGTCGAATTCGCTCTCATGGGCCAGGGCATGAGGGCGCGGTCCGACGACCGACATGCTCCCCTCGAGCACATTCAGAAGCTGGGGAATCTCGTCGATGCTGGTCCTGCGGAGCCATCCGCCGAGTCGCGTTAGCCGCGAGTCATTTGCTCTGGCCTGCACGACGGTCGCCCCGTCCTCCAGCACAGACATGGTGCGGAATTTGTAGATGGTGAAATGTCGCCCGTTGAAGCCGCAACGCTGCTGCTTGAAAAGGGCGGGCCCGCGTGAATCCAGCTTGATGACCACCGCTACCAAGAGAAGCAGGGGCGACAAGACCATCAGCACGGTGGCCGACAAGCAGATGTCGAGAGCACGTTTCGCAAATAGCTCTACTGGCGACAATGGTCCTCGCTGGAGTTCGACGCAGCGTGCGCCGCCGAGCTCTACGGACGGGCGGTGAAACAGATCAGCACTCGCGCCCGTCGGGACTAACCTAACGCGGAGAGGTAACACCCGCAGGGCAGCTACGGGCCGCTTGAGCCGCAACCAGTGATCGGGACTGACACCAAAGAATATTTCGCGGATTTCAGTCTCGCGGGTGTGGTCGATGATCTTTCCAATCAGCTCGTCCTGTCGGCGTAGGGACGAGCGAGTGATCGGCAGAGTAAAATGCATTTCGATGAAATAGCCGAGATCGGTCAGTGTATTGACAACGTCGCGGCCGGCTTCGTCGGTGACCAGGATGATCTTGCGGCCGGAGAAGCGGCGCTCTGCCAGCCCCTTGCGCAAGGCGTCGCGCAGCAGCACGCGCTGGGCGATCAGAAGCGTCAGGCCAGCGATACCGAAGATGAGCGCAAAATTCCATGGAATTTCGTCTTTCATCTGCAGGGTGAACATGGTGACCACGAGGAGGCAGGATACACCGAGCCAGATCGCGCAGACCGAGCGTAGCTGATTACGCAGCTCGAGCAGGGATTTGGGCAGGTAAAGATTGAAGGATCTGGCGACCGCCGTGAAGACTACCGATGTCGGGAGCGCGACGCTGGCGAGACGGGTGATATCTTCCGGCGCCCCGATCAGAAGTTTACGTGCAAAGGCAGCAATGAGGCCTGCCGCAAAGATCGTGGCCACGTCGGCGAGCAGCGCCAGTATCTCTATGGAATCATACTCGACCGGCCATCGCCTGTCTCGCGGCGGGCTGTTGCCGAGGCTGGAAAGAGGGGCGGAGTTGTATTCAAATCGTCTCATGGGTCGTACGATCGTTGCCAGTATTATAAAATAAACTATTAAATATAATTTACTTCGATTTTATTATTTGCAAGGATTTTTTTTAAATAGATGGGTTTGATAATTAAATTTTTATCAAGCACCTGCACTGCTACGTGAGCTGGGAACGGAGCATCGTGAGATAACCAGGTTCGACTGGGGTCACTGTCTGCTCCACCAAAAGCCGTCCCGCTAGAGAAGCCGTTCGGTAGGCGGAGATGAGTGCGGGACGCAGATCTACGGATCGCGTGAGCACGAAGCGGATGTCGCGGCGGGCCATGTCGGCGAGTTCTTCGTCGCCAGAAATGTCCTCTAAGCGCAGGGCTTGCGCCAGTCGTAGCGGCAACAGACCAGGCTGATCGGGCGCAGTGTAATACGACATCTTCAGGAACGCGCGGACATTGCAGCTGCGCAGCATCAATCGCGCGCAGGTGGAGGCCAGCATCAGCCACGCATCGCCCCGGTGCGGTGCGTAGTTGAGGGTCTTGAGCAGACTCATGGAGGTCATGGCACTGCGCACGCCACTCGCCTGGATCTCGAAGGTCGGATCTGTCCACACCAAGGCGGCTTCGGTGAAGGCGCTTTCGGCCCAGAGGTCGCCACGTACGCCGGCGATGGCAGCGGACCTGTTTGCACGCTCCCGGTCCTGATGCGCCACCGTGGCGTGGCGCTGATCGCTGGGGAAGCCGATGGACGAGGGCCGCAACGCTTCCGGCAGCACGATCCATGCGCCTTGCGCCGCGAGGATCAAACCGAACACCGTCAGTGCGCTGCACAGATACAACCTGAACAAGTCGGGATCGAGCGTCCTCGCGGGCCCCATATCGGGGATGGCAAGGCCGGACATTGCAGTAGTTTCGCCTTTGCTCTGTGCGATGGCGAGGCCGAGTACGGCGCTGAGCACTATCGAGGGGGCGAGCGCGAAGCCGCCGACGTTGAATAGAGCAGAGATCATCAGTACGGCAATACAGCCCGCGCCTGCGGCCGGATAGACATAGTCGCGGCCTCGCTTCAGCGCGGCGCGTAGCAACAGCGCCGCCCAAGTGGCGGCGGCAAATGCAATCAGCCAAAGGAACGGCCAGCCCATTTCGATGACAACGGTCGCAACCATCGGGATATCCGTCGCCGAGGCCGCTGATGTGTCTCCATATATAGGCGCTAGTGCTGGGAGCGCTCCGGCGCCCACACCGAGCAGCCGCGCGTCATCAGTCATCCGGGTGATCGCCTCGTTTTCGACATGGCCGGGCATCAACACGATGAAGGTGACAAGCGCAAGCATGAGTGCTGCGACCGTTCCAGCTTGCCCCCATCGGCCGAGATGACCTTTGCGGATGACGAGGATAGCGATGATAAGACTGGCGCCAAACAACGCGGCGAACAATGATGCGGGATTGCCACTGGAAGCTGTTGCGCCGAGATTGATGAGACAGGCAGCGAACGCTCCGATAGTCTCGGTAGCGAGCGTTACTCTGTGCGTGCCGATCTTCGACTGTGGCGAGCGTGAGTGCTCATAACTGCGGATGACTATGGCCGCTGCAAGCACGAATCCGAACATGCCGATCGTTTCGGCCGCGCGGTCCGCCGAGGCGGGCAGGAAATGGAAGGCTTCCGGCATCCAGAAGGCGCTGAGAATCCGCTCGAGCGACACCAGTGTGGCGATTGCCGTCAGCGTCGAGAGAAGCCACTCGGCGCGATGCCGAAGCTGCCCAAGCATGGCTGCAAGGAGTGCGATCCCGACCACGCAGGTGATGCGGCAGATGGCCAGTAAGGTCATGCCGGTGTCGATGGTGACGGAGCCGACAGTTTTTTCACCGAAGGCCGCGGCGGCGCTGTTCCAAATCGGATTTATCAATAGGCCGCCGGGCATCGGCACGATCTGTAGCAATAGTACAAGGACGGTGCCGAAGAGGCCGGCAAGCAGTACCGGACTGACGAGGCGAGGCAACCGGTATTGGTCCCGGCACAGCGATGTCGCGGCGAGGGCGATCAACGATAGGGCTGCGACGATTAAGACGATGCCGCCGGCAATGGCACCCTGAAAGAGCAGCAGTATCGGCGCGGAGGCAAGCAAGCTGCAATATAGCAGAAAAATGATGGTAACGCCCATAATCGCTCTCCGGAATTAAAGGCGATGGCACTGGCATCACGGTTCGTTTGTTGTTTAAATCAATAATTAAATATATAATATCAGATAATGTCCACGCGCAAATCCTGGCGAGCCTTTTGATTTGCCCTTGGGCAGCTTAGCGATTGGATGCGAAAGCTCGGCTTGGGAAACCTCGCCCGAGGGCTGATGCAGTCGGTCGGATCACGCCGCGGTGTCTTGGCCTACGGCGCGAGGTGTTGAGCCTAGCGCGCGGTCGTGATTGGCGTCGGCGTCGTGATAATCGTCGAGGTTCCGCCATTAATTGCGGCCTTCAGCGCGTAGGCGTTGGTCGCGTAAAGGATGGGATCGTTCGCGGTTGCCATGATCGTTCGCAGGAAGATCAGGAACTTGGTGGTTTCGACCGCGGCAGCGTTCGAGACGAAGATCACATCCTTGTTGCGCATCTCGAAGGATTGCGAGAGGAAATACCCGCTAGGATCCCGCAGATTGGCCAGATAGATCACCGGCACAATCGGTCCCTCGAAACGAGAGACGTCAACGCCAATCTGGCGTGCGACTTCCCGCGTCTCGCCGCGATAGAGGAAGACGGAGCCAGGGTCGGCCTGGCCGTCTGACAGGCCGCCGACTTTACCCACTGCCTCGGCCAGCGAGATGCGCCAGGCATCGAATTTGAATTGGCCCTGGTTGCCGGCTGCGCCGAAGGCGACGAAAGTTTGCGCCTGATTGTAGAGATAGACGATGTCCGCCGGGAGCACGAAGATATTGTTCGACGGCTCATAGACCAGCGCGCCGAAGGGGACGCTGGCGCGGTGACCCTGGCGCTCCAAGGTGACCCACATGTCATAGCCCTGCGAAGCTGGGCCGCCGGCGCGAGCGATGACGTCGACGATACGCTCGCCGGCCGGGCTGGCAGGGAAGCGCCCCGATGCTCTCACATCGCCCAGCACGCTGATCAGCGAGGTCCGCTGTTCGACAACCGACACCACGACCTGTGGCTCGATAGCACGGTTTTTCAGTGCATCCACGATGGCACGCTGGATTTCAGCGGGGGTGCGCCCGTTGGCTCGGATGGCGCCGGCATAGGGGACCGTGATGTTGCCGCCGTCATCGACCGCCTGGTTCGGGATCACGACATAGTTGCCGGGGCGCACGCCGGCCTCGGCCGGAATGAACAGGCCGCCGGCCGCGGCCTCGAAGATGGTGACGCTGACAATGTCGCCGATGCCGAAGCGGAACGCCTTGGGCGGGGTGCGGTTGGCAAAGGCGGTGGAGAGCCGCGGCGTATGGCGTCCGAGGATCTTAACGACTTCGGGATTGAGCCGCACAAGTGCATAGGGAAGGCCATCAGGCTCGGCATGCTGGCCGCTCCGGATATCCATACTCTGAGGCCCGCTGGCAGGCATGATAGTGCAGCCAGCGCCAAGGAACGAAAGAGCTGCGATAGAGAGTATCGCCAGGTGATACCGAAAACGTTTCAGGAAAGCCCCCAAACACACGACCCATTCAAGCGCCTAAATTCGCACTGCTGGTTGATTCAAACCAGCAAGTTATTGTTATTCTTTAAATAGAGATTCAGAGTGTGGCACCCTCGCCACACGCATTCCGCGAACTCGCGCTCCTGCATACCGGTAATCTAGCGACCCTGATCCACGTAGCCGTACCGGCCATAGTGTTCGGTACTATAATAGTCGCCATGATAGCTGTCGTAGCGCTTCATGATGCTCATGTCGGTCTTGTTGAGCACCGCTCCGAGCACCGCTTCGTTGACGTTCGGCGCAGTGTGTAGCGCATGTTGGACAACGTCGATCTTTGTTCGCCCCCATTCGACAACGAGCACGAAGCAATCCATCAGCGGTGTCGCCGCGCGGACATCGACGATTGGCGCGAGCGGTGGCAGGTCGACGATAACATAGTCGTAACTCGCCCGAAGCCTGTCGAACAGCGCCTTAGTCGGCTCCGCCGACAGAAGCTCGCTCGTGTGGAATAGCGGCCCCTTTCGGGAGACGGGCAGCAAAGTGAGGCCAGTGCTCTTGTCGTACCAGGTCACTTCGTCGAGCTGCTTCGTGCCTGTGACGATCTCGATCAATCCGACGGTAGCGTAGGGCGCCAGATTCAGGGATAAGGACGGATTCCGCAAGTCACAGTCCACCACGATAACGCGCTTGCCGGCATGTGCGATGAGCTGGGCTAGTGACGCGGCAATGGTCGATTTTCCTTCGTTAGGCAGCGCAGAGGTGATGCCGACAATTTTGTTAATCGCCAGACTCTGATTGAGGTCGATGGCTAGTTTGATAGCGCGGATCGACTCGGCGAACCGGGACAGGGGCATGGCGGTTGCAGCCCAATAGGCGGTCGAGCGCCGCGAGATCATCCGGGTATCGTTATCGATCGTCGACAGGTTCGCTGATGCGGGCGGAGTGATATCTTTGAGTAACGGCACGAGTGACAGACAGGATAGACGCAGCGCGGATTCGAGCTGGGTAGAGGTACGGAACACGCGGTCCATCGCGTCGCGCAGCAGGCCAACGCCAATGCCCAGTCCGATACCGGCCGCGAAGCCCACCGCGAGGATGAGCGCCGATTTCGGCTTGCTCTTGCCCGGCGGCGGCGAAGCCGAGGCAATGATGCGGGCATCCGCACTAGGGAATGATTCCTGTTGCACCGAGCCCATGTAGCGCTGCAGGAAGCTGTCATAGAGGCCGCGATAGCTTTTGGCGCTGATCTCAAGCTCCCGCATGGTCAGCTCGGCGGAATTGGTGCCGCGCGAGCGCGACACGGCGGATGCGAGCTGATCTTCGATCTGCTTCTGCTTTTGTTTCGCGACCTCGTAATCGCTGCGGTTGGTTTCCGCGAGGCGGCGCACTTCGTCTACAATGGAGGTCCGTACATCGCGCATGCGGTTGCGCAGATTGATAACGGCGAGGTGGCTCTTGCCGAACCGCGCCGACCAGTCGGCCTCGCGACGCGAAAATTCCAGATATTGCTGGCGAAGGACGTTGATGATGGGGCTCGCAAGTACCTCCGATCCGGGTGTGTCAATGCCTGCCAGGCTCGTTCCATCAGGAGCGATGGCATGAATGACATCGTCGAACCTGTTCAATCGCGCAAGGTTGTCCGAGGTCAGCGCGCGAGCTGCCACGAGGCGACTGTTGAGCTCTGCTATTTGCTGGTCGTCGATCAGCTTGCCGTCGCTGACGACGATATTATTTTCCGCCTTGAAAGTATTGACGGCGCGCTCCGCAGTGAGGGCTTGCTGCCCGAGTTCGCGCAGCCGGTCCTGCAGCCAGGCGGTCGCATTCTTGTTCGCTTCGAACCGCGCATTCAATTGATCTAGAATATAGATATCTGCAACGGCGTTTGCGATTTCGGCTGCGCGCGCCGCAGTACTGGCATTGTAGCTGAGCTCGATTACATTGCTCATGCCGACGCGGGCGGCCGTGAGGCGCTCCGCGAATGCAAGGGTGAGGTCGTCGGCAGCGGCAGCCGGGTCCGTGCTCGTATCGAGTTGGGGCATCGAGAGCCAGCTGCGCAGCTTGCGGAAGAACGCGTGAACGCGGGGCGAGGGCTTGAAGTCGGGGTCTTCATACAACTTCAGCTTCTGTATTACGGACGTCGCAACGGCCTTGGATTTTAGAACCTGTAGCTGGGTTTCGATCTGCACGGAGTCGATGGGAGCTTCCGTCACCAGAGACTGTTGCTGCACAAAGGCCGCCTTCTGATTTATCAGCAAGATCTTGACCTGACCGGTGTAGGTCGGTGTCGCTGTCTTCAGATAAATGCCGGCGATTGCCGTTGTCAGGATGGTGGAGAAGATGATGACGGCGTATTGGCGCCGCAGAAGTCCAACGACGTATTCGACGATCTGTCCCACTCCGCCGCCAGAGTTTTCGTCGCCCGGAGAGTTGTCGAACAGCGGCACCATCCGTTCTGACTGCAGAATATTGCTTTGAAGCATCGAAAGCCCACCAGGCGCTGGGGTGTATCGGGAAATTCACGTCGATGTCGGCGCGCCGACACCGATGCGCGGCAGACGGCGTCATCGGCTCGGAAATTAAATACCATTATTTATAACAAAGAAAGTGATTGCGTAAATTAAATACTTATATTTTAATTTTCGTGCGCTTATTATTTTCCAATGGGCGCGGCCTGTCTGTATCTATTTGATACCTATTCATATTTTATTTTTTGCGCTGCTCTTGTCGTTCTTTGGTGTTTCCCGAAATTAACACGAGTTGTATCATGCGTGTACTGGTAACGGGCGGTGCCGGATTTATCGGATCAGCCGTATGCCGTCAGCTCGTGCTGGAGCACCGGGCGGACGTGATGAATATCGACAAGCTGACCTACGCATCCAATCTACGGTCGCTCGATCCCGTCGTCGGCCATCCCGGCTACCATTTTCAGCGTCTCGATATTTGCGACCGGCAGGGGCTCGACCGGATTTTCGCGAGTTATCGGCCGGACGCGGTGATCCATCTCGCCGCGGAAAGTCACGTTGACCGCTCGATCATCGGTCCGTTGGACTTCATCACGACAAATGTCGTCGGCACCTACACTTTGCTCGAAGCTGCGCGCGGATATTTTTCGGGTTTGAAGGGCGACAAACGCGCGAAATTTCGCCTCGTTCATGTCTCCACTGACGAGGTTTATGGATCCCTTGGCGCGACCGGGCTGTTTGTCGAGGAGACGCCCTATCGGCCGAGTTCACCCTATTCAGCGAGCAAGGCAGCTTCCGACCATCTCGCTTCTGCCTGGTACACGACTTACGGCCTGCCGGTGATCGTCTCGAACTGCTCGAATAATTACGGGCCTTATCAGTTTCCTGAGAAGCTCATACCGCTGATGATACTCAATGCCATCGAGGGCCGGCCGTTGCCGGTCTACGGTAACGGCGCAAATATCCGCGACTGGCTCCATGTCGGCGATCATGCGGAAGGGCTGATCCGGTTGCTCACCCGAGGGCAGCCTGGCGAGAGCTACAATTTCGGTGGCAGCAGCGAGCGTAGCAATCTCGACGTGGTGCGCCGCATCAGCGAAATCTACGACGACATCGCCGCGCCGGAGGTGCCGACGCGTTCGCTGATCACGTTTGTGCAAGATCGTCCCGGCCACGACCTGCGCTACTCCATCGATGCGAGCAAAGCCTCGCGCGAACTTGGCTGGAAGCCGAGCAGGACTTTCGAGGAAGGGCTGCGAGCCACAGTCGAATGGTATGTCGATAACGGGCCATGGTGGGTCCCGCTGCGTTCCGGTGTCTATGACGGCAAGCGGCTCGGTCTGCTCAGCGTATGATTGGCAGCTGTTGAAAATCCTCCCGGAATATCCCTGGCCTGTGCTCACGTTGCGACCCGCTGATGCCAGGCGCGACCAAGTGGAGAGCTGAGAATGTTGAAGGGGATCGTGCTGGCTGGCGGAAGCGGAACGCGCCTTTATCCGATCACGCTTGGCGTGAGCAAGCAGCTCTTGCCCATCTATGATAAGCCGATGATCTATTATCCGCTTTCGACGTTGATGTTGGCGGGGATCAAGGACATTCTGATCATCACGACGCCGGCGGATCGCAGCCAGTTCGAGCGGTTGCTCGGCGACGGCAGCCAATGGGGCATTCGCCTGCGTTACGCGGAGCAACCCAAGCCTGCGGGCCTTGCGGAGGCTTTCATTATCGGCCGCGAATTCATCGGTAGGGATCGCGTGGCACTCGTGCTGGGCGACAACATCTTTTTCGGTCACGGTTTGCCAGAGCTTCTGGCACGTGCGGCAAGGCGCGAGTCGGGTGCCACGGTATTCGCTTATCATGTGCGTGATCCCGAAAGATATGGCGTGGTCACCTTTGACGAGAACGACCGGCCGGTGGCGGTGGAGGAAAAGCCGGCCGCGCCAAAGTCAAACTGGGCGGTGACCGGCCTCTATTTCTTTGACAACGACGTCGTGCTGCATGCCGCCGACGTCAAACCATCGGCGCGCGGCGAGCTTGAGATCACCGATTTGCAAATGTGCTACCTGTCTGCCGGAACGTTGCAGATCGAGCGCATGGGGCGCGGCTTTGCCTGGCTCGACACCGGCACATTCCAGTCGCTGATCGAAGCAGGCAGCTTCGTACAGACCCTTGAAACACGGCAGGGGATGAAAGTGGCTTGCCTGGAGGAGATCGCTTTCCGGCAAGGCTTCATTTCGCGGGATCGGCTGCTCAACCTCGCCCGCGGGCTGGAGAAGAGCGGATACGGCGTTTATCTGCGCGACCTCGCGGATTCCTCGCTGGCGGTATGATGCGGTCGTCGTTCTCGTTATTTTCCTCATTTAATTTGAATTATTCAATTGACCATCGAATTAATATTTGATTATTTATTTTTGGTTTTGCGATTTATTTTCCTTTCGTTGACGAAGCTTCAGCCATGTCCAATCAGGCAGCGACCTCAAGGCCGGGAATGGTCCCTCAGCATAGTGGGGACGAAAATTATGCTGATTTTTCAAGTATCTTTGATGAGGCCTGCCGATCGGCAGGTCTGGACGACGCTGTCGGGGCGTTGGCAATCAAGCCGATTTCGAACCGCTGCTCGGCTGTAAATAGAATTAAATCTGGAAAACCGCGTGACGGCGCCAGCGGATCGATCGTCCGTAAGGCGCTCAAGCCGGCCCGCGGTCTTTTCGCGCGGGGCAAGACTCCAGCCGCCTCGGAGTTGGATCCGCTCGCCGTTGGCCTGATGACAACGCTAGCTGCGTCGTTGGTTACGGCATCGCCCGCTGTCGCGGTGCCCCTGCATACCCCCGATGCCGGCGTACCGAGTACGCGGCCTAACGGACAGGTGCACGCAGACGTCGCGCCCAAGGGGGAGGATCCGGTACAAGATTTGTTCAATGATGAGCTGTCGATCACCGGTGGTGTGTCGCGCGGCGATGGACAGGGACAGCGAGCGCCCGAAACGCCGCGGCATCCGATCGGATCGAGCACCCCGCCGGATGTCTGGGGCAGCGGAGAAACACCGCTCGACGACCGCATAGCTGTATCACTCGAGCAGCCCGTTGCGCTGCCGCGCCTGCCGCAGGTGGGCTCTCGAGAAGAACGGCCTTTGGGCTTCGATCCATTCGGTTTGTTCGGGTTTCCGCTTACGGCCCGTATCTTGTCGCAACCGGAGAATGAAAATAGAGGCGTCGCGATGACAACCGAGGCATCGCCGACCGTCGCCACCGCCATGTTCGTTCCGGCGCCAAACGCCGCTCCGGTGGCCGGCAATGACGGCGGATACCTCGTCTACAGCGGTAAGCGGACGATTGCGACGACGGCGCTGCTGGCCAATGATACTGTGTCGCCCGGTCTGCATTTGATCGTGCAAGGGGTGTCTGACGCGCAGCACGGTATCGTCACCTACGACGCGGCCAGCCAGACTGTTACCTTCACGGCAGCTGCCGGTTATCGCGGCAACGCCAGTTTCGCCTATGCTGTGAAGGATGACGAGGGGCGTATCGCGCAGGCGACCGTGTCGCTCTTCGTTGTGCCTGATGAGACTCTATTTGCTGCCGCCGCAATGCCGACGGTCGGCACTGTCAACGACAGTAATCCGGTTGAGCTCGGCGTTCGCTTTGTGAGCGAATCGGATGGGGTGATTACGGGTCTGCGCTTCTACAAGGGAGCGGACAATACGGGCCCGCATACCGCCAATCTGTGGGACACGACGGGCAATCTGCTTGCGACCGCAACTTTTAGCACAGAGACAGGCAGTGGATGGCAACAGGTGTCCTTCTCCAGTCCTGTTACGATTCAGGCTGGCGTCATTTATGTGGCCTCGTATCACACCGATGGCTTCTATTCAGTCGATGCGGCCTATTTCGCCAGCCCCTTAACCAATGGCGACCTTACCGCCACTGGCAGTGTCTATGCATATGGCGCCGGAAGCATATTCCCGACCGCGAGCTACAATGCAAATAACTACTGGGTCGATGTTGTTTATAACAGGCCTCCGGCTGCGCCGGATCCGCAGGACGACGTGCTCGGCGCCATCAGCGGCGGGCATAAGGCATCCTTTGCGTCCTCGTTGCTTCTGGCCAATGACCGAAACCTGGATGGCGTTCCTTTCGCAGTTACCGGCGTCAGCAGCGCGCTGCATGGAGCGGTCGCCTTTGATCCGCTGACACAGGTCGTGACCTTTGCGCCTATGCAGGGCTATTCGGGAACCGCCAGTTTCTCCTACACCGTGACTAACAATCTCGGCGTTTCGGCGGTCGCGAATGCAAAATTCTGGATCGATGGCGCACAGACAGCCAGCTTCTACGGTTCAAGTGCCATACCAACGGTCGTAAACGCCAATGACAACCAGTCCGTTGAGCTTGGATTCAGGTTCGAGAGCGCAACGGATGGTCAGGTGCTCGGTCTGCGCTTCTACAAGGGCGTCGATAACACAGGGACGCATGTGGGCAATCTGTGGAGCGCGACAGGTGATCTGCTGGCGTCCGCCACCTTCACCAACGAGACTGTGGATGGTTGGCAGAATGTGCTGTTCTCTCAGCCCGTCTCGCTCACCGCCGGCACGACCTATGTCGCGTCCTATCATTCGGACGGAAATTACTCCGCTGATCCCGGCTATTTCGCCAGCGCGCATACAAATGGCGTGCTGATCGCGCCGGCGAGTACAGCGGGCAGTGGCAATGGGCTCTATGCCTATGGCTCGTCGAGCCTATTCCCAACCAGTAGCTTCAATGCCACCGGCTACGGCGTCGATGTCCTGTTCAAAGCAAATCTCACTGGCTAGGGAGAAAAGCGATGCACGCTGAAATCTACACCGACGGCATAGACGAAATCACGGTAGGCGGCTCGGTCGTTCGCGTCGATATCGTGAGTCTTTCGCCAACTGAGCGGGACGCGAACAACGCACCGAAGAAGGTCTTTCGCCAACGCCTGATCTTCCCGATCGAGGCCTTCGCCAATTCTGTCGAGGTGATGCAGAACGCGTTGCAGGGTCTGGTCGATGCCGGCGTGGTGAAGCGCAATCAACCAAGACCACAGTCGGAAACGCCGGTGTCAGGCATGAGCAGCCTGGACATGACCTCCTTGACGTCGAACATGTCGCGGAATCCCAATGCTTCAACAAATTTCCGCTAGCGACGATGTCCAGCAGTCATCTCAACCGATCGCGGTTGAGGTGGCGGACGATGAGCGCGATCAAGTCCAGACGGCCTTGTACTGTCTGGAATTCGTCGCAGCTCGCCATGGTGTCGATCTCTCCGTCGAGCAATTGAAACACGTCCATGCGGTCGATGGTACCGCGCTGTCGACGACCGCGGTATTGCGCATGGCGAAGGATGCCGGACTGCGCGCCAAGGCGGATCGGATCGACTGGCAGACGCTGCAGGAACTTGGCGAAGCGTTCCCCGCTATGGTGCAGCTTGCCAACGGCAATTGGGTCGTTGCCGCCGGCGTGAGCGGTGAGATCGATGATCGACGCATCATCGTCATCGATCCGCTCGCGGACCGACGCGACGAAATGCTGCTCGTGAATGAAGAACAGTTATGCGCCAATTGGAACGGCGATGTACTGCTCATCAAGCGGGAACAGACATCCGTTTCGTCCGAGACATCTTTCGGCTTCCGCTGGTTCGTGCCCGAGTTGCTGCGTGAGAGGCGTCTCTTCGTCGACGTTGTGGTGGCCGCGATCCTGCTCTACGGCCTCGGGCTGGTGGTGCCCATCTTCTTTCAGCTCGTCATCGATAAAGTTCTGGTGCATGAGAGCTTCACGACGCTCTATGTGCTCGCCGCCGGTGCCACGGCAGCGCTAGTCTTCGACGCCATTTTCAACTTCCTGCGCCGCTATCTGATGCTTTATGCGACCAACAGGGTCGATATCCGCGTAGCCACGAAGACCTTTGGTCATCTGGTCGGCCTGCCAGTGACCTTTTTTGAGCACATCTCCGCTGGTGTACTCGTCAAGCATATGCAGCAGGCGTCTCGAATCCGTGAATTCCTCACCGGGAGGCTGTTCCTCACTTTCCTCGATGCGCTGTCGCTGCTTGTCTTCATTCCCGTCCTGGCCATGTACAGCATCAAGCTGACGGGCCTCGTGCTGGCATTCACGGTCCTCAGTGGCACGATCGTGGTAGTGCTGATGGGGCCGTTCCGTCGCCGCCTTTTCAGTCTGTATCAGGCGGAAGGCGAGCGTCAGGCACTGCTGGTGGAGACCGTACATGGCATGCGTACGGTCAAGTCACTGGCGATGGAGCCTCAGCAGCGCAAGGTCTGGGACGATTGCTGCGCACAGTCCGTATCGATGCGGTTCAATGTAGAGAAGATTTCAGCTGGGGCTCAATCCGTCACGGGTTTTCTCGAAAAGCTGATGACGTTGGGTATCATCGGGCTCGGCGCGTTGGATGTGTTTAGCGGCGAGCTCACGATAGGTGCTCTTGTGGCATTCAATATGCTCGCCGGTCGCGTGTCTGGGCCGCTGGTGCAGATGGTCACCATGGTGCACGAATATCAAGAGGTCGCCCTCGCAGTCAGGATGCTGGGCGAGGTGATGAATCAGGCTCCGGAGCGGGAGGCGTTGCGCAGCGGCCTTCGACCGGACCTCCGCGGCGCCATCGAGTTCGAGGGAGTTTCGTTCCGCTACAGCCCCGAGGGAGCCGCGGCGCTCGACGACGTGTCCTTCGCCATCGAGCCGGGACAGGTGTTCGGCATCGTCGGCCGCAGCGGCTCCGGCAAAACCACACTGACGCGTCTGATATCGGGACTCTATCCGGTGCAGCAGGGGCTGGTGCGCATCGACGGCTATGACGCACGGGAGGTCGATCTCGTGCATCTCCGAAAGAATCTTGGCGTCGTCCTGCAAGATAGTTTCCTGTTCCGCGGCACTATCCGGGAAAACATCGCCCGCGTAAAACGCGACGCGACCTTTGCCGAAGTCGTGCAGGCGGCGCAGCTCGCTGGTGCGGATGATTTCATACAGCGATTGCCGCGCGGCTATGACACGCTGCTGGAAGAGGGCGCCTCGAACCTCTCCGGCGGGCAGAAGCAGCGTCTGGCGATCGCACGTGCGCTGATCGTCAATCCGCGCATCCTGATTCTCGACGAGGCCACCAGCGCCCTGGACTCTGAAAGCGAGACGATCATCCGGCGCAACCTGCGCCGCATTGCGGCCGGACGCACGGTGATCATCGTCTCGCATAGGCTGTCCATGCTGGCCGAGGCCGACTCCATTCTTGTGATCGAGGGTGGCCGGGTCGTCGATGTCGACCGGCACGACAAGCTCATCGCCAAGTGCAGCATTTATCGCCACTTGTGGAACCAGCAGATGAAGGCGGCCTGATCATGAACCTCGACGAGCGCGCAAATCCGCCTGGCGCAAGCGATGGCCATGTCGGAAATTCCGAACGGCGCAAACGCCCGCTCGCGAGCTCGCGGGTGCGCAGGCCCGGCATTGTTCGCGAATTTCAGTCGGACGCGGTGGAGATCGAAAGTCGAACACCACCGAGCGTCGCCCGGTTGACGCTCTACGGCGTAGTTGCGCTGATACTGGCTGCGGTCTTGTGGGCCTCGCTGTCCAAGGTCGATATGATCGTCTCGGCGCAGGGTAAGCTGACGACAACCCAGCCCAATCTGGTGTTGCAGCCACTTGAGACGTCCGTGATCCGTCAGATCCATGTGCGTGCCGGTGACGTGGTCAAGCAGGGGGAGCCCCTGGCGACGCTCGACCCAACCTTCTCGCAAGCCGATCTCGATCAGCTTCGCGTCAAGGTCGCGGCCCTCGATGCGGCTATCGAACGCTATCGGGCTGAACTCGATGGGCGCGACTATGTCCTGTTCGATACCAACAATTCCGATGCAATCCTGCAAGGCAAGTTGTTCGCACAGCGCAAGTCGTTCTACGCGACGCAACTCAAGACCTTTGATGCGCAGATCGCAAGCGCCAAGGCTATTCTGAAGACCGGGCAGGATGAGGAGGCCGTGCTGGCGAAGCGTCTGGAAACGATGAAGTCAATCGAATCCATGCGCTCTGCCCTGATGGACAAGGAGGTCGGTTCCCGACTCAACTTCCTTTTGTCACAGGATGCGCGCCTGGAGGTCGAAAGTAATCTGTCGCGAACGCGCGGTAACGAGGCCGATGCCGCGCACAAGATCGACAAGGCGGCTGCCGATCGGCAGGTTTTTATCGAAGATTTCCGCCGCACCGCCTATCAGGAGCTGGTCGAGACTTTAGCCAAGCGAAGCAGTGCGGCCGAGGAGCTGAAGAAGGTGGAATTGCGCCGTCAGCTCATCGTGCTCACCGCGCCAGCGGATGCGGTCGTTCTTGAGGTTGCCAATCGCACCATCGGATCCGTCGTAAAGGAGGCAGAGACCTTGTTCGTGCTCGTGCCGAAGAATGTGCCGCTCCAGGTTGAAGTCAATGTCGAGGGCCGCGATATCGGTCAGATCGCCATCAAGCAATCCGCGCGCCTCAAATTCGAGGCGTTCCCATTCCAGAAATATGGAACCGGCTCGGGCGTCGTGCGCGTCGTCAGTGAGGATGCATTCAACCCGGACCCCAAGACCGACACGGCGCGTCGCAATCCCGCACCCTATTATCGTGTGTTGCTGGACGTAACCGACAGCAAGCTGCGATTCCCGTCCGGGCAAGTGCAGCTCATCCCGGGCATGGCGGTGACCGCCGAACTGAAAGTCGGTCAGCGCAGCGTGATGTCGTATTTCCTCTATCCGCTTCTGCGCGGCCTTGACGAGAGTATCCGCGAGTACTGAACGAGAGCCGCCATGAGCAACGTAAGCAGCCGGGACGAGTTATCCGCAAAGGTCATCGGAGCAAGCCAAACCGCGGCAAATTCTCCCCTGATAAACTATGCGCTCGCCGGCCTGCAGAAGCTCTGGCTTCCGGAACTCGACCGCTGGTCGCATATCTATCACCTTGATGGACGGGAAAATCCGAAAGATTCGTTTTCTCATCACGATGTCGTACAGACGCTGCATGTCCTGCTCGGCATGTCGCGTATCCGGGCAGTGCCGCGCACGATCGACGTCCCCTATGTATTCCGCGTCAATGCTGAACAGTTGACGCGGTTGCCTGTGCCTAAACATACAATTGGCCTGGCTGTATGGGCAGCAGCCCGGTTGAAACTGGACCTCCCGTTTGGCTTGTCCAAGATGATCCGGCATCTATTGGAAGATCGCGAAAACTGGACCCGTCTCCGGGGACAGGATATCGGCCTGTTGCTGACTGGAATTGTCGCGCAAGCTGTGGGCGGACGGACCGAGTTCATCCATCACGCGGCTCCTTTGGCCAATTACCTGAGCGAATCCTTCGCCACCGAGACCGGGCTCTTCTGTGATAGCGCCACCGGCTATCGCCGCCGCTTTGCGACGTTCACGACCCAGGTCTATCTCGCCATCGCCTGTTACAGCTATGGCGAATACGCCGGCGATCTTGAGATGATTCATCTCGGGAATGCCTGCGCGCGCAGACTAATCGAGCTACAGGGGCCGCAAGGCGAATGGCCGCGACTGTTCGATGCCGAATGCGGAAAAGTGGTCGACTTCTACGACGTGCAATCGGTGCATCAATTCGGTATGGCACCAGCGCTGCTCGAATTCGCCGAGCGCCACAATGTGGAGGGCGCATCCCAAGCATTGGTCCATGGCTTCATCTGGATATTCGGTGAGAATCAACTTCGCCGCTGCATGCTAATGCCGTCCTTGCATATGAGTTACAGCGCGCATGTACGGCAACGCGATATGCGTGGAAGGATTCTGCGCATTGTCAGCGCGTGTATCGGCCGGAACGCGCGGCTGGTCGCGCCCGCGCAATTAGTCCTGAGGAAGGAGTGCCGAAGCCTCGACCTGGGATGGATATTGTGGTCGTTCGGCGAACGCCGCGACCTTCCGCAGATTACCCATAATCTCTTCTTCAGCAGCGCGCTGCGCTGAGAATGCGAACGGCGTGACGACGTGATGAACGATGTCGGTAAACGCGCTGCGCCGACGCCGCTGAGACAGTTCCGTTAAATGTGGGTATTAAATATTTTTAGTTGCATATTTAAATTTAATAATACTAAATATCAGAGTAATGGTTATTGTAATTTAATTTCATAGGATCGTACATCTCATGACACATGGCCGCGTTGGGATTGGCGTCGTTGGGTACGGTTATTGGGGGCCGAACCTCGTTCGCAACTTCATCAGCAGCCCGAATGCGCATTTGGTTGCCATTGCCGACCGAGATCCGGCGAAGCTCTTGGCAAGCCGGCATCTGTATCCCGGCGTAGCGGTCACTGAGTCCATCGACAATCTCCTCGTTGATCCGTCCATCGATGCGATCGCGATAGCGACACCAGTGCGCACCCATTACGAATTGACGCTGGCCGCGCTCAGGGCTGGCAAACATGTGCTGGTGGAGAAGCCGCTGGCACCGAGCGCCGACCAGGTCCGGCATCTCATGGATGAGGCGGATCGTCGTGGCCTGACGCTCATGGTCGACCATACGTTTCTTTACACGCCGGCCGTGCAGAAAATCCGTGATCTGATCGCGCAGGGAGAGCTTGGCGACGTTTACTATTACGACAGCACGCGCTCCAGTCTCGGTCTGTTCCAGAGTGACGTTAACGTCATCTGGGATCTCGCGGTCCACGACATTTCGATCATCCAATACATCATGGACGAAATCCCGGTTGCGGTTTCGGCGACGGGATCGTGTCATGTGACGGGATCGCCGGAGAATATGGCCCACATCACGCTGTTCTTCGAGAGCAAATGCGTCGCGCATGTGAGCGTCAACTGGCTGTCGCCTGTCAAGGTGCGCCAGACCTTCATCGGCGGCAACAAGAAGATGATCGTCTATGACGATCTCGAGCCGACGGAAAAGATCAAGCTCTACGATAAAGGCATCACTCTGAATGCGCCGACCGAAAATGCGCATCAGTTCCGCATCGGTTATCGTGCGGGCGATATGTGGGCGCCAAATATCTCCACCAAGGAGGCACTGCAAACCGAGATCGAGCATTTCATCGATTGTGTGCGCACCGGCGCAACGCCGGTCTCCAGCGGTCTGTCCGGACTGCGTGTGATCGAGGTGCTGGAGGCAGCGTCACGTTCGATCGCCGAGCATGGCAAACCAGTCTCGCTCAAGGGGCCGACACTGATGGCGGAAGAGGCACGCGTCGCCTGATCCTCTCGAACGGTCGGCTCAATCTGTTTGGAGCCACGATGGAAGTGCAATGAGTTCTATGCAACGGTCCATTTTCTTCTCGGCAGTCGAGCGCTATGCGAGCCTGGTGCTGTTCTTCGTTTCGACAGCGGTTTTGTCGAGACTGTTATCTCCGGAAGAATTCGGCATCTATGCCCTTGTGACAGCGGTCACCTCCGTCTTTGCAGCGTCGTCGCAGGAGTTCGGCGGAGCAAATTTTCTGATCCAGAAGGCGTCATTGTCAGACGACAATGTCCGGACGGCATTTACGATCACCTTCTGCCTGTCGATGGTGATCGCATTTGGTCTCTATGCGGTTGGCGGTCCCGCGGGAGGTATGTGGGGATTCGAGGGCTTGAAGTCCGGAATCTCGGTTGCTGTCCTCAATTTCGCGATCACACCATTTTCGATGACCATCATCGCGCTACTTCGTCGGAACATGCAATTTGGCACGATCGCGACAAGCAATTTTGTATGCAACGTCACCGTTGTCACTGTTTCGATCGTATTGGCGATCTTGGGATACAGCTATCTCGCTCCGATCTGGGGGATGGTCGCGGGAAGCGCGGCGCAACTCGTCTACCTGTTGTTGGCGCGGAAGAACTTCCGGATTTTCAAGCCATCACTGGTGGGGGGGCGTGAGATCGTCCGGTTCGGCCTCTATTCCAGCGGTGTCGTCCTCATCAATGTCTTCTATAACTCCGCGCCGCAGCTGTTTCTCGCGCGCATGCTGGATCTGGCGGCGGTCGGCCTCTATAGCCGCGCTGTGAATGTGACCCAGGTGTTCGACAAGCTGGTCACCCAGGTGATCAGCCCAATCATCATGCCGGCCATTTACGCCCAGACAAGCGCAGGGGGCGATCTCAGACGCATTTACCTACATGCGGTGTCGCTGCTGTCTGTTTTGCATTGGCCGTTCCTTACGTTCATGGCCTTGATGGCGAAGCCGATCATCCTCGTCTGGCTCGGCCAATCCTGGCTGGAGGTGGTTCCGCTCATTCAGCTCCTTTGCATCGGCTATCTAGCGTTGTTCGCGGCCTGCTTGACCTATCCCGTGCTGGTGGCGGCCGGTAGCGTACGCGACACTTTGCTGTCTTCCCTGATCTCGTTGCCGCCGTCTCTCCTGGTCACCTTTGTTGCCTCGTTCTTCGGTGTGGAAGTCGTCGCTGCATCGGCGATGCTTGCCCTGCCGTTCCAGGCAGCGGTAGCGATCTATTTCATCAGTCACCGCCTTGGCTTGCGGATCGGCGACATCCTTCACGCGACATGGAAGAGCGCCGTGGTCATGCTGAGCTGCGGCGCAGCGGCAGCCATATGTGCGGCGATGGTCGAATACAGATTAGTTGGACCTGCGGCTGGCATCGCAGTCTCGTGTGTCGCTACCGGAGCTGTGTGGATCGCAGCTGTGATAGCAACGCGCCACTCAATGCTCCCTGAGTTGGAAGCGTCTGCCTCCCGTGTCCTGCTCGCTATGTCACGATTCATCGGTATCAGCCGCGTTGCAACCGCCAAGCCGAATCGTGATGTCCATTGAAACGTTCTCATCGTCCGGAGAAGAGAAATGCCTATCGCAAAAGACGTGCAACTCGGTCGTGACGTTCGGATCTTTCATCCGGATCTCGTCAATCTCTACGGCTGCGTCATCGGCGATGAAACGAAGCTCGGAACCTTCGTTGAGATCCAGAGAGGTGCGTATATCGGCGCGCGTTGCAAGATTTCCTCGCACAGTTTCATCTGCGAGGGTGTCACGGTGGAAGACGAGGTGTTCATCGGGCACGGCGTCATGTTCACCAACGACAAGTATCCACGAGCGACCACGATTGATGGGCGACCTCAGGGACCTGCCGATTGGACCGTGGAGCCGACGCGTGTCGGAAAGGGCGCGTCAATCGGCTCCAACGCCACCATCTTGTGCGGCATCAATGTCGGCGCGGGAGCAATCGTCGGCGCCGGTGCGGTGGTGACGAAAGATGTGCTCGCCGGCGCTGTAGTGGCAGGGGTACCCGCGCGCGTCCTGCCGATGTCCAAGGCGGCGCCAGTCATCGCCGCATCCCGCATGACCGCCTAGACATGAGGCGCGAACTGCGTCTGCCAGTCGACGAAAACGTGCCGAATTAAATTATATCGTTGATTTAATATATTAAATATAGCTAAATAAATAATATGGAGCGACCCGACGGGACGCCGCTGTTCAGGAAACACGACATTGGTACCATTTCTGGATTTGAAAGCTCAGTATCGTCAGATCAAGCCGGAAGTCGAAGCTGCGGTACTGCGTGCGATCGAAAGCACGCAGTATGTGCTCGGACCGGAAGTGACGACCTTCGAGAGGCGTTTTGCCGAATATTGCAGCGCCGGTCATTGTCTTGCAGTCAATAGCGGCACCTCTGCTCTGCATCTGGCATTGCTGGCGGCTGACGTCGGTCCGAGCGACGAGGTCATCACCGTCTCAATGACATTCGTGGCAACGACAGCCGCTGTTCTCTACAGCGGCGCCACGCCCGTCTTCGTCGATGTCGATCCGATCACCTGGACGATGAATCCGGATCTGATCGAGGCTGCGATCACCCCGCGTACAAAGGCGATTTTGCCCGTACATCTGCACGGGCTGATGGCCGATATGGACCCGATCATGGAGATTGCACGCCGTCACGGACTGACGGTGATCGAGGATGCTGCGCAGGCGCACGGAGCCGAATACAAGGGCCGGCGAGCAGGATCGATCGGCGACCTTGGTTGCTTCAGTTTCTATCCCGGCAAGAATCTTGGCGCTTACGGTGAAGGGGGGGCGGTCGTCACCAGCAACCCGGAACTGGCGCGCAAGGTAGCTTTGCTGCGCGATTGGGGGCAGGAAGCGAAATATAATCACGTCGTTGCCGGCTACAATTACCGCATGGACGGTGTCCAAGGCGCCGTGCTGAATGTGAAGATGAACTATATCGAAGCCTGGACCGAGGGACGCCGTGCGGCGGCATTGGACTATGACCGCCATCTCGCCAGGCTTTCCATCACGGGGCCGCGGCAGCCAAGCCACAGCCGGCATGTCTATCACGTTTATGCGCTGTGCCTGCCGCGGCGCGACGAGACGCTGAGCGCACTCCAGGAAGCTGGCATCGGGGTCGGTATTCACTATCCCGTCCCGGTCCATCTGCAAAAGGCTTATGCCAGCCTTGGCTATGGTGTCGGTGATTTCCCGGTTACCGAGCGCCTCGCCACTCAATTCCTTTCGCTGCCGATCTATTCCGAATTGCAGTCCGAGCAGGTGGCTGAGGTGGTCTCACAATTGGAGAAACTCCATCTCGTCGCAGCTGCCTAGGCTTTGTGAATACAAAAGGTCCTGCTGCACATCAGGCGCGGCGAATAACAGGAGAGCGTCTTGGCCGATCTGAAGGGAAAACGTGTTCTGGTCACCGGCGGCGCCGGCTTTATTGGTTCGCATATCGTCGATCTCTTATGCGACGAGGGGTGCATCGAGATCGTTGCGTTGGACAACATGATCCGGGGGCGCCCCGAAAATCTGCAGCGCGCCTTTGCGCGCGGTCCTGTACGCATGGTGCAAGGCGATATTCGCGATGGCAGATTGCTGGGTGCATTGGTGAATGCTGCCGATATCGTCTTTCATCAGGCGGCGTTACGCATCACGCATTGCGCTGCCGAACCGCGCCTCGCCAAAGAGGTCATGGTCGACGCAACGTTCGATCTGCTCGAACTCTGCGTCAAGCATGACGTCGAGAAGGTCATCGCCGCGTCCACGGCGTCGGTCTACGGGATGGCTGACGAGTTTCCGACAACCGAAAAGCAGAATTCGTACGACAACCGCACCCTCTACGGCGCGGCCAAGGCCTTTAACGAAGGTCTGTTGCGTACTTTCAACGATATGTATGGGCTCGACTATGTCGCGTTCCGCTACTTCAATGTCTATGGCGATCGAATGGATATTCACGGCCGCTATACCGAGGTTCTGATTCGCTGGATGGAGCGACTCGATGCGGGATCGCCGCCGATTATCTTTGGCGATGGTCAGCAGACCATGGATTTCGTTCATGTGAGGGATGTTGCCCGTGCGAATATCCTGGCCGCGCGCGCGAAGGTCACCGATCAGGTCTTCAATGTCGCTAGCGGCACTGAAACGAGCCTTGCGCAACTTGCGAGCACACTTGCATCCGTCATGGGGCACGCCGGCATGGCGACGGAATTTGCACCGGAGCGATCGGTCAATCCAGTGCCGCGCCGGCTCGCCTCGACCGAGAAGGCAGAAAAGTTGCTTGGTTTTCGCTCGACGGTGACGCTCGAACGAGGCCTTGCCGATCTCGTCGACTGGTGGCGGATGGAACGTGGAGCGCTCACAGCAGTGCGCGACCAAGTGGCGGCGGCATCATAGTTTGAATGTTGCGATTGAAGCAGGCGCGAAGCGAGATCGCGACAATCAGTGATCACGCTTCGTGACTAGCCGGTCGTCATATCGCTTACGCTGTTCTCGACGGACAGAGAGCAACGCGCTGCTGCTTGTAGAACAGCGATTTAGCAACCCGGAGTATTGATCCGTCGTGCTGCCAGACTCGTGAGTCAAGACGATTTAATAATTTCTAATAAATTTCTTGCATTTAAATAATTAAACAAATTAATATTAAAAGTATTAACTATGCTGCGGGTGGGCTGGTTCGATCCGCGGCTGTGTTGCAAGGCGTGCAACGGTTGGGAGGCCAGTCGATGCTTCGAGACCCGATATTTCACCGGTATGCGGTACCGGACACTAGTTTGCAGCAGTCACGCGGCCGTCGCAGGGTGCTTGCCGTTTCATCCGGCGGTGGCCACTGGGTGCAGATGATGCGCATCAAACATGCGTTCGAGGGCTGTGACGTTGCCTTTGCTACCGTTCATGAATCGTATCGCGCGCAGGTGCCAGATCATCGATTTTATCTTGTGAATGATGCTAATCGCTGGACGAAGTTCGCTCTGCTGAAGGCTGCGTGCAGGCTCGCTGCAATCGTCTGGAGTGAAAAGCCCGACGTGGTGATCTCAACCGGGGCTGCACCGGGATATCTTGCATTGCGTTTCGGACGGCTATTGGGCGCACGCACCATCTGGCTGGACAGTATCGCCAATGCCGAGAGGCTTTCAATGTCGGGCGACTATATCGGTCGCTGCGCAGATCTCTGGTTGACCCAGTGGCCTCATCTGGCTCGCCCCAACGGACCGCACTATTCGGGATCGGTCTTATGATCTTTGTGACGGTCGGTACGCAAGGGCAATTCGATCGTCTGATCGCCACGGTTGACGGGTGGGCTTGCGCCAATAGCAAGACGGACGTATTCGCTCAGATAGGTCCGTCAGATTACCGCTCCGAGCATATCCGCACAGAGCGTTTCATCGACGTGACTGAATTTCGCGAACGTGTCGAGGCTGCAAGCCTCGTGATTTCCCATGCGGGGATGGGCTCGATCATCACCGCACTCGAGCTAGGCAAGCGCATCATTGTGATGCCCCGCCGGGCAAGCCTCGGAGAACATCGCAACGATCATCAACTTGCGACGGCAAAGCGCTTCGCAGAGCAGGGGGCGATTATGGTTGCGTTCACTGAGCAGGAGCTGATCGACAAGCTGGATCGGTTGCAAGGCATGAACGAGACCGAGCGCGTCATGGCGCCGGCCTCGCCGCATCTGATTTCTGCCATCCGCTCTTTCATCGGGACCGGACAGGCAGACGCTGACACGATTGGCTTCAGTGCCAACACAAGCAGTTATTCCGAATGATATTGATGCCGATCTTTGCATCAACTGATTTCATTAATGAGATTAACCAGCGCCCCTGATCGTCGTTTGGGCGCGTCAGAAACGAGCGAAAAGAGCCGGCCATGAGCGATGCACTGCCGCTACCGGATGCCCAGATTAGCTCCATGAGTTCGCGTCACGCTTCGCCCTTGGTCATGATCCCGATCGCCAAACCGTTCCTTGATGTGGAGGAGGCAGATGCGGCGCGTGAGGCGGTCCTGTCAGGGTGGTTATCGCA
This sequence comes from Tardiphaga sp., assembly GCA_030147505.1. Lineage (GTDB taxonomy): Bacteria > Pseudomonadota > Alphaproteobacteria > Rhizobiales > Xanthobacteraceae > Tardiphaga. The sequence continues at coordinate 55,949 of JASBVG010000104.1, forward strand.
AGGCGCCCAGGTTGGTGCCTTCGAGCGGGAATTCGCTGCGCTGACGGGCGCGCAGCATGCCTGTGCGGTGTCGAATTGCACGACAGCGCTGCATCTCGCGCTGCTGGCAGCGGGCGTTGGGCCGGGCGATGAAGTCATCACGTCGAGCCACTCGTTCATCGCGACCGCCAATAGCATACGTTATTGCGGGGCAACGCCTGTTTTCGTCGATATCGAGGCTGCGACCTACAATCTCGATCCGGACCGCATCGCAGAAGCCGTCACCGAACGTACGCGGGCGATCCTGACGGTCCATCAGATGGGGATGCCCTGCGATCTCCAGCGGATAATTGCTGTCGCCGACAATTATGGAATCCCGGTTATCGAGGATTCCGCCTGCGCGATCGGCAGCCAGATCAATATGGGTGGTGCTTGGGAACGTGTAGGCAAGCCGTGCGGAGCAGTGGCCTGCTTCTCGTTCCATCCGCGCAAGGTTGTCACAACTGGCGAAGGTGGAATGATAACGACGTCAGACCCCGAGATCGATCGCAAGCTGCGTCTTTGGCGCCAGCATGGCATGAATGTGCCGGATACGGTGAGACATAACTCGGCTCAGGTCATTTTCGAAAGCTACGATTGCGTTGGTTTCAATTACCGGATGACCGATATTCAGGCTGCTATCGGGCGCAAGCAGTTGACGCGTCTCCCCGAGATCGTGGCGCAGCGGCGCATGATCGCGAGCCGATATAGCGCGCTGCTTAGCGATATCGAGGGATTGATTTTGCCGTTCGAGCCAGAGTGGGCGCGCTCAAACTGGCAGAGCTACTGCATTCGTTTGCCCGCCCGGGTGGATCAGAGGACCGTGATGCAGAACCTGCTTGATCAGGGCATTGCGACCCGACGCGGCATCATGTGCTCGCACCGCGAGGCACCGTATATGGTCGACCAGCGTAAGCACGATCTGCGTCAGTCCGAGCTCGCACAGGATCATACAATTCTGCTCCCTCTCTTCGTGCAATTGAACGAAGAGCAGCAAGCGTTGATTGCAGAAGCCGTGCGGAAAGAACTTCAGGCATAAACGAGAGCGCAACAGAAAACCGGCAGCCGAATGCGATAAGCGGCGGGATCTGCAGGGATCGACGCGGAACGAGCGAAATGGCGAAGATCGACATTGTAATACCGTGCTACAATTATGGTCGGTTTCTCGATCGTTGCGTTCAAAGTGTTCTCGACCAAAAAGTGAGAGATCTACGTATCCTCATTATCGATGATGCATCGACCGACGATTCATTGAATGTCGCCAGGCGAATAGCTGCAACTGATGCGCGGATCACCGTTATCGCTCACGAGCAGAACAAAGGCCACATCGCGACCTACAATGAAGGTCTGCTCGGCTGGGCGGAGAGCGAGTATTCGCTGCTTCTGTCTGCTGATGACGTCTTGACACCGGGGGCGCTCGATCGGGCGATCGCGGTTCTCGATGCTCACCCGAGCGTTGGATTGCTTTACGGTCATGCTGTTTATTGGCACGATGATCAGCCGATGCCCTCGGTTCGGTCCAGATCCGCTGGCGTAAAGATCTGGCGGGGCCAGGATTGGCTGCGGATTGTTTGTCTGCGGGCGCATTGCCTCGTTTCGACACCGACGGCAGTGGTACGGACGTCGGTGCAGCAGGCTATTGGAGGCTATCGCTCCGACCTTCCTCATACAGCCGATGTGGAAATGTGGATGCGCTTTGCCGTGCATTCTGACGTCGCTTATATTCGGCGCGTCGACCAAGCCTATTACAGGATCCACAGTAGAAACATGACGGTGCAGCGTGTTTCAATCGTCGATCTTCAGCAGCGGCGCGACGCCTATCAGGCGATCTTCGATAATTATGGATATTTAATTCCGAATGCGCATGCGCTGCTCCGCTACGCCAACACTAAAATCGCGAGGGAAGCTTTGTGGCGTGCATGCAGCGCCTATCATCGGCGGCAACTCGTGCAGACGCCACTCGCCGAATTGATCGATCTTGCGCGTTCAACAGATCCGAATTTCGTAGACCTGCCTGAGTATTGGGGTTTTCGATGGCGTCAACGCGTCGGGAGCACGGCGAGTTATTTTTTACAGCCGATTATGTTTCCTGCCATCTATCGCCGTCTCTGCGGCTGGCTGTGGTGGAAGGCTTTCCCCATAAGAGGCATTTAATGTCTGGGGGAAGCGGTGCGTTGACGGCTGAAACTCACGGACTGGTCGCCGCCAAGCGGAGAACGGCCGTTCCCTTGTTCAAAGAGTAATTCATCGATCAAAGCATCGGGTAAGATAGTGCTGCTCAAGCTAATGCTATAGCTCGTCGTTGCGCTGCATATATTTCCCGTCAAATAAATAGATATTAAATATTTGACTTTTTATAATTCAAAAATTAAATACAAGTATCGTTGATCTTAGATGAGCAGCCGGGACCGCGCCCCTCGGATCGGCGGGTTGAGTTCGCGAGCGAGGATGATTGCGACGATGCACGCGCCTGATCAGCTTCCCGTAACGCCGGTATTCCGCGGCGATGGTCTGGGTCGGCCGCTTCGCGTCCTTGTTGCGCTGGCGAGCTACGGTACGGGCAATGACGGCCTTCTAGATCGGTTGATCCGCGAATACAGCTCGATGGCTTTCGACGTCGATATCGTCATTCTATCCAATATCGAGAAGAAGCCTGCGCCAGAAGTTGAATGTCGGGTCGGTCTACCCAGCAAAGATCCCTGGTCGCTCCCCTTTGCTCACAAGCCGTTGTTTTCCGAGCGCGTCGATCAGTATGATCTGTTCATTTATTCCGAAGACGACATTCTGATCACCGAAGCGCAACTTCGTGCGTTCCTGGAGGTGACCGGGGCGTTGAAGGAGGATGAGATCGCCGGCTTCATTCGCATGGAGAAGAATGCGGATGGCGCGGTCAGCTATCCAGACATGCATGATGAATTCCATTGGGATGTCGCTTCGCTGCGATCGAGGTCGAATTACATCTTGGCCAGTTTTACCAACGAACACGCGGCTTGCTACGTATTGACCCGGGAGCAGCTCAAGAAAGCCATCAGGTCGGGCGGTTTCTTGGTTGAGCCCTATCAATGGAAGCACGATCTGCTCTGCACGGCTGCCACCGATCCATACATCCGGTGCGGTTTTACGAAGCTGATTCCCATTTCCCGTTTTGATGATTTTACGGTTCATCATCTGTCCAACAAATATGCGGGAAGGTTTGGGGTACCCGAAGCGGAAATGCGCTCGCAGGTGGACAACATGCTAAGGCTTTCTGGCAGCGGAGCCACGTCGAAGCTTCTACTGAGTCCCGAGACAAAATTGTGGCGCCGCATGTTCTCCAAGGAATATTACGAGCGCATCAATCAAGATGTGTTGAATGCTATTCCGCCGGTAGCGCGTACAGTGCTTTCCATCGGTTGCGGTTCGGGCGAGCTGGAATGTGCATTGGCAGCTAAGGGCTGCGAAGTTGCAGCGGTGCCCCTGGATCCGGTGATAAGCGGCGGAGCGGCAACCCGCGGCATCGAGATGATCTACGGGGATTTTCGTTCTGCGTCAGAAAAACTCCGTAACCGGACATTCGATTGCGTCCTGTTTCTGAACATGCTGCACCTCGTTCCAGATCCGGTCGAAGTGCTCGCTCTATTCCGCGGCTGCATGCACGACACTTCGGTGATGATCATTCAGTCGCCGAACATGCGGTCTGTTCCCGAGCTTTGGCGACGAGTCCGGTATATGCACCGGTATCGCGGTCTTGGGAGCTTCGGGCGGTCGGGTGTCCATGTCACTGGCGTGGGAAAGATCGGTGAATGGTGCGACGAATCCGGGCTGACGGTGAGTAGCCACATTGGGCTCCTGCACAAGCGCGCGCGCTTTCTACGCGGCCGGTTTGTAGAGCTCATGATGTCGCCCAATTTCATCAGCGTCGCAAGAAAATCAGCCTCGGCAGCGGGAGCGTCAACCGCTTAGGTTCGAACATCGCCTTCAATAAGGTGACCGATCGTAAATGCGAGATTTTGAGCATCTGGAAGAGAGAAATGAGTCAGTCACAACTCTCCAGCAAGGAAAGAGTCCGGCGGATTGCATTCGCGACGATCGGCGATGCGAACCAGGTGCGCTTTTGGTCGGGTACGCCGTTCCACATGTCGAAATCCCTGGCGCGTGAGGGTAACGATGTCGTTCATGTCGGTCCGTTGAACGCGCCGATTCTCCCGATTTACAAAACATATGCGCGGCTGCGCCGCGTTTTTCGCCGAGAAGGGGTGTCTCCTGTCCATGCCGACACCGTCGTCGCGCAATATGCGGCTGATGCGTCGCGAAAGATTAGCGCCGCATCGCCTGATGTCGTCTTTGCGCCTGCCGGCTCGAGTTTTGCGTGGGGGATCCCCAAGGGAGTGCCATTGGTCTACGCATCCGACGCGACGTTTCGTCTGGTGGAGAACTATCACCCGAATTATCGCAACATGTCGCGTGCCGCCCGCGAAAACTCCGAACGGTTGGAACGCCAGACCATAGCACGCGCGAACCTCGTGCTTTATCCATCGCAGTGGGCAGCTGAATCCGCGGTGAGAGACTATGGCGCCGATCCAGCGAAGGTGCATGTCATCCCGTGGGGGGCCAATCTCGAGGATGCGCCGGATCGCGGCACCGTGCTCGGCGAACGCGAGCCCGGCCGATGTCGGTTGCTATTCATTGGCAGCGATTGGGAGGAAAAAGGTGCCGATATCGCCCTGGGCACTCTGATCTCTCTGAAGAGCCGAGGCGTCGATGCCGAGCTCGTGATCTGCGGATGCGTGCCGTCCAAACCCTGCACCGTGGATGGCCTTACAGTCATTTCGTTTCTCGACAAGAACGATCCCGCGCAGCGCGAGCGCCTGAGCCGGCTCTATCGCGACGCGGATCTTTTTCTGTTGCCCACACGCGCGGATTGTTACGGCATCGTCTTCTGTGAGGCTGCGGCCCATGGTGTCCCCAGCATAGCGCCTGCCACCGGCGGTGTTCCGGGAGCGATCCGGGATGGAGAAACCGGAATTCTTCTGGCGCCCGACGCGACTAAAGAGGACTACGCGAAGGTCATCGCTGACCTTTTCACCAACCCTGAGCGCCTCGCTGGAATGCGGCAGTCGTGCCGTGACGCTTACGAAAATCGACTGAACTGGAACGCATGGGGACGCCGCGTCTCTGACCTGATGCAAATGCTATGATTGTCCTCAATTACCATGAGTTGGTCGACGGCAACCCATCGAATCCGTGGTGTCTTACAAACGCAGCCTTCGAGAACCATCTCGCGCTCTACGAGGACAGACTGCTTTCACCGCAGGAATTTTTGAAGTGCTGCGCCGATCCGAAGACTGACGACACCAATGCCGTGTTGCTCACTTTCGATGACGGCTTCTTGTCTGATTACACCGAAGTCTATGCGAAGTTCATGGTGGCCGGCCGCATGCCGGGATTCATGTCATTTATCCCTACCGATTTCGTCGGTGTGCCGGGGCGCATGACGTGGGATATGATCGAAGAACTCGACAGGACAGGCGTCACCATCGGCTCGCATGGCATTGCCCATGTGGACCTGACATCTGTCTCGGATAGCGATCTCCATCGCGAACTCGCGGTATCGAAGATCATATTGGAGAATCGCCTCGGCAGGACGGTTCCTCTCTTGGCATTTCCATATGGACGATTTTCCAGACGTGTTTGGGGTGCTGCTTTGAGCGCTGGCTACACCCATCTCTTCACGATTCAGCTCGGACATCATCGCGGATTCGAACCGTTCCTCTATTCCAGGCTGTGCCTGACCAATACGATGAATGCAGACTATTTGTTCCGGCATATGCGCAATCCCGATGCAGGGCGCGGCTTGGCCTGGAGGGCGAGCACCAGGCTCGGTCTCTATCGTCAAATCATGCGTGTGCGGTATCGATAGGTTCTGAGGATGAAAAGCATTGCCATCGGAGCCTCCTATCAGACTGAACGGCCGGCAGCGTTGGGAACCGGGCGGCCCGTTGGATCCTCGCGGGTTCGTGCGCGACCGAACTCCACGCTCATTTCAGTCTTCGTTTGCTCGCTGGCGTTGCCCTTCTTTTTCTATATCGGCCCGGTCAGAATGTCGCCTTACCGACTGATCCTGGTCGCGACCTTCGTTCCGTGCCTGATCACTTGGTTGTCGGGAGAAATCGGCAAAGTGAGGCTTGCCGACATCCTGATGTTCTCGGCGGCCATATGGGGCGCGTTTGTCCTGATCGTCCTGCACGGTATCGAGACATCGCTTCAGTCCGCCGGGATTTTCGTGATCGAGACCTTGGGGCCATTTCTACTCGCGCGGAGATACATTCGCGACTATACGGCATTTCAGAACATGGTGAAGGCTCTTGCACTCACCATGATCGTCATTCTCCCATTCGCTATCTTCGAGAATGTGTTCGGTTGGCCCATCCTGATAGAGACCTTCGGCAAGATCCTTCCCGTTTACCCAGTCATCGGAAGCGAACTCAGGCTCGGCTTCAGGCGTGCGCAAGCCACATTCGAATATTCCATTCTGTTCGGCGTCGCTTGTTCGAGCGCCTTCGCTTTGAGTTATTATGTTGGTGGCAGTGTTATGCGACGACTTTGGCGATCCGGTCTTGTGGCTCTGACGGTTGCTTCGTCGCTCTCGTCCGGCCCCCTTCTGTCGCTCGTTGTACAAGGCCTGTTGATCGCTTGGGACAAGGTTACCTCACGCATGGCGAAGCGATGGGGGATATTGGCCGGGATTGTCGTCGCAGCTTATCTTGCTGTCGATCTGACGTCGAACCGCACCCCCTTTGATGTCTTCATCTCCTACCTGACCTTCAATTCCGACACCTCTTATATGCGCGTGCATATTTGGAACTACGGAACGGAGTCGGTGATGAATCACCCGATCCTGGGGCTTGGCCAGACCGAATGGGATCATCCCGACTGGATGGGCGGAAGTATCGATAATTTCTGGCTCGTCGTTGCCGTGCGTTACGGCCTTCCGGGCTTTCTGTTTATCGCAGGCAGTTTCTTCGCCGTATGCTTCGGTCTGGGCCGACTGAGGAATCTGTCATACGAGGCAGCCCAGTGTCGCAAGGCCCTGATTATTACCATCTGCGGATTGATGTTGTCCATCTGTACCGTGCATGTGTGGGACGCCCCCTATGTCCTCATCCTGTTTCTCCTCGGCAGCGGCATGTGGATTTTCGACTCTCAAAAATATCATTCTCCTACGATCGCTCGACCGGAAGGCAAAGTGACACGGAGGCCGGCACGATTAGGCACCCGCCAATATCCAATGCATGCCCATCGTGAAGGGAGGTAGCGCACATGCGGCGGCGTGACTTTATTGCATTTCTCGGGGCCGCATCTGCGCTGCCGCGGGCTGCATGGTCCCAGCAGGCGAGGTGTGAGGCCGCGTCAGATCTGGCGTGTTTTGGCGACATTCCGGTCTCTTACGACGATGACAGATTCAAAGGTAATGCTGCGTCACGCGCATTGAAACTCTCGTCGGGCGGCACCGTCAGCAACAAGAGCATTACGCAGACCGGCAGTATCGCCTCGATCGTGACCGGCGACGGTGCGACGATCAGGAATTGTCGAGTCAATTCGAGAGAATGTGTTCGCATCGGCGGCGGTGGCGTGTTCCTGATCGACCATTGCTATCTGGAAGCACTCGGCGTTGAATCCGACCATGCAGACGTGATCCAGGCCTATTCGCCGGGGAGCCGGGGGACACTCAAAATATCGAATACCGGGATCGCGACCCACGGTACCGCGGCCAATGTCGGAGTGTTCATTGCTGACAACTGGACTGGCACGATCGATCTCGAGAACGTCGCCTTCATCGGCGGCGGTGTCAACTATGGTCTCCGTATCCATCCCGATGCCGGCGGCGATAATATCATAAGATTGAGGAACGTGCTTTTCATTCCTCCGTTCAGATACGCGCCATATCTGTTCGGAAATGTCGGCCGGCAAAAGAATATCATCGAGCTATGGGAGAACGTACGCATAGCAACGATGGAGAATGACAGGCTTGCTTTAGGACCGGCTTTGCCGAAGCCCTTTTGAAGCAGGTGATGCGAGAACTTGCGGCGTGCTAGTGATTGGCCTATGGCCGAAATTCATCGATTTATCGTTTCTCCTGTTCGAAATTTCATCATGAAGAGACATTACAATGCCAGTCGTCGACTTGTCCTCGGAGCGAGCTGCAGCTCGTAGTTCTGAAGAAAATATCGAAGATTGCCTCAGCGGAGTATCCGGTACGTGCCCTGCGTTCAGCGTGGTCATCCCCGCACATAACGAAGAGAATGTTCTCGCGCGTTGCCTGGATACCTTGTTGGTGGGCGCCGGGGCCGGCGATATCGAGATCGTGGTCGCTGCCAATGGCTGCACGGACCGTACCGTTGAAATTGCGAGAAGTTACGGCGACCGGGTTATCGTCGTTGAGGTGGATGAGGCTTCAAAACACGCCGCATTGAATGCGGGCGATGCCGCGGCTTCGATATTCCCGCGTGTTTACCTGGATGCTGACGTTACGGTCAGTTCTGCCGCAATAAGATCTGTGATGGAGGCAATGGATCTTACCGGAGCGCTGGTGGGAGCGCCGCGCGCCGTCATTGATCTCGGTGAAGCGACCGCTATCGTTAGATCGTTCTACCGGGTCTGGTGCGATATGCCGTGGTTTACCGATAACCTCGTCGGTTCCGGTATTTATGTTTTATCCGCTGCCGGCCATGCGCGTCTCGGCGCGTTTCCTGCAATTACCAATGACGATCAATATGTGCATGACTTGTTCGAGGTCGAAGAACGGGTGACCTCGAATGCGTTTGAGTTTCTTGTACGCCCACCGCGCACGGTTGCCGGACTGATCAAACGCCGCACGCGTACGTTGCTCGGTCAACGCGAGTTGGAAAGCCGCTTCGGCACTCTCCCCGGTCGGGCGCGCAGGATCTCCCTGACTGAGCTGCTTCGCGATCGTCACGTCCGCATACGGGATCTGGCGGTCTATCTCTTCGTCACTAAAATGGCGGCGCTTGCTGCGGATCGCAAGGCGAAGCGAGGCGATCGGAGTTGGGAGCGGGATGACACCAGCCGCTCCGCGCCTCCGACCATGGGTGGTGAAAAGGAGATCGGTTGATGCCGAGCAAGATCGGAAAGATCGGCAACGGCGTGAGATCCATGATCGATCCGCTGGTCTGGCTGCATTCGCTGCGGATCTTGCACTTCTATGGCTACAAGCATGTGCGAGAAAAGCGGAAGATGACAATCGGCCGCGATCAGGTCTTCGCGCCCAATGTGTCGATTGCAAACGGTGAGAGGATCACCCTCGGCGATCGCTGCCACGTCGGAGAACATGTCTGCCTGTGGGCAGGGAATTCGACGGGGCGTATTACGCTCGGCGATGACGTGATGATCGGGCCCAATGCTGTTGTAACGGCGTCCGACTACGGGTTGGTGGAAGGGATTCCACCTGCTTTCCAGCCGAAGAACGAGCGCGATATTGTCATCCGCGAAGGGGTCTGGATTGGCGCGAATGCCGTGATTACAGCCGGAGTGACCATCAATGCAGGCTGTATTGTCGGAGCTGGATCGGTCGTGACACGCGACCTGCCGGCCAACATGATCTGCGCGGGTGCGCCGGCTCGTCCGATCAAGCCGCGACCGAAATCCACAGGAGCGTCAACGTGACCAGTCCTTCAGTAGACGTTGCCATCATTATTGTGTCCTACAATACCGAATATCTGCTTCGAGACAGCTTGCGCTCCGTCTACGACCAGCGTGGCAGCCTTCGACAGCAAGTGATCGTGGTCGACAACGGTTCGATTGACCGTTCTGTTGACATGATCAAGCATGAGTTTCCCGATGTCGAGCTGATCGAAGCAGGGGAAAATCTGGGTTTCGGGCGCGGAGTCAATCTCGCCGCGACGCGTGCCAACGCCGAGTTTCTGCTGCTGCTCAATCCCGATACGCTTGTGCTCGACCGAGCCATCGAGCGTCTGGTGCAATTTGCGCGATCGAAGCCCGGTCACGGACTCTACGGGGGGCGAGCATTACGGCGCGATGGTTCGCTCGAGCTGTCGTCCTGCTGGGCGCTGCCGACCGTCTGGAGCATGACCTGCTTCGCTCTTGGCCTGAGCACCGTGTTTCGTCATTCACGATGGTTCGATCCGGAGGCCATGGCTGACTGGCGTCGGGATACTGTTCGGGAGGTTGGCATCATAACTGGCTGCCTTCTCCTTGCGCATCGCGATGACTGGCGCAGGCTGGGCGGCTTCGATGAGCGCTATTTCATGTATGGGGAGGATGCCGACCTTGCTTTCCGCGCCAGGCAAGCTGGTTTTCGTCCGGTCATCTGCCCGGAAGCCTGTATTGTTCACGATGTCGGCAAGGCATCCGCGACCCGGGCGGGTAAACTGCTTCTGCTTTTCAAAGGCAAGGCCACGCTCGTTCGGGACCACTTCAACGGCTGGCGCAGACAACTTGTTCTTCTGGAGCTTCTGATGGGCGTCGGTCTGCGCGCTCTGCCCGCGCTGATGAAACCACGTCGGGATCTGGCAGAGGAAGATCCCTGGAAGACCGTTTGGATGCAGCGGCGAGACTGGATCAGGGGCTATCCTGATCGAAAGTCGCCGCGTGAGCCGGGCAGCGTGGGCGTCGAGCTGAAGTCACAAATATCCGAATAGATGTTCGCACGTGGCGTCGATTCCTGAAGCCAGGCCCAGGATCAAGTGAGGCAGACAACGAGTACTGGTCAGCTTTGCAGATCCTGTGCTCGACATTCGTTCGCGTCCCAATGTTGTGCTGTTGCTCGTCGCATAGCGATGGGAAAACGGAGAAATTCCGCAGAGTTCGGTTGAACCGAGATCGGCGGTAGGGATTCGCCGAGATGCCCGGGGCGTCTCGATACATCGAAAACAACGCTTCTTGCCTGACAATCCGCGATCTCCGGCGTTTTAAATGATAACCAGCCGGAAGCGCTGCGTTTTCCCGAGATTAATTAAATCCGAACCGCGAGCGTATGAAGCAACGGGCGAATCGGCGCGTTGTCGATGCCTGCTTCTGATGTCGACTTTTCCCTGGGCGGCACGCGAAACTTGATCAGGCCGCGAGAAAAATTTTGCGAAATGTGGCCCGATTGCGAGTGATTGGCGTGCGCGTTCACAAATATGCAGCGTGTAAAAAATCAAAACAACTGTTCTGAATTAAATCGAGATGAGCGGCGCCTCTTCTGGTTGTGAGGTCTTTATCAGTTGGCTCGTTCAGTGCTTTGCCTATCAGAGATAAAGTTTAGTCTTTAATACCGAGGTTGCACGGTGGTAGATAGTTCGTAATCGTTGCGTGCGTTATTTAGATACTGTTGAAAAGGGCAGCTGATTTCAACCCATTTGATGTGCGACCTGATGGCCATGTCCAGAATCGCTTTATTGTAGGGTGGGGGTGCGCCGTGGTGTAGTTGGAGATGCGCAGAAGTTAAAATTTCTGAGGTTTACGGGGCGTTTCAAATAATCAAAAGTTATCCCCGATGTGGGATTTTGACCAAGGATGGTGCTTCCTTGATCAAATTAACGGAGTTGAAATCGAGAGTCTGTTGTAGTTGTCTCGGCCGGCGATGTGCGGTTTTATTTAATGTTATCTTCTGCTTCCTTTTTTAAATAGCGCTGAGTCTTTAATTGGATGCGTGATAAATCACCTTGGGTGAGCCGTGATATCGTCCCAAAAAAGCCTCTGCAGACCACCAAAGACGGCTCCAGACGATGCGCCATTGGGGTGCATGTGGAGCATCGTCGCTCGGGACTCTGAAATGGAGTCGTGAGTTTAGGGACAACTACAGACTACCAGGAGATTTGGAATGGCAGGAATTCCGCTTAGCTGGAATGATCCGACGTTTAATAGCGTCACGAGCTCGGCTTCGATCACCGTCAAAAATGGCGGGACCGTTTCTAACAAGAGCATTACGGATAGTGGTAACATCGCTTCCATCGTCGGGCAGGGCTCATTTACCCTCGATCAGGTTCGCATTAATTCGAGAGAAGGTGTGCGCATCGGCGGCGATGGCGATATGGTCATCAACAATTCATACATCGAGACGACGGGCATCGGCTCTGACCATGCCGACGGCATCCAGGCCTATAGCCCCGGCAGCAACGGCAATCTGACGATCAACAACAGCACGATCGTTTCCCACAACACGGCCGCCAACGCCGGCCTCTTTATTGCCGACAACTACGGAGGTTCGGTTAGCCTGAATAACGTAGTTTTCCAGGGAGGACCGATCGGTCTGCGCATCGCCGCGGACAATCAGGACATTACCGTAGCCCTCAAGGACGTCTACTTCGTCGGGCCTTTCATGTATGATCCTCTGCTCATTCAGGAGGTCAATGCGAATATTCATATCACCCAGTGGGAGAACGTTCGCTACGCCACCATTGTGAACGGGCAACTGGTGCCGGGCGCGCTCATCTCGTCGCCGTTCCCTGTGGAAGGTGGAGCTACGACGCCACCCCCCGTTCAGGATCTGGTCGCTCCCGATATCGCATCCTGGTCGCCCGACAGTGGCAAAACAGGCGATGGCGTGACCAATGCTGACAAGATCACGCTCAAGGGCACCGCGGCTGCCAACAGTACGGTGAAGATATATGATGGATCGACCCAGATCGGTACGGCAAAGGCGGCTGCCGATGGATCGTGGAGCTACATCACGTCGGTTCTGACCGATGCGAAGCACACGTTGACTGCGACGGCGACGAACAGCGTCGGCAAGACTAGCGCCGCTTCTTCGGCTGTGGCGATCACGGTCGATACCAAGGCCCCGAGCGCTCCCAGCATATCGGCAAGTGCAGGAACGGGCGGGACGACGACCCAGTCCGCCTCCTTGGCCAGCGGTGCGGTGATGAACGTGAAGGGATCGGCGGAGGCCCAGAGCGCCGTCGCTATCTATGACGGCAATACGAAGATTGGTACCGTCACCGCCGGCGCTGATGGCGCATGGACCTTCTCGACGAGCGGTCTGTCGACCGGCCAGCATACGCTGACCGCCAAGGCGACCGATGCCGCCGGCAATGTCAGCGCGACATCGGCAGCGGTGAATGTCAGCGTCAATGGAACGATCCCGACCTCGCCGTCGGCACCGAAGATCGCGTCCTTCTCCAACGACACCGGTAAGGTCGGCGATGGCATCACCAGCGACAATACGCTGAAGCTGGATGGCACCGCGGCTGGCAACAGCACGGTCACGATCTATGATGGCGCGCAGAAGCTCGGTACGGCCAAGGCCGACAGCAGCGGTGCGTGGACCTTCACGACCGGTACGCTGAGCGATGGCTCGCACAACCTGACTGCCAAGGCGAGCGACGCCACCGGCAAGATGGGTGATGCGTCTGCAGTGACCAAAGTGACCATCGATACGCATGCTCCGGCTGCGCCGTCGCTGGGCATTTTCACGGCGGATGGTAAGGCGCTGAACGGCCCGACCACCGTCGCGGATGTCACGTTGAAGGGCACGGCCGAGGCAAACAGCCTCGTCAAGCTCTATGATGCTGGCAAGCTCATCGGTGAGGCGACCACCAAGAGTAATGGCACCTGGAACTTCGACCCGGGTCACCTGTCGAATGGCGATCACAAGTTCTCGGCAATCGCCTCTGACGTTGCCGGCAACACCGGTGTCGCTTCGGCGGCCAAGGCGATCTCCGTAACGGAGTCTTCGGCGTCCTCGTCGGGCATCGAGCTGACCAATGCGTATCAGGGTTGGAACAGTTCGGTGGTCATCAAGGGGACAGCCGACGCTTACAGCCAGATCAAGATCTTTGACGGAACCAAGGCGATCGGCTCGGTCAAGGCGAATGCTGATGGCGATTGGAGCTATGGCACCGGATCGATCTCGTCGAAATACGTGCATACGTTCTCGGCGCAGGAGCTCGATAAATCCGGTCAAGTTGTTTCGACTTCGGGAAGTGCAATCGTCGGCACTCGCGGAGCGGACACGCTGAAGGGCACGTCTGGGGACGATACTTTCATCGGTAACGGACATCCCGACACCTTCGTATTCGCTCCGAAGTTCGGAAACGACACGATCAAGGATTTCCGTGCCAGCGGTCCGTCGCACGACGTCGTGCAATTCAGCAAGAGCATGTTCGACAACTTCGCGGACGTCCTGTCTCACGCCACGCAGAGTGGCCAGGATGTCGTAATCGCGTCGGGCCACGATTCGCTCACACTGAAGAACACGAAGATCGGCGCGCTGGACAAGTCGGACTTCCACTTCGCTTAACGACCTTGGGGCGCACATTGTGCGCGATGGACTAGCTGACGCACCGATCCAATCAATGCTGGATCGGTGCGTGTCATGGGGACCATGATGATCAACTTTGGAAGGCGGGGGGAGACACCCCCGCCAGAGCAGGTACGATTGAACAAAGTTGTGCGCTTTGCAGAACTTTCCCGATTCTTTAACGGAGGCAAGAAAACCGGCGCGAAGCAGGACGCCGGATCGAACAAGTCAGGCTCTTCGGATGGAGGCGTTTCCAAGCTGTCTTTGGATAACATGCCTTCCGCGGATGCCATGCTGTCTTCAACGCTGCGGGCATTCCGAAAATTCCTAGAGGTGGCTCGGCAGACGATATTTACTGGCAAGACCCGGCCTGGTGACGACTATGCTATGCCACAGTCCGAGCTCATGGGGTTCCTGAGCTCCTGTCGTCAGATCTTCTGGGCCATGGCCATTTTCAGTGGTGTCAGCAACATCCTGATGCTGACCGGCTCGTTTTTTATGCTGCAGGTTTATGATCGTGTGCTGCCCAGCCGAAGCGTGCCAACGCTGATCGCGCTGTTGGCGCTCGCTATCCTGCTCTATCTGTTTCAGAGCGGCCTCGATCTCGTTCGCACCCGCATCGGCGCGCGCATGGGGCGGCACCTCGACGAAACCTTGGGTGGCCGCGTGTTTGATGCCGTCATTCGCCTGCCGCTGAAGACACGCGGTGACGGCGATGGCCTGCAACCGGTTCGCGATCTCGATCAGGTGCGGAGTTTCCTGGCAAGTGGCGGGCCGTCTGCGCTGTTCGATATGCCATGGATGCCGATCTATCTCGGCATCTGCTTCCTGTTCCATTTCTGGATCGGCGTGACCGCACTGGTTGGCGCGCTATTGCTGGTCGCCATCACGATGCTGACCGAAGTTCGCTCTCAGGGGCCCGCCAAAGCCTCGGCGCGTTTCGCAGTCATGCGCAATTCGGTGGCGAGCGAGGGGCGACGCAATGCCGAGGCGCTGCATGCCATGGGTATGCGCCGACTCGCGGCGGTGCGCTGGCACGAAGCGAATCAGAAATATCTCGCGGCCAATGAGGCTGCGAGTGACGTTGCGAGCGGCCTCGGCGGCTTGTCCAAGGTGTTCCGTGCGATCCTGCAATCGGTCGTTCTCGCGGTCGGCGCGTATCTCGTCATCAATCAGGAATCGACGGCGGGCATCATCATTGCCGGATCGATCCTGACCTCGCGTGCATTGGCGCCTGTCGAGCTCGCGATCGCCAATTGGAAGGGCTTTGTAGGTGCGCGGCAATCGGGGCAACGCCTTGAGCATTTGCTGAAGCTGCTGCCGAAGGAAGAGGAACTGCTTCCATTGCCTGCTCCGGTCGATTCGATTGCCATGGAGCATGTCTATGTCAACGCACCGGCGTCGGATCGTGTCGTGTTGCATGACGTGTCGTTCAAACTGCAGAAAGGCGATGGTCTTGGCATCATCGGGCCGAGCGGATCGGGCAAATCGTCGCTGGTGCGTGCCCTTGTCGGCGTCTGGCCGCAGATGCGGGGTAAGATCACCCTCGACAATGCGGCATTGGGACAATGGTCTTCTGAACTGCTGGGCAAGCATGTCGGCTATTTGCCGCAGGATGTGGAGCTATTCGACGGCAGCATCGCCGTCAACATCGCGCGTTTCGATCCCAACGCCAATCCGAAGGCAGTGTTGGCGGCTGCTCGGGCCGCAGGCGCGCACGACCTGATCCTCTCGTTTCCCGATGGCTATGGCACGAAGATCGGCGAGGGCGGTATGGCGCTCTCCGCCGGCCAGCGGCAACGCATCGGCCTTGCTCGCGCATTCTATGGCGATCCGTTCTTGGTCGTACTCGACGAGCCGACCTCCAATCTAGACGCCGACGGCGAGGCTGCGTTCACCGAGGCGATTCTTAGTGTGCGCCGACGGAATGGCATCGTGGTGGTAATTGCCCATCGACCGAAAGCGCTGGATGGTGTGGACCATGTGCTGGTGATCGCCGAGGGGAAAGTGCAGTCCTTCGGACGCAAGGAAGATGTTTTGACCAAGGTGCTACGAACGGCACCTCCCCTGAAAGTGGTAGGAGAGCGCGGATGAGCACCGCAGCAGGTAACTCGGCGCTGCACTCGATCCAGCGTTACATCATCACTGGCGGTATCCTTGTGGTGCTGGTCACCTTCGGCATCGGCGGTTGGGCGTCCACCACCGAACTGTCGGGCGCAGTGGTCGCGCAGGGCTCGATTGTGGTCGATTCCAGTGTCAAGAAGGTGCAGCACCCGACCGGCGGTGTCGTCAGCGAGTTGCGCGTAAAGGAAGGCGATCGGGTCAAAGCTGGCGACATTCTCGTGCGCCTCGACGAGACCCAGACCCTCGCCAACGCCACCATCATCATCAAGAGCTTCGATGAATTGCAGGCGCGGCAGGCGCGTCTCGAAGCCGAGCGCGACGGTGCGGAGCAGATCATCTTCCCGGGCGTCCTTCTCGAACGCTCCAGAGACATGAAGTCCGAAGCTGCCCGCGCGATTGCCGCAGAGCGCAGCCTGTTCGATCTGCGGCGGATGGCGCGTCGCGGACAGAAAGCTCAGCTCAAGGAACGCGGTGCACAGCTGCAGAACGAGATTTCCGGCTATACCGGTCAGCTCGATGCCAAGCAAAAGGAAGTCAATTTCGTCACTCAGGAACTTGAGGGCGTCCGTACGCTCTGGCAGAAGAACCTGGTGCCGATCACGCGCCTGACCGCGCTCGAACGCGACACTGCACGCATCGAGGGCGAGCGCAGCCAGTTGTCCGGGATGATCGCGCAGGCGAAGGGGAAGATCTCCGAAATCGAGTTGCAGACGATTCAAATCGACCAGGATCTGCGCACTGAAGTCGGCAAGGACTTGATCGACACACGCTCGAAGATCTCTGAACTTTCTGAGCGCAGGACCGCGGCAGCCGACCAGCTCAACCGCATCGACATCCGCGCCCCGCAGAACGGTCGTGTCCATCAGCTATCGGTACACACGGTGGGTGGCGTCATCGCACCGGGCGAGCAGATCATGCTCATCGTGCCGGACAACGACACGCTGGCGGTCGAGGTCAAGATCACGCCACGCGACATCGAACAGATCTATGTCGGGCAATCGGCGTTTCTGCGCTTTGCAGCCCTCAACCAGAGGACCACGCCGGAGATCGAAGGCGATGTCGTATTGGTCTCGGCGGACCTGACCCAGGAACAACGCACCGGGACGAGCTACTATATGGCGCGTGTCTCGCTGAAGCCTGACCAGGTCGCGCGCCTCGGCGATGCCAAACTGGTGCCGGGCATGCCGGTGGACGTCTTCATCCAGACGCCCGGACGCACCGCGTTGGCTTATCTGATCAAACCGCTCAAGGAGCAGGCCGAGCGCGCGCTCAAGGAGCGATGATTACAAGGGCGGCCCTGCGGGCCGCCCTTTCGTTTTTGGACTAGATCGTACGGAAGCTTTGCAGACGCAGGTCGGTTCGCACTAGGGTGCCTTGCGGAGCCTCCGACCCGCCATCCTCCCAAAGCAGGGCTCTGAGCCCATTGTCGTACTTTGTCCGCGCCGTCTCGGATCGCGTGCTCTTGCCGATCGTCCAATCGCGGATATCGAGCAAAGGCACCATGTCCGTTTCTTCGATGACCACACAGCTAAGGCGCCCGGTAGCAAAGGCTCCGGTATCGATGTTTACGCGATTGCAGCGGATATCCGGCGCAGCGACCGGGGTGTGCCCATGGACGACGAATTTTTCGAAGGGTGAGCTGTGCAGGAGAAAGTCATCGCGAATCCAGAGCAGATCGTCTTCGCTCTGTCTGTTCAGCGCGACTCCCGGACGGACGCCCGCGTGGGCGAAAAAGAAGTCGCCGCAGGTAAAGGACGTCGGCAGTGAATCGAAAAACTCAAGATGCTGAGCCGGGATTGCGGCGTGCAGCTCTTCCGATAGTCGTTCGCGGTCGTCATGGCTACGGTTGAGAGCGGGGCGCAGCCCGTATGATATCAGTGTTTCAAGTCCGCCGAGGCTTCGCCAATCGTTCAGCCAATCCGGTGCGTCGAGGAAACGCTGGATAAAAGTCTCGTGATTCCCCTTCAGAAATACACACTCACGCATCTGCGCACAGGCGAGCAGCAGATCGACGGTCCCGCGGGAGTCCGGTCCGCGATCGATGTAATCACCGAGGAACACATTGATCGAACGCGCGCAGGGATACAGCGCCTCATCGGCTTCGATCTGCGCAAGCTGCAACTTCAGCAGATCGGTGCGACCATGGATGTCGCCAATCGCATAGACGCGGATACCATCCGGCAGGCGGGCTTTGTTCAGCGATTTTGGATTACGCGATGACTTCCACACGGCCGGTTCCTGTCGGTATGTCGGACCAAGTATAGAGGGACAGAAGAATTAAATATAGAAAATATATATTTTAAATTTGCGGGTCTCGCGTCATTTAAAAGCAGATAAGTTTGGTGTTCAGGTGCCGTCTTTGTTTAGACATCAGTTAAGGGTTGAGGGTCATATTCGGCGCGTCCGAACGGCTGCCGGGTTTTGGGATGACAACCTCGATAACAGCTGACGCGCAGCATCACGATTTCAGCGCGATCGAAGCAGCGGTAAAGGAGACGGCGCGAGGCCGCGCGTTTCTTGCGAACTATGCACGGCGCGTACAGCAGTCCGATACGCTGACCATGCTTGCATTGCTCGGCCGGCTGGAGCGCATGTCCAGCGAACTGGCATCTCGCATTGCTGAACTCGAGGCGGGGCGACCGCATTTCAATCGACACACGCTGCGCGACGCTGGCCATGCGCCGCAGGGATCTGCATTGATGCCTGTTCATGATGGAACAGCCAACGCGATGCAGCGCATCGATGAGCTCGCCTTTGTCCTCAGCGATCTTCACCGTCATGCGGTTCGTCTGGCTTCACCATACCCAAGCGGGGAAGACCGGGCGCGCTCAGAATCGTTCGCAGAGACCGAGGCCGATAGTGTCACCCTTGCCGATCCTGTACTGGTCTCGCCCGAATCAGCAGATGGCCCGGATAATGTCGACGATGAAGTGCTGGGGAAGATCGCCCAGGCGCTCGAACCGTAACGTTCGTATCATTGGATGGAGGCAGCCGCAGATCCTGCGATCTGCGGCTGCCTTGCTTTCTTACGTCCTAGGCGGCGAGCTGAGGGCGGAACAGAACGTCTACGCCGTAGCTCGTCGAGTTGTAGGTATTGGTCGGGAATAGCGAGTTGGCTCCATAGGCATAGACGCCGTTACCGGCAATCTGGGACGACGAAGGCGCCGTAAGCGGGCCATTCGAGATCGAATTGACCAGCAGGTTTGGATCGGCCGAGTAGTTACCGTTCGTGTGATAGGAAGCGATGTAAGTCGTGCCGGCGGTGATGGAAACCGGTGTTGCGAACTGCACTTGCTGCCAGCCACTCGCGGTCTCGTTGCTGAAGGTCGCGCTCGCGAGCAGCGTGCCGCTGGAGCTCCAAAGATCGGCGATATGTGTACCGATGTTTGACGCGCCTTTATAGAAGCGGATGCCCATCACGTCGCCATTGGTCGAGGCTTGGAACTTGAGACCAAGCTCGACCGGGTTGGAATCGTTGACGGAGACGATGCTCGGTGTCGGGTTGGCGCTGAACAGGCTTACGGTGGAAGAGGGGTCGATGACGCTGAGCGTCACACCGGCGCCTGCTGTGCCGCCCCGGCCGTCGGAAATCGCATAATTGAAGGTCGAGGCTCCCGTGTAATTTGTTGTGGGAACGAATGTGATTGTGTTGGCCTGGGCATCGAATGTCGCTGTCCCGTTCACCGCATTGCTGACACCCGTGATGGTGAGGCTGTCATTGTTCGGATCGCTATCGTTCGCCAGCAGGGAAGAGGCATTGATGGTAAGCGACGTATTCCTGGCCGTCGAGAAGCCACTGTCGTTGATGGCTGCCGGCGGCTGGTTGGCGCCACCGCTGGGAGCATTGAACACCACATCGACCCAGTAGTTGGTTGCACCATAGGTGGTGGTCGGAAACAGATTGCCGCTGCCATAGGTATAGAGGCCATTGCCGGAGGCCGATGCGGTGAGCGGGCCGCTAGTACGGGCAGTGCTGAAATAGCCACTGGTCGCCGTATAATTGCCGTTGCTGTGATAGCTGGCCACATAGGATGTGCCTGCCGTTACTGTGACAGGGCTGCTGAATGTCACGGTCTGCCATCCGCTCGCCGTCTCGTTGGTGAAAGTCGCACTCGCCAGCAACGTGCCGGTGCTGGTCCAGAGCGAGCCGGTATGCGTGCCCGTATCGTTGGCACCCTTGTAGTAGCGAATCGCCGTGATGGTACCGGATTGAGACGAGACAAACTGCATGCCGAGGTTGACCTGCTGGGTGTCCTGAACGGATGTGTTGGCAGGTGTGTCGGAACTCGAGAAGAGACTGACGCCGGTGGACGCCGCAGTGACGGACAGGCTCACATTGGCAGTCGCCGTGCCGCCGCGCCCATCGGACACCACATAGCTGAAGCTTGCCGGGCCGACATAGCCTGCGGTCGGGGTGAACGAGATCGCATTGGTCTGCGCGTTGAATGTCGCCACGCCATTGGTGGCGCTACCCGAGACGATACCGGTGATCGTGAGTGTGTCGCCGTCGATATCACTATCGTTGGCCAACAGACTTGCGGCCTGGATGGTCAGCGCGTTGCTCTGTACGGTGGCGAACCCGCTGTCGTTAGTCGCGACCGGCGAGTTATTGGGCGGCGCCGTGACATTGAGGCTGACATTGCCGCTGGCAACGCCACCCTTGCCGTCTGAAATAGTGTAGACGAACGATGCCGGGCCGGTATAGCCGGTCGTAGGCGTGAAGGTCACCGTGTTGGTTTGCGGGTTGAAGCTTGCTGTGCCGCGCACGCCGCCATTTGCGCCAGTGATGATCAGCGTGTCGCCATCGGCGTCGGTATCATTCCCGAGCAGCGAGGACGCCGCGATGTTCAAAGCGGTGTTTTGCAAAGTGCTGAAGCCGCTGTCGCTTGTGGCGACCGGCGGATTGTTCGAGGAAGGGGTGATCGTAAGGTTCACCGTCCCGTTCGCCGTACCGCCACGCCCATCCGAGATGGCATAGGTGAAGGAAGCCGTCCCTGTATAGCCCGGGGTCGGCGTGAAGGTCACCGACTGGGTATTGGACATCCAGGCGGCCGTTCCGTTGACGCCGACGCCAGCGCCAGTGACCGTCAGGGTATCGCCATCGGCATCGGTATCGTTGGCGAGCAAAGTGGCGACCGGGATCGTCAGTTGAGTGCTTTGCGGAGTCGTGAACCCATTGTCGGTATTCGCGACCGGAGCATTGTTGGTCGGGGCGGTGTTTACATTCATGATCACGTCGACCCAGTAATTCGACGCACCATACGTGCTGGTGGGGAACAGATTTCCGCTACCATAAGTATAGACGCCGTTGTTGCTGGCTGGTGCCGTCAACACGCCGCTTACGTGATCAGTCGTGAAATAGTTGCTCGTCGAGGCATAACGGCCATTGCTGTGGAAACTGGCGACATAGGTCGTCTGTGCAGTAATCGCGACGGGGTTGGAGAACATCACCGTCTGCCAACCGCTTGCGGTCTCATTGGTGAAGGTTGCGGTGGCCAGCAGCGTGCCGCTGACGCTCCAGAGCGAGCCGGTATGGGTGCCGGTATCGTTCGCGCTCTTGTAGTATTTGATGCCGGTGATGAATCCCGAATACGACGAGCTGAAGCGGACCCCTAGATTGACCTGGCTCGAATCGATATCGGCGAGTGTCGTCGGAACATCAGACGCACTGAACAGCGTAGCAGTGTTGGATGGCGCGCTGACGGTCATGTTGACGATCGCCGAACCTGTGCCGCCGCGTCCGTCAGAAATGGCGTAGCCGAAACTCGCCGAACCGGTATAGCCGGTGCTCGGCGTAAAGGTAATGACATTGGTCTGGCTGTTGAAGCTCACCGTACCGCCGGAGGCAGAGCCGACACCTGTAATTGTCAGGATGTCGCCATTCGGGTCGGTATCGTTGGCGAGCAGCTGCGCAGCGGTGAATGTCATCGCCGTATTACGGGTAACGGCAAAGCCGTTGTCGTTGGTGCCTACAGGCGGCTGATTGACAGTGCTGGTGGGGCTGAAAACGACGTCGACCCAGTAGTTGATCCCATTAGAGGACGAGGTCGGATATGCGGTGTCGGCACCATAGGTGTAATAGCCATTTCCGGCGGCGGCCGTCAGGGGGCCGTTCGTATGCGCCGTGGTGAAATAGTTTTTCGTGTTGCCGAACTGACCGTTGCTATGGTAGCTCGCGGTGTAGGTGACGCCTGCAGCGATCGAGATCGGATTGGCGAACGTCACTGTTTGCCAGCCACTCGCTGTCTCCTGCGTGAAAGTGGCAGTGGCGAGTAATTGACCTGTGCTGCTCCAGAGAGAGCCGGTATGTGTCCCGCCATCGCCGACGCTCTTGTAATATTTGAGGGCGACGATGCTGCCTGCTTGTGATGAGCTGAAACGAACGCCAAGATTGACGAAATCCAGGTCGTCGTCGGTCAGGATAGCCGGTGCGTCCGTTGATCGGAACAGTGAGGTTGTTGGAGCATCGGCGACCGTGATTGTTCTGCCGGCGCTGTGGTTTTCCAGGTTGACGCTGTCATCGACCGCGCGCGACAGGATATTGTAAGTACCGCCGGCGAGCGGCGTCCAGGTGTAGGACCAGTTATTGAAGCCGGTGGCGCGGTGCCATGACGCGCCACCGTCCGTCGAGACCTCGACGATGGCAACATCGCCGCCGCCGCTGTCGACGGCCGTTCCTGTAATGGTGATCGGTGTAGCTGCAGTATACGATCCGCTCGATGTTGGAGAGGTGATAGTCGAAGTTGGAGCCGTATGATCAGTCGACTGCGATGCAACGATAAGACTCTGCATCAGCGTCTGCGGTTGCACGCCCATATCGGCAAACAGATTGACCATCGCCTGCTGGACGTTCGGATCGGTCGGCGTCGCTTCGTTGTCGTGGTGGGCGTCCAACCCCCAAGTCCAGTAGACCGTGCCGGCACCGAAAACCAGCGCGCCACTCGTCGGGTCGCGGTAGAGAGTGAGGCTATGCGTGGCTGTGCCCGGGCCGGTGGTGTTGCCGTTGTCGAGCAGCAATGTATTGACGTTCAAGGTCGTCGACGACAGTTGGATCAGTCCGGCCGGACGGTAGCCGTTGTCGACATCCGAATCCCATTCGTAGCCGAGCAGATTTGGCGTCAGAGAATAGGTCTGGCCGGGCTGGATGTTGCCGACCGCCGTATTGTTCCAGAAGCGGAATTGCGAAAGATTGTACGGAATCGTGATGGTGTCGAGGCGATAGGAATCGACTGTAAACATCGTGCCCGTGAGCGCATTTTCGGGCTTGCCAGCACCATATTGCGGATCGCGCCAGGTACCGGTGGTATTGCCTGGATCCGTGTCGGCGTTGTCCCAGGTCTCTTTATAAGAGACCATCGTCTTATAGGGGGTGCCTGATCCGTCGATACTGTTTGCCCATCGGACTTCCCAATAGACTTCGTTGCCGCTCAGGAAGGCGAGATTGACGCCGGCGTCGCGCGCTGCCTCGACATTGGAGCGCTGAGGGGCAGACCAATATTCGTCATGTCCGATCGACAGGAATACCTTGCTGTTAAGTAGTTGTGCGCCATCGCGAGCGGTGTCGATACCGGAAATATAATTGACGTCGTAGCCGTTCTGCTCGAGCCAGCGGATGGTCGGATACTCGGCGCCGAAAATGAAATCCTGGGGACCGGCCGAATAGCCGCCGTCACGCGTGATGATCGGTCTATTATAGCTCACTGCGTCGGCGCGTCCGACGCGGCCGCCGGCGTCGATGCCGCCGTAAAGATTGTAGCCGCCCCACCAGTTATAGGCCTGCCAGGTGGTGTCTGAGGTCTGGAAGGTGATATCGCTGGGCGCCTCGTCATCCCTGACGATGAACGGGATCATGTTCTGACCGCCGGTGTCGAGGCGGGTCAGTTCGGCAATATAGATGCCCGATACCGCATCGGCGGGGATGTCCCAGGAGGCCGAGACCGCCCAGTTGCCGGCGTCAACGAGCTTCGTTGTCGGATCAAATAGGGGGGCCGGCTGACTCTGTGCCGATGTCAGGTTTTTGGTGAAGCTGTTGACGAGACGCGCGCCGTCGCCGCCATAATAGCCGAGGCGATAGATATCGACCCGGTAATTGGTGGCATTGGTGTTGATCTTGAAATCGACGCGCTGGCCGTGATCGATGGTGAACTGGGCAGCGAAGCCCTGGATGCTCTGGTCGGCCTGATCGAATAGCCAGACGCTCTCGGGCGTACCGGCCTTCATGTTCTCCAGCACGATGGCATTGGGTGTCGTCTGCGCGGCGGCCGGTGCAGCGGAGAGCATGGCCGGAGCGGCGGTTGTCCCGTCGCTCTGTGTCGCGGAGTCGTTACTTTGTGTCGGGGAGCCGGTGGCGCCGGTTTGTAGGGCGAATGCTGTCAGATCGAGGGTGAGAGGTGCGATTCCTGCGGCCGTGCTGCTCGCTGTATTGTAATATTCGAGGACCTTGGGGGCATAGCCTGATGGCGTGCCGTTAGCATTGCTAGCTCCGCCGACACGGATCGAACAGACCGCACAGGCTCGTCCGGTGCATGACCCGCAGGGTGTCGATAGAGCAGCTTCCTGCCACTGCGCCATCCACGCATCCATGCTTGTGGCGTTCACGGAGCCGTCGCCAACGGAAGCCGCCATCTCCATCTCCTCGGATAAGGTGGAATTAGTTTGCCAACCTTTTTATTTAATATTAAAACTATTTAATATGTCACGCGATAAATTAAATATGCTGATAGCTTTGATGCCGCACGTAAGTCCGCGGGGCCTTTCTGGTCGTCATGATGCGCGCTGTTGAAAGGCGTATGGCGGTGACGGCGGGGTGGTACCGATATGCACCGTTGCAATATATAATTTATTTAAATATATATAACGTTAGTGTCGCCCTCTGCCGAAGGGGGTTTGATGATCGACTGCGATAGGCCGAAGTCCTTTGGCGGTAATAGATGGCGGAGGCAGTCTCTTTTAATTGGATGAAGCCGGCATCATCGACAGTAGATAATCAGATGCAAGCGGAGTACCAACGCCCCCAAGAGCCGGACCCCGATTATGTCGGCGAGATGGTGGTTAAGCCGCGGGAACAACCCGGGAGGCAGGTGCCTCAGGCAAGCCGTGGCGTCCTGCCCCATCAGCTGGACCTCAGTGTCACCCAGATCGCGGTGATGTGGATATTGCATCGAGGGATCGTATCCCTGCGACCGCTGCGTTCGCTGACTGAGGATATCGTAGCGTTCTATCCGATCGCGCTCGATGCAATACTGCAGACGGAAACGATGCGTGAGGCGCGCAAATCCGATCTGCGTCTGATCTATTTCAAGGGATTGATCGTGGCCCACACACATCCAAAGTCGCAGATGATCGAAGCCATCAGGCGCGCGGATGGTGTGTTGGAGCGCGCAGGTCTATCGAGCGAGGGGCAGGAATTATCTGCGTTGCGAGTAGCGGGAAATCCGTCATTCGAAGACCAGAAGACCTTGAATCATATCGCGGACGCGCTGGGGTACTCATCCAAGCCGTCACATTGAACTACGAATGCCTGTTGGACAACGCGGGGAACTAATCATCAGAACGTTACTGAGGAGTCATATGTATGAACGCTCCCTTCACGAATGCCGGAAAACTGGCTGAAGAAAGAGAAGCCGATGAATGGCTGATGCGTGTCCGGCGATATTTGCGCGTGCTGTCATTGCGCAAGAAACAACAGTTTAACCGCAGGGTATCCATCGGCGATCTGCTCAGCGAACGCGCGGACAACGCTGTGGCATATGGCTTTGGCGAGGGGACGACAATGTACGACAATGTCCTCGTCATCGGGCAGGTGGAGGTTGGTTGCCACACCTGGATCGGCCCTGGATGTATTCTCGATGGTTCGGGCGGAAGCCTTCGGATCGGCGATCACTGTTCCATATCTGCCGGTGTTCAGATCTATACGCATCAAACGGTGCGACGATCGGTGTCCATGGGCGTGGCACCTATCGACTATGCGCCGACGACGATCGGAAATGGGGTCTATCTCGGGCCGAACGTCATCGTTCAGATGGGCATTTCAATTGGGGATTGCGTGGTCGTTGGTGCAAACTCCTTCGTAAATCGGGATATTTGCGCCGGACTGCGGGTATTCGGTACGCCAGCTCGCGTATTTGCCTAGCTAATTTTTCGCGACACACCACCCCAGCATCTCCGATGATGATCATGAAGTCTCGATGTTATACGGGGAACGATTAATCTTGAGGATTACAGGATGAAGAAAAAGCGTTCGGCATCAAGCGCGCTGTTGCCGCCCTTTTGCGCGCGCTTCTTCGCGAATCCGAAAGTCGTCGATCTTGCGACCAGATTTGATGGCGGCGACCAGCCAGCGCGGTTGCTTGCCGCGGCCGGACCAAGTCTCGGACGGAGTGGCGGGATTTCGATATTTGGGAAACACACGTGGATACTTACGCCGAACTTTGCCATGCGAGCCAAAGCCTTGCCCGGAGTCACCCTCAATGGCGCTGCGACCGCGGTTTAGGACGGCAAGCCGTTTTTCGAGTTCCTGCTTTTCCGATGTGATCCGAGCCGACAGGATGCGGCTAATCTTTTCGTGAAGCGACCATAGGTCATCGACAGTCATGGATTCCAGATCGAGTTTCTTAATTGACATCCGGTTCGCCCTAACAAGGTCTGTAGAAAATGTCATACTCCGTATACCGGTTCCCGAATAAGGCTTATTGACGAGTCTAACAAGACCAAATCGACAAATAATCAACAAGTGAAGTTGAAACATAAACCCGGATAAAGCTAAGGTGTTGTGTTAAAAAGATTTTTTATGAAGTTTAGCGTCCGCCAGCGGATGTGTATAAATAATATGGCGTAGTTGCGCCCGCGCTCTGGCCTTACATTGAGCGCACCGACAGTGGCGGGCCGCAGCGGGGCTGCTGGCATCGTCTCTTAAAACGGATCGCCCGTTGTCTATTTTAATATTAAATTAAGAATTTAATATTGTAGATTTATATAGATAAATCGTGCGCACGATGTTATTATAAGAGCTTATTTTGTGATCTGGTCATATTTTTGCGATTGCGTCCGAAAGGGGTCGCTCGTCGTCTCGAAGTCCGAGCTGATCAAATTCGAAAAGATATCGAGAACTTATATGCGCAAGCCGGACCTACCAGATTTGGAGGCCATGCAGTTCGATGAGCTCTGGAGCATCCACGAGGAGCTCACGAAGATTCTTTCTGAGCGGATTCTTGAGGAAAAGCGCGAGCTGGAAAAGCGGCTTGCACAACTGAATCAAGTCGAGCCTTCTGCGGCGGGGGCCCGCAGCGATGAGCTGCGGAAGCATCCGTCGCGCAGAAAATATCCAAAGGTGCTACCGAAATACTTTAACCCCTCCGCACCGAGCCAGACATGGTCAGGTCGAGGAAAGCAGCCTCGCTGGCTTGCCCTGGCGCTCGAAAGAGGGCACTCCCTTGAGGAGCTTAAAATCAAGAAAGAGGACGATGACGAATTGGTGACGGACGAGCGGTCGTCATCCTGACAGGGGCGACGTCTCAGGCAATCGTGTGGCGAACGATGACCGTGGTATGGGACCTGTCGTTGCGCCACACTCAAGAAGCGCGGCGCGAGCCGCCTCCATTGCGCGTAACAACATACTGCCAAACGTCACCATTGCCTCGCAAATCAGATGTAAGTTGCCTGAGATTCCGATCTATCTCATCCATCCTGTTGATCAATTCGTCACACAGATCGATGCGTGCTTTGAAAGTGAGTCTGTCGTGCGGTTGCGCAACACTTGCGAATTCCGCTCTGGCATTTCGTAAACAGACAATCGATACCGCGATTTTTGACACTGCGATTTCTTCGGAAGGTGTTTTGCGGGTAGGCATCTGTGGCGTCCCCATGTGAGTCTAATTGCTCGATCGATATTAGTTTGAATAGCTGGGCGACCTAGAGGTTCAACGCTATAAGGAGCGTCTGTGAGAAAAACCCCGATTGACGAGCATGTGATCGGCGGGCGATCACCGCATCGACGCGTAGAAATACTTACGCGATGAATTTAACCCCACCGCGAGTTTCGCTCGGTAATGGGGTTATCTTCATCCCGGTCATTTGACACGGTACAGGGGCGGCGCTTGTACCTGAGCTGAGAGGCCATACCGCTCGCAGCGCTAAAGCGAATATCAGGAACTCTGCGTCGCAACGAGAAATAGGCTTAGCTAACTAGAAGAATTTACTGACTAGCTTTTCCAGCCATTCGAGTAGATCTCGATCGCGACCGTCGTTGTCTCGGCATGGCGGGTCGTTACGGCCATTGCTGTCACCGCCAGACTTCGCCACTGCCTCCGAGTTCAGCGACGTTGATAGCAGAACGGTCAGTACTGGCGGCGTCACCGCCGCGAATTTTCCGCATGCGGCCAGAAACTTGCGTCGATCTTCGTCGAACAACACTTTGTCTTCCAATCTGGGGTCGGTATCGGCGGACATGATTGCGTTCCTGGTTAATTAAATAATTTATTGCCATTAAATTTAAATCTTGTTATTAAATAAAGTCAAGTGCGGCTATTGGGCATCTCGCACCTGTGATGACTTTTGCAGCGACCGGCATTCCATGAACTTAACTACGCCTCCATCTTCTGAGTGGTTGCCCTGCGAGCTGCGACCGGCCGCCGGGACGTTGTTTGCCCTTATCGACCGATCACCGGTGCTATTTAATGAAGACACGCAGAAGCTGTTCGAACTGAACGATATCGCAGCCTTTATCTGGTGCACCTTGCATGACGGCATGGCGTTGGAAACGATTGGCAATCAACTTGTTGCTCGCGGCTTCAGTTACATCGACGCACATGCGAGCGTCTGCGATGCGCTGGATCAATGGTTGCGCGCAGGCCTGCTGGTGCCGCATATCGACGAGGCTGTTTCTGCATTCAGCGCGATGGTCGGGCGGCACCATATTGAAATCAGGTCGTCGGATGCCGTGGTACTCGGTTTCCTCCGATCTCTCTTTATCACCACGTCGCTGCTCGATGGCCAGGTGGATGCGCGTTTTACCGTGTACCGGGTCAGAGATACGATCATCGTCGTGTGTGACGGCCGCAAGGCTTTCGATTGCTCCATTAGCACGCTTGCCCCGACTTTTCGCGCCTATGTGATTCAGCATCTCCTGCTTGCCGGCGACGGGCGGGACGTGATCTTCCATGCTGCTGCGGTTACTTGGCGCGGAGACGGCATGTTGATCAGCGCATCGCCGGGCATGGGCAAAAGTACGCTAGCGATGCACATGCTCGATGCTGGCTTCGGCTTTGCTACCGACGACGTCGTGCTGATCGCCCCCACCGGCGAGATCCGCGGCGTGTCGTTCGCGCCGACGATCAAATCCGGATCTTGGCCGCTCATCGGGAGTTTCCGGCCTGATGTCGGCGATGTTTCGATCCACGACCGGTTGGATGGTTGCGCAGTCCGCTATCTCGATGTCGGGCCGAGTTTCCATAATGGCCCTGTGCAGGTGAAATGGATCATTTTTCTCGAACGCGTGCCCGGCGGCAGCAAGCCGGCGCTGACTCCGCTGAGCGAACTTGACACTCTTCAGCAGATCGTCCGCGCTTCGTTCGCAAAGCATAGACGGCTGTCTAGCGACGGCTTCTGCATGTTGAAGAACATGGTGTCTCGGACGGTTGCCTTCGTACTCCATTATGGGGAGGCAGCAGATGCGGCCGGCAAACTGATTGAGCTGTGCAATGACGAAACCTAGTCGTGCTTTGTTGCCGCTTTGCGCATGTTTCCAAGGCATTGTTCCCCGGCGTGCCGACTGGACCGCGCTGCTTGCGCTCGCCAACCACACGTTGACGACGCCTTCTTTGATCGATTTCGTTAGATCGCAGCGCGCCGCGATCCCAAGCGAGGTTGCAGCTTATGTGGAAGAGATCCACAGACGCAACACGATCCGCAACGATCGCCTGATTGCGCAACTTGAAGAGACGGTGCTTGCGCTCAACGGAGCAGGCATCGTCCCGATCTTGGTCAAAGGTGCCGCTCTGCTCGCCACCTGTCCGTCGGCCGACCGCGCGCTGCGGCTGATGTCTGATCTCGATCTGGTCGTCCGTCCCGGTGAGATCGAAGCCGCGATGAGAAGATTGGCCGCGATCGGTTACTGTGTCGATTATGAGTCGGATCGACGATATGCGAAGTGGTATTCAGACTTGAAGCGCCCCGGGGATGTCGGGATGATAGATTTGCATGGGGCGCTTCCCGCAGCGGCTTTCCTTGACCAAACGGCGGAAGATTTGTGTTTCCAACTGCGGTTGGTCCAACTCGGTACGGCCAAGGCGCTCGTGCCATCCCCGGAACTACAGGCATTGGTATTCGTGATGCACGACCAGTTTCAGGATTATGACTACTGGACGGGAAGCATCGACTTGCGGCATCTGCTGGATTTGAAGGCCTTGTTTGCAGCGCCGGGTGGTCTACGTCGTGACGTCCTGATGACGATATCGTCCAGCACGCTGGCACGGAACGCCCTCGATGCGCAGCAGCTATTGCTCGCTCGGCTGCTCGGGGTAAAGTGGCCGGACGGTCGTCCGCAGCGCTTCATGTCAAGACTCCAAGTGTGGCGCCAGCTTCTTCAAGCGCGCCGTCCCAGTCTTCGCTCTCTGCTACTTCCGATCGGCTTGATCGATTTACGAAGTCACCGTGCGCGGTCAGTTCGACGGGGAGGCGCATCAGACGCAGGGGCATTTCCACACGCGAGGAAGCGTTGGTTTCCAAGATTTGACAGCCTTGTGTTTCTATTTGCGCTGTCACATCGATATCGCGCCGGAAAGCTCTGACACGCAGGCCGCTATGTGATTGAACTGGAAGCGAGGCATTTTACTCAATGCAAGTCCTCTCAACGGAGATCCGTGACGTTTTGATCATTGAGCCGAAAGTGCATGGTGATCGGCGTGGCTTCTTCCTCGAAGCGTTTCAGGCCGAGCGCTATGCTGCTGCCGGGCTTCGCCACCCTTTCGTTCAGGACAATCTATCTCGATCGGTGCGCGGAGTCCTTCGCGGGTTACACGTGCAGAACCCGCGACCGCAGGGAAAGCTGGTAACCGTGTTGCACGGAGAGGTGTTGGATGTCGCTGTTGACGTACGTTTCGGAAGTCCCACTTTTGGACGCCATGTAGCAACTCTTCTGACTGACGAAAACCGCCGGCAGTTATGGGTGCCCCGTGGCTTCGCGCATGGCTTTCTAGTTCTGTCTGAAACAGCCGATTTTCTCTACAAGTGTGATGATTTCTATAGTCCCGAGAACGAAATGGTCATCGCGTGGGACGATCCAAATGTTGGTATCAACTGGGGAATCGATGTGCCGACTTTGTCAGCACGCGATGCAGCGGGCGTCCGGTTGAACGATGTTGCTTCCGATCTTCCCAAGTATGGATCGATTTGATGCGCATATTGTTGACAGGTGTAACTGGGCAGGTCGGAGGCGCGTTGCGTGGTCCGCTATCGGCAATCGGTACCGTTCTGACCGTTGATCGTCAGGCACTCAATCTCTTACACACAGAAACGATTGCACCTGCACTTGATCAGATGCGGCCCGATTTGATCGTCAATCCAGCAGCCTACACGGCAGTCGATCTCGCCGAAGACGAAATCGATACTACATTTCGCGTCAATGCGGACGCTCCTGCCGCCATGGCACGCTGGGCAGCCGCTCAAAACGTACCTCTCGTTCATTTTTCGACCGACTACGTGTTCGACGGATCCGGCAATGTGCCATGGTCGGAAGAGTCTCGGCCGGCGCCGCTGTCGGCCTATGGGGCGAGCAAACTTGCCGGCGAACAAGCAATCCGCGATGCCGGCGGCCGCCATCTCATCGTGCGCACGTCCTGGGTTTACGCAACGCAGGGACGCAACTTTCTAAGAACGATTGCTCGACTCGCACTTGAGCAGACGGAGCTGCGCATCGTCTCGGATCAGCGAGGCGCGCCGACATCGGCTCGACTCATCGCGGATGCGGTCGTGAAGATCCTCGAACTGGAGTTCGCTAGTGACCCCTTCAAGGACAGGGGCGGCCCGATCAATTTGACGGCATCGGGAGTTACAAGCTGGTATGGCCTCGCGGTTGCGATTGTTAATGGAATGAAGCAGCGCGGAGCGAAACTCACTGTAAATAGCATGATTCCGATCGCAACGTCGGATCATCCAACCAAGGCAGTTCGGCCACTCAATAGTCGGCTTGATCAACGCCGGCTGCTTAATCTCTTCAATATTCAGACGCCATCGTGGCAGGAGGCACTGGAAGTCGAACTGGACACCCGTTTCTGGACGCGTGGTTGAGTTGCTGCATCGGCAATCCAATTAAATGAATGTCGCTAACTGAACATTAGGCCGATGCTCGGGGCCGTGCTGGTCCAACCTTAGTACGAAGCATGTGGCTGGCCGGCTTAGAGTGCGGCTTCAGGCTTAGCCGAGGACAGATACGGGAGGCGACCGTCTGCGACTGTCCGGCGGATTGGCTGGCGACAATTTGACGAAGGGCGATTAACTCTCGCATTTCGATTGCCAGCGCTTCCGCTATGTCCACCATTGCAGTAAGTTGCTTCAGGGAAATACTCATCACATCCTCCCTCCGGACATTGAAGTCCGTCTCGTGAAATGAGTATTCGCAGTTTTAACCAGGTTCAAACAATATTTGTGTCTATAAACTTCGGGATAGATAATCTCGCCAATACCCGTAACCGTGACCAATAGCGAGCGGCAGGATGCTTATCTGGCGTCGTGGTCTGGCTGTGAGGTGATTGGAGTTCGACCTCGATATTGATCCGAGCGGTGGCACGGTCGAGCCATTCATTAACGGTAAGCGGATGCGCTCAAGGTCTTATGCGGATTCGGGGACGCTTCCGCACAGGGCCACGCGAACGTCGGAGCAGCGACCTTGCAAGGCGCCTTCGCAACGCGACCAGTTCTTTTACCTCATCTGCGAAACTCTCGATCGAACTCGCAAGCGCGGCAAGCTTATCCAAAGAAGTACTCATTGGCTCATTGGCCCTCCTTAAAAGAGTCAATGAGACTGGCATTGAAGGGCGAAGATGTAGAGGTATTAAATTCTAAAAAAGACATGTATTCTTATCCACTGAGAAAAATTCTTATTTAAGGAAAGAGAAGCATCTGTCGACGGTCAGTTCGCCGTCACTAATATATACAGCGATTGTCTATTATCGGCGCAGCTGAGGCAAATGACGGAATTTCACAAAGCGGGGATTTCTCGTTTGTCATACGGAACGAAACGGAACGGAAATCCGAGCCGATAAATGCCGCCAGAATGCGCTCCCAGTAAAATCCATCGGGCGGGCCGTGAGAACGTTTATTCGGCGGACAGAATCGACATCGTCCTGAAACGGGTGTGGGGTAGTGAGAGCATCCTCTAGCTGTGTCGCTGCAGCCGTATCGTCGCAACGGCTTGCGCCAAGGAGTTCTAGGCAACCGCCAAGTGTCGGTTAGCTGTCGACAGAGCACGTTGTTGCCTTGAGGTCCGGCGCCGCGACTTCGTGACTGGTGCAAGCGAAACGAGCAGTGTCCCATCATTCAAAGAGGTCAACTTCCAGACAAGACGCGCGTGCCGGCTCCGGGCACGTAGAGACGCGGCTCAGCGGGCGCATGCCTTCACAGTTCGCCAAATACAGTTCGGCGTCACGCGCTTGCTTGCAGAAACGTTGTGATCAACGCGAACGGGTTTCTAGTCGCCACAACACCTTGATGGAGAATTTAAATGTCGTTTCAGGAAATGCTAACGCCGCAGAACAGCGCCATCGCGTTGATCGACTACCAGCCGGCGATGTTCCAGGGCGTTCAGTCGCATGATCGTCTGGTGACCATGAACAATGTGCAGATTCTCGCCAAGGCTGCCAAACTGTTCAATATCCCGACCGTGCTCACCACTGTCGCCAGGGATTCGTTCTCGGGCCCGTTCATTCCGGAAGTGACCGATCTGTTTCCGAGTCACGACATCATTGATCGCACCTCGATGAATTCGTGGCTCGACCCGAATTTCCGCAAGGCCGTAGCTGCCACCGGCCGCAAGAAATTCGTGATCGCCGGCCTATGGACGGAAGCCTGCGTGATCTTCCCGACCCTGGACATGCTGCGTGAAGGTTTCGAGATCTATATCCCGGCCGACGCCTGCGGCGATCTCTCGCTGGAAGCGCATGAGCGCGCGATGCAACGCGCCATCCAGGCTGGCGCGGTGCCAATCACTTCGTCGCAATATGCCTATGAATTGCAGCAGGATTGGGCTCGTAGCGAAACCTATGATGGCATGATGGAAATTCAGAAGGCCCATTCGCCTTACGGCATCCAGATTCGCTTTTCGAAGTGGGCGCTCGGCGAGCACGCTTCCGAAGGTGGCGCGAAGTAACGGCGGGAATGACAGCATGAGAGCGTATGTGATCTCGGCCGGCGCCGGCCTTCTGGTTGGCATCATCTACAGCCTGATCAATGTGCGCTCTCCGGCGCCGCCGATCGTGGCGTTGATCGGGCTGCTGGGTATGTTGGTTGGCGAGCAGTTGCCGCCCTTGGTGAAGGGGCTCTGGCAGAGTAAGTCTGTCGCGCATTCCTGGCTGCATCAGGTCAAGCCGCACATGTTCGGCCATTTGCCGAAGGGGCAGCAGGCGGACGTGAATTCGGCTGTTGTTCCTTCCAAACCCACGACCGAGAGCTAGCGGCAACACCGCTGGAATATTTCATTGACGCATCACGGAGCGCCATCATGAGCGAGTCTGAGACCGCCGACCTGATTCTCCATCACGGTCTGTTCACGACACTCGACAGGTCCAATCCGGCTGCCAGCGCTGTCGCGATCAAAGATGGTCGTTTCCTGCACGTTGGCTTTGAGGCCGAGGTGATGGCGCTGGCCGGTCCGGAGACGAAGTTGATCGATCTCAAGGGCAAGCGCGTGCTGCCCGGCCTGATTGACAATCACCTGCACATCATTCGCGGCGGGCTCAACTTCAACATGGAGCTGCGCTGGGACGGTGTGCGCAGTCTGTCGGACGCGATGAACATGCTGAAGCTGCAGGTGGCGGTGACGCCTCCGCCGCAATGGGTTCGGGTCGTTGGCGGTTTCACCGAACATCAGTTCGTCGAGAGGCGTTTGCCGACCATCGATGAGCTGAACGCCGTGGCACCGGATACGCCGGTATTCATTCTGCATCTCTATGATCGCGCGCTGTTGAACGGTGCCGCGCTCAGGGCCGTGGGGTACACCAAGGATACGCCGAATCCGCCCGGCGGCGAAATCCTTCGCGATGCCAATGGAAATCCGAACGGACTGCTGTTGGCCAAACCCAATGCCGGCATTCTCTATGCGACACTCGCCAAGGGGCCGAAGCTCCCGTTCGACTATCAGGTCAATTCGACGCGCCATTTCATGCGCGAGCTGAACCGACTCGGCGTCACCGGCGCCATAGATGCCGGCGGCGGGTTCCAGAACTATCCGCAGGACTATGAAGTCATCCAGAAGCTACACGACGAGGGCCAGCTTACCATCCGCCTTGCTTACAATCTGTTCACGCAGAAGCCGAAGGGCGAGAAGGAAGATTTCTTGAACTGGACCAAGACGTCCAAATACAAGCAGGGTGACGACTACTTCCGCCACAACGGCGCTGGCGAGATGCTGGTGTTCTCGGCGGCCGACTTCGAGGATTTCCGCCAGCCGCGACCGGACATGGGTCCGGAAATGGAAGGCGAGCTGGAGGAGGTGGTTCGCATTCTCGCGGAGAACCGCTGGCCTTGGCGCTTGCATTCGACTTATGATGAGACCATCAGCCGTGCGCTCGATGTGTTCGAGCGTGTCAATCAGGACATTCCACTCGAGGGACTGAACTGGTTCTTCGATCATGCGGAGACGATCTCGGATCAGTCGATCGACCGTATCGCAGCACTGGGCGGTGGCATCGCCGTGCAGCACCGCATGGCCTATCAGGGCGAATATTTTGTCGAGCGTTACGGTCATGGCGCTGCCGAAGCCACGCCGCCGGTGGCGAAAATCCTCGCCAAGGGCGTGAAAGTGTCGGCCGGCACCGATGCGACGCGTGTGGCGTCTTATAATCCGTGGGTCTCGCTGTCCTGGCTCGTGACTGGACGTACGGTCGGTGGCATGCGGCTCTATCCGCAGCGCAATTGCCTGGATCGTGAAACGGCGTTGCGGATGTGGACCGAGAACACCAGCTGGTTCTCCAACGAAGAGGGTAGGAAGGGCCGTATCCAGGCGGGCCAGCTCGCGGATCTGATCGTGCCGGACCGCGACTTCTTTGCCTGTAGCGAAAATGAGATCTCTGACATCTCCGCGGTGCTGACTGTCGTGGGCGGCAAGGTCGTCTATGGCGTTGGTGACTTCGCCAAATTCGACGATACCACGCCGCCGCCGGCGATGCCCGACTGGTCGCCAGTACGTACCTTCGGTGGCTATGGCGCCTGGGCAGCGCCTGACGCCGATGGAAACGTCGTCGCGCAGAAAATGGCCATGAACTGTGGCTGCGCCAACAATTGCGGCGTTCATGGCCACGACCACGCCACGGCGTGGTCGAGCAAGCTGCCGATTGCGGACCTCAAGAGCTTCTGGGGTGCGCTCGGCTGCGCCTGCTGGGCAGTGTAACCGAATGCACGGCATCACCGACCTTGCGCGCCGCCTGATTAGCGGCGTCGTTATCCACAGACTTGCCTTGCTGTGCCTCTGTGCGGCCTATCTGCAAGGCGGCCTCGTCAAGGCGTTCGACTTCTCGGCTGCGCTCGCCGAGATGGAGCATTTCGGCCTGCAGCCGGCGGCGCCATTTGCCGTACTCGTAATTACGCTGGAGCTCGTGGCTTCGGCGATGGTTCTCACCGGCATCGGGCGCTGGTTTGGTGCGCTGTCGCTGGCCGGCTTTACGCTGATGGCGACCTTCATGGCTAACCGGTTCTGGGAAATGGTGTCGCCGGAGCGTTTCGGAGCGGCCAATTCGTTCTTCGAGCATGTCGGCCTGTGCGGCGGCTTCCTGCTGGTGGCGTGGTACGATCTCAATGCACGCGCCGGAGGGCAGGGACATGAGTGACGCACCGAAGCCGGTGGCGACATCGAGCGCCTTTGCGCCATTCCAGCAGATCGTCTTCACGATCATCTGGACCGCGACGGTGCTCGGCAACACCGGCAGTTTCATGCGCGACGTCGCCAGCTCATGGCTGGTTACGGACTTGTCCGCGTCCCCCGCTTCCGTAGCGATGATTCAAGCTGCGGGGACGCTGCCGATCTTCCTGTTTGCGATCCCCGCCGGCGTGCTTTCGGACATCCTCGATCGCCGCAAGTTTCTCATCGGCGTGCAATTATTGCTGGCGGCTGTCAGCGTGACGCTGGCGCTGCTGGCCGCGAATGGCTGGCTGACCGTCAATCTCCTGATCGGGCTAACCTTCGTCGGCGGCCTCGGTGCTGCGCTGGCGGGGCCGGCTTGGCAGGCCATCGTTCCTGAACTCGTGCCGCGCCAGGACATCAAAAGCGCGGTCGCGCTGAATTCGCTCGGCGTCAATATTGCGCGCTCCATCGGTCCGGCCGCAGGCGGTCTGCTGCTCGCATCCTTCGGCGCCGCGATCACCTATGGCGCCGATGTGGTCAGCTATGTCTTCGTCATTGCGGCGCTGCTGTGGTGGCCGCGCGCCAGGAGTGAGCAGGACGAACTTTCGGAGCGCTTCTTCGGCGCCTTCCGCGCGGGCCTGCGCTACACGCGCGCCAGCCGCGAGCTCCATGTGGTGCTGCTGCGGGCCGCGGTGTTCTTTGCCTTTGCCAGTTCGGTATGGGCGTTGCTGCCGCTGGTGGCACGCAATCTGCTCGGCGGCGATGCCGGATTCTACGGCGTACTGCTCGGCGCCGTCGGCGCGGGTGCTATCGGCGGCGCGCTGGTGCTGCCACGGCTGCGGATGGTGCTGGACTCGGACCGCCTGCTGCTGCTGTCTGCCATCGTGACATCGGCCGTAATGGCCGTGCTTGCTATGGCGCCGCCGAAATGGATCGCGGTGCCGGTGCTGCTGCTACTCGGCGCGGCCTGGATCGCTGCGCTCACGACCTTCAGCGGTGTGGCACAGGCAGTGCTGCCGAACTGGGTGCGCGGGCGCGGTCTCGCCGCCTATCTGATGGTGTTCAACGGCGCCATGGCGGCGGGCAGTGTCGGCTGGGGCGCCGTGGCGCAGGCGCTCGACCTGCGGCTCGCCCTGCTGGCGAGTGCTGCCGGTCTGTTTGTCGTCGCCTTCATCCTGCACCGGATGAAGCTGCCGGCCGGCGAGACCGATCTGACGCCCTCCAATCACTGGCCGGAGCCGCTGACCTCAGAGCCGGTGGAGCATGATCGTGGGCCAGTGCTGATCCTGATCGAATACCGCATCCCGCGCGCGAGCCGTGTGCCGTTCTTCGCCTGTCTGAAGCGCTTGGCAGCGGCGCGCCGTCGCGATGGCGCCTATGGTTGGGGCATCACCGAGGATGCCAGTGATCCCGAGAAGATCGTGGAATGGTTCATGGTGGAATCCTGGGCCGAGCATCTGCGTCAGCATCATCGTGTTTCGCGTGCGGATGCCGATGTGCAGCGCGACACCGTGCAATTCCATGTCGGGCCGCAGCCGCCTGTCGTGCGTCATTTCCTGTCGCTCGATCTCCACAATCCCGCACTGACCTTTCAGCCCGACGACTCCCACCCGGCATGACAAGGATGAGCTTCATGCGCCTGCCCATCACCACAACGATTGCTCTCATGGCAGCGCTGGCTCTGGCCTCGCTGCAGCCGGCCGCAGCACGTGAACCGGGTGCCAAGGCGAATTACGCCGTCGGCCCGCAATACGACACCACCCATGTCTATGTGGCGCCCGACGACGTCGACCGCTTCGTTGAGAGCTTCGTCGCCACCTTCGGCGGCAAAAGCACGAAGCAGGTCGTTGCCACAGTTACGCCGACGCCGAGCAGCACCACATCGCAGCTTGTGCTGACGCCCGTTGGCTCGATCTCGGTGTTCGGCTTCAAGACGCCGATCCCGTATCCATTCGGCCATGAACGCACCGGTTATTTGGTGACCGACATGGACGCCGCGGTGAGTGCTGCAAAGGACGCCGGTGCCGGCGTGCTAGTCACCACATTTTCCGATCCGATCGGGCGCGATGCTGTGGTGCAGTGGCCAGGCGGCGTGAACATGCAGCTCTACTGGCACACGACGGTGCCCTCCTATCCCAAGTTGCAGACGGTGCCGGAGAACCGCGTCTATGTGCCGGCCGAGAAGGCCGCCGAATTCGTCAAGGGGTTCGTTCGGTTTGCGAAGGGCAGTGTCGTGTCCGACGATGCGAAAGCGCCGGGCATCGAGATCGGTCGGCCGAATGACAGCTATCGCCGGATTCGCATCACCTCCAAATTCGGCAGGATGACCGTATTGGTAACCGATGGGCGCCTGCCTTATCCCTATGGCCACGAACTCACCGGTTACGAAGTGGCCTCGCTCGACGACACACTCGCCAAGGCCAAGACTGCGGGTGTCAGCGTGCTGGTCGATCCTTACATCGCGGATCACCGCCGCGCCGCCATCGTCAAATTCCCCGGAGGCTATGTTGCGGAAATCCACGCGACTGTGGCGCAGTAAGCGTTGGGCGACGGCGGCAGCCTGTGTTGCCGCCGCATCTTTGATCACGGGCGTTCCGGCGCTTGCGGAAGATACGGTCGCGCGTCCGAAGATACTGACGAACCGCTGGCAGGAGGACTGGTCGTCTTTGGCTGATCGCGCCTTGCGCACCGAACCGCTGGATGGGCTGAAATATATCCCGCTCTTCGTCACCGATCCGAAGAGCTATGTCTCGCTCGGAGCGAGTTTGCGCGAGCGCGTCGAGGTCAATGATGCGCCGGGTTTCGGAATCAGTGGTGTCAGGCCTGATGCCTATCTGCTACAGCGGCTGCAGATGCATGTGGATGTGCATCTGAACGAGAACTGGCAGGTCTTTACCCAGTTCGAGGATGTCCGCGCTTTCGACAAGACGACGGTGACCGCGGTCGATCAGAACCAGTTCGATCTACGTCTCGCTTTCGTAGCCTATAGCGGCGCGCTCGGCGATGGCGTGTTCAAGGCGCGCGCCGGCCGGCAGGATTTTGCCTTCGACCTGCAACGCTTCGTCTCATCCCGCGATGGCCCGAATGTGCGCCAGTCTTTCGATGCGTTGTGGGCAGATTATGAAACCGGTCCGTGGCGCTTCATCGGCTTTGTCAGCCAGCCCGTGCAGTACCGTTTCGGCGACGTGTTCGATGACATCTCCAATCGCGACTTCCGCTTCAGCACCTTGCGCATTGAGCGGCAGGTGCTGGGGACCAACGAACTGTCCGGCTATTACTCGCTCTATGAGCGATCCAATGCGCGCTATCTCGATGCATTCGGCGCCGAGCAGCGCCACATCATCGATATCCGGTTTGCGGGTCAGATGAATGGTCTCGACTGGGATCTCGAAGCCATGGGCCAGACCGGCCATGTTGCGGCCAAGGAGATCGCCGCCTGGGCGCTCGGCGGCCGGGTCGGCTACACGCTAGCCAATATGGCATGGACGCCGCGTATCGGCCTGCAGGCGGATGCCGCCTCGGGCGATCGCCATGCCGGCGATGGTACCATTGGCACCTTCAATCCGCTGTTTCCGAACGGCTACTATTTCACGCTTGCCGGCTATACCGGCTATGCCAACCTCATCCATCTCAAGCCGACCCTGACCGTGAAGCCGATCGAGAAGCTGACGGTGACCGCCGGCGTCGGCCTGCAATGGCGCGCAACCACGGCGGACGCCATCTATATTCAGCCGAATGTCGCCGTCGCCGGCACGGCGGGGACGGGCAGTCTCTGGAGCGGCGTCTATACCCAGCTGCGCGCCGACTATGCCTTCAACGCCAATGTGACTGGCGCGCTCGAAGCCGTTCACTACGAAATCGGCGACACGCTGCGCGCAGCCGGCGGCCATGACAGCAATTATCTCGGCCTCGAACTGAAATATGGGTGGTAACCGGCGCCTCCTGCTGCGACCGCAGGCATGGTTTTCGGCGCGGCGCTCGGCTAAGAGCATCGACGGGCACGCCGCAGCGCGCCGGATCAGGATTGGCTGATGTGACGATGTGGGATGAAAGCAGCCGTCTGGCTGACTTGCATGGATACGGAATTCTCGATTCCGCGCTGGACGACGATTTTGCCGATTTCGTCGCCATCGCATCCGACATCTGCGACGCGCCCATCGCAGCGATCAATCTCATTGACAGCGACAGGCACTGGACATTGTCCGGCATCGAATATGGCGACCGGGAGTTGCCGCTCGACCAGTCGATCTGTGCCGAGGCGATCCGACAGAACGATTTGTTTATGATCCCGGACCTGTCCCAGGACGTTCGGTTCCAGGCCAATCCGCTGGTCACCGGAGGGCCGAAGCTGCGCTTCTATGCGGGCGCTGTGCTAGCGACGCCGACCGGAACGCCGGTGGGTACCATTTGCGTGCTCGATCGCAAGCCACGGCCGGACGGACTGTCCGAGCGTCAGGGCTTTACGTTGAAGGCGCTGGCGCGTCAGGTCGTCACGCAATTCGAATTGCGCCGGGCCACACGCGACATCAGCGACGGCAGCGCCGCGCGCGACCGCCTGCAGGCGTCGCTGAACGAAAAGGATGCGCTGCTCAAGGAAGTGCATCATCGCGTCAAGAACAATCTGCAGCTCATCAGCAGCCTGTTGAACCTGCAGGCGTCGCGGATCGCCGATCCCGTCACGGCTTCGCTGTTCGTGGATAGCCGCAACCGCGTGCGCTCGATGGCGCTGGTGCACGAGAACCTCTATCGCGCCGGAAGTTTTGCCGGCATCGCCATCAAGGCGCATATTCTCAGCCTGTGCTCGCATCTGCGCCGCGCCTATGGCGCATCCGGCATCGAGATCGTCGCCGATAGCGATGACATCACGCTGGACCTCGATCGCGCCATTTCATGTGGGCTGATCATCAACGAGCTGGTGTCGAATGCTTTCAAGCATGCTTTCGTCGGGGCGACCTCAGGGCTCATCCGGGTGTCGTTCCGGCGTCAATCCAATGGTCTTTGCGAACTGACCGTCGCCGATAATGGAGCCGGCACAGCCGGACTCGTCGATATCGTCGATGCCATGTCGCTCGGATTGCAGCTCGTGCGCGACCTTGTGGAGCAATTGGGCGGGCGCATCGCGATCGAACGTGATTACGGCACCCGATGCGTGGTGAGTTTCGATGATGCGGAGAGGGGACCCACATGACCAGGCGGGCGCGGGTCATGGTGGTGGAGGACGATCGTATCGTTGCGCGCGATATCAGCGAGCAGCTCGGGCGCATCGGCCATACGGTCATCGGCGTCACGGCCTCCGGCGAGGCTGCAGTGGCGCTGGCCGCGAGCACCCGGCCGGATCTGATCCTGATGGATGTGCGGCTCGAAGGCCGCATCGACGGCATCGATGCCGCGTGCGAAATCCGCGCCACTAGTCAGATTCCGGTAGTCTTTCTCACCGCCTATGCGGATGATGAGACCATCCAGCGTGCGGGAGCGGCCGAGCCGTTCGGCTATCTGCTCAAGCCGTTCGAAGATCTGCAGCTTCGGACCGCCATCGAAATGGCGTTGCACCGGAGGCGCGCCGAAGAGGCCCTGCGCGCGGCGCAAGCGGATATCGCCCGGATGTCGCGTCTCACCACTATGGGGCAACTTACGGCATCGATCGCCCATGAGGTCAACCAGCCTCTGATGGCGGTTGCAATGAATGCGGAAGCCTGCGTGCGCTGGCTCAAGCCCGGCCGAAGCGATATTGGAGAAGCTCGCGCGGCAGCGGAGCGTGCCATCGACGAAGCCCATCGTGCCGGTGCCATCATCGCCCGTGTACGCTCGGTTGCGCGCAACGCACCGATCTCGTTCGAAGCGCTCGACCTCAACGAGACGATCGAAACCATGCTGTCGATCGTTCGTCCTGAATTGAACGGCAAGGGCATCGCGCTCGATACCGATTTCTTCAACGGGCGTCTGCTCGTGGTGGGAGATCGCGTGCTGCTGCAACAGGTCATTCTTAACCTGATATCGAACGCGGCGGATGCGGTAGCGGGCGCGAACGATAGGGATCGTCGTGTCGTTGTCAGATCGCGCTTCGAGGCTGTCAACGACGTCTTCATTGCTGTCGATGATAGCGGTACTGGCATCGGGGCCGGCCTGCACGATCGGATCTTTGAACCATTCTTCACCACCAAGCCAGATGGTATCGGCATGGGGCTGGCGATCTGTAAGTCCATCATCACCGCCCATCATGGGCAGCTCTGGAGCGAGGCGCGTCAGCCACGTGGTACGCGCGTGTGTTTCCAGCTGCCTAGTTGTCAGATATAGGCTTCATGTGACCGGCCGCCCCCCAACACCCGCCGCCGTCGTTGCAGTCATCGACGACGACAAAGGCATCCGCGAGGCGCTTGACGGTATGCTGAGGTCGGCGGGACTGTGCGTGGTCTGCTTCGCATCGACGCAAGCATATCTCGTGGATCCAGATCGCAGGCGGGTCAACTGCATCGTTCTCGATGTTCATTTGCCGGAGCGCAGCGGGCTCGACTTCCTCGACGATGTCGCTCGGCTCGATGTGATGACGCCGATCATTGTGATAAGCGGTTTCGCCGATATCCGGATGTCGGTCCGTGCCATGAAGGCTGGCGCCGTGGAGTTTCTCACCAAGCCGGTGCGGGCGATGGATCTGCTTGCAGCGGTAGAAGTCGCCGTGACACGGGACCGCGGGTTTCGCTTGACGAGTAGCGTTCTGATCGAGCTCAAGACGCGCTATGAGACGTTGACCACGCGCGAGCGCGAGGTGTTCGTGCATGTGGCAGCTGGCATGATGAACAAACAAGTCGCCGTTGCGATCGGCATCAGCGAGGCGACCGTTAAACTCCATCGCGGCACTTTGATGCGCAAGATGCACGCGAATTCAGTGGCTGATCTCGTCCGCATGGCGGATCGCCTTGGCGTCGAATTGCCGACGTCTGCATCGACTAAGGTCTAGGTCGCCTCGACCACTCGCCAATTGTTCATCCTTGCCGCGTCTCGCATGGTGGGTAAATCACAATGGTGGCCGCGCAGCGAGAGGTTTTGGATGGCGAGTCTTGATCGTCTCATGGTGCAATGCAGTGGGGCCACGTCCCATGCTTGATCGTCTCGGCACGACGTCGATCGACGCCCATCCGAAGACCGACCTGTTTGGCTGTCCGTCCAGCAAGCTCGGCAAGAATCAGGAGCTGCAAGGCTCCGGCATTCGATTCTTTCGAAAAAGCAGCGACGATCCTCAACTCGGTCGCATTGCCACGGAAGCGGACGACCGTGGCTTTCTGGTCGGCGTCTCGCGCGCAGCGGGCCATCGGCGGCGTATTTTTCATACGTCCCATGCCACAGAACATGAATTCGAGCAGGGCTCGATCTACGTCCGCAATCTCTCTGACAGCTATCGCGCGGATCTAAGGGGCG
This sequence comes from Tardiphaga sp., assembly GCA_030147505.1. Classification (GTDB taxonomy): domain Bacteria; phylum Pseudomonadota; class Alphaproteobacteria; order Rhizobiales; family Xanthobacteraceae; genus Tardiphaga. The sequence continues at coordinate 100,795 of JASBVG010000104.1, forward strand.
CATTCGACTTTATCTTGCTGGAAGTGTCGCGCTCATTCCTCGTCGAGCTGGCACGGGAGCATGGCTGGCGCGGTGGGATCGATCTAGTCTGCCGTGCTGGAACGATCGATCCGATGCTTTCGCATCTCGTTGCCGCCGCCGAGCCACTGCTGGAGAACAGCGGCAAAGCGAGTTCGCTGTTTATCGATCAACTTGGCACTACGATTGGCATCTATCTGATCGAACACTATGCCGCCGCCGATCAGATGGCGGATGCACCGCGCCAGACCCAGCTGTCGCGAACTCAGCTCGCGACCGCATACGACATGCTGATGGGACACGTCGGCGAAGACCTGTCTATAGCGGCTGTTGCGCGCGCATGCGGTCTGTCGCGCGGTTACTTCATTCGCGGCTTCAAGGAAGCTACCGGTCAGACGCCACATCAATGGGTGCTCTCGCAACGCGTCGAGCAGGCCCGTGGTATGCTGATCGGTTCCAGGATGTCGCTTGCCGATATCGCCCTTGCCTGCGGTTTCGCGGATCAAAGCCACTTCACGCGTGTGTTCTCGCGTGTCACCGGCCTTCCCCCCGGCAGCTGGCGTCGCGCAACTCGAAGCTAGCTGGCGCTTCTGTGTGGACTTTGATCATTATTCCGAAACGTGGATACCATTTTCGGACAAGGTCACACTCCAATTGAGAAATGCGCTTGAGTCTGCTTCATCGAAGACGGATTAGACTCAAGCTCGCTCATGGCGGCAGTCGCCTCTATCTGCATCTGCCGGAGAGATTGGCGATATAGTTGCGCCATCCGCCGAATTCGGACACGTCCTTGGCGCCGGCCAGGCCCTCGGCTTCGACAATGAAGCCTTTCGGCAATGTGCCGTCTGAAAGCCGGGTCGTTCCGATGCCCAACGGCGACGGAATGCCGACCATCAGCTCGCCCAATCCTTCAGCCGAAATGGCCCAGACTTCCGTTGCGATCCGGGAGCCTGTGCCTTCGGCGACGCGCAGCAGGCCGGGCCGGGCCGGCGGGCCGCCGGCCAGCGCATAAAGCTTGTAGTCGGGCTGCGTGTCGCAGGCGCGCAGGAAACGTGCGCCGCGACCGGCCAATTCGTGATTGAGCGGCATGCCCGACAAATGTGCGCCCACCACCGCCAGCTCGATCTCGCCGGGCAGAGCGCTCGGCAAGCTGGTCCCAGCGGTGGGGACCGGCGTCCGGCTTGCTCCAAGTCTGTCTTGGGTCAACGGATGCAGTCTGGCACCGATCGCTGCGAGAAGGCCGTCATTGCCGCGCGGTGCGATCAGCGTCACACCGGATGGAAATCCGTCGGTGCGCGATGTGCCGGGCACGGCGAGCGCGCACAGATCGAGCAGGTTCACGAAATTCGTGTAGGTGCCGAGTTCGCTGTTCGGCGCGATGGGATCGGCTTCGAGATCTGCGACCGTGCGTGGGCGAGGATAGGTCGGTACGATCAGCACATCGATCCGAGACCAGATCGCATCGGCCGCGCGGCGCAGCTCGGCAAGCTTGTAGATCCCGGCAAAGGCGTCGGCCGCGTTCATGCGAGCGGCGCCACCGATGATCGTCCGCGTGGTCGGATGCATCTGCTCGGGCGTTGCTTCGATGAACGAACGGATCGCCTGATAGCGCTCTGCCACCCACGGGCCGGTATAGAGCAGGGCTGCCACGTCGAACATCGGCGTCATGTCGATGGTCGCAGGGGTGCAGCCCTTCATTGCCGATGCAAGTATCTCGAGCGTCGCATCAAAGGTGTTTTCGGACAGCGCGTCGCCGGCGAAGCGCCGGCTGCCGCCGTCGGGTACGCCGATGCGCAGTCCGGGCGGCAATGCGCCAGGCTGGGCAGCCACGGGCAAGGGCCGCGAGTAGGCGTCCTTGGTATCGAATCCTGCCATCACGCGGAAGGCGCGATCGGCGTCGGTCACTGTGCCCGCGAAGACGGAGATGGTGTCGAGCGTGCGGCACGCTGGCGCGACGCCGGAGGTCGAGACACTGCCAAGCGAGGGCTTGAGCCCAACAATGTTGTTGAGGGCCGCGGGTACCCGGCCAGAGCCCGCGGTGTCGGTGCCGAGCGCGAAGGTGACGAAGCCGTGGGCGACGGCGACGGCCGATCCGGAGCTTGAGCCGCCCGGCACATAACGCGCATCGACGGCATTGCGCGGGATGGGGTAGGGACTGCGGACGCCGACCAGGCCGGTGGCGAATTGATCGAGATTGGTCTTGCCGATCAGGATCGCGCCGGCATCGAGCAGCTTGCGGACGGCGAAGGCCGTCTCTGATGGCGTATAGGCGAATGCGGGACAGGCGGCGGTGGTGGGAATCCCTGCGACATCGATATTGTCCTTCACGACGAAGGGAATACCCCACAGCGGGTAGGCAGCCGGATCGAAAGGAGGCAACGCCTCCGCAGCCGCGCGTGCGGCATCTTTCGGCACCAGAGCAATGAAAATCCCGGGGTCGGCGACGTGCGCAATGCGGCGATACACATCAGCGACGGTCTGTGTGGGTGACAGGCCGTCGGCATAGGCCGCGTGCAGCTGCGCGATTGTAGGAAACGGGTCCGACATCTTCATTCCTTGCATCTTTTGACCAGGCTTGGCTTCTGGTTAAGCCCTAAGCGGTCATTTCTGTCTGCACTTAAATTAGGCGAAGTGAGTGTTTTTGTATGCATGTAGCTGCGGCGAGATTGTGCGTCTCGATCGGCGTCTCAGTGAAAACAATTACTTAGCCTTCTCTCTCGTCACTTTGCTGCTTGGCACAAACCTTGCGAGTTCCCTCAAATCAAAATTCGTGCCTCGGGAGAGTGGAGAATGAAGCGTCGCGATTTTCTGAAGGCCGCCACTGGCGCTGCCGCAGGGACCATGGTGTCGGGTCCAGCGATCTGGTCGGCTGCCAAGGCGGATGCCCGGTCGGAGACCCTGCTGGTGGTGTCCGAGAGCGGACCCAACAATCTCGACATCATGGGCGTCGGCACCAATGTGCCCAGTTATGAAGTCGCCTGGAATTGCTACGACCGCCTGATCACCCATGAAATGAAAGAGGGCCCGGGCGGCGTCACCTATTACGACAAGGATAAGTTCAAGGGCGAACTCGCCGAAGACATGAACATCGGCGACATGTCGGTGACGTTCAAACTGAAGAAGGGCGCCAAATTTCAGGATGGAACGCCGGTGACGGCGAAGGACGTGAAGTGGTCGCTGGATCGCTCCGTCAGCGTCGGCGGCTTCCCGACCTTCCAGATGAGCGCGGGATCACTCACCAAGCCCGAACAGTTCGTCGTGGTCGACGACAATACCGTGCGCGTCGATTTCCTCACCAAAGACAAGCTGACCATCCCCGACCTCGCGGTGATCGTGCCGAGCATCATCAATTCGGAGCTGGTGAAGAAGAATGCCACTGAGAAGGATCCGTGGGGTCTCGAATATACCAAGATGAACACGGTCGGCTCCGGCGCCTACAAGGTGACGAAGTGGACCGCCGGCACCGAAGTGATCATGGAGCGTAACGACGCCTGGGTCGGAGGCCCCTTGCCGAAGATAAGGCGTGTGATCTGGCGCATGGTGCCGCAGGCTGGTAACCGTCGCGCGCTGCTGGAGCGCGGCGATGCCGACATTTCGTACGAATTGCCGAACCAGGATTTTGCTGAGCTGAAGAAGGCCGGCAAGCTCAATGTTACCTCGGTGCCGATCAGCAATGGTATCCAGTACCTCGGTATGAACGTCACTCAGCCGCCGTTCAATAATCTGAAGGTGCGCGAAGCGGTCGCGTTGGCGATCCCGTATCAGAAGATCATCGATGCCGTGATGTTCGGCCTCGCCAATCCGATGTTCGGTGCCGCAGCCGGTGCGCCGACCGAAGCGAAGTGGCCGCACGCAACGAAATACAATACCGACATGGCGAAGGCGAAGGCCCTGATGGTGGAGGCCGGTTACGCCAACGGCTTTGAAACCACGCTGTCCTTCGATCTTGGTTTTGCCGGTGTCAACGAGCCGATGTGCATCCTGATCCAGGAGAGTCTTGCGCAGATCGGTATCAAGACCACCATCAACAAGATTCCGGGCGCCAATTGGCGCACTGAGCTGAACAAGAAGGTGCTGCCGCTCTACGTCAACATCTTCTCGGGCTGGCTCGATTACCCGGAGTACTTCTTCTACTGGTGCTACCGCTCCGGCAATTCGATCTTCAACACGATGAACTACTCATCGCCGGAAATGGACAAACTGATTGCCGGCGCTCGCACCGCGGCGGCCACCGGCGACCTGGCAACCTATGATAAGGATGTGAAGGGATTCGTCGATCTCGCCTTCACCGACATCCCGCGTATCCCGCTGTATCAGCCCTATCTGAACGTCGCGATGCAGAAGAACGTGTCCGGCTTCCAGTACTGGTTCCATCGCCGGCTCGACTATCGCGCGATGGTCAAGGCGTAAGGATCGGGGATCGCCATGCTCGCACTCATCGGCAAGCGCTTGCTGTTCGCCATCCCGTCGCTGATCGGGGTGGTGATCGTCACGTTCCTGCTGACGCGCGCGCTGCCTGGCGATCCCGCCGCGTATTTCGCGGGGCCTGCGGCGGACAAGCAGGTGATCGAGGATATCCGCAAGAAGCTCGGCCTCGACAAGCCTCTGATCGAGCAGTTCGCCCGCTACACGGCGGATCTCGTGCGTGGCGATTTTGGCAATTCGCTCACCACGGGCCAGCCGGTTGCGACGGAAATCCGAAACCGCCTTCCGGCGTCGGCCGAGCTGACCTTGCTGGGATTGCTGGTCTCGGTCGTGATCGCGATCCCGCTCGGTATCCTCGCAGCCACAAGGCCGGGGTCGTGGATCGACCATCTCTGTCGCGTGACCACGACGGCTGGCGTCTCGCTGCCGGTGTTCTTCACCGGTCTCGTGCTGGTCTACGTCTTCTATTTCAGGCTCGGCTGGGCGCCGGCGCCGCTTGGGCGGCTCGACGTGTTCGCATCGGCGCCGCCGACGGTGACGGGCTTCTATGTCATTGACAGTGTCATCGCCCGCGATTGGGAAGCGTTTCGCTCCGCGCTGAGCCAGTTGATCCTGCCGACCGCAACGCTCGCGATCTTCTCGCTAGCGCCGATCGCGCGCATGACGCGCGCCTCGATGCTTGCGATCCTCGCATCGGATTTCGTCCGTACCGCGCGCGCCAGCGGATTGTCACCGCGCAAGGTGATCGTCACTTACGCATTCCGCAATGCCATGCTGCCTGTCATCACGACGCTGTCGATGACCTTCTCCTTTCTGCTCGGCGCCAATGTGTTGGTCGAGAAAGTGTTCGCCTGGCCGGGCATCGGTTCCTACGCCGTGGAAGCGCTGATCGCTTCCGATTTCGCGCCGGTGCAAGGCTTCGTGCTGACCATGGCCATTATGTATGTGCTGATCAATCTCTTGATCGACATTCTCTACGGCATCATCGATCCGCGCGTGCGGCTGGAAGGCTGAGGTGACATCATGAGCGCGATTGCCCCCCTCGCATCGGAAACGTCGAAACCACCACGCCACTTGTCCGGTTTTGCCGCAACTCTGCAGCACACCCGCTACATTCTCGGCGAGAACCGTGTCACCGCCTTTGCCTTCGGCTTGCTGATCGTAATCGTCCTTGCAGCGTTATTCGGTCCGTACATCGTTCCGCACGATCCCCTCGCCAGCAACACCACGCAGGCATTGAAGCCGCCCTCGGCCACCAACTGGTTCGGCACCGACCAGCTTGGCCGCGATATCTTCAGCCGTGTGGTAGTGGCGACACGGCTAGATCTGTTCATTGCAGTGGCATCGGTCGCGCTGGTTTTCGCCATGGGTGGGCTTGCGGGCATTGCCTCCGGCTATTTTGGCGGTTGGACCGATCGAATCGTCGGGCGCATCGCCGACACCATCATGGCCTTTCCGCTGTTCGTGCTGGCCATGGGCATCGTCGCCGCGCTCGGTAACACAGTGCAGAACATCATTATCGCCACCGCCATCGTGAATTTTCCGCTCTATGCCCGTGTTGCTCGCGCCGAAGCCAATGTGCGGCGCGAGGCTGGCTTCGTGCAGGCGGCGCGGTTGTCGGGTAACAGCGAGATGCGGATTTTGCTCGTCCATATCCTGCCCAACATCATGCCGATCATGATCGTGCAGATGTCGCTGACCATGGGCTATGCCATCCTCAACGCTGCGGGGCTGTCCTTCATCGGCCTCGGCGTACGCCCGCCGACGCCCGAATGGGGCATCATGGTCGCAGAGGGTGCATCTTTCATGGTGTCGGGCGAATGGTGGATCGCATTATTTCCCGGCATTGCTCTGATGATCGCGGTGTTCTGCTTCAACCTGCTGGGCGACGGTCTGCGCGACATCGTCGATCCGCAGCGGAGAACGTGAGGAGAGAGTCATGACCGCTCAGCCATTGCTCGACGTTCGGGACCTCACGGTCGAATTCGCTACCCGCCGCGGAATCGTCAAGGCGGTGCAGCAGGTCGATATCTCCGTCGCCAAGGGAGAGACGCTCGGCATTGTCGGTGAAAGCGGTTCTGGAAAATCGGTGACGTCCTATGCGGTGATGCGCATTCTCGATCGCGCCGGCAGGATCGCCGAAGGTTCGGTGATGTTTTCCGGCGTGGATGTCAAAGCGGCGACAGAGGCGCAGATGCGCGACCTGCGTGGCCGCGAAGTCTCGATGATCTTCCAGAATCCGCGCGCAGCGCTCAATCCGATCCGTAAGGTCGGGCACCAGATTGAGGACGTGCTGCGGCAGCATGCGCAGGCCGGCAGCAGCGACCGCGCCAAAAAGGCCATCGAGGCGCTGGAGCAGGTGAAAATCGCGCGTCCGCGCGAGCGTTATCATGCGTATCCATTCGAACTCTCCGGTGGCATGTGCCAGCGTGTGGTTATTGCGCTTGCGCTCGCCTGCAATCCGCAGCTCCTGATTGCCGACGAGCCTACCACCGGTCTCGACGTCACGACGCAGAAGGCGGTGATGGATCTCATCGTCGAACTGACCAGGAGCCGCGGCATGTCCTCGATCCTGATTACTCACGATCTCGGTCTTGCCGCCGCCTATTGCGACCGCGTGGTGGTGATGGAGAAGGGACGGGTGGTGGAGACCGCGTTGTCCGCCGATATCTTCGCCAATCCGCAGCATGCTTATACAAAGAAGCTGATGCAGGCGACGCCGCGCCTCGGCGTTTCGCTGCGAGACCTGCTGCCGTCGGCAGAGCGCGCCGCGATGCCAGCCCATGCTGCCACGGATGCTGCTGCTGCGAGCGTCAAGCTTGCAGTACCGCTCCTCACGGTTGAAAATCTGGTCAAGGAATATCCGCGCCAGGGCGCCACGGCGACGCTGGCAAAACTATTCGGTCGCAAACCGGCACCGGAGCCCGACGTCTTCCGTGCCGTGGACGGCATCAGCTTCACGGTGGGGCACGGTGAAAGCGTGGGCCTCGTCGGCGAATCTGGTTGCGGCAAGTCCACCACCTCGATGATGGTGATGCGATTGATCGACAAGACGTCTGGCCGCATCGCTTTCGATGGTGACGAAATTGGAGAGATTGCTCCAAAGTTCTTTGCGCGGTTGCCACTGCGTAGAAGCATCCAGATGGTGTTTCAGGATCCGACCGACAGCCTGAATCCGCGCTTCACGGCGGCCCGTGCGATTGCCGATCCGCTTCTGCAATTGGGGGATATAAAAGGGGGCGACGCATTGCGCTCCAAATGCGAGGAGCTGGCCCGCCAGGTCGGTCTCCCGCTCGAATTGCTGGATCGTTTCCCGCATCAGATGTCCGGTGGCCAGAAGGCGCGTGTCGGCATCGCACGGGCCATCGCGTTGCAACCAAAGCTGATTGTTCTCGACGAACCCACTGCGGCGCTTGATGTGTCCGTGCAGGCGGTGGTGCTAAACCTGCTGCAGGATCTCAAGCAATCCATGGGCATGAGTTATCTGTTCGTTTCGCATGACTTGAATGTCGTGCGTTTGCTTTGCGATCGTGTCATCGTGATGCGGTCCGGCCGCATCGTAGAACAGGGTGAGACCGAGGCGGTGATGGGCGCGCCGCAGGACGACTATACGAAACAATTGCTGACGGCGATCCCACATCCGCCGCTGCCAATGCATTGATGAGAGGACCGCCATGCGCGAAAAACTGGACGATTACATCGATGCCCTATCGGCGGCATTGTCGTTACCGGTCGATCCGGCTTGGAAACCGGCGGTGAAAATGAATCTCGAAGTGTCCCTGCGCATGGCGTACCTCGTGGAAGAATTTCCGCTTCCCGACGAATCCGAACCGGCGCCCGTCTATGTCGCTTGATCCTGTTCTCACGCCCGATGGCGACTGGCGCCCGGCCGCTGACATTGCCAAGGCCGTTGCCGCGCAGCAGGTGTCGGCGCTCGATGTCACCGAAGCCGCGCTGGCGCGGATCGAACGTCACAATCCCACGCTTAACGCCTTCACGGATGTGACGGCGGACCGGGCCCGCTGTCATGCACGCGCGCTCGACGTCGCGATCGCTAGAAACGAGGCCGTAGGCCCGCTGGCCGGCGTGCCATTCGCTGTGAAGAACCTGTTCGATATCGAGGGGCTTTCGACGCGCGCCGGCTCGAAGATCAATCGCGACCGGCCGCCGGCGCCGCGCGACGCCACCCTAATCGAGCGTATGGAGACCGCCGGCGCCGTGCTTGTTGGCGGACTCAATATGGGCGAATACGCCTACGACTTCACCGGCGAAAATGTCCATGACGGTGCCTCACGCAATCCGCATGACATCACGCGGATGACGGGCGGATCATCGGGGGGCTCGGGCGGCGCGGTAGGCGGCAGCCTTGTGCCGATAGCGCTCGGCTCCGATACCAATGGCTCGATCCGCGTGCCGTCGTCGTTCTGCGGCATTTTCGGATTGAAGCCGACTTATGGTCGACTCTCGCGGGCGCGTTCGTTCCCGTTCGTGATGAGCCTCGACCATCTCGGTCCGTTCGCGCGCAATGTTGCCGATCTCGCGCTGTCCTATGACATCATGCAGGGGCCGGATCCCGATGATGCTGCTTGCACCGCACGACCCGTCGAGCCGGTATCGTCGCTCATCGGGCAGGGCATCGGAGATCTCCGCATCGCTACGGCGGGTGGCTATTTTCAGAAAAACCTGATGCCCGAGGCCACGGAGGCGGTCGCGACCGTCACCAGCGCTCTCGGCGTCACAACCACCGTCGAATTGCCCGAAGTCGCCCGGGCGCGCGCCGCCGCCTACCTCATTTCCACCACCGAGGGCGCCTCGTTGCATCTCGATCGGCTGCGCAAGCGCGCGGCCGATTTCGATCCGGCGGTGCGCGATCGCCTGATCGCGGGCGCCATGGTGCCGTCGGCTTTGGTCGATCGTGCGCAGAAATTCCGTCGCTGGTATCGCGGCAAGGTGCTCGAGATTTTCGAGACCGTCGATGTCATCATCGCGCCGGCGACGCCGTGCATCGCGCCGAAGATCGGGCAGGCGACTTTCGAACTCGACGGCGTCGAACTGCCGGTGCGCGCCAATATCGGTATTCACACCCAGCCGATCTCCTTCATCGGTCTGCCCGTTGTCGCGGTCCCTGTGCCGCTCGACCCGATGCCCATCGGCGTGCAGATCATCGCGGCGCCGTGGCGTGAAGACATCGCGCTGCGCGTCGCCTATCATCTGCAGCAATCGGGCGTCGCCGTCGCGCCGCGCGCCGAGGGATTCTAAGTCAGGAAAATTCGTATGGATATCGATCTGCCTGATGTCGTCGCCGAAGTGGGCGCCGCTTTCGCACGCTACGAGAAGGCGTTGACGACCAACGATACCGCCGTACTCGGCGAACTGTTCCGCAACGACCCGCGCACCATCCGCTATGGCATGGGCGAAAATCTCTACGGCTACGACGAGATCCAGGCCTTTCGCGGCGCGCGGTCGCCGGTCGGCCTGATGCGCCGGATCGAGCGCACGGTGATTACGGCCTATGGCCGCGATACGGCGGTCGCCTCCACGCTGTTCTATCGCGACAATGCGGCTGGCAAGGTCGGACGGCAGATGCAGACGTGGGTCCGCTTTCCCGAAGGCTGGCGAATCGTGGCAGCCTCTGTCAGCCTGATTGACGAGCCGCAGGCCTCAAAAGCGTGAGCTGAGATGAGCTTCGACCACATGCTGATCCGGCAAGCCAAGCCGCCGCGCGCCGTGCGGGAGACTGCTGTTTCAGCGAAAGGCAAGCCGACGCGGGCCGAAGAACTGCGTCGGCAGTTGTCCGACGAGATCGTACGTGGGGCGCTTGCGCCGGGTTCGTCGCTGGATGAGACCGAACTTGCACAGCGTTTCAACGTCTCCCGGACGCCGGTGCGTGAAGCGCTACGCCAGCTGACCGCCAGCGGCCTGATTGAGTCGCGCCCGCATCGCGGGGCCGTGGTGGCGCAGCCATCCATCGAGCGCCTCTCCGGCATGTTCGAGGCAATGGCCGAACTGGAGGCGCTGTGTGCGGGGCTTGCGGCCGAGCGGATGTCGCCCGTGCAGCGCCATGCGCTTGAAGCGATCCACGAGGAGTTGCGAGTCCTCAGCTATGACGGCAATCCCGAGCGCTTTCACGAAGTGAATGAGCGCTTCCACAATGCGATCTATCAGGGATCGCAGAACGACTATATCGCAGAGATCACACTGGCAACGCGTGTTCGCGTGCAGCCGTTCCGGCGGGCCCAGTTCCGCAATCTTGGCCGTCTTGCGAAGTCACAGGCCGAGCATGACCGCGTCGTCGTCGCCATCATGCGCGGTGACCGGAATGGTGCTGCGACTGCCATGCGCGATCACATCGTGCTGGTGCGCGACGAATACGAGCATTATGCGGTGTCGCTCTAGGCACCTTCAGATCGCACGACGATTCTCACGCTCCGGCGCGAAATGAAGACAGGACGATCTTGCTTGCGGGCGACGTGTTCGGCTCGTCGTCATCAGACAGCGCGTGCAAGTCCAGTGTCTCGCCGCGGAGACGGGACAGTGTCGTCAAGGCGCGGTCGCGATCGCCTTCCAGCAGTTGGGCGAGGTGGGTAGCGGCGGCGTTGGGTTTCCGTTGCCGGATCGCCTTGAGGGTCGACGTGATCATGCCAGCGCTCATGTGGCGGAGGTCGCGGGTCTGGTAGTCGAGCGGCGTCTTCCAGATCGTGGTCCAGACAGTGTGGTTGGCAAGATCGGTCAATAACTCCACAAGCAGCTCATTGCCGGAACCACGTGCGATCGTCTTGACGGCCCGCGTCATCGTACGAGCGAAGGCGATGGGATCGTCGACCTCGATCAGCGCATTCATTTCATTGCAGCGCCGCGCCAGTGTGTCGATATAGCTCTCGATCGGAGCTGTCGCCATGGTCCGAGCGGCGAGCGTCGATAGCGCGGTGCGCACATTGAAAAGATCCGCCACCGATTTCAGTGACAATGGCTTGATATATGCGCCGCGGCGCGGCCGCAGTTCGACCAGACGTCGCCGCTCGAGAATGCGTATGGCTTCGCGAATGGGGCCGCGGCTAACGCCGAAATCCCGTGCGAGATCGAGTTCAACCAGGCGTTCTCCCGCCTTGCGTCGACCGGACACGATTTCAGCGCCGAGTTCCTCCGCGACTTGATCGGGCAGGGTGCGCGGCGCAAATCTGCGTTCGCTCTCCCTGTCTCTTCCTTTGTCGTCGGGCGATGGCTTGCGAAGCGGTGCTGCCATGACGGTCTCCCTCGAAGCTGTATTGGTCTTGAGCTGCACGCTGTTCGCATGCCCGCATCCTTGCTACTGCGAAAGTCAATTGTTGACAATTGACAATCGGTCGCCTTTCATAAGCGGACCATCGTGCGGTCGATACCGGCATCAAGCCGGGCGCGCGTTGCAATGTCCCGGCGCAAGACCGGGAGCAGGGAGATGAACATGGCGAACCCATCCGCGCCGATGGCTATCCAGCTGACTGTGCTCTGTGCATTCGGAACCGCGTCAATCTCGAGCAGGCGTGCGCTATCTACGACGCCTATTGCTGGATCTTTCCGCAAACGCTTGTCGTGAGCGCTCCGATGCGGAGTGTCGATCAGACATCCATGGCTTCGGACATTCGTGAGCGGGTGCCGTCAGGTTCAACCGCGCCGGTTCAACCGCTGCTTGAGGTGCGTGATCTGTCGCTATCCTTCGCGACGGGACGCGGTACGTTGTCGATTACGCGGAATGTGAGTTTCTCCATCGCGCCGGGTGAGCGCGTCGGTCTCGTCGGCGAAAGCGGCTGCGGCAAGACCGTGACCGGCCTGTCGCTGCTTCGCTTGCTGCCGCCGCAATCGGCGCGGATCGAGGGTGAAATCCTCTTCAACGGCACCAATCTCGCGACGCTCCCTCCGCGGCGAATGCGCGCAGTGCGTGGGCGTGATATCGCGATGATCTTCCAGGAACCGATGAGCGCGCTTGATCCGGTATTCACCGTCGGCGATCAGATCAGCGAGGCTTACCGCGTTCATTTTCCAGTCAGCCGTGCCGAGGGGCGCGAGCGCGCCATCAAGGCGTTGCGCGATGTCGGCATTCCAGCGCCGGAGCGCCGCTGCGATGAATATCCGCATCAGTTGTCCGGCGGCATGCGGCAACGCGTCATGATCGCAATGGCGCTGATCTGTGAACCGAAACTGCTGATTGCGGACGAACCGACGACGGCTCTTGATGTCACCGTGCAGGCGCAGATCACCGATCTCCTGCGCTCGCTGAGCGAACGCACCGGCACTGCACTGATCTTCATCACCCATGACCTCGGCGTCGTCGCGGAGACCTGCACACGCATGATCACCATGTATGCGGGCGAGGTGGTCGAGGATGCGCCGGTGGACGACGCACTGATGCGGCCGCGCCATCCCTATACGTCCGGTCTGCTGCGATCGCTGCCCGGCCTGAGTGAACGGCGCGGCGCGCTTCCCTCGATTCCCGGCCGCGTGCCGTCGCCGAATGCCATGCCGGCCGGTTGCCGCTTTCGCACGCGCTGCAAATATGCCGCTCCTGGCTGTGAGCGAGAACAGCCGATGGTCGAGACCGATACAGGCCGCGCAGCGCGCTGTTGGCGTGCGCCGGCACTCGAACTACCGGGAGCGGTTAACTGATGTCGGCCATCGAAGCAAATGACAGCGGCATCCTCGCTGTGCGCGACCTGCGGATTCTGTTTCCGACGCGCGACGGTCGCGACACGGTCAAGGCGATCGACGGGATGGATTTCGATGTCCATCCGGGTGAGACCTTCGGCGTCATCGGCGAGTCCGGCTCGGGGAAGACCACGCTCGGCCGCGCGCTGGTATCCCTGTTGCCGCCGACCGAGGGCAGGATTCTGCACGACGGGACCGATCCGGCGACCCTCACCACAGAACGATTTCGCGCGCATCGCCGCGATTACCAGATCATCTTTCAGGACCCGAACGCTGCGCTGAATCCGCGCATGGCCATCATTGACAGCATCGTCGAGCCGATGGAGATCATGCGTGAAGGTGATGCGGCATCGCGGCGCCGGCGCGGGATCGCGATGCTCGATCGCGTCGGGTTGTCGGCGGAAGTCGCTGACCGCTATCCGCATCAATTGTCGGGCGGGCAGAAGCAGCGCGTCAATATCGCGCGTGTTCTGACGCTGCGTCCGAAGGTAATTGTCTGCGACGAAGTTGTTGCGGCGCTCGATGTATCCATCCGCGGCGATGTGCTCAATCTGTTCGCCGATCTGCAGCGCGAATTCGGCCTGACCTATGTGTTTATCACCCACGATATTTCCGTGGTGTCGCATATCTCCGATCGGATCGCCGTCACCTATCTGGGCAGACTGATGGAGCTCGGCGGCGCGGAGGAGGTCGTCGAGCGTCCGCTGCATCCTTATACGCGGGCGCTGCTGTCGGCGGAGCCGGTTCCGCTGCCGTCACATTTGCGAACCGATCGCCGCATCATTCTCGAAGGCGAGATACCGAGCCCTGTTTTGCCGCCATCGGGCTGCCGCTTCCGCACGCGCTGCCCTTCGGTACAGCCGCGTTGCGCGGAGGAAGTGCCGGCCTGGCGCGAAGTCAAACCGGGTCATCGCGTTGCCTGCCATTTCGCGACGGCCGATGGCCCGCCAGCAGATAATCAGAAGGCGCCCAAGGCGTCATAATTATCGGGAGGAGAACAAGATGCGCGTGATCGATCTCGGGCAGCGGCAATTGCGCCGCCGCGATATCCTGGCGCTGATGGGCGGCGCTGCGGCCGCCGGCACATTGGGGCTGCCGGCATTCGCGGAGGAGGCGAAGAAGGGCGGTGTGCTGAAAGTCGCCGCGCCGGCCAATCCGTCGTCGCTCGATCCTGCGACCGGCGGTGCTGGCTCGGATCACAGCATTCTCTGGACCATGTATGACACGCTGGTCGAATGGGACTACGAGACGCTGAAGCCGAAGCCAGGCATGGCGAAGTGGGCATTCCCCGATCCGAAGACGATGGTGCTGGACATCACGGGCGGCATCAAGTTTCACGATGGCACCACGCTCGATGCAGAAGCCGTGAAGTTCAATCTCGAACGCAACCGCTCGGATCAGCGCTCCAACGTCAAGCCGGACCTGTCCAGCGTCGAGAGCATCGAGGTGACCGGCCCGCTGCAGGTCACGCTGAAGCTCAAGAACCCCGATTCCGCGCTGCCGGCGATTCTATCCGACCGCGCCGGCATGATGGTCTCGCCGACCAATATCAAGGCCCTCGGCAATGACACGGATCGGAAGCCCGTCGGCGCCGGACCGTGGAAGTTCGTGCGCTGGAACGACAACGAGATCATTGTCGTCACGCGTCACGAGGACTATTGGCGCAAGGGCCGCCCCTATCTCGATGGCATCGAGTTCAACATCATCACGGAGAATGCGACGGCGCTGCGCTCGGTGGTGGCGGGGCAGAATGACATGGCGTTCCAGTTGCCTGCACGTCTGAAGCCGGTGATCGAACGCGCCAAGAACCTGACGACTGTGACGTCGCCGACACTGTACTGCATCCAGCTCTATTTCAACTATGCCCGCGCGCCCCTGGACAATGTGAAGGTCCGTCAGGCGATCAATTTTGCGCTGGACCGCGACGTCTTCGTCAAGGCCGCGCTCAGCGGTCTCGGCGAGCCCGCGCGAATGACGCTGCCGAGCTCGCACTGGGCCTACAACAGGGATGTCGCTAACACCTATCCGCACGATCCCGAGCGCGCGAAGAAACTGCTCGCCGAGGCCGGATACAAAGATGGTCTCGAACTCACCATCGGCGGCTACACCGATCAGGACTCGGTTCGCCGCGGCGAGGTGATCCAGGATCAGCTCGGCAAGGCCGGTATCCGCCTGAAATTCACCCGCGGTACCATCGCCGAAATCAGTGCGCAGTTCTTTGCCACCGAGAAAAAGTTCGATCTTCTAGTGTCGGCCTGGACTGGGCGCCCCGATCCGAGCATGACCTATGCGCTCGGTTTCGACAAAGACGCCTACTACAATGCTGGCCGTACCGCAGATCCGGAGCTGTCCAGGCTGATCAGGGAAAGTCGAGTCAGCGAGGATCTCAGCAAGCGCGCCGAAATCTTCGCCAAGATCCAGAAGATCACCGTGGAGTCCGCACTGTCAGCGCCGCTCGCGTTCCAGTTCGAGCTCGATGCCTTGTCCGCGAAGGTGAAGAGCTTCAGGCCGAACCTGCTCGGCAAGCCGAAATTCGAGAACATCTCCCTCGGATAATGCCAACGGCGCCGCGCACGACGCGCGGCGCCGCCTTTCAGGTGAAATGGCACATGAGAAAATCTGCTCGTCTCCGCATCGTCGGCCGCCGCTTGTTACAGGCGCTTCCGGTCGTGATCTTGTCCACCTTCATCGTGTTCGGCCTGTTGAAGCTGGTGCCGGGCGATGTCGCCGTGACGCTTGCAGGCGACAACGCTTCGGATCAGCGCATCGCCGAGATTCGCGAGATCTATGGCCTCAACCAGCCGTTTCTCGTTCAGTATGGGTCGTGGCTGTTCAAGGCGTTGCACGGCGACCTGTCGAAGTCGCTGATCTCGAATGAGGCGGTACTGACGGCCATCCAGCGCTGCCTGCCGCATACGATTCTGATCGTGGTCCTGGCATTGTTGACGGCGCTGATCATCGGCATTCCGCTTGGTATCGCTGCAGCGACGAAGCCCGGCTCATGGATCGATGGTTTCGTGATGGCCATCGCCTCGCTCGGCGTGGCCGTACCGAATTTCTGGCTCGGCATGTTGCTGGTCGCTTTCTTCTCGCTGCAGCTCAATTGGCTGCCTGCGACCGGCGCGGCATCCTTGATGAAGGATCCTTGGGTAGCGCTCAGTCACGCCATCCTTCCGGCTGTCGCCCTCGCATCCGGCGGCATCGCCGAAGTCGCGCGGCAGTTGCGCTCGTCCCTGGTGGAAATCCTGTCGTCGCAGCAGGTGCGGACGCTGCATGCGAAAGGTTTGCCGCCGTCGTCCATTCTGTGGCGGCACGGTCTCAAGAATGTCAGCGTGAATCTGCTTACGGTGGTGAGCCTGCTCGCCAATCGCATGCTGGCGGCGACGGTGGTCGTCGAAGCGGTGTTCGCCATTCCCGGCATGGGCGGATTGATCGTCAACGCGGCCATGAACCGCGACTTTCCGGTGGTGCAGGGCGTCGTCTTCACCATGGTGCTGATCGTCGTCAGCATCAATCTTCTGACGGACATTCTCTACAGTGTCCTCGATCCCCGGATTTCGTCATGACCGATGCCGTGATGACAGCCCCGCGCCAGCCCAGCCGGCTCTCGGGTTTCGGGCGCTGGCTGGTGACCGATATTCGCGGCGCGATCAGCCTGGGCTTCCTGCTGGCGCTGTTGCTCATCTCGGTTCTCGCGCCATGGATCTCGCCATACAACCCGGTGGCGCAGAACATCGACGCGTCGCTGGCGGCGATGTCGGCGCAGCACTGGCTCGGCGCCGACGATCTTGGCCGCGATACGCTGAGCCGCCTGATCTATGGCGGTGTCGCATCGCTCTACGCCAGCTTTCTTGCTGTCGCGATCGCGGTGCTGATCGGGGTGCCTGTCGGTGTGCTTGCCGGTTATCTCGGCGGCTGGGTCGATACGGTGATCAGCCGCATCATCGACAGCTTTCTGTCCTTCCCGGCCATCGTGCTGGCGATCGCGGTCACCGGCGCCCTCGGCATCGGCCTCACCAATGGCATGATCTCGGTTGGCATCGTGTTTTCGCCGCAGCTGGCGCGTCTCGTTCGTGCCCGCACGCTGGTGGTGCGCAATGAGCTGTATGTCGATGCCGCGCGCTGCTTCGGCGGTTCGACGTCCCGCATTCTCTGGCGGCATGTGTTGCCGAATGCGATCCAGCCGGTGATCGTCCAGGTCACGCTGCTGCTCGCGGCTGCGCTGCTCGCCGAAGCAAGCCTCAGCTTTCTCGGCCTTGGCATCCAGCCGCCCGATCCGAGCTGGGGGGCGATGCTGGCGCGCGCCTATCAGAACATGGAGATCGCACCCGAGCAGATGTATCCGCCCGGCCTCGCGATCCTGTTCACGGCACTGGCCTTCAACACGCTGGGTGAGTCCCTGCGCGTCGCCCTCGATCCCACGATGAAACGTAACTGACAATAACAAGGAAGACGGTCATGACCGCAGATACCAGGGAAGCCCAGAAGGAAGCCGACTATCTGGCCCGGCTACACGAGCTGTGGGCCAAGGCATGGCCGAAGGGGACACCGAAGACGCCGCAATATCCCCACGGCGAAGTGGCGCTGACCGAATATCTGCGCATCTGGGCGCGGTTGCAGCCGCAGAAGCCGGCGGTGATCTTTTATGGCCACGTCACCAGCTATGCCGATCTCGACAAGCAGAGCGATCGCTTTGCCGCCTTGTTGATGGCGAAGGGTGTTCGCAAGGGCGACCGTGTTGCCGTCTTCATGCCGAATTGCCCGCAATTCCACATCGCATTCTTCGGCATCCTCAAGCTCGGCGCCATCCATGTTCCGGTAAGCCCGTTGTCGCGCGCCTTCGAGCTTGCCTATGAACTCAACGACACCGACGCCGAAGTCATTGTCGCGCTCGACCAGCTGGCGCCCGTGGTCGATCAGGTCCGCGGCGAGACCAAACTGCGTGAAGTGATCGTCACTTCCTTCGCCGATGTCCTTCCGGTCGAGCCGACCATTCCTGTCCCGGACTCCATTCGTGGCCCGCGCGTCGCAGTTCCGGGCGCGACGGACCTATTGCCCGCGCTCGCAGCTTTGCCCGAGCCGAAGCCGCTGCCGCCCGCCGCGCTCGATAATATCGCAGCGCTGAATTACACGGGCGGCACCACGGGCATGCCGAAAGGTTGTGTCCATACCCAGCGCGACATGGTCTATACGGCTGCCGCCAATCACGGCATTTCCGTCGTCTCCAATCAGAACAGCATCTATCTCTCGTTTTTCCCGGAATTCTGGATTGCCGGAGAAAACTTTGGCCTGATCTTTCCGCTCTTTGCCGGGGCGACGCTGGTGCTGCTGGCGCGCTGGGACGCGGTGGGGGCGCTGTCCGCCATCGATCGTTACAAGGTCAATGTCACCGCTATGCCGGTGGATGGCGCCGTTGAGCTGATGGATCATCCGCGTTTCAAGGAGTTCGATCTGTCCTCGCTGAGCCAGGTCCGCGTCGTCTCCTTCGTGAAGAAGCTCAATCCAGATTATCGCAAGCGCTGGAAGGATCTCACCGGCATCGTCCTCACCGAAGCATCCTGGGGCATGACGGAAACGCACACGTCGAACACGTTCGTGTCTGGCTTCCAGGAGAATGACTTCGATCTGCTGTCGCAGCCGATCTTCGTCGGCCTGCCGGTGCCGGGCGCCGAATTCAAGATCACCGATTTCGAGACCGGCGAACTTGTGCCGCTCGGCGCCGAGGGTGAGATCCGCGTCCGTACGCCATCATTGCTCAAGGGTTACTGGAACAAGCCGGAAGCCACAGCTGAATCTCTCGTCAATGGCTGGCTGCGTACCGGCGATATCGGCACCATCGACACTCAGGGATTTCTGCACTTCCTCGGCCGCCGCAAGGAGATGCTCAAGGTCAAGGGCATGAGCGTGTTTCCGCCGGAGATCGAGGCCCTGCTTGGCCAGCATCCGAAAGTACTGGGATCTGGCGTTGTCGGCCGCGACGATGCCGACAAGGGGCAGGTGCCCGTTGCCTTCATCCAGCTCAAGCCGGAGGCCCATGGCAGCGTGACGCCGGCGGAGATCCAGGCGTGGTGCGCCGAGCGGATGGCTGTCTACAAGGTGCCGGAAGTGCGCATCATCGATGCATTGCCGATGACCGCCACCGGCAAGGTGAAGAAGCAGGAACTGAACGCCAACGCGCCGCTCTGATCGGTGTGCGCCGCCATCCGCGCGCGGAAGGCCGCGCCGGATCGTGTCTGTTGTCCACGGAGATTCTGATGTCCTTTCGTAAATTGCTGATCGCCAATCGTGGCGAGATCGCCATTCGCATCGCGCGCGCCGCAGCTGATGCCGGTCTTGCTGCGGTTGCGATTCATCCGGCTGACGATGCGAACTCACTCCATGTGCGTATTGCCGATGAGGCGCGGGAGATTCCTGGCCGCGGAGCGCGCGCTTATCTCGACATCGAGGGCGTGATCGGTGCCGCCAAGGCCAGTGGCTGCGATGCGCTGCATCCCGGTTACGGGTTTCTCAGCGAGAATGCGGATCTCGCACAACGCTGTGCGGAAGAAGGCATTGTCTTTGTCGGCCCGTCGCCCGCGGCGCTCAAACTGTTCGGCGACAAGGTTGCGGCAAAGCAGCTCGCCAAGCGCTGCGGCGTACCGGTTATCGCCGGCACCACCGGTCCCTCGACGCTGGACGAGATCAAGGCGTTCTTCGCGTCGCTCGGTAACAATGCCGCGATCATGATCAAGGCGATGGCCGGCGGCGGTGGTCGCGGCATGCGTGTTGTCGAGCGCGCAGCCGATATCGACGAGGCCTATGCGCGCTGCCAGTCCGAGGCCAAGGCTGGGTTCGGCTATGACGGCGTCTATGCGGAGCGTCTGATCCGCAATGCCCGGCATATCGAGGTGCAGATCATTGGCGATCGCCATGGTAGTGTCAGCCATCTGTGGGAGCGCGAATGCACCATTCAACGCCGCAATCAGAAGCTGGTCGAGATCGCACCGAGCCCGTCACTTACGGACGGTCTGCGTAATCGGATCGTCGAGGCCGCGCGACAGCTCGCGTCGGAAGCACGATATGACAGCCTTGGCACCTTCGAGTTTCTGGTCGACGGCGAAGCCAGCGAGGGGGATGGCGCCTTCGCCTTCATCGAGGCCAATCCGCGGCTGCAGGTCGAGCACACGGTGACGGAAGAGGTACTGTCCGTCGATCTCGTCGGCGCGCAGCTCGCTGTCGCCGCCGGTGCGACACTCGCATCGCTTGGACTCGACCAAGCATCGGTGCCGAAGCCGCGCGGGTTTGCCATGCAGCTGCGCATCAATATGGAGACGATGGATTCCACCGGCGGCACCCAGCCCACCGGCGGCACGCTCGCCGTATTCGAACCGCCCGCGGGGCCGGGCGTGCGAGTCGATACGTTCGGCTATGCCGGCTACCGGACCAGCGCGGCTTTCGACTCGCTGCTTGCCAAGGTCATCGTTCACACGCCGATGAAATGGGCCGATGTCGTTGCCAAGGGAACGCGCACGCTGCGCGAGTTTCGTATCGAGGGTGTCGCAACCAATATCCCGTTCATCCAGGCGATCCTCGCTCACGCGGATTTCCAGGCCAATCGCGTCAGCACCGGCTTCATCGACAGGAATGTTGCGGATCTCGTGACAGCAGCAATGGCCGTTTCGCCGTCGCTATTCGCCGCCAGCGGAACTGCCGCCCTCAGCGCGGCATCGTCTGCCACAGCGGAGCCTGTGCCGGAGGGGGCGGTGGCCGTGATGGCGCCGCTGCAGGGAACCGTCGTGTCTACCCCTGTGGCGGAGGGCGAGATGGTACGCCCCGGACAGCAACTCGCCATCATCGAATCCATGAAAATGGAACATCTCGTCACCGCGCAACAGGGCGGCCGTGTGATGCGGATCGTCGCGGTAGACGGCGCCACGCTGATGCAGAACGAGGCCATCCTGTATCTCGAACCGCAGGATGTCGAAGGCGATCTCGTCGCTGAGCAGGCGGAGATCGATCTCGATCACATCCGGCCTGATCTCGCCGAATTATTCGCGCGACAGGCCATCACATTCGACGAAAACCGTCCGTCATCTGTCGAGCGGCGTCGCAAGACCAATCAGCGCACCGCGCGTGAAAACGTCGCGCAGCTCGTCGACGATGGCTCCTTCATGGAATATGGCAGCCTGGCCATTGCCGGGCAGCGCCGCCGCCGTGCTGTCGATGATCTCATCAAGAACACGCCGGCAGATGGATTGATCTCGGGCGTCGCCACGGTCAACGCAAAGACCTTTGGTGAACATGCCGCGCGCTGCATGGTAATCTCCTACGACTATACGGTCCTTGCCGGCACGCAGGGGCACATGAACCACAAGAAGATCGATCGCATGCTGTCGCTGGTCGAGCAGTGGCGGATGCCGCTGGTGTTCTACGCCGAAGGCGGCGGCGGTCGTCCCGGTGACACCGACCGGCTCGGCCTGACGGGCCTCGACGGGCCGTCCTTCGTGCAATTCGCCAAGCTTTCCGGCCTCGTGCCGGTGATCGGCGTCGTCTCCGGTTATTGTTTCGCCGGCAATGCGGCCATGCTCGGCTGCTGCGATGTCATCATTGCCACGAAGAATGCGTCGATCGGCATGGGCGGCCCGGCGATGATCGAAGGCGGCGGGCTCGGCGTCTATCATCCGGCCGAAGTCGGTCCCGTCTCGTTCCAGTCGCCGAATGGCGTGGTCGACATCCTCGTCGAAGACGAGGAGGAAGCAACACGGGTTGCGCAGAAATATCTGTCCTATTTCCAGGGCGCGATCCCGGATTGGCGTGCACCGGATCAAAGGTTGCTGCGCCGCGCGATTCCTGAGAACCGGTTGCGCGTCTATGACATCCGGAATGTGATTGATCTCATGGCCGATGAAGACTCCGTGCTTGAGATCCGGCGCGATTTCGGCGTGGGCATGATCACTGCCTTCATTCGTATCGAGGGCAAGCCGTTCGGCCTGATCGCCAACAATCCGAAACATCTTGGTGGCGCCATCGATGCCGAGGCTGGCGACAAGGCCGCGCGCTTCATGCAGCTCTGCGACGCCTTCGATATTCCTATCGTCTCGCTCTGCGACACGCCCGGATTCATGGTCGGCCCCGAAGCGGAGAAGACTGCGATCGTTCGCCACGTGGCGCGGATGTTCGTCACCGGCGCGAGCATCACGGTGCCGCTCTTCGGCATCGTGCTGCGCAAGGGTTACGGGCTGGGCGCGCAGTCGATGATCGGCGGCAGCTTCCATGCCTCGTTCTTCACTGCAGCGTGGCCGACCGGTGAGTTCGGCGGCATGGGGCTGGAGGGCTACGTCCGCCTCGGTTTCCGCAAGGAGATGGAGGCCATCGCCGATCCGGTCGAGCGCGAGACCTGGTACAAGAACAAGGTCGCCGAGCTCTATGCCAACGGCAAGGCGACCTCGATCGCTTCGGTCTTCGAGATCGACAACGTGATCGATCCCGCAGAAACGCGGCGCTGGATCATGGCCGGCCTGCGTTCGGTCCCGGTCCCGCCCGAGCGCGAGACGCGCAAGCGCCCGTGCATCGATACCTGGTAATTCGGAGACGTCAGATGACATCAGCGGCATTCGAGACCGCGGTCGAAGACACAGGCACCATGCTGATCGGTCCGTGGCGTCAGCCGCGCCAGATGCTGCATGCCCAGACCTACGACTCCCACGCATCCATTCACGACGATGCCACCGCCCAGAAGCTCGGCTTCAAGGGGGGCACCATCGAAGGTCCCACTCATTTCAGCCAGTTTGCGCCGCTCTGCGCCAATCTCTGGGGACAGGTGTGGTTCGAAGCCGGTTGCCTCTCCGCGCATTATCGTAACGCGGCTTTCGAGGGCGAGGATGTGCAGGCGGTCGTGGAGAAGCCTGCCAATGGCGCACGCCATGCGGTGGTCAGGATGATCAAGCGCGACGGCACGGAGGTCCTGCGCGGCACGGCGTCGGTGGGCGCGGATGTGCCGCCGACCGCACTCGATATCAGGCTGACCGAACTGAAGCCGCTGACCGACGCGGTGATCCTGCGCGACATCAAGATCGGCATGACCACGGCGCCGCAGACCGTGCGCATGGATGTCGACCAGAATATGGGCGACCTGTACCCGTTCTCGCTGGCGCAGAAGCTGAAGGTCATCACCGAGCCTTCGTCCTGGTACACACAGGACGGTGGTGCCGCGTCGCCCTGGGGGCGTCCCATCATTCCGATGGAAATGCTCAGCGTGCTGTTCCAGTACACCAACAAGAAAGACGGGTTGCCGGTGAAGGGACCTGCGGTGGGTCTGTTCGCCGATCAGGAAATCCGCATCGTCAAGGGACCGCTCTTCGTTGGCGAGGACTATCGCATCGCGCGCGAAGTCGTCGCGATGTCCGGCAGCAAGCGCACCGAAAGCCTGTGGGTCCGAACGTCGGTCCGGGATCGCAACGACACGCTGGTTGCCACGATGCTGCTCAATCTCGCAACGCTAAAAGAGTCCTATGCCGCATATGAAGCGGAGTGTGCCAGTCTCTTCCAGAAATAGTGCCGATATGGCCTTGCGCTAGCGCTTGGCCACGATCTCACGCATCAACGGCTTTGAGCCTTCGAGAAACACGCGGACGGCATCGCGCACGATGTCGTCCAGTTTCTCCGGTGTGGGCGTCTCATAGACGAAGCGCCGTATCGCCATATAGAAGATGCGGCCGTGCAGGCCCCAGAACATCTCGACTTCGCGCTCCGATAGCGGCACCGCGTCGCTCGATGGAAGCTTCAGGTCGTGGCGCAATTCGCGGCAGGCCGGTTCGATGATCTGCTCGCGCACGATCTGCAGATAGCGCTTGGTGATGTCGAAAGATTTCATCCCCGAGAACACGAATATGCGTACCCAGTTATACTCGAACACCTGCTGCACATATTCAAGATAGAACTGCGACAACCGCGCTTGCAGCGGCATCGAGCGGTCCTGGATCAGCCCTGCCCAGGTAGGCGACCAGCGGCTGAGATAGATTTCTTCATAGACGCGTTCGATCAGCGCTTCCTTGCTCGGGAAGTGGCGATAGATCGCCGAATGAGTGATCCCCATGCGCTTGGCCAGTTCGCGCGTCTGCCCGCCAAAACCCTGTTCGGCGAAGAATTTGATCGCCTCGTCGAGGATGAAGCGCTCGCGCTCGGCGGCGCGCATGTTGCGGCGCGGCGGCTTTTCGGCAGTTTTGACGGGTTTTTTGGCCATATGCACTTCGATTTGCTTGTGACTGAATATCGCAATCGCAAAAAGAGACCAAATGGTCATTTATCTTGACCGCAGGAATTTGGTGTGTTCTAGATTTCAGACCAAATGGTCACAAAGCTCGGCGTCCGCGAGACGTCTGGGAGGATGGGTTGAAGGCGAGGGCATTCAACTATGTGAGGGCTTCCACGCTCGTGGAGGCACTGGACGCGTATGAGGCGGCGGGCAGCGATGCGAGCTATATCGCGGGCGGCCAGAGCCTCGTGCCGACGCTCGCCTTGCGTTTGCAGGCGCCTGAGCTGCTGATTGATATCGCGCATATTCCGGATCTTCGTGGCATCGAGCTCAAGGGCAGTTGGCTCCGGATCGGCGCGCTGACGCGCCATGCCGAGGTGCTGGTCGATCCGCTGATCCGCCAGCACGCGCCGCTTTACAGCGCAGCCGCGCCGCATGTCGCGCATCCGGCCATCCGCAACAGAGGCACGATCGGCGGCAGCATTTCGCATGCCGATCCCGCATCGGAATTCCCGGCGATGACGCTTGCGCTCGGTGCCGAGCTTGAAATAGCGAATCGCGACGGCACGCGCCGTGTGCCGGCCGACGAGTTCTTCCTCGATCTGTTTCAAACCGCCATCGAGCCCGGTGAACTGCTCGTCGCCATTCATGTCCCGATCGTGGGACCGAAACATTGCTGGGCCTTCCATGAGCTGGCGCGCCGGCGTGGCGATTTCGCGCTGGTTGGCTGCGGGATTCTTGCTGAAGTCGTCGATGGTGCCATCGCGCAGATCCGGATCGTGTTCTTCTCGGTCGGCAATACACCCCTGCGATCCTGGAAAGCGGAAGACGCGCTGATGGGACGTATCCTCAATCAGGATGCCATCGCGGCGGCACAGGATGCTGTGGTACACGATCTCGATCCGCCGGACGATGAAAATGTGCCCCCGGCCATGCGTCGCCATCTGGCGCGTGTTGTGCTCGGTCGCTTGCTTGGCGAGATCGCGAGGCAAACGCCATGAACGATCTCGTTGATGTCACGATGATCGTGAATGGCAGCGAGGTCGCCCATCGCGTCCCCGCGCGGACGACGCTGGCGGATTTCCTTCGCCAGACACTTGAGCTCACCGGCACACATACCGGCTGCGAGATGGGCGTCTGCGGCGCATGCCTCGTGTTGCTGGACGGACACGTCGTGCATTCCTGCCTGACCTTCGCCGTGCAGGCGAGTGGTTCGGCTGTGGAGACGGTGGAAGGGCTGACCGAGCGTGCGGTGATCGCCGATCTGCAAGAGGCGTTTCATCAACGCAATTCACTGCAGTGCGGCTTCTGCACGCCAGGCATGCTGATGACGGCCTATAGCCTGCTGTCGAAACCGGCTGTGCCGACGCGCGAGGAAATCCGCGACGCGCTGTCCGGCAACTATTGCCGCTGTACCGGCTATGAAGCGATCGTTGACGCCATCGAGACGACGGCACGCAACCGCGCCGAAGGCGGCGATGTCGCAACGCGAGAGGAGGTTGATGCATGAGCGCGATCACCTCACTCGATCGTCCGAATTCCTATATCGGTCGTTCGGTCCCGCGGCCGAATGCGAAGCGTCTGCTGGCCGGGCGTGGCCGTTACGTCACCGACATCACGCTGCCGCGCATGCTACATGTCGCTTATGTGCGTAGCCCCTATGCGCACGCGAAGATCGTGTCGATCGATGCGCAGGCAGCGCGCGAGGCGCCTGGGGTGCGACTCGTCGCCACCGGCGAAGATCTCGCAAAACTCTGCACACCATGGGTCGGCACCATGGAGCACTTCAAGGGTATGAAGTCGCCGCCCCAGCTACCCCTGCCGGTCGATAAGGTCGTCTGGGCTGGGCAGGCGGTGGTCGCTGTCGTGGCCGATACGCGCGCATTGGCGGAGGATGCCGCCGAGCTCGTGTCCATCGAGTTCGATGAATTACCGGCCGTCGTCGATATCGACGCGGCCCGTGATCCCGATGCGCCGGTGATTTCGCCCGATCTCGGCAGCAATCTCTGCTTCCAGGGCAAGCTCGACACCGGTGGTGTCGATGATGTGTTCGCGGGCGCCGCACATGTGGTCGAGGAGGAATTCCATTTCGGCCGGCACACGGCTGTCACCATGGAGCCGCGCGCGATCATCGCTGACTACGATGCCAGCGAGCCGAAGCTGACGGTGCATCATGCCACGCAGACGCCGTATCAGTTTCAGGATATCTATGCCCGCCACTACGGCATTCCCGAAGCCTGCGTGCGCGTGATCGCGCCGGATATCGGCGGCTCGTTCGGCATGAAGCTGCACATGTATCACGAGGACATGGCGGTGGTCGGGCTCAGCATGATGCTGGGGCGTCCGGTAAAATATGTCGCCGACCGCATGGAATCCTTCGTGTCCGACATCCATGCACGCGACCACCGCGTCCGCGCGCGCATGGCTGCGGATGCCGAGGGCAACATCCTCGCGATGGATGTCGAGGACGTCACCGGCATCGGCGCATTCTCTGCCTATCCGCGCACCAGCGTGGTGGAAGGCAATCAGGTCTATCGCCTGATGGCCGCGCCTTATACTTTCCGAAATTACCGTGCCGACCTGCAGGTGGTGTTCCAAAACAAGGTGCAGATGAGCCAGTACCGCGCTGTCGGCCATCCCGTGGCCTGCACGGTGACTGAGCGTCTGGTGGACATGGTCGCCGCCAAGACGTCGCGCGATGTGTTCGACATCCGCAGCGGCAATCTGATCCCGGATGACGCCTATCCCTGTACATCGCCGACCGGCTACAAATTCGAGTCGCTGTCGCATCACGCCTGTCTCGCTAAGATCCGCGAGATGATGGGCTATGATGGCCTGCGTGCGGAGCAAGCAGAGCTACGCAAGCAAGGCATCCATCGCGGCATCGGCATCGCCACCTTTGTCGAGATCACCAATCCGAGCCCGGCCTTCTACGGCGTCGGCGGTGTCCGCATCTCGTCGCAGGATGGCGCCATCCTCAAGATCACGCCGTCCGGCGATGTGCGTTGCCTGATCTCGATCACCGAACTCGGGCAGGGCACCGAGACGATCGTCGGCCAGATCGTGGCCGAACATCTCGGCGTCGATCGCGAGCGCATCAAGGTGATCACTGGCGATACCGAGACGACGCCTCATGGCGGCGCCACCTATGCCTGCCGTGGCGCCGGTATTGGCGGCGAGACGGCGCTGCAGGCAGCGCAGAAACTGAAGGGCAATGTCCTTTCGGTGGCGGCGGCGATCCTGCAGGAGGATGCCGCGAAACTCGACATGCAGGCCGGATGGATCATCGACAAAGCGACCAGTCAGCAGCGCATCGAGCTCGCCGAGATCGCGCGCATCGCTTACTTCCGCTCCGACACGCTGCCGCCCGGCACGCAGGCGCAGCTTTCCGTCGCGCATCACTATGCGCCGGAGGGGTATCCCTTCGCCTTCACCAATGGCGTGCAGGCCTGCCATCTCGAACTCGATGTCGAGACCGGCTTCGTGAAAATCCTGAAAATGTGGGTGGTCGAGGATTGCGGCCGCGTCATCAATCCGTTGCTGGTGGATGAGCAGATCCGCGGCGGCGTGGTGCAGGGGCTGGGCGCGGCGTTCTTCGAGGAATGCGTCTATGGCGAGAACGGCCAGCTCACCAACGGGTCGTTGGCCGACTATCTCGTCCCCATGGCGGTGGAGATGCCGGACATCGTCGTCGCCCATGTGGAGACGCCGACACTGGATACCCAGCTCGGCGCCAAGGGCGTCGGCGAAGCCGGCACGGCTGCGGCGTCGGCGGCGGCGATGAACGCCATCAATGATGCAATGTCGCCCTTCGGCGGCACCATCGCGCAGGTGCCGATGACGCCTGCGCGCATACTCAAGGCACTTGGACATATCTGATCAACAAGACACGACAACAGGGAGGGAGCACATGACCAAAGACAACCGAAACTCGAACCGTTTCAACATTTCCCGTCGCCATATGCTGGCCGCGCTCGGCGGTGGCGCCAGCATGGTCGCCATGCCGTGGATCGCGCGCGCGGCCGACGACAATATCCGGATCGGTTTCCCGACGCCGCTGACCGGCCCGTTCGCCGCTGAAGCCAAGGACCAGGTCAAGAGCGCCGAGCTCGCCGTCAAGCAGGTCAACGACAAGGGCGGCGTCAATGGCCGCAAGGTCGAGCTGCTGGTGCGTGATGACAAGCTGAATGGCGGCGAAGCCGCGACGCGCACGCTCGAGTTGATCGAGAAGGACAAGGTGCATGCGATCGTCGGATCGCTGTCCAGCGCCGTGCAGCTCGCGGTCAACGAAGTCACCCGTGCCCGCGGCGTGCTCTATGTCTCCATCAGCCAGTCCGACACCATCAATGAGGTCAAGGATTTCAGCAAATACACCTTCCACGAGGCGCTGAACCCGACCATGACCACGGCGGCCGTGGCGCGTCACGCCTTCAAGAAGGGCACCAAGGTCGCACATCTCGTCGCCGACTATGCCTATGGCCATGAAATGCTGCGCGGCTTCAAGCGCGCGCAGGCGGCGATCGGCGCGGAGACGGTGGGCGAGATCATGCACCCGTTCGGTGCCGCCGATTACTCCACCTTCATGCCGCGTTTGCGCTCGATGCGCCCGGACATCCTCTGCATCAGCAATTTTGGCCGCGACCAGGCCAACTCCATCAAGCAGGCGGTGGATTTCGGCCTCAAGCAGAGCGCGAAGATCGTCGTGCCGGTGCTGCTGCACAATCAGCGTCTCGCCGTCACCCCTGAAGTGTTCGAAGGCGTCGTCGGCGGCTCCAACTACTATTGGGGCCTCGAAGGCACGGTGCCGTCGGCCAAGGCGTTCAACGACGCTTTTCGCGCGGCCAATGGTGGTGCGATTCCGACCGATTACGGCGCCTATGGCTATACCGGCGTGATGTCGCTGCTGCAGGCGATGCAGGCCGCGGATGGCACCGACACCGACAAGGTGATCGCCGCCCTCGAAGCGCTGAAATACGACGTCGCCAAGGGTCCGCAATATTATCGCAAATGCGATCACCAGTCGGTGCAGTCGGTGCTCGTGCTCGAGTCCAAGAAGAAGGCCGACATGAAGGGCGACAGCGATCTGTTCAGCATCGTCGCCAACGAAGCGCCGTCGGAGCAGGTGCTGCGCAGCTGCACCGAACTCGGCTTCCCCACCTAAGCGAAGGCACGCGCCGTCCCATGGATACAGAACTCATTCTGATGCAGCTCTTTTCCGGAGTTGCGCTCGGTGCCATCCTCGTGATCACCGCGCTCGGCCTGTCGATCATCTTCGGCATGATGGGCGTCGTGAATTTCGCGCATGGCGCTTTGTTCATGGTCGGCGCCTATGCCGGGCTATGGGTCGCCTCGCTCACCGGCAGTTTCTGGTGGGGACTGCTGGTCGCCCCCATCCTGATCGGGGCTTTCGGCATGCTGATCGAATTCGTGCTGATCCGCAGGCTTTATGGCCGCTCCATCGATGATCCGCTGCTGCTCACCTTCGGCCTCAGCTACGTGCTGGTCGAAGGCGTGCGCATCGTGTTCGGCAGCGACGGCATCCCGTTCCCGACGCCGTCACTGCTCACCGGCGTCGTCGATCTCGGCGTCGGCTTCTTCCCGATCTATCGCATCTTCGTGGTCGGTCTGGTCTTCGCGATCGTCGTGCTGCTCTGGCTCGGGCTCGAGAAAACGAAATTCGGCCTCATCGTCCGCGCCGGCGCCCGCGATCCCATGATGATGCGCGTGCTCGGCGTCGATATCAGTAAGGTCTGGCTCGCGGTCTTCGGCCTTGGCGTCGGCCTTGCCGCGCTCGGCGGCGTCCTCGCGGGGCCGATGCGCTCGGTCAATCCGGAAATGGGCGCGCTCGTGCTGGCTGAGGCCTTTGTGGTGACTGTCATCGGCGGCCTCGGCTCGCTGGTCGGTGCCATTATCGCCGGGCTGCTGGTCGGCGTCGTCATCAGCATGACCGCGTTGTTCGCGCCGGAAATGGCGACCATCGTGATGTTCGCGCTGATGGCCATCGTGCTGCTGATCCGGCCGCAGGGCCTGTTCGGCAAACTCGCGTAACGGAGAGAGATCATGAATGCCCCATCGGTTGCCGCACCATTGCCGGCCGAAGCGCGCAAGCCCGCGCGTCTCAAGGCGATGCTGACCACCTATCGCGTGCCGCTGTCGATCCTGGCGCTCTGCATCCTGCCCTGGCTGCTGCCGTCCAAGGCGCTGGCCGTGAATGTGCTGATCTACGGCACCGTCTGCGTCGGCTACAACCTGCTGTTCGGCTATACCGGCCTATTATCCTTCGGCCATGCCGCCTTCTTCGGGGCCGGGGCCTATATCACCGGCATCGCTATCGGCCAGTTCGGGGTGCCCTGGTATCTCGCGGTCCTGATGGGAGTCGCAGGCGGCGCGGTGCTGGCCTTCATCATCGGCGGCATGTCCACGCGTACGCGCGGCATCTATTTCTCCATGGTCACGCTCGCGCTGGCGCAGCTCGTCTATTACGTCGCGCTGCAGGCATCCGGCTGGACCGGTGGCGAAAACGGGTTGCGCGGTTTCACCGTCAACAAGATGAACCTGCTCGGCTTCGACATCAATTTCCTTGATCCCGTGAACAAGTATTACGTGCTGATGGTGTTCGCCGCTGCCGCGCTCTGGCTGGTCTCCCGCATCCTCAATTCGCCTTTCGGCGCCGCCATCGAGGCAATCCGCGAGAACGAGCGCCGCGCCCGCACCTGCGGCTATGATGTCGAGCGCACAAAGCTGCTGTCCTTCACCCTGTCGGGCACCATCTGCGCCCTCGGCGGCACCATGTCGGCGCTGCATCTCGCTTTCGTGCCGCTGGAATCGCTGCATTATCTCACCTCCGGCATGATCGTGATGATGACGCTGCTCGGCGGTGCCTCCAGCTTCTTCGGCCCGTTCATCGGCGCGCTGGTGTTCCTGCTGATGGAAGACGTGTTCTCGCTGTGGACATCGCACTGGCAGATCATCGTCGGCTCCATCTTCGTGTTGTTCGTCCTGTTCCTGCCCAAAGGCATCTGGGGCACATTCCTGTCGAGGGTCGTCCGATGACCGCGCCATTGCTCGCCGTCGAGAATGTCGGGATGAAATTCGGCGGCTTCATCGCCCTGCAGGGCGTGACCACCGAATTCCGCCCCGGCCGCGTCACCTCCATCATCGGGCCGAACGGCGCCGGCAAGAGCACGTTCTTCAATGTGCTTTCCGGCGTGCTGACGCCGTCCACGGGGACGGTCCGCTTCAAGGGCGACGATCTCAAGGGCACGCGTCAGCATGAATTCGTTCATCGCGGCATCGCGCGCTCCTATCAGATCACCAACATTTTTCCCGATCTGAGCGTGCATGAGAATGTTCGCGTCGCTGCCCAGGCCGGCCGCGCGCGCTACAATATCTGGACCAACCGCAACAAGTTCGCGGAGTTAGATTCACGCGCCGACAAGGCGCTGGAATCGGTCGGCCTCATCGCCAAGCGCAACGAGACCGCAAAGTTCCTCGCCCATGGCCAGCAGCGCGCGCTGGAGATTGCGATTGCGCTGATCTCTGGCCCCGAAGTGCTGCTGCTGGACGAGCCGACCGCCGGTATGGGCCCGGAGGAAACCAAGGAGATGGTCGCGCTGCTGGAGAAACTCGCGGCGGAGCGCACCATCCTCCTCGTCGAGCACAAGATGAAGATGATCCTCGGCCTCAGCGATCGCATCCTGGTGCTGCATCACGGTCAGCTCATCGCCGACGGCACGCCGCACGAGATTCAGACGGACCCCGAGGTTCGTCGCGTCTATCTGGGACAGAACCATGGCTATGCTTGATATCAAGGACCTCAACGCCTGGTATGGCTCCAGCCACACGCTGCACGGCGTTTCCCTGAGCGTGAAGCAGGGCGAAGTCGTCGCGCTGGTCGGCCGCAACGGCGCCGGAAAGACAACTACCATCCGCGCCATCATGGGCCTGATGCCGAAGATTTCGGGCAGCATGCAGTTCGACGGCAAGGATCTGGTCTCGCTGAAGGCCCATGATCGCTATCGTCTCGGCCTCGCTTACGTACCGGAAGAGCGCCGCATCGTGCCCGGTCTGACCGTGCGCGAGAACCTGCAGCTCGGCCTCGTCGCGTCGAGCGGCAAGATCGACGAGCGAGAGGCCATCGAGGAGATCGCGGAGAGCTTCCCGCGGCTGAAGGAGCGCCTCGATCAGGAAGGCGTCACCATGTCCGGCGGCGAGCAGCAGATGCTTGCCATCGCCCGTGCCACCATCGCCAGGCCGAAGATGATCCTGCTCGATGAACCCTCCGAAGGCATCATGCCGGTGCTGGTGGAAGAAATGGGCGTCCTGTTCCGCAAGCTGCGCGATCAGGGCGTTACGCTGCTCTTGGTCGAACAGAACGTCGAGTGGGCGCTGCGCCTCGCCGATCGCGCGGTCATCCTCGACCAGGGCGAGGTCGTCTATGAGAGCAGTTCGGAAGCGCTGCTTGCCGACAAGGACATGCAGGAGCGCTACTGCGCGGTCTGACGCGCAGGCAGGTGAGGAGACTTTCGATGCAGATGAATGACAGCCAGACTATCCCGGCCTCGCGCGAGGCGGTGTGGGCCGCGCTCAACAATCCCGATGTGCTCAAGCAGTGCATTCCCGGCTGCCAGGAGCTGGACATGACCTCGCCGACCTTGATGACGGCCAAGGTCGTCATCAAGGTCGGCCCGGTGAAGGCGACCTTCGGCGGCAGGGTCACGCTGAGCGATCTCGATCCGCCGAACGGCTACAGGATCACCGGCGAAGGCTCCGGCGGCGTCGCCGGTTTTGCAAAAGGCGGCGCGGCGATCCAGCTGGAAGCGGTCAGCGAGAATGAGACGATCCTGCACTATCAGGTCGACTCGCAGATCGGCGGAAAGCTCGCTCAGCTCGGCGGGCGGCTGATCGATGCGACGGCCAAGAAGCTGGCCGGCGAGTTCTTTACCAAGTTCGGTGCGGTGGTTTCTAGCGCAAACTGAGGCACTTTCTTCACCTCTCCCCACCGGGGAGAGGTCGCCGCGTCTTCACGGCGGGTGAGGGGGCTTCCACAAGCTCCGTCGCCTGCGGCTCCCCTCCCCCTCACCCGGATCGTAAGAACGATCCGACCTCTCCCCGGTGGGGAGAGGTGAAGGAGAGCGTCGCATCATCCCGCGATGAACTGCTTCCGCGCTTCCTTCACCTTGCTGACGATGTAACGCCGGATTTCGCGCACCCGGTGCGTATCATGCGTGTCGGGGTGTGAAATCAGCCAATAGGTGCGGGTGAAGCTGTTGGCCGGCAGGATGCGCCGTAGCTCGGGGTAACGCTGCGCGGCATAGTCGTGCAGGATGCCAACGCCATGGCCGGCGCGCACGGCTTCCAGCTGCCCGATCACGCTGCCGCATTCGAAGCGTCGTGTGATCAGCTCGCTCAGCGTGGATGCATAATCCAGCGCGCGGCTGAAGATGATGTCGTGGATATAGGTGATCAACAGGTGATCGGAGAGATCGCCGACCTTCCGGATCGCCGGTGATCGCCCGAGATAATCGGCGGAGGCGTAGAAGCTGAGCGTATAGTCGGTCAGCTTGGTACAGATCAGCTTGCCTTCGTCGGGCCGCTCCACGGTGACGACCATGTCCGCCTCGCGCTTTGCGAGCGAAAAAGTGCGCGGCATGGCGACGAGCTGGATCACCAGATCGGGATTGTCGGCAGCGAAGGCGCCGAGCTTGTCCGCCAGAAAATAATTGCCGAGCCCGTCGGGCGCGCCGATGCGCACCGTGCCGGCAATCTTGTCGGCGGCCGATGAGAGCTGCGAGCCGACCCGCAGCAATTCGGATTCAGCCCGTTCCGCAGCGGCGAGTAGCGCGACCCCAGCCGGGGTCAACGACGATCCCGTGGTCTGGCGGTTCAGCAGCTTGGTCTTGAGGTCCTTTTCCAGCGCGGTGAGCTGGCGTGCGACGGTAGCATGATTCAGCTTCAGCTTCTTGGCGGCGCCCAGAATCTGGCCTGTGCGCGCGACTTCGAGAAAAATCCGAACTTTGTCCCAATCCATGGCGGGACTTTATTGGTTCCCCATCATGGTCGCAACAGCACTCCGTCAATTGGTCCAGAGCATCTCCCGCAGCGGGGCGACAAAAGTGGCCGCTAGTCCGTCGCGCTTGTAGTCGAGGGTCATGCCGCCGGTCCCCGTTAGCCCGGTCGATAGAAGACGTGTGCCGAAACCGCCTTTCGCTGGCGGCGCTTCGATGGGCGGTCCATCGCTCTCCACCCAGTGTAGATTGAACTGGTCGATGCCGTCCCCGGCTTCGACGGTCCAGCGCAGCTCGATCCGGCCCGGTGGTGTGGAGAGTGCGCCGTATTTGACTGCATTGGTGCCGAGCTCATGCAGCAGCAGCGTCATGCTGAGCGCCGCTTTCGATCCGATCGTCACCTGCGGTCCGCTCACGGCGACCCGTTCCGCTGCGCCAAGCGCATCCAGAGCCGCGGCGACCACATCGTTGACCGAGGCTTCGATCCAGTTGTTGCGGAGGAGAATATCGTGCACGCCACTGAGCGCCTGCAATCGCTCTTGCAGCGTCCTGACCTCGCCGCGCTCCTTGATCGCGCGCAGTGTCTGTAGGCTGATGGCCTGCACCATGGCGAACAAATTCTTGATCCGGTGGCTGAGTTCGTTGTTGAGCAGCCGCTGCTGGTCGCGAATGCGCTTGGCAGTAGTGACATCCGCCGCCATGCCGAACCATTCGGTGATGGCGCCGGACTCGTCGACGATGGGAATCGCGCGCGAGAACGTCCAGCCTTCGGTGCCGTCGGCCTGCCGCACGCGATGTTCGAGTTCGTAGGTGTCACGCGCGGCGATAGCCCGCTTGACCTCCGCCATGATGGCGGGCTGATCATCGGAAAAGATATATTCGTCGAGCCAGCGGACGGTTGGGCCTTCCACATCCGACAGGAAGCCACGCCCGTCGAGCTGGCGCATTTCCTGCCAGTCCGGACTCATGCGATAGACCACGTCCGAGCTGGCGCTCACCAGCGCGCGAAAACGCTTCTCGCTCTCTCGCAGCCGCGCATCGGACTTGGCGCGCTCGACGGCCGACCAGGTGCGTTCGGCGACTTCGCCGACCAGCGATATCTCGCGATGGGACCAGCGCCGCGGCTCGGCGTGACCGAGCCCGAGAATGGCGACGAGACGGCCAGCCTTGACCAGTGGAATCCCCATCCAGGCGCGGACATTGACCGCCGCAAATGCGGCGCGCTGTCGTTCCGACAGTTCGG
This sequence comes from Tardiphaga sp., assembly GCA_030147505.1. GTDB lineage: Bacteria > Pseudomonadota > Alphaproteobacteria > Rhizobiales > Xanthobacteraceae > Tardiphaga. The sequence continues at coordinate 136,400 of JASBVG010000104.1, forward strand.
GGTCCGCATCCACATCGTCCGCGGCCGCGATTTCTCCACGGTGCCACTTGTCGCGGACATTGTTGTCGTAACTCGACATCGTATGCAGTCCGGATACGCTGGCAAAGCCGGACACATAGTCGTTGTGGATCATCACCTTTTCGCCGTCGTCGCTGACCTCGCCATAGAACACGCGATTGGTGCCGAGATGTTCGCCCAGGGTCGTTGCAGCGACGCGCTGAATCTCGACGGCGTCATCGACCTGACGCAATGCATCGCTGAGCTTCAGCAACAGCGCCTGTCGTTCTTCGTTGTCGGCGAGGATCTGTGTCGCGCGGACGCGATCGGTGGTCTCCGCCACGATGCAGAGCACCGCTTCGACCGAGCCATCGGTGCCACGCACCGGCGAATAGGAGATGTCGAAATAGACCGTCTCGCCATATCCGCTGCGCTCGATATAGAACGGGCGGTCCTTCGCCGCAAAAGTCTCGCCGCTGTCGACGACGCCGCGGAGCAGGGGGCCAAGATCGTCCCAGAGTTCGGCCCAGTATTCATGCCCGGGTCGTCCGAGCGCGTGCGGATGTTTTTCACCGATGCTCGGCGCATAGGCGTCGTTGTAGAGCGCCACGAACTGCGGCCCGCAAAACATCACGATCTGTGCTTGGGTCGCGAGCATCAGGTCGACGGTGGTGCGCAGGCTCGGTGACCAGGAAGAGATTGGGCCGAGCGGTGTCGACGACCAGTCGTGCCGCCTGATCAGATCGCTCAGCTTTCCGTTCGGGTTTGCTTGGGTGATCGATCCCGGCTGGACCATCGATACGCTATCCATCGTTACGCGACTGGCATCTGGCGGATCCTGGTTTCTGGCCTGACGAACTCAGTCGATCGAACCATCGAAACCTTGCCTCGATCCCGTGTGCTTGCGGAAAGTTATCCGGTTCTTCGATGACAAATGGCGCTAAATTTTGCTCATCTCGGGGGAACCTGACAGTCATCTATAGATACCGATCGCCCCCATAGTGTCCGATACCGGACTATGACCGGCCCCGCGAAATGCTGCGACCCTCGTCGGCTACACGCGAATGTCAGTGGGCAAACTTGAAAGCAGGAGTAGCCTGTCCAGATAAACAGAACATAAGCGGGGAGGCTCCCAATGTCGGCATCATACGATCCCGTCACAATCGCTCTCATGCGCGATGTCCTCAGCAAGGTCGTCGCCAAGGTTCCGCAGCAGCATCGTACCTCGGCCAATCAGGCGGCGATCGCCAGTCGCATTCTGGCAACGGCCGCGCAGGGATTGCGGTCCGAAGAGGCGCTGACCAGTGAAGCTCTGGCGGAAGTGAAGGAAATCTTCACGGGCCCCGCCGGGATGAAGCGCCTGCACAGCGAACTGTCGAAAGTATTCGGCTGAAGGACAGGCGTCGCTGCATGGTGTGCGCAGTTGTACGCTGTCGGTCTGACGCGCCGATATGACGTTCGCGCAATTTGACCAGTATATGCGATCGAAGAAAGAGGGCGGCGATCTGGTGATCGCCGCCCTCTTTGTCTTCAACATTTGCGTGCAGCCGTTAGCCGAATTTGTGCGAGACGTTCTTCGTCACCGTGTAGCAGCCGAGACCTTCGGTGCCGCCTTCGCGGCCATAGCCTGAATCCTTCACGCCGCCGAACGGCGTCTCGGCCGTCGATGCCACGAAGTGGTTGATGGTGAGATTGCCGGTCTCCACGTCGTTCGAAATGCGCTGCACATTGTCAGCCGAGTTGGTGAAGGCATAAGCAGCGAGGCCGAAGGGCAGGGCATTCGCCTTGGCGATGGCTTCGTCCAGATCCTTCACCGGATTGACGAGCGCCAGCGGGCCGAACGGCTCTTCATTCATCGCCAGCGCGTCGTCGGGCACATTGGCCAGCACCGTGAGCGGATAGAAATAGCCGCGATTGTTGATGCGCTCGCCGCCGGCTAGCACACGCGCGCCGTGCTTCCTGGCGTCACCCACCAGCCGCTCCATCGCATCGACACGGCGGGGATTGGCCAATGGGCCGAGCTGCGTCGTGAGATCCATGCCATTGCCGATCTTCAGCGCCGCAGCGCCTTCGGCAAAGGTTTTTGCGAACACGTCGAAATTCTTCTCCTGCACGAAGAAGCGCGTCGGCGCGACGCAAACCTGGCCGGCATTGCGCGACTTCGTGACCACCGACGCCTTGGCGGTGGCGACGGGATCGACGTCGTCGCACACGATCACCGGGCCGTGGCCGCCGAGCTCCATGATCGCCGGCTTCATCGCCTGGCCCGCCATCGCGGCGAGATGCTTGCCCACCGGCACCGAGCCGGTGAAGGTGATCAGGCGGATCGCGTCATGCGGCACCAGATAGCTGGAGATTTCGGCGGGATCGCCGAACACCAGATTGAGCACGCCCTTCGGCAGCCCAGCATCATGGAACGCGCGCACCAGCTGCAGCGCGCCGGCCGGCGTTTCTTCCGATGCCTTCAGGATGATCGAGCAGCCCGACGATAGCGCGCCGGCCACCTTGCGGCCCGGTGAGCTCATCGGAAAATTCCACGGCGAAAAAGCCGCCACCGGCCCGATCGGCTGGCGATAGACCGTGTGCTGCAGACCCGGCCCTGCCGGAATCACGCGGCCATACATGCGCATGCCTTCGGTGGCGTCCCATTCGATGATCTCGGCGCCGCGCAAAATTTCGAGTTTGGCCTGCTCCAGCGGCTTGCCCTGTTCGAGAGTCATCGCGACAGCCATCTCGTCCACGCGCGCGCGGATCAGCGCTGCAGCCTTGAGGATGATCTGCGCGCGCGCATTCGGCGCCGTCTTGCGCCAGAGCTGGAAGCCACGCTGCGCCGCATCCAGCGCATCGTCGAGATCGGCGCGGGTGGCATGCGGCACGGTGCCGATCACGCTTTCATCCGCGGGATTGATGATCGGTGCACCGGATTTCCGGCGCCACTCTCCGTCCACGTAAAGCTCGATCTCTGGATAGGCCATTCGCAAGTCCACTTTCTTCGTCGCTGGAGACGGTTGACTCCGCCTCGCTTGCGCGGCAATCAAACATATGTTCACATAATAGAACAAGCGTTCTGTTTAATAGAACAATCTGGAATTCGATCAGGTCGAAGATGCCGGCAATGGGACGAAGCAAAAGGGCGATGACCGCAGCGGCTGATGCCGCGACGCGCGCCTTTTGGTTGCCCGTCACCACGCGTCGGATGCGCTGAACAACAAACCTTCAAGAAGATGGGTTGGGAGTAGAGACATGAGTGGGCACAAGGCTGCGTGGGCGCTGACCCGTCGTGCAGTAATCGCAGGTGCATTCGCCGCAAGCGCGATGGCGCTGATGCCGGCGCAGGCGCAGGACGCCTATCCGAGCAGGATGATCCGCCTGCTGGTGCCTTTCCCGGCCGGCAGCGCGACCGACGTGGAAGCGCGCTTCCTCGCCGAGAAGGTCGGCGCCGTGCTCGGCCAGAAGATCCTTGTCGATAACAAGCCGGGCGCCAATGCCAATATCGGCGCCGCCGAAGTCGCGCGCAGTGCGGGCGATGGCTACACACTCTATCTCGCCACCAACTCCACCCATTCGGCCAATGTGCATCTCTACAACAAGATGCCGTTCGATCCCGTCGCCGACTTCACGCCGATCGCGCGCCTGACGCGCAATCCGCTGGTGATGGTGGTCAACAAGGACTTTCCGGCGAAGGACCTCAAGGAGTTCATCGCCTATGGCAAGGCCAATCCCGGCAAGCTGAGTTATGGCTCCGGCAACACCGGCAGCATGGCCGCCGCGCAACTCGTGCGTTCGCTTGCCAGCATCGACGCAGTACGCATTTCCTATCCGGGCACACCGCAGGCGATCACCGATCTGCTCGGAGGCCGCATCGAATTCGTCATCACCGACGTCGCGGTTACGCGTGAATTCATCAACAATGGCAGCCTGCGCGCGCTCGGCGTGACCACGGTGCAGCGGGTGTCGTCGCTGCCCAACGTGCCGCCAATGGCTGAAGTCGGTCTGCCCGGTTATGAGTTCGCCGCCTGGAGCGGACTGTTCGGCCCGAAGAACGTGCCGGCCGATGTGGTCGAGAAAGTCAACAAGGCCTTCTTGCAGGTGATGGCGACGGATGAAGCGAAGAAGTTCTTCGCCGATATCGGCCTCGAGCCGGATGTCTCGTCGCCGCAGGGCCTCGCAGACCACGTCACCAAGCAGACGGAGCTGTGGGGCAAGATCATCAAGGAGTCCGGCCTTGAAAAAATCTGATCCGGTCAGTGCTGTCTTCGAGAAGCTTCCTGCGTTGCTTGAACGCGACACCGCGCTGATCACGCGCGGCCGCCTGCTCGATGTGGATTGTCTGCTCGGCTCGACCGAACAGGCTTATCATGTATCGATCCGCGCGGGCCGCATCGCCGAGATGTTGCCGGCCCCGTTGCTGATGCGCTCGTCGACCTTCAGCTATCGTGCCACGCCCGAGGCGTGGACCGCCTTCTGGCAGCCGATGCCGAAGGCCGGCTGGCATGATCTGCTCTCGCTCACCAAGCGCGGCGAAGCCACGCTCGAAGGCGACATCAAGCCGTTCATGACCCATCTGCAGTATTTCAAGGATCTGCTGGCGTTGCCGCGTAGCACCGGAGGAACGGCATGACCGGTTATATCGAGCCGATGGTCGGCCGCTACGTGCATGTCGATGTCGACGGGACCATGCACCGCATCTACTTCGAGGAAGCCGGCCAGGGCATTCCGCTGGTCTGCCTGCACACGGCCGGCTCCGACAATCGCCAGTGGCGCTATCTGCTGGCTGATGAAGAGTTCACCAAACACTACCGCATCATCGCCTTCGATCTGCCCTGGCACGGCAAGTCGAACCCGCCGGCCAATTGGGACGGGTCCGAGTATCAGCTGACGATGAAGCGTTACACCGAGACGATCCGCGCTTTCTGCGCAGCGCTCGATCTAGACAAGCCCGTCGTGATGGGCTGCTCCATCGGAGGTCGCATCGTGCTCAATCTCGCCATCGATCATGCCAGCGAATTCCGCGCGCTGATCGGTCTCGAAGCGGCCGACTTCCAGGCGCCATGGTATGACACCGCCTGGCTCAACCGCCCCGACGTGCATGGCGGCGAAGTCTGCGCTGCGTTGGTCTCCGGCCTCGTCGCGCCGCAGTCGCCTGCCGAAGCGCGCATGGAAACGCTGTGGGCCTACAAGCAGGGTGGCCCCGGCGTGTTCAAGGGCGATCTCTATTTCTATCGCGTCGATGGCGACCTGCGTGGCCGCACAAACGCGATCGATACCACGACCTGTCCGCTCTATCTGCTCACCGGCGAATACGATTTCTCGTGCTCGCCCGAAGACACTGTTCGCACGGCATCGAGCATTGCGGGCGCAGAGGTGAAGGTCATGGAAGCGCTCGGTCATTTTCCGATGAGCGAGAACCCTGCGCAGTTCCGGCGTTACATCGCGCCGGTGCTTGAGACCATCAAACAAAAACACAGTTCCTGAGGAGGGGCATCCGATGACATCTTTCAAGACCGCATTCTATTTATCTGCAGCGCTTTTGCTGTCGGCGCAGGTCGCCAGCGCGCAGGAGACCATCAAGATCGGCGTGCTGAACGACCAGTCCGGCGTGTTCGCTGACAATGGCGGCACTGGCTCCGTCGCCGCAGCAAAGCTCGCGGCTGAGGAATTCGGCGGCGAGATCAACGGCATGAAGATCGAGATCATCACCGCTGATCACCAGAACAAGCCGGACGTGGCTGCGGCCACCGCGCGCCGCTGGATCGACAATGAGAAGGTCGACATGATCGCCGACGGCGCGGCCTCTTCGGCCGGCTTCGCGATCCTCGAAGTCGCCAAACAGAAGAACAAGATCTTTACCATCAGCGGGCCGGGCTCGTCGGATTTCACAGGCAAGGCCTGTTCGCCGATCTCGTTCCACTTCAACTACGACACCTATGCGCTGTCCAAGCTGACCTCGGAAGCCATCACCAAGGCCGGCGGCAATACCTGGTATTTCATCTCGGCCGATTATGCTTTTGGCCACGCCTTGCAGCGTGACGCCACCAAGTTCATCGAAGGTGCCGGCGGCAAGGTGATCGGATCCTCCGCGCATCCGCTTGGGACTGCGGACATGGCTTCGTTCCTGCTGCAGGCGCAGGGCTCCAAGGCCAAGGTCGTCGGTCTCGCCACCTCCGGCGCCGACGTGCAGACGGCAATCAAGCAGGCCGGCGAATTCGGCATCGTCGAGAGCGGTCAGCAGCTTGCGGGTCTTCTCGTCTTCATCACCGACGTCAATGCGCTCGGCCTCAAGGCCACGCAGGGCCTGCAGGTGACGACGTCGTTCTACTGGGATCTCAACGAGCAGACCCGCGCCTGGGCCAAGCGCTATTTCGCGCTGACCAACAACAAGGTCCCGAGCATGGTGCAGGCCGGCGTCTATAGCGGCGTGCATCACTATCTTGCGGCGGTGAAGGCCGCAGGCACCAAGGACACGGATGCCGTTGCCAGGAAGATGCATGAGCTGAAGGTCAACGACGCCTATAACAAGGACGTCACCGTACGTCCGGACGGCCGCGTGCTGCACACCATGTATCTGATGCAGGTGAAGAAGCCGGAAGAATCGAAGTACAAGTTCGACTATTACAAGGTCGTCACCACCTCGGCCGGAGAGCAGGCCTTCCGCCCGATAAGCGAAGGCGGTTGCCCGCTGGTCAAAGGCTAAGCATCAACTGCTACGGACGCGGCATGGCCGCGTCCGTCTCAAATCTTGATTTTGAAAGTAAGGAAAAGCGGCATGACGACTGCCATTGGATTCATCGGTCTGGGTGTGATGGGCGAGCCGATGTGCCGCAATCTCGCAAGGAAGTCGGGCGTGCCCGTCTATGGTTTCGACCGTGCCGACGCCCCACTCGAACGCCTCGCCGAAGTCGGCGTCAAGCGTGCTGCGACGCTCGCCGAACTGGCGAAACTCTGCGACGTGATCTTCATGGCATTGCCGAGCGGCAAGCATGTGCAGGCGGTGTGCGAAGGCGATGACGGCTTGCTCGCCCATGCCGATGCGCGCCACACCATCGTCGATCTCGGCACCTCGCCGGTGGAAGCCAGCCGCGAGCTGGCGAAGAAATTCGCCGCCAAGGGCGCGCAATTCGCGGACGCGCCCATCGCGCGCACGCGTCAGGCTGCCGAAGAAGGCACGCTCAGTGTCATGGTCGGCGCTTCCGCTGCCAATTTCGCAAAACTGCAGCCGCTGATTGCCACCTTCGCCACCGACATCACCCATTGCGGCGATATCGGCGCCGGGCAGGTGGTGAAGATCCTCAACAATATGGTGCTGATGGAAACCGTGGTCGCGCTCAGCGAGGCGCTGGAGACAGCGAAGCGCGCCGGCCTCGATCCGAAGGTGGTGTTCGAGACGCTGGCCAAAGGCTCGGCCGACAGCTTTGCCCTGCGCAATCACGGCATGAAGGCGATGCTGCCGGGTAATTTTCCCGAGCGCGCTTTCTCCACCGAATATGCCCGCAAGGATATCTCTTACGCGCTTGATCTCGCGAAGTCGGTGAACATCCAGTTGCAGGGCGCGGAACTCGCCGACAAGATCCTCGGCCAGGCGATTGACGCCGGTGACGGCGATCTCTACTGGCCGGTGATCGCCCGCGTTCTCGAGAAAACGCGCATCTGATCGGATCACGATGAACAAGCCTGCTGTCAAAACCAAAACGGATGCGCCCGCCCGCGAAGGCGGCGAGGGCGTTGCCGCCGTCGAGCGGGCACTGTCCATCGTCTCCGCTTTGGAAAATGCCGACAAGCCGATGACGCTCGCCGAACTCGCCGTGCGCACTGGCTTCTACAAGAGCACGATCCTGCGTCTGCTCTCGTCCCTGATCCCGACCGGTTACGTCACCCGACTGCCGGACGGGACCTATGATCTCGGCCCTACCGCGTTCCGTCTCGGCGTTGCCTTCACCCGCAAGAATGCGCTGGGTCACCATGTGGTCCCGGCGCTGCAGGAGTTGGTCGATCGCGGCACCGAAAGCGCGTCCTTCCATATGCGTCAGGACAAAGACAACCGCGTCTGCCTCTATCGGGTGAATTCGCGTCACGCGACGCTGGATCGCGTCGAGGCCGGCCACAGCTACGCGTTGCTGCGCGGCGCGGCCGGCCACATCATCCTGGCTTATGATGGCGCGACCGGCGACCGCTACGACGCCATCCGCGCGAATGGCAACGACGTCTCGCTCGGCGAGCGCGATCCGAGCTGTGCCGCGGTGGCGGCACCGGTGTTCGGACCGCGCGGCATGCTGGTCGGCGTCATCTCGCTGTCTGGCCCGCGCGAGCGGTTTGGCGAGGCCGAGATCGCGCAGATGAAAGCCACGCTCGGCCCCATCGCGCAAAAGCTGACACAGAATCTCGGCGGCGAGTGGCCGGAATTTCAATCTTGAGAAAGACGTTCTGATCGATGGCCACGTCCTCATCCATGCCTGACGTTCTCGTCATCGGCGGCGGCAATGCGGCGCTGTGTTCGGCGCTGATGGCGCGCGAGGCGGGCGCATCGGTGCTGATGCTGGAAGCAGCCCCGAAGGAATGGCGCGGCGGCAACAGCATGCATGTGCGCAACCTCCGCTGCATGCATGATGAACCGCAGGATGTCCTGGTCGAGGCCTATCCGGAAGAGGAATTCTGGCAGGATTTGCTCAAGGTCACCGGCGGCATC
>JASBVG010000105.1 GCA_030147505.1 Tardiphaga sp.
TGCGCCGACGCAGAGCGTCGACGGCAATGGACAGACGCAGGTCAATATCCGTCAGCAGGCCCAGCAGGCAATCCTCAACTGGCAGTCGTTCAATGTCGGTGCGCGCACCACGCTGACCTTCGATCAGGGCGGCAACGCCAACTGGGTCGCGCTCAACCGCGTCACCAATGCCACGGCGCCGAGCCAGATCCTCGGCAACATCAGGGCCGACGGTCATGTCTATGTGATCAATCAGAGCGGCATCATTTTCGGCGGTAACAGCGAGGTGAATGTCGGCTCGCTGATCGCGTCCACGGCCGGCATCACCGATGAACAGTTCACGACCCAGGGCATCTACAGCACCGGAAGCGGCAGCAATTTCACGCCGAGCTTCAAGGCTGCGGGCGGCAAGGTGGTGGTCGAGGCGGGTGCACTGATCGCGACGCGCGCGCCGACCTCGGTGACTTCGGGCGGCGGCTATGTGTTGATGATCGGTTCGCAGGTCGAGAATGCCGGCTTGATCGAAACGCCGAAGGGACAGACGATCCTCGCCGCGGGTGATGATTTCATCCTGCGCCGTGGTCTCGGCACCGATGCCAATACGAGTTCGACCACGCGGGGTCATGAAATCTCGCCGGTCATCGCCGCTGGTAGCGCGAACGGTCTGGTTCGCAACAACGGCCTGATCTTCGCGCAGCAGGGCGACATCACCTTGGCCGGCCGCGAACTGGTGCAGAGCGGGGCGCTGATCGCGACGACATCGGTGAACACCCGTGGTACCATCCATCTCCTCAATAGAGCGTCCGACAGCGCTGGAAGCATCCTGTTGGCGAGCGGCAGTGTCACGACCGTGCTGCCCGAACTTGATAGCCCGGAGACCGCGCTCGACAGCCAGCGCGATGCGCTGATCAAGGCATCGGATGCAGCCAATCTGATCCGCGCCACCAGCGCGACAGGCGCGTTCGACAATCTCTCGCTGCTCGCCGACCGGCAAGACCAGTCGCGCATCGAGATCGTCACCGGCGGCACCATCACGTTCAAGAGCGGCTCGCAGACCGCGGCGCAAGGCGGCCAGATCGCTGCATCCGCCGGCAAGCAGATCATTGCCGAGGATGGCGCGCGGCTCGATGTCTCCGGCCTCCGCAACGTCGCGCTGGCGATGGCCTCGAACAACATCAAGATCAACCTGCAGGGCAACGAGTTGCGCGACAGCCCGCAGAACCGCGACTCCGAAGCGCTGAAGAACAATGACGTCTGGATCGACGTGCGTGCGCTGACCCTGCTGCCGACAGGCAGCGGCGGCTATGAGGGCGATCGCTACTACACCCGTGGCGGCCTGCTCGAAGTCGGTGGCTATCTCGCCAATACCAAACACACGATTGGCGAATGGACGGCCCTCGGCGGCACCATCACGCTCAGTGCACCCGAGGTGATTGCGCAACGCGGTGCGGTGTTCGATATCTCCGGCGGATCGCTCGATTACGCCGCCGGCTGGATCCGTTCCACCAATCTCATCGGCAGTGACGGACGTCGCTATTCGGTGGACGATGCGCCGGCCGATCTGCGCTTCCGTGGTTTTGCCGGCGGCTTCGCGCGCACGCACAATATTCAGGGCCGCGAGGACGAGCGCCTGACCGAGGTCTGGACCACCGTCTTCGACCGCGGTCGCACTTCGTTGCGCTGGGAGGACGGTTATTCGGTCGGCCGCGATGCCGGCCGTCTGATCCTGTCGGCGCCGACAGCGTCGTTCCAGGCGAGCATCGTCGCCGATACGGTGACGGGTGAGCGCCAGACCACCAGGCGCGCCGCAGCGACGACGGACGGCTACAAGCTGACGCAAAGCACGGCGGCGCAGAACGGCACGCTGGCGCTCGGGAACTACGATGCGACCGGTCGCCGTGATCTCTACAATTCCGATGTGCGCATCACCGATGCAGCCGGCGCTGCCGGTGGCACGAACACTGTCTGGTTCGATGCGAAACATCTCAGCGAACAGAATCTCGGCGGGCTGGATCTCGGCACCCGCGGCAAGATCACGGTGGATGCCGATGTGACGCTGGCGGGCGGTGCGGATATCCGCCTGATTGCGCCTGTGATCGAGATCGACGCACGCATCACCGCGCAAAGCGGTTCGTTCACGACGACGAATGTGTTCAGGGCTCCGAATACGTCGAACGATCTGCCCCTGATGCAAGGCGATCGGTCAGAAGTGTCGCTGACGGCCGGCGCCGTGATCGATCTGCGCGGCGCGTGGATCAATCAGGTGCTGGATCCCGGCGCCAGCGGCCACGCCTTCATCGATGGTGGCACGGTGTCGCTGGCGTCGTCGGGCGATGTGAAGCTCGCGCAGGGCAGCGTGATCGATGTCTCCTCGGGCGGCGTGCTGGCCCGTGGCGGCAAGCTGACGGGTGGCAAGGGCGGCAATGTCGCGCTGCGGGCCGATGTCATCGGCGCTGCGCGCAATGGTCGTCTGATGATGGACGGCGAACTCCGCGGTTACGGCGTCGCGGGCGGCGGCAAGCTCGAACTCGAAACCGGCGGCAAGGTGGTGATCGGCGGTGTTGCCGAGACGGGCGCGCTGCGTCTCGATCCCGCGCTGTTCCAGACGGGCTTTGCAAATTACACCGTCAACGGCCATGCCGGCGTGACGGTCGCGGCCGGAACGCAGATCGATGTATCGATGCCCGCGCTGACGCTTGCTGCCGATGCGACGTCGGTGCGGACTGGCGCCTCGCCGGATGCGGCGCTCGCGCTGTGGACGCCGCCGCTTTATCTGGAAAATGCGATGAAGGGCACGCTGACCCAGCGTAAGGGCGCCAGCCTCGCGCTGCGCGCCAGTCCGGCGCAATTGCTGGCCGCCGATGTCGGCGGTGCGGAGATCATCGTCGAACGCGGCGCCACGATCACCGTCGATCCCGGCCAGAAGATCGCCATCGCCGCGCCGGGCCAGATCACCATAGACGGCCGCCTCAATGCCTGGGGCGGCGAGATCGCCATCGATCACCTGCTGCTCGACACCTATGACAAATCGGTTCATGGCCGCTCGATCTGGATCGGCGACAATGCCGTGCTCGACGTCGCAGCACGCACCTACACAGCGGTGGATGCGCTGGGCCGCACTTACGGCATCGTCAGGAACGGCGGCACCATCGCCATCGGCGGCAGCCCGGATTTCGAAGATTTGACGCTGACCAAGACCCCGGACTCGTTCGTCGTGATCCGCGCCGGCGCGCTGCTCGATGCATCGGGCACGCAAGCGACGATCGACATTCCCGATGGCGGCCTGGTCAAGTCGTCGTCGTCACTGAATGTCGCCAGCAATGGTGGCACCATCAGCCTGCAATCGGCCAACGGCCTCGTGCTCGACGGAACCCTGCGTGCCGCCGCCGGCGGTGCGGGGGCGGCGGGCGGAACCCTCAAGATCGCGCTCACCGGCGCCGCCTATTCGAAATCGGCGAACCCCGATCCGGCCGTGATGGCGCCCCGCGAAATTGCCATCGTGTCGACGCAAGGCGGCCGCACCATTTCCGACCAAATGCAGCCGGGGGGCGCCGGTCTGGCCTATGGAAAGGCGCGTTTGGGCGTTGATCAGATCGTCCACGGCGGTTTCGGCAATCTGGCGCTACTGGCCAATGGCCTCGTCACGTTCGAGGGCGGCATCGATCTCAATCTGTCGCATAGCCTGCGCATCCATGCCGGCATCGGCGTCGCTGAGGGCACGGCGCGCGGCGCGACCGTGCGCATCGCGGCGCCCTATGTACTGCTCGGCCAAGCTCCGGCCACGGCCGGCTTTGAAGGCAACGACAAGATCATGCCGGGCCTCGAGCATTCGGTCCCGTCGCGTGACCACGATGCGGCCTCGCTCGGCATCACGGCGGACCTGATCGACGTACGCGGCGCCTATTTTGCCGGCGCGCAAGGCAAGCTGCGCGTGACCGGGCAGAACTATGCCCGCGGCGGTTTCCGCGACGTGGCTTTGACCAGCCGCGGTGATGTCCGCATGCTCAAAAATCCTGGCGAGCTGGGGGTTGGAGGCAGTATCAATTCGGTGCTGTCCGCTCCGGTCAATCTCACCGTGACGGCGGCGCAGCTCTATCCCGGCACGCGTGTGGGCGCATTGGTCGAGGCCGGTGCCACGCTCACCCTCGCGCGCGCGGCCGGTACAAATCCCGCGGTGCCGTATTCCGTGTTCGGTTCGATCCAGCTCGAAGGCGCGGTGGTCAACCAGGGCGGCGTGGTGCGCGCGCCGCTCGGCATGATTGCGGTCGGCAAGTCGGCGATATCGGGGGGAACATTCACAGGTTCGCAGACCAATATCTTGCCCGGCAGCATCACGTCGGTGAGTGCCGCGGGCCTCATGCTGCCCTATGGCGGCACCATTGATGGCCTGACCTACAAGTTCAATGGTGCCGACGTGGTGCTTGCGGATGCGCTCGGCACCGACAATCGCGCCGCTCTGGCGCGCGGTATCTCGCTGCGCGGCCTCGCCATCGATGTCGATCAGGGCGCCGTGCTCGATCTGTCGGGCGGTGGCGAACTGCTCGGCGCCGGCTTCTTCAGCGGCCGCGGCGGTTCGGTGAATATCCTCACCACACCGCTTGCCAATGCCAACCCGTCCTTCGGCTACAGCAACGCCAACAACACCATCTATGCCATCGTGCCAGGCTTCACGGGCTACGCGCCTTCCGCAGCGAGCAACGATAGCGCCGGAACGCCGACGATCGGCCAGCAGATCACCGTGCCTGCTGGCGTGCCGGGTCTGCCCGCCGGCACCTATACGCTGCTGCCATCGAACTACGCGCTCATTCCTGGCGCCTTCCGCGTCGAGATCGGCCAGCAGCTCACCGCCGGATTTGCGCCTGCGCAAATGCAAACCGGTACCTACATCGCCAGCGGCCATCTCGGTATTGCCAATACGAATGTGCGTGCGGCGCTGCCCAGCCAGTTGCTCATCACGCCTGGCGACAAGGTACGCACGCATTCCGCCTTCAACGAGATGGACTACAATTCCTTCGTGGTGGCCGATGCCGTTCGGCGCGGCTTCCCGCGCGGCATGATCACCTCAGACGCCAAATTGCTGGAATTGATGTTGTCGCCGGGCGCGGGAATGACCGGCAAAGCGGCACTGGCATTCGAGGGCACTGCGCTGGTTGCTCCGGAAGCCGGCAGCAAGGGCTACGCCGGCACGCTGTCGGTGCGTAGCACTGACATGAGCAATATCGAGATTCTCGCCGCGGGGCAGGCGCCGACGTCGAACGCAAACAGCGTTGCGATCTATGCGGACCAGCTCAACGCCTTCGGCGCTGGCCGCATGACCATCGGCGGCGGTCTCACGACCGGCGGCGCCGTCTATGGCAGCAACAGCATTTCATTCGGCCTCGATATGGCCAATGGAATCGTGATCCGCTCAGGTGCCGTCCTGTCGGCCGGCGAAATATTCCTGATAGCCGCACAGGCAAATCGTGCGACTGGCAGTATCCTGATCGAGCAGGGTGCGACGATCACGACGATCGGCCGCGGCGCGGTGCCATTCGATTCCCGCGACGGCTATGTCTATACCCCGAGCGAGCAGGCGGTTTTCGTGGTCTCGAATGGCTGGATCAATCTCCTGCCACCGACCACGGCATCGAAGTCTGACAATGGTCCCGTAGCCATCGATGTCGGCGGTTGTGCTGCCGGTTCGATCTGCCGCGGCGAGACACAACTCTATTCCGAAGGCACCATCGGTGCTGCGACCAATGCCGCCTTCACGCTGCGCGACAGCCTGCGCTACGGTACCCGCAATCTCGTGCTCGGTGTCTCCGCCGTCAATCTCGGCAGCGCCGAGGCACTCGCGGCGGCCGGTGCGGCGGGCAAGCTGCCGCCGGGCATGGCGCTGAACCAGACGGTGCTCGCCAACCTGCTGCGCGGCAATACCAGCGTCGGCGCGCCCGCACTTGAATCCTTGGTGCTGAATGCGCGCGAGTCGGTGAACATCTTTGGATCGGTCGATCTCAACACGCTCAATCCGGCCACCGGCAAATCGTCGCTCGATCGTCTCGTGTTCGGCGCGCCAGCGATTTACGGCTATGGCGCGGCCGGCGACAAGGCGACCATCACCACCGGCGAATTCATCTGGTCCGGCGCCGTCAGCGATACCAAGAGCAGCCTGACGCTGCCGGGCAGCTCGACGCCGCAACTGCCGGGAGCGCCGGTGCTCGACAGGCTCGGCGACGGTGCCCTCGACGTCATCGCCGACCGCGTCCTGCTCGGCTATGCACCGAATACGCGGCCGAACCCGGCCTTCTCCGCAGATCGCATCGCGCTCGGTTTCGCCCATGTCAATTTCACGGCGTCGCAAAGCGTCTCGTCGAGCGGCAAGGGCGCGCTCGCGGTCTATCACAAGCAGGGCGGCTATCAGCCCGGCACCGGCTTCGCCTTCAGCGGCGGCGATCTTACCATCCGCACGCCAATGCTCACCGGCGCGGCCGGATCGTTCAGCGACATCAAGGCCGGCGGCGCGGTTGTCATCACCGGCACCGGCGGTGCGGCGGGCACGAACAATGCCCTCGGCGCCGAGTTGAAGATCACGGGCCAGAGCGTCACCCTCGATACCGCCGTGGTGCTGCCATCCGGCCGGCTGACGCTGAATGCGACGGGCGATCTCGTCCTCACCGACGGCGCCCGCATCGACATGGCAGGCCGCGAGGTCACGCTGTTCGACGTCAAGAAATATAGCTGGGGCGGCGATGTCGTATTGAGCAGCAAGGATGGCAACATCCTGATGGCCAGTGGTGCCAGCATCGACCTGTCGGCGCGCCACAATCGCGCCGGCACGCTGGCGGCCACCGCGCTCGGCACCGGGGCAGGCTATGTTGATCTCGCCGGCAGTATCCACGGCAGCGCCAGCGGCGTCTATGATGCCGGCGGCACCTATGTGCCTTACACCGCGGCGGAGATTGCGGTCCGCGCGCAGACGCTGGCGGATTTCGCCGGGCTCAACACCAGGCTCAATGCCGGCGAAGCGTTCGGCGCCCGCCGGTTCCAGATCAAGCAGGGCAGCCTTGTCATCGGCGATGAGGTGAAAGCGCGCCAGGTCGAGATCGTGCTCGATGGCGGCAGCCTCACCGTCAATGGCCGCATCGATGCGTCCGGCTTCTCGGTCGGCGCCATCCGCCTCGCGGCCAAGGGCGATCTCACCATCAACGGCATGCTCGATGCCCATGGCACCGGCTTGCGTGTCGACAGCTATGGCAAGATCATCGACAGCCCGAACCGGGCGATGGTCGATCTCACCACCCGCGACGGCCGGCTGACGCTGGCATCCGGTGCGCGCATCGATCTGCGCGCGGGCACCAATGCCGCCAACAATGACGGCCGCGCCCGCGGCACGCTGGTGCTGAATGCGCCGCGTCTCGGCGGCAACGATGTCGCCATCGACGTCAACGGCACGCCGGCGATTGCCGGAGCCAAGAGCATCGCTATCAACGCATTCCGCAGCTATGACGACGCGGAGCCTGCCTTGGTGCCCGACGTCAATGGCGGTCGCCCGCAGCAGATCACCCAGGCCTATCTCGACAGGATCGATGCCGAGAGTCGCATCTTCATCAACGCGGCGCTTGGCAACAGCCTGTTGTCCGCGCGGCTCGCGGGGCTCGGCAGCTATCATCTGCGTCCGGGCGTCGAGATCGTCGGCAAGGTCAGCGCCGACAATCCGAATGGTGACCTCACGGTGGTCGGCGACATCGATCTGTCGAACCATCGCTACGGTCCGCAGTCGAACATCCTTGACGAGAACCTGCGCGGTTTCGGCGAGCCCGGCGCGCTGGTGTTCCGCGCCGCCGGCAATCTCAACATCCATGGCAGCATCAATGACGGCTTCGCGCCGCCGCCGGTGACCCCGGACGACAATGGCTGGCAGTTGATCGAAGGCCGCGACACCAGTGGCGGCAAGGGCGCAACGCCGTTCGGCGGCGACATCGTGGTGCCCATCGATGGCGTCAGGCTGGAAGCCGACACCAGGTTCCCGGCCGGCGCGACATTGAACTACGAGGTGAAAGCGCGCCCCACCACGTTGCCGGCTGGCACCACACTGCCGATGCAGGTGACGCTGACGGGCACGCTGGTGCTGTCGGCCGGCACGGTGCTCGGGGCGGAGGTGATCACGGCCGATGGCACCGTCCATACGGCCGGCACCGTGCTGCCGTCCGAACTGAGGCTGACCGCAGGCTCCAGGCTCGGCGCCGGCTTCGCCCTACGCGCCGATGCTGCGGTTGCGGCCTTCACCTGGCCGAAAGGCGTGAAGCTGACTGCGGAACTGACCGCCAGCGAAGGCATCGAGCTCAAACAGGGATCACTGATCCCGTCGATGACCTTCGTGAAGCTGGCGGGCGGCACGCCGGTGAACCTGCGTCCGGTCGGCACCGGCGGCATCCAGGGCCGCAACTGGTCGATTGCGCCGATGCTGCGCGAAGGCTCCACCTCTTGGGATCTCACGCTGACCGCCGGCGCCGATCTCGGCTCGGCCGATGTGCGCGCGCGCAATGTGCAGGGTAAAGGCGACATCGTGCTCGCCGATACCCATAACGGCGTTCATAGTTCGTCGAAGACCACCACGGTGTTCGTCGGCAATATGGTCTTTACGGATTTCGGCGCGCTCTATTACGGGCTCAACGGCCCTGACGACGTCGGCAAGCGCGTCGATGAAGCGGCGGCGCTTTACGGCATGACGGTTGAAGCATTCTGTTCGATGGAGCCGGGCATTTGCGGGCCGGAGCCGCGCAAACTTACGGAGCAGGGGTCTCTGGACTGGTTCGGCAACAGTTCCTGGACCGGCCGAAGCATCACCGATTTCGAGCGCGAGACCGGGTTTGTTGGCTGGTGTGACTACGGTGCCTATTGCGAGGGTGGCGGCACCGAAACAACCACCACCACTTACGCCTACTCGCATGGCACGCCCGGCTTCAGCGTGCTGCGCACCGGCACCGGCGATCTCACGCTTTCCGCCGGCCGCGATATCAGCATGATGTCGCTGTTCGGCGTCTACACTGCCGGCACCAATAGCGAACTGCCAGGCGGCAGCGCCGCCAATGCGCCCTATAATCTCCCGCGTGGCCGCAATGGCGATGCGCTGCTGGGCAAGGTGCAGGCCGATGGCAAATATGACGGCGCCCTCGACGTCTATCGCGCCTGGTATCCGGACCAGGGCGGCAATGTGCTGATTGATGCCGTGCGCGACGTGATCGGCGACAGCATGGGCAACAGCGCCTATAGCGCTGCGGCTTTCGAGGGTGTCTGGAGCACGCAGACCGAGGCCGGCAGCGCCAGCGCCGCCGTGGGCAACTGGCTGTGGCGGCAGGGCAGCGGCGGCACCACTGGGGTCGGCGATATCGCCACCAGTTGGTGGATCAATTTCGGCACCTATACGAACGAGCAGACTGTGACCCTTGCCGGACCGCGCCTGGTAGGCTTCACCGGTATCGGCACGCTTGGCGGCGGCGATCTCACGGTGCGCGCCGGCCGCGATGCCGGCATGGTCGATGCCCGCGGCGACAGTACGTTCCGCAGCGCCGGCGAGCGGTTCCCGCGCAGTCAGGCGCTCAACCTCGCCATCGGCTCCACCGGCCGCGTGGTCAATGGCGATCTCGTCCTCACCGGCGGCGGCGACCTCACGCTACGCACCGGCGGATCGCTCAACCCGAACCTGCTGGCATCGGTGGTCGAGGGGCGGACCACAAAATATCAACAGCTCGATCTCAACGGCGCGCTGGTCAATCTGCGCGGCACGCTGCAGGTCAGCACTGGCAGGATGGGCGGCATCGATCTCTTCACCGGCTACGGCGGCGGCGGTGGCGGTATCCTGCCCGGCAGTCCGTTCACGGCGTCAGGCGGCCTGTTCGGCGCAGGCGCGGTGCTGATGCTCGGCGATGCCGTAGCCAATATCGACACCCGCGGCGACCTCGTGCTCGGCGGCGCCGGCGATCCCGGCCGCGTCAAGCCGCTCAATTCCTCGCCCTTCATCTATAATGGCACGCCGCAGACCGGCGGCGGCTGGAGCTGGTTCTCGCTCTGGACCGAGCGCACCGCCATCAACCTGTTCTCGGCCGGCGGCGATCTGGTGCCGACCTTGATGCCTGGCGCCCGCGACGTTGGCAGCAATGCCGGCTTCGAATGGGTCAACAACCTGCTGGGCCCCAAGCACGCTTACATGGTCTATCCGTCGATCTTCCGCGCGGTGGCTGCGGGCGGCGACATCAAGCTCGGCGCCGGCATGACCAACTATAGCGATGGAAGTGCTATCAGCTCCGGCCTGTTGCTGGCACCGGGAAAGAGCGGACAGCTCGAATGGCTGGCCGGCGACTCGATCTATGGCGGCGGCTATACGGTCGGCATGTCGGGGGCCGATACGGCTTTGCCGAGCCCGTTCCGCACCGCCTTCCGTGCCAAAATCGGAAGTGTGCTGGTGCACAATCAATCCAGCGACGGCACGCTGTTCGAGAACCTGTCGGATTCGACCATGTCGCTATTCGCTTTCGGGCCGAACACGCCGGTGGCGAGTGGTCTGCATGCGGGCAGTGGCGAGCCCGCGCGGATCTATGCGGTCGGCGGCGATATCGTCACTTTGACCTTCGGCGCCAGCCGCAAGCTCAACGACACGCTTTACGGCCGCGCCCGCAGCGTCGGCACCTGGTACGAGGCGGCGACCCCGGTATGGATGCGTGCCGGCAACGACATCATCGCACCCAATCTCCTGGCGATGCACAACAACCTCACCGATCTCTCGCTGATCGAGGCTGGTCATGACGTGATCTATGCCAATGCGCAGGTTGCCGGTCCCGGCACGCTGGTGATCTCCGCTGGCCGCAACATCCGCCAGGATGACAAGGCGTCGGTGACCAGCATCGGTTCGGTGCTGAGCGGCAAGAAGGACGGGCTTGGCGCCGGCATCTTCATGCAGGCGGGCATCGGCAGCACCCAGCCGGACTATGCGAAGCTCGCGGCGCTCTATCTCGATCCCGCCAATGTTGCCATCGCGGGCACGCCGCTGGCGGACCAGCCGGGCAAGGTCGTCAAGACCTATGAGCGAGAGCTCGCCGCGTGGCTGAAGCAGCGTTATGGCTTCGAAGGCAGCGACGAGGAGGATCGCGCCTACTTCGCCTCGCTGGCACAGGAACAGCAGGCGATCTTCCTGCGGCAAGTGTATTTCGCTGAGCTCAAGGCCGCAGGCCGCGAATACAACGAGCCCAACGGTCCGCGTCGAGGTTCCTATCTGCGCGGCAACCGCGTCATCGCCGCGTTCCTGCCCGAGACGGATGCGAATGGCGATGCGATCAATCGGGGTGGCGACATGGTGATGTTCGGTGGCTCCGGTGTGCGCACGCTATTCGGCGGTGACATCGAAATGCTGACGCCGGCCGGGCAGACGATCATCGGCGTCGAGGGCCAGCTCGTGCCGGCCAGCGCCGGCGTGGTGACCCAGGGCAAGGGCAGTATCAGCATGTATGCCAAGGGCAGCATCCCGCTCGGCCTGTCGCGCGTGATGACGACCTATGGCGGCAACATCCTGGCCTGGACTGCCACCGGCGACATCAATGCCGGCCGTGGTGCCAAGACCACCGTGATCTACACGCCGCCGAAACGCTCCACGGATGAGTACGGTAATGTCGAGCTGGCGCCGCAGGTGCCGTCGTCTGGCGCCGGCATCGCCACGCTCAATCCGATCCCGGAAGTGCTGCCCGGCGACATTGACCTGATCGCGCCGCTCGGCACCATCGATGCGGGTGAGGCGGGCATCCGCGTGTCGGGTAATGTCAATCTCGCAGCCCTGCAGATACTGAACGCCGCGAACATCCAGGTGCAAGGCACGGCGACCGGTATTCCAACCGTGCAGGCGCCCAATATCAGCGTCGCGCTGTCGAGCTCGAATGCCACGGCGGCGACGCAGCAGACGGCAACGCCGACGCAAAGCGGCAACGCCCAGCCCTCGGTGATCATCGTCGAAGTTCTCGGTTATGGCGGCGGCAGTGGTGACACGCCTGACGATTCAAGGGATGAGCGCCGTCGCAAAGACGATCAGAGGGCGCAGAACGCGAACAGTCCGTATCAGGTGCTCGGAGCTGGTGACATCAGCGCCGATGAAGCTAAGAGCATGATCGCCGAGCGACGGAGATCTCCGCAATAGTGACGGGGGAGACGGAGGGGCCTCGTGATCCGAGACCTCTCCGAAGCAATGGCATGGTGCTGCGTTCGAGGCTCGGGCGCAATCGATGCGCCAGGTAATGCAGGCTCGTTTTCCCATCAAAGCAGTCCCGATCACATCGCATTCACTGCGATCATGACCGGGGATGTCACGTACAGACTAGCGCGTTGCATTTTACCGAGATGGCGCTCCCTAGCGGAATCGAACCGCTCTCTCCACCGTGAAAGGGTGGCGTCCTAACCGATAGACGAAGGGAGCAAAAACGTCGGCACCGCCAACATCCGCAATCGGACGAGGTGACCGGCATTTTGCACGGCTAGAAAAATGGCTTGAACATCAGTGTGTTACGATGGTCTGCCAGAATTCTGCGCCGGTCGGAAACAAATCAGTCCGGCGTCAGTGGGCGAACGTATAGTGACCTTTGACGGCGTCGGCAAGTCATCTGATACGGCAATTTGCAAGTTCGTCATCAGATGGGGATATCGGCGCCGCTCGCACCGACATTGCCAAGTTTGAGGCGGATCGCAACGCTTCCTCAAGCCTGTCGTTCTACAGTCTGGCGGGGGCGCGGAGACCACAATGGCGGTAACGAAAAAGCGCGATGTCCGGCGGTCGGTTCACCAGGCCGGCTGGATCACGCTGGATGGCGGTTTTGCCGCGCGTCCATGCAATGTGCTGGACCTGTCGTCCAGCGGAGCGAAGCTGGTCGTGGAAGATCCGACCTCGGTCGGCAACAGGATGCGACTGGCCTTTTCGCGCGACGCCCGCACGGGGCGAAATTGCGAAGTGGTGTGGCGACGCGGCAAGACTCTTGGCGTTCGTTTTCTCGGCTAGCTGCGATGCATCCGGAAATCATCGTCCCACTATTGATGGGTTGCGCGCTGCTCTGGTGGATTGGCCGTAGCATGGGCTGGACAACGCGTCTGATGGTGATCGCCATCACCCTGGTTGTTATCGTCGGCATCGTGCTGATCGAGCGGGCAACCCAGTAAAGCATCAGCTCAGCGGCGGGGACACCCACGAAACGAAACCGGGACGCTGTGAGACGGTGCCGTACCAGCGCTGCAGATGTGCAAGATCGGGGCGCGCAACGCCTTCCACGCCGAACCAGCGCCGCGCATAGCAGCCGATCACGAGATCTGCGAGGCTGAAGGCATTGCCTTCGAGATAGTCGCGTCCGGCGAGCTGGGCGTCGATCATCGCCCAGAGCTTGCCATTTTCGTCGGCCGTCTTCTGCAGCGCCGCCATGTCGCGCTGCGCCGCCGGCGTACGCACGAGACCCCAGAACAACGGCCGCTCGGCCGGTTGCAACGTGCTCAATACCCAGTCGAGCCAGCGCTCGATACCGGCGCGGATTCTTGGCTCAGCCGGATAGAGTTTTGCGTTGCCATCGAAAGTGAGCGCGAGATAGCGGATGATGGCGTTAGATTCCCACAGAGAGAAATCACCGTGCCGGAGCGTCGGCACGCGCCCGTTCGGGTTCATCGCCAGATAGTCGGCCTCGGTGTTGCGGCCAAATTGCATGCCGGCATCGACGCGCTCGAACGCGAGATCGAGTTCGTGGAAACACCACAGGACCTTCTGCACATTGACCGAATTGGCGCGGCCCCAGAGTTGCAACGGCGGGGAAGAGGAGCGGGGCACGACGATATTTCCTTGCGATTTCCAACGCCGATGATGTAGCCGGCATTGCCACGCGCTCACAAGTGCGGCCTGCTCGCGGCAGGCATGAAAGATCGGTGGCTGAAAACCGAACGGGCTCCGCAAACACGGAGCCCGTTCATTGTCAGCTGTCTTGATCTGGTGGATGACCCGTGTCACCGGCCGAAGAACAGCCAGAGCAGGATGATCACCGGAATCGGCACACCCAGCATCCAAAGCAGAATTCCTCGTCCCATTGCTCAGCCTCCTTTATCTTGATGTCGCATCCTCAACGTTACTGATGATGCGGAGTTCCGGGCGGCTGTGCAGATCGTGTCTGTTCGATCACCAGTGGCCGGTGTTTGGCATGGAGCTCCAAGGCTCCTGGGGCGACAGGGCATCGCCCCTCTGCAGAATCTCGATGGAGTGCAGATCCGGGGAACGAACGAAAGCCATCTGGCCGTCGCGCGGCGGACGATTGATAGTGATGCCGAGCTTCATCAGGCGATCACAGGTGGCGTAGATATCATCGACTTCGTAAGCGAGATGGCCGAAATAGCGGTCTTCGCCATAGGTTTCTTCGTCCCAGTTATAGGTGAGTTCGACAAGCGGAGCGCCGCGGCCGGTCTGGCCAGCCAGGGCCGGCACGTCCTCGTCGGCGGCAAGGAAGACCAGCGTGAATCTGGCCTTGTCGTTATCGATGCGGCGGACCTCCTTGAGGCCTAGCGCGTCAGCGTAGAATTTGAGAGCGACGTCGAGGCTGCGGACGCGAAGCATCGTGTGCAGGAAACGCATGGGATGATCTCCATGAGGGAAGGCAGTTACGAAGCCGACAGGCTACGATGGCATCCCATAGCAGCTAAATGCGACGAGCGGCAGTGGCGGTCGTCAGGCAGTGACATCGACAATGGCAGGGATATCGATCTCTCGCTTGTGCCAGACGATGAAATCCTTGCGTGGATTTCGCCATGTATATTCGTCTCCCTTCGATGCAAGGTGAGACAGTACAGCCGAGTGAGCTTGATCCTCGCTTGCCGCCTCGACAATCACCTCGGTTGATTCCTCGACAGAGCGCACCACCACGATGCTGTAGAATTTTCTGGCCATGATGGGTCAACAGACGACTTTGTGAGGCGTTCCAGCTCGCTGTATCTCGCCGCTACAGGTACTACTGCGGCGCGATGCTAAGGTGATTGTCGTCAATCTTCTCGCGGGTGATTTTGACAAAAGCGCCAGGGAAGCGAACGGGATTGCCTGCCTCGTCGAAAGTGCAGCGGCCGCGCGCATAGACCCAATGCACCTGATCGTTCGCGACGATCCGATATTCCATCGAAAAGATGTGACCTGTCTTCATCACGCGATCGATTTCGGTAGAGAGCGCATCGGCATCTTCTGGGTGGATAGCTGCCAGCCATTTCTCAAGCGGCAAGCCGAGGGTGCCTTGTTCTTCGGAAATGCCGAATAGCCCGGCGGCGGGCCCATCAGCATAAACACGATCGTTGAGGATGTCCCAATCCCAGGTGCCGACCAACTGCTCTCTGATGTCCGATGCCGGATCAGCATACCGTGTGCCTGTCTCAGTAGCTTCGAGCGCGGCCATACGGAGAAGTTGTGCAAGGAGGTCGTGACGATTGAGAGCTGCTGCCTCTGCCAGTTCGCGGCAAATCTGGGATATCGCTCGTTCGTGGATCATGCTGGACTCCGGAACGAATTGCCCGATAGTCGTATTATTGTATCGGATGCGAACATATTCAATCTGACGTGCCGGAGAAGGTTCCGACGTTCGCCTGCACAACTTGGGAGCGATCGTCGTGTGGCGATTTGGACGCGCCTCCGATGAGGAGGCATTGAAGATGGTTGTCGCTTACCTCAGTATTAACGAACCGGAGCGTCGACGCGAGATTTTCGATCTGGCCGAAAAATATGCCCGCGAAACCAAGGTGCCGCCCATCTCTCAAGACAATTTCCAGAACGAGTAAATTGCTGAAAGTGTAGCAAGCGAATCCGGCTCCAGTTCGGAAGATTGCCCGCGCGGTCGATATTAAGATCTGGAAATGGCTTCGGTAAAATGTGATGAAGCGGAAACCCGCGCCAGTTACGTTAAAACTGAAGTGTAGTTGCGCACGGGAAAGTGTCGGTTATGGATGATCAAAGGCGAGGATCAGACCATGTCCGCTTCGTTTCACAATGCCGACAAGCCTACCCACCGGCGCGTGATGGTGGTCGGGCTTATACTTTGCGCAGTGTTTGTCGCAATCAGCTTTCTCGCACGACCGCAGCCCCAAACGGACTACGTGCTGGTGAAAGCTGACAAGCTTGTTCGCACTGCTGGCCAGCCTGTGAAAGCCAATTGACTGCGCAAATGAAATTCAGCTGAAATTCAGCGCTTGCTCGGTGTAAGAGGTACGATCGCCCCGCAGGCGCTAGAACCGCGTTCAGTCCACAGATTACTATCGCCTCGCCGAGCAGTAGGCTGTTATCTTCTTCGCGCGGTCCTCAGCGCCCGCAGGCGCCTGCGTTAGGGCTCAGATTTCGCGATCGCACTCAGCCTCGCGCTTCGCGGGTGAATCATCATCGAGCCGGTGCGCCCGATATGCCCTGCGGGCCTGTAATTGATCCCAAGCGCCCTTGCGGAGGTGCAGTTCGCCGTAAGGCGGCGGATTAGGCTGCACGTTGATGGTCGGTACGGTGAGGGCGCGCAAGGTCATGGATGACCAATGCAAAACGAAATCGCCGGTTCGATATCACGACCAGTCATGCTTAACGATTCGTTGCGACGGGCGGCGGGTTGTCGAAGAAAGACAGCGCCCCGAAGACGC
Source organism: Tardiphaga sp. (assembly GCA_030147505.1). Taxonomy (GTDB): domain Bacteria; phylum Pseudomonadota; class Alphaproteobacteria; order Rhizobiales; family Xanthobacteraceae; genus Tardiphaga. The sequence goes on from JASBVG010000105.1 coordinate 16,618, forward strand.
TGCGGCAAGGGATGCCTTGACGCAACCGCCGGTCAGATGCCGAAAGGCACGCCATAATAATCGTTGATGGATCGCGCTCGTGAGGCGTCGGCCCAGTTCCAGTCGCTGTCATCTTCGTATCTGGGAGCGCGCTCCAGCTGCTCCTGCGTCACGCCGGTTCGGTAGCCGCCCAGGTCGGTGTCATATTTCAACGACTGCCAGGGCAGGGGATAATGGTCGTCGCCAATACCCATAAAGCCGCCGAACGACAGTACGGCATAGGACACCCGACCGCTTTTCTTGTCGATCATCACCCGCTCAATCGAACCGATTTTCCGATCATTGGCGCCGAATACGGCAGTGCCTTCGACCTTGTCGCTGCCGATGAGATTGCCTTGCTCGCTTGCTTCCAGTGCCATGGTCGATCTCCGTGTTGGATCACCGGCCCAACATGCGGTCGGACGAAACGTTCCCGAAATCAGCGGCTCGCAACGAGACGCAGCCGGGGCTTTAGCGACGCTTTCAGCTCTTCGTTGAGTTGCAGCACGCGTGGATCTCGGGAGCGCGCGGCACAGGTCGCAAACTGATTTACGGAGCGTGCGAGCGCCGAGCGTTCTTCGCGGGTACGCGTCACCTTCGGATGAGAGAGCCGCAAAACCATTCCGCCGAGATTTACCAGCAATTCGTCCAGCGCCGTATCGATCCTGGCGATCTGTTCCATCATCGGTGTTGCTCCAGTGTTCGAAGATGCGCATCGATGACAATGCACCTTCATCATCATTTCATCGTCGGGAGGAAAGCGCCTGCGTGATGGGCCGTTCCGAACGGCGGCCGTCTATGGTGAACAGTGGATTAAGCGCATCGGGGGGGCATTGATGCGCGGAGCTGCTGCGCGTCTGCATGCGGACGGGATGTGGCGGGCGAATGAGTAAGAGAGCGTATCGCGCATGCAGTCGCAGGAACGTGCGTATCGAACTGAGGCAGCCCTGAAACCAACAAAAAGCATGCGCGTTATCCGCGCAGTGAACACGGGAGAACTTCTCATGAAGAAGGCAGCTGTTATCCTTGCCTCGGTCGTGGCGATCGGCGCGATGGCCGTGAGCCTGCCAGCAGAAGCACATGGCTGGCGCCATGGTTGGGGGCCGGGCCCGGCGATCGGTTTCGGACTCGCCGCGGGAGCACTCGCCGCTGGCGTAGCAGGGGCGTATGGCCCCTATTACGGTCCTCGATATTATTACGGTGGGCCGCGCTACTATGGCTATTACGGTCCGCGATATCGACCTGCTTATTACGGCGGCTATTATGGCCCGCGTTATTATGGATATGGTGGACCGCGCTATTATCGCACTTACGGCTACTGGTAAGCCTTTTGGGCGGCCGGCAAGACGAGGCTCGAAGCGGCTGCTTCGGGCCTTGTGGCGGATGGCGATTCCAGAAGAGCTATCGCCTTGTCGCACTGCGCGTCGGACGCGGTGTGACAAACTCATTCCATTCCGTCGCGCGGACTTTTTCTATCACGGCTTCATAGTAGCCTTCGCGTTCACGCCGAAGTTTCGCCTGGTTCTCGCGAAACTGAACGACGTGCTTCTCGATATCGGCGCGCGCCGAGAGTATCGAATCTTCTTCCATTCTTTTTCTCTTGTTGTCGTCTCGCCGTTGAGGCTCTCGGAACGTTTTCCGTCGGATTGTGGCGTCATTACAGCGACGTAAAATCCGCTATATTAGACTGCAGGTATTCGGGTGCCATAAACGTTCTGCTTCTGAAAACGTTCCCTTTAAGCGGTGGGAATCGGCACCATGTGGTTTAGGAAGCGTCACGTCGCTCGGCTATAACAGCGACCGCAAACCGGCCATGTTGGCTGGCCGAACCGGAGTGCACATGAGCAAGCAGGCAATGCGTGAGGAGGCCGAGCGCCTCATCCGCGAGTCGCTGGAGCGTAAGACGGTCGTGGTGAAGCAGGGCGATACCCGCATTCTATCGACCTGTGGCAAATGCGGTGCCCCGAACAAGGTGTCAGCCCCCAAGGGGGTCACGCGGGTCGAATTTACCTGCAAGGAGTGTAGTCATACGCAGGTCACGCTATGAGTGTACTGCATAGCGGCGCAAGATTTGCTTTGTATTTTGCTATATCCGGGATCATGATTGCTCCCCGTCGCTGCGGGCTGCCGATGGAAAAGCAATCACAGGGTGTGAAACCTTAACCTTTGGACTGGTATCCGGTGCTGCTGGGTTTTGGGGACGACAATGCGTTTTCGCGTATCGAGTGTTTTGGGACTCCTGGTTCTTTCCGGTGTCGCGCCGGCTGCTGCGCAGTCAATTCGGACATCCGAACCGCTGGTTCTGGCTCCTTATGAGAGCGCGCTGGTCTACGATGGCTCATGCTCGGCCGGAAAAGTGCTGAAAGTAACCGGTGCAATTCGAGGCCTGCGGCGCAAAAAGGCCTGTGTTGCAATAGGAGAGGCTCAGGCCTCCCTAGGCGCTGCCATTCAGTGAGTTTCGCTCGTTAATCTCTCGCTAAGGATGTGCTCAGCGCGCTGCCTCCGAGAGGCGAGGCAGATGATAGCCTCGCGCCATGATCGGTCTTGTACCAGTCTCCGCGGTTCTTGCGTTGGAAACAGCGCGCAGCGTTCGGCCGCCGGCGACCATCGACGGCAATGACGACGCCCAGCGAAACTATTGGGCGTATCGGTTGGGCATTTCTTCGGAGGATCTCAGCGCCGCCATCGAAGTCGTTGGTCCCTCGGTCGCAGCTGTTCGTCGCCATCTTGGCAAATAGCCCCCGCTTGGTCATTCGATCGGCCGTGTACAAGCCGATCTAGGGCGAACGTTCCGCCGGAGATAGAGACGAGGCGCTTAGGAATAGAGCAATGGGAGGTTGCTCTGTCCTCACCGCCTGTCGGAGCCGGTATCGTTCATCAACGATGTGCGAATGCGGGCCTGTACGCTGTCATAATAGGCTTCGCGCTCGCGATTGAGGGTCATCTGCCGTGCCTTGAAGGTCGCGACGCGCTGCGCGATGTCGGAACGCTCGGACGCAGCGGAATATCGAGGCGAGCGCTTGGGCAGATCGGCGGCAATATCGGCTGGCATAGGGATGCCAGTCTCGATGCCAACTGGCGCTATATCCGCGATTGGTTCACCGGTCGCTTGATGCATCTCGACGATGTCGGGGGCTGGCGACAAGTAGTCGGCCTCAGAGGTTGCAAAAGTCCTGCTGGACGCCAGCCCGAACTTGCTTGCTGCTGCCGGATGTGCCGCGGCTACCTGCTGAACAAACGCCAGCGTTTGTGCCACCAACCGGTCACGCTCTTCTTTCCAAGATGCCATGACGCGTTCCCTAGCCCGGCATCATTCTCATGGCAGCATCGAACTTTCGTCAACCTTACCGGGTTGCCGGCTAACTCCGTGGATGAGTGGTCGTCTGTCCTTGCAGCTCATTAACGATATCGATAGTCCAGAACGACAAGGGAGATTGCCATGACCAAGTTTGATCTGGACTCACTGAGCATTGAAGAACTCGCCGCGCTGCGCGACCATGCAACGGACAAGCTCGCAGAGAAAGTCGCCGCACGTCAGGCGGAACTCGAAGCGGAACTCGAAAAGTTGGCTCAGCACGGCAAGGTCACCAAGAAGTCACCAGCAACGCCGGTCGCGAAGTCCAGGAAGGACGAAGCCAAGGCAGATTTGTCGGCCGTGGATGTGTCGCGCGCCGCTTGACGCCGACTGCGCTGCAAGATTTCTGGGGACGGCAGTCTTTGCGACTCGCGAGACTTCGATCATGCGGCGGTGCTTGCACACCGCCGAGATTTGATATGTCTGTTTTAGATGCACATGCCCGGGCGCGCGTTTTGTGCGCCATCAAGAGGAGCATGCTCATATTATTCCGGAGTGAGTAATGTCGCCGCCCGATCTAAAGACTCTTTCCATTCCCGAGTTGCTGTCGCTGCGGGACGATATCGACAAGCAGCTGTTGCTCCATCGGGCGGAGTTACAAGCACAGCTCGCCCAGATTGGTAATGTGAATGGCAAGGGCGGTCCGACACGTGGGGTCAAGATCGCTCCGAAATACAGACACCCCCAGACAGGCGAGACCTGGACGGGCCGCGGCGGTGTCGCCGGGTGGCTGGCCAAGGAAATCGCAGCCGGTCGCAAACGCGAAGACTTCCTCATTGAAAAACCGAGCCGCAACAGAGCGAGTAACGGGCGCGGCAAGGACAAGTAAGAATTCGGCGATGATGACGGCGCGGGTGGTACCGAATGGCCGTCTGCGGCATTGTCGTATTGGCATTCTCATTCGGACGACATGACCTCATGAAGGTGGCAGATATTCGTAGCGGCGTGGAGATGCTCGGTGAGCTCATCGCCGAAGCGCGTGTGATCGTGCCGTTTACCGGCGCGGGAATCTCAACCGAAACAGGCATTCCCGACTTTCGTTCGCCGGGAGGTCTTTGGACACGCAACAGACCGATTCCTTTCGATGAGTTCGTCGCCGATCAGGATGCGCGTGACGAAGCCTGGCGGCGCAGATTCGCCATGGACGAAGTCTTCTCAGCGGCAAGGCCGGGTCGCGGTCATCTCGCACTGGCGGCGCTCTATAGGGCTGGAAAGATTCCGTCCGTCATCACGCAGAACATCGACAATCTGCATCAGGCATCGGGCTTCGCGTCGGACGATGTGATCGAACTTCATGGCAATACGACCTACGCACGCTGTATCGGCTGCGAAACACGATACGAAATGCAATGGGTGAAGACGCGTTTTGCTGAAGAAGGATGTGCGCCGGATTGCAACACGTGCGGCGCACCGGTGAAGACGGCGACAATCTCGTTCGGTCAAGCAATGCCTGAAGACGAAATGCGTCGCGCTGCCGAGTTGTCGCAGCGCTGCGATCTTTTCATCGCAATCGGATCATCACTTGTCGTTTGGCCTGCCGCAGGATTCCCGCTGATGGCGAAGCATGCAGGTGCCAGGCTTGTGATCATCAACAATGAAGCGACCGAACAAGACCGACATGCGGATCTAGTCATCCATCACGATATCGGCGAAACGCTCGGTCCGTTCGTTCGAAACTGATGCGGGACTGATTCTTTGCACCGCAAGCTGTTCATAGCTCGCATCGTGTTCGTTTTTTGTCTTTGCTGAGCAGTCGGCAGTGTTATCTTCGAATCGCAGGAGATTCGCACCGCATCGTCGAGCAAAGGTCTCGATGAGGCATGTGAAATAGCGCTGACCTCGGGCTGGCAGCGCAATTGATAGTGGGATCCGGGGCCATGGGGTCGGATGCATTTGAGTCGAAGCGTGGGCTGATGCCCGGTGCTGGGGCGTCGCGCTCGTCGGGCGAGAATCCCGGCAACGCACAGCGATCCTCAGTCGATCCGTTCGCGGGCGAGGGCTCGGCAGTCGATCTCGTCGAGATTCGCGGCGTCATCAAATGGTTTGATGCCTCCAAAGGCTATGGTTTCATCATCCCTGACAATGGCGCGGCAGACGTGCTGCTGCATGTCACCGTGCTGCGCCGCGACGGCTTTCAGACGGCATATGAAGGTGCGCGCATCGTTGTCGAATGCGTTCAGCGCGCGAAGGGATATCAAGCGTTCCGGGTCGTCTCGATGGACGAGACGACAGCGATTCATCCGGCGCAGATGCTGCCGCCGCGGACCCATGTCACGGTGACCGCGACCAGCGGTCTCGAGCGTGCGCAGGTCAAGTGGTTCAATCGCCTCCGCGGTTTCGGCTTCCTGAGCTGCGGCGAGGGGACGCCCGACATTTTTGTCCACATGGAAACGCTGCGCCGCTATGGCATGACAGAGCTGCGTCCGGGCCAGTATGTGCTGGTTCGTTTCGGGCCGGGCTCGAAAGGCATGATGGCCGCCGAGATCCAGCCGGAAGGCGGTGCTCCCGGCTTCTCGTCGCATTGACGTCGAATCGTAAGTGACGTCGTCGAAGTTCCGTTTCGACCTTGCATCTGCTCCAGTTTTGGCGGTTTTCACGCGCCTGTGCTGTGCAGCACACTGGCGTCTGGAGGCCGGTGCAGGGTAGGGTTCGCGGGCCCGGCACGTCGCATGGGTCGCTTCTGGAATCCCATCGATGACCGGCTTCGTTCGCTCCGCTTTCTTGTCCTCGCTTCGCGATGTGCTGCCCGCACGTTTGCTGTCGCTGTTCGCGCTCCTGTTTGGGCTTTCGTTGGTTCTTCAGGCCGCAGGCGCCGCGGAGCTTCAGCCATTGGAGATCGCGACCAAGTCCGGCGTACGGATGTTCTCGGTGGAGATGGCGACCACTGACGAAGAGCGGGCCAAGGGCCTCATGTACCGCAGGGAGTTGGCCGATGGTCGGGGTATGCTGTTCGATTTCACACCCGAACAGACGATCTCGATGTGGATGAAGAACACCTATATTTCGCTCGACATGATTTTCATTGGCACGGATGGCCGTGTGACACGGGTCGCCGAGAATACCGAACCAGAATCGACGCGAATCATCTCATCGGGAAACCCGGCGAAAGCAGTGCTCGAAGTCATTGCAGGCACCGCGCGGAAGTACGGCATTGCTCCGGGGGACCAGGTGGTGCACCCGCTGTTTAAGAAGCGCCGGTAGCAAATAAGCTCCGGAGGAGCCTTGCTGCCCCCTCCGTAAGCGTGTATCGACACCGCAATGGCGGGGTATAGCGCAGCCTGGTAGCGCGGCGGTTTTGGGTACCGCAGGTCCGAGGTTCGAATCCTCGTGCCCCGACCACCAAGCCCAAGAATCGTTACATTTTCAGATCGCACCAAACCCGCGGCGGTGGCTATTCAGCTGCTTTGGACGGTGCTTCCACCGGTTTGGTGGCCTCGGTCGCTACGGGCTTTGGCAGCGGCTTATCCTGTTTCTTTGACCACGAGATATAATAGGCCACAAGGGTCATGATCGCGATGCCGGCGATGCTGACGAAGAGCTGCGCCAGAAACGAGCCGGAGGACATCATCAGCTGGAAATGACCGACGAAGGATAGGAACACCCCGACGCAGAACACGGCGAGAGATTGCTGGCCGCATTTGATGAGCGGGCGAAACACGGGCCATTCCAGGCCCTTCCATTCCTTCGGCACAAAACGCGTAACGAAAAATGCAATGATCACGAAGTGCAGCACACGATATGGCGCGAGATTGGTCTTGTCGTTCGGGTTGAAGGCATCGAACAGCCAGTTCGGCATGATCATGTGGCCATAGTCCGGGAAGCGGCCGGCCATGGTCATCACCAGCGCGAACAATAGATAGGCGACGCCAAAATACAGCAGCACCTTGGAACGGATGACCGAGCGCGACTCCAGCGCGCCGCCGAGCGCGAACCAGGCGCCGAACACGAACAGGAGCTGCCAGGTGAACGGGTTGAAATACCAGACGCCATAGGGATAGGCGGGTAGATTCCAGCCGAACTGGCGGGCGGCGAAATACAGTGCCAATGACGCCAGCATGGTGAGGTCCGGCTTGCGCAGCATCATCCAAAGCACCGGCGGGAAGAAGCCCATCAGCACGATATAGAGCGGCAGCACGTCGAGATTGAGCGGCTTGAACTTGAGCAGGAGGCCGTTGGTCAGCGTCTGGATCGGATTGTCGACAAGGCCGGCAACGTTGAACTCGTTGATGATGTCAGGGTCGTTGTAGCGCTGTGCCACCCAGCCGATGGCGGCAATGTAGATCACGAACAAAATGACGTGGGCGACGTAGAGTTGCCAGACCCGCTTGGTCAGGCGGGTCGCCCCGACAATGAAGCCGCGTTCCAGCATCATCTTGGCGTAGACGAAGGATGCGGTGTAGCCGGAGATGAAGACGAACAGGTCAGCCGCGTCGGAGAAGCCGTAGTTCCGGGTCGTGACCCAGTTCACCACATTGTCCGGGATATGATCGAGGAAGATCGCCCAATTGGCGATGCCACGGAACAGGTCCAGCCGCAGGTCTCGGCCTTTAGGGGGGAGTGTGGCGTGGATTTCCATGAAGACCGCTTTGGAAGCCGGATGGGTGGAGCAGTTTGGAACGCTGATCAGGATAGCCTGTTTGCGGCCCCGATTGTCACGGTGCCGGGGACCGAATATACACCTTACCGAGCCGCCAAACGACGGAATCGCAGGTAAATCTTCGTGAAAACTGGATATACCAGCCCGGTCGTTTTCACCACATTGTCGCAGTGTCGCATCTTCGAAAGCTGTCCCATCCCATGACCGCACGTATCTTCAAGGCCGCCAAGAACGCCATGCAGTCCGGAATGGCCAAGACCCGCGATTGGCAGCTCGACTACGAGCCGGAGCAGGCGCGGGTGATCGAGCCCCTGATGGGCTGGACTTCCTCCACCGACATGAAGCAGCAGCTTTCGCTGCATTTCGACACCAAGGAAGACGCCATCGCCTATTGCGAGCGCGAGGGGATCGCTTATCAGGTGATCGAGCCGAAGGCACGGATCGAGCGCAAGGTCGCCTATGCCGACAATTTTGCCTTCGGTCGGCAGGAGCCGTGGTCGCACTGATCGGCTGCCGGTCTCCCCGTAGCGCGTCCAAAAGTTAGGCTTGCGCGGCCGCGACGCGCAATGACACCATCCCGTGCCCCGCCAGTGGGCCGGGCAAACAAGAAACGGATTGCAGGAAACAGGAGCCGATGGCCCTTCGCTCAACGCTCGATTCCAGTTCGGCTGAATTCAAACGTAACGTCGAGGCCATGCAGGCGCAGGTGGCCGAGCTCAAGGACAAGCTCGGCGCCGTCGCGGACGGCGGCGGCGAAGCGGCTCGCACCAAGCACACCTCGCGTGGGAAGATGCTGGCGCGCGAACGCGTCGATCTGCTGATCGATCCCGGCACGGCCTTTCTCGAACTTTCACCGCTCGCGGCGAACGGCCTCTATGGCGGTGACGTGCATTCGGCCAGCATCGTCACCGGCATCGGCCGCGTGTCCGGCCGCGAATGCATGATCGTGGCCAATGATGCGACCATCAAGGGCGGCACCTATTATCCGATGACCGTGAAGAAGCATCTGCGTGCCCAGGATATCGCACGGCAGAACAATCTTCCTTGCATCTACATGGTCGATTCCGGAGGCGCCTTCCTGCCGCAGCAGGATGAGATATTCCCGGACGAGCGACATTTCGGCCGCATCTTCTACAATCAGGCGCAACTGTCGGCTCAAGGCATTCCGCAGATCGCCGTAGTGATGGGCTCCTGCACCGCTGGCGGCGCCTATGTGCCGGCGATGTCCGACGAGAGCATCATCGTGCGTAATCAGGGTACGATCTTCCTCGGCGGGCCGCCGTTGGTGAAGGCTGCGACCGGCGAAGTGGTGAGCGCCGAGGAGTTGGGGGGCGCCGACGTGCATTCGCGCCAGTCGGGCGTTACGGATCACTATGCACAGAACGATGCCCATGCCATCGGGCTCGCGCGAAAGATCGCGGCGACGTTCAAGCCGACGCAGCGTGCAGCCTGGAACCTGAAGCCCATTCGCGATCCCCTCTATGCCGCCGATGAACTCTATGGCGTCATTCCGGCCGATCAGCGCAAGCCGTTCGACATGCACGACATCATCGCGCGCATCGTCGATGGCTCCGAATTTGACGAGTTCAAGAAGCTCTACGGCACCACGCTGATCACGGGCTTCGCACATATCTGGGGCTTTCCGGTCGGGATCATCGCGAACAACGGAATCCTGTTCAGCGAGAGCTCGCTGAAGGGCGCGCATTTCATCGAGCTGTGCTGCCAACGGAACATTCCGCTGGTGTTCCTGCAGAACATCACCGGCTTCATGGTCGGCAAGAAATATGAGGCCGGCGGCATTGCGCGCGACGGCGCCAAACTGGTGACGGCCGTCGCGACGGCGAACGTGCCGAAATTCACCATCGTCGTTGGCGGATCCTATGGTGCCGGCAATTACGGCATGTGCGGTCGCGCCTACTCACCGCGCTTCCTGTGGATGTGGCCGAACGCCCGTATCTCGGTGATGGGCGGCGAACAGGCGGCGATGGTGTTGAGCCAACTCCGCCGCGACAATATCGAGGCCAAGGGCGGCACCTGGTCGACCGAGGAAGAGGAAGCGTTCCGCAAGCCGACACGCGACCAGTTCGAAAACCAGGGCAGCCCGTATTACGCGACGGCGCGGCTATGGGATGACGGCGTGATCGATCCCGCCGATACGCGTCTCGTGCTTGGTCTCGGTTTGTCCGCTGCGGCCAACGCGCCGGCCGAGCCGACGCGTTTCGGTCTGTTCAGGATGTGAGGCGAGAACGATGACAAAAGCCATCTATCGCCGTTTCCGTACTCTTTTGATTGCCAATCGTGGCGAGATCGCCTGCCGCGTGATCCGCACCGCGCGTGCCATGGGGCTGCGGACCGTCGCGGTCTATTCCGAAGCCGACGCCAATGCGCAGCATGTCGCCGAAGCCGATGAGGCCGTGCTGATCGGCCCCGCGCGCGCCAGTGACAGCTATCTCAATATCAGTCGTGTTCTGGCTGCTGCGAAGAGCAGTGGCGCAGAGGCGATTCATCCAGGCTACGGATTCCTTTCGGAGAGCGCCGAATTTGCCCAGGCATGCGCGGAAGCCGGATTGATCTTTGTCGGCCCGACCGCCGAGATGATCACTGCGATGGGTTCGAAGTCGGGCTCCAAGGCGCTGATGGAGAGGGCTGGCGTGCCACTCGTCCCCGGCTATCATGGGGATGCTCAAGACGACGATACGCTGTCCAAGGCAGCGAGCCGGATCGGCTTTCCGGTGCTGGTGAAAGCGTCGGCCGGCGGCGGTGGTCGCGGCATGCGTGTAGTGCGCTCCGCCGCCGAACTTGCACCGGCCGTCACGAGCGCCAAGCGCGAGGCCAAGGCGGCATTCGGTGACGACCGCATGCTGATCGAGAAATACGTCGATAATCCTCGTCACATCGAGGTTCAGGTCATCGGCGACAGTCACGGCAATCTGCTGTCGCTGTTCGAGCGTGAGTGCACACTGCAGCGCCGGCATCAGAAAGTGATCGAGGAAGCTCCATCGCCGACGTTGGACGAAGCGCAGCGTGAGGCAGTGTGTGCCGCCGCCCGCAAGGCGGCCGGCGCAGTCAATTATGTCGGTGCCGGTACCATCGAGTTCGTTTCCGACGGCAAGGATGTGTTTTTCATCGAGATGAACACGCGCCTGCAGGTCGAACATCCCGTCACCGAGCTGATCACGGGCATCGACCTCGTCGAATGGCAGCTCCGGGTCGCCTTTGGCGAGAGGCTGCCGCTGACGCAAAATCAGATCACGCTGAAAGGCCATGCCATCGAGGCGCGTGTGTACGCCGAGAATCCCGACAAGAATTTCATGCCGTCAGTCGGTCGGATCAGCGCCTGGCGAATGGCCTCCGGCATCGGCGGGCTGCGCATCGACGCTGGCTATCGTGCGGGCGATATGGTGTCGCCGAATTACGACGCCATGCTGGCCAAGGTCATCACGTGGGCGCCGACGCGCGCCACCGCGATCGACGCACTCGGTCGTGCCCTCGACGAGACGGATATTCGCGGTATCGTCACCAATACGGCGTTCCTTGCGAAACTGGTGACGCATCCGGCCGTCCGTGCCAACAATATCGATACCGGCTTCATCGAGCGCGAGCTCAGCGCTCTGACGACGAGCGCGAGCGCCGTCGGCGATCTCGAGTTGTCAGCTGCTGTCGCCGCCATCCTCGCCGACGAGCAGGCCAGCTCGCAAAGCGAAATGCGATCGCCGTGGCACACCGCCGGCTGGATGCCTGTCGGTCGGCGCAATCGTGTTTTCAAGTTCAAGCGCGGACAGGACGAGTGGTCCGTCGCGCTGCGCTACGGCGGCGGAGCATCATCCATCGTGATCGGCGAGCGCGAGCAGATGTTTGCGTCGACATCGATCGGTGATGGCGGGCTTGATCTCACGCTCAACGGCGTTCGGTCGCGTGTCACGGGCCTCGTCGACGGCCACGAACTCTATGTGCGCACCCGCAACGGCCGTTTCGATCTGCATTGGGTCGATCCATTTGGCGGCGACGACGAGGAAACGACTGGCGAGGACAAGATCGTCGCGCCGTTGCCCGGCACCGTCGTGGCGCTGCTCGCGGAGGAGGGGGCAGTTCTGGAGAAAGGCGCCGCCATTCTGACGCTTGAAGTCATGAAGATGGAGCAGACCCTGAGGGCGCCCTTTGCGGGCGTGCTCAAGGAGCTTAGATGCAAGGTCGGCGATGTCGTCGGAGAAGGCGCCGAGCTCGCTAAGATCGAGCCGGGTGCTTGATCTCCTGAAGCCACTGAAGATTGGAATTTAATGAGCGATCAGGTTCGGATCATCGAAGTCGGCCCGCGGGACGGCCTGCAGAACGAAAAGGCACAGGTCAGCGTCGCTGATCGCATTGCGTTCGCCAGAGGGCTGTTTGCGGCGGGGTTACATACGATCGAGGTCGGTTCGTTCGTCTCGCCAAAGGCCGTGCCGAAGATGCAGGGCTCGGACGAGGTGTTTCGTGGCGTCAGCGATCTGCCCGGCGAATTTCACGTTCTGGTGCCCAACGAGAAGGGCTATGAGGGCGCGAAGGCCGTCGGCGCGAAGGTGATCGCCGTCTTCGCTTCCGCGTCCGAAGGATTCTCGCGCGCCAATATCAACTGTTCGGTGGCGGAATCGATCGAGCGCTTCAGGCCGGTGATCGAGCGCGCCCAAACCGATGGCATCAAAGTGCGCGGCTACATCTCTTGCGTGCTTGGTTGCCCCTATGACGGTAACGTCGCGCCAAAAGCCGTCGTGGACGTCGCAAAGACGCTGTCGGATTTGGGCTGCTACGAGGTCTCGCTCGGCGATACCATCGGCGTCGGTACACCAACCAAGGCGCGCGAGCTGCTCCGTGCTGTTTCTGGCGTCGTTCCGATGGACCGGCTGGCGATGCATTTCCACGACACCTATGGCCAAGCTCTGGTCAATATCTATGCCGGGATGGAAGAAGGCTGCCGCGTGATCGACAGCGCCGCGGGCGGCCTTGGTGGTTGCCCTTATGCCCCAGGTGCCACCGGCAATGTGGGGACCGAGGACGTGGTCTACATGCTCGAGGGCATGGGAATCGCCACCGGCGTCGACGTGGATAAGCTGCTGGCCGCGACCAATCAGATCAGCCGGGTGATCGGTCGTCCGCCCGTCAGCCGCGTGGCATCGGCTTTGAACGCAAAGGCACAATCGAAACGGTGTTAAGAAGAAACAGGCTGGCCTTAAGAGCCTACCTGTTTCTGCAGGTGTTATATTACTTCTTGCGGGCCTTGCGGGCGGCGTAGCGAGCGTCGCGGGCCGCTTTCTGTTCGGCTTCCAGAGCAGCTTTGGCGGCTTCCGCCTCTTCCTTGTCACGGGCGATGCGCGCGACTTCGGCAGCAGCTTCTTCGGCGGCACGGCGCTGGTCGGCAGCCTTTTCGGCCTCACGTGCGGCCTTTTTCTCTTCGCGCGCAGCGGCCTGGGCAGCGCGTTCGGCCATGCGGGCCTTCACTTCGGGATCATCGGCGCCCGGCGCCGCCTTGAACTTGGCCACAATGTTCTTGCGTGCGTCCTGAGCGGCTTTCTGACGATCGGCGAAGCTGGGTGATTTGAATCCGCTCATGAACGAGCCTTGTCGCTTTCTATCTAGGGGTTGGCTGGATGGGCTCAGCCGCACGCCAGGCAGTTGCCGGACGGGCCGAAGCACCGCAGCGGTTTACAGTGCGTTGCCCGCGCATGCATCAACAAATTGCGAAAATCAGCAATGCAGGACGGTGCTTGGAGGGACACCATGGCCGTGGTGGGGACCCGCAGTGTCATAAGCTCGGCGCGCAATCGCCAGTAATTTGCCATGAACGAGGGGGCTTTATCTGTGCGGTGGAGCCGCAGCGGTACGATCTTTTGCTGCGGTGCGACGTTGAACCTCAGCGGCCGTATCGGCGACGGATTGGAACCATCCCAAAGTCGATGGGTTGCCATAGCTACCGGGAGTTCCTCATGCAGGCAGCTATCGATCGCATTCTTCGCAGCTTTTCGTCCAAAGCCGCCGCAGCCGATGCTGCGAACAGGCCGGCCGAGATGTCACGTGACGATGCCTTTTCATTGGCTGCGCACCTGCTGGACAATTACAGGGCGCAACTGGCAGTTCGCGCCAAACCGCATTGATCGGCCTTGCATCCTTGCGGGCTCGCGGGGCATAGGTGGCTGCCCGCTTACCCGCACGCAGGACACACCATGAGAAGCCACTTCCGCGCCATCGCCGTCTCGGCCATCGCTCTTGGCGCGATCGCGACCTCCGCCATCTCGGATGTGTCGCAATCTCCAGCCATGGCGCAAGCCGCAGGAAAGACCATGACCACAGCTTCAGGCCTCAAGATCGAAGACACCAAGATTGGCACCGGCGCGACGCCGACGCGCGGCCAGACTTGCGTGATGCACTATACGGGCTGGCTCTATGAGAACGGCCAGAAGACCAAGAAATTCGACTCCTCCCTTGATCGCAACGAGCCGTTTGAATTCCCGATCGGGGCAGGCCGTGTGATCAAGGGCTGGGATGAGGGTGTCGCCACCATGAAGGTCGGCGGCAAGCGCACGTTGATCATCCCGCCAGATCTGGGTTACGGCGCCCGCGGTGCCGGCGGCGTCATTCCGCCGAATGCAACGCTGATCTTCGAAGTTGAACTGCTTGGCGTGAAATAGATCGTCAGGCCCGCTCGACCTTGCGTAACAAGAGGCGTGATCCATCCTCGCCGGCATAGATGTCGGCGAGGGGAGCTGCCTTTGTGATGAAAGGCGCCTTGTCGGGGCGGATGAAGGTCACGCCCATCTGCTGGACCTCAGCACGGGCTTTCGTCTCGAAGGCTTCCCACAGACCGTTCATGTGATGGTATGAGGCCGTTGCGGCCTCGCGCAGGATGTCACGCTGGCGGGGCGTGAATGCGTTCATCCGCTCGGCCCCCACGAGAAGCACGTCGGGAATCATGGTGTGCTCATCAAACGAATAATGCGTCGCCACCTCACCGTGCCGGCCGACGATGAGCGCCACAACGCTGTTCTCCGCGCCATCCACGACACCAGACTTGAGCGCCACATAGACATTGCTCCAGGCTAGTTCGACGCCTTCAGCGCCGAACAGCTGCAGCAGCCTGGTCATGGTTTCCGACGGTTGAATACGGATCTTCATGCCCTTGAGATCGTCGGGATGATTGATCGGTTTCTTGCCGTAGAAGCTGCGTGCACCGGCATCGTAATAGGTCAACCCGACTAGGCCGGCGGGGGTGGTCGTCGCGAGGATGTCGCGGCCGACATCGGCACTTGTCACCCGCAGCCAGTGCTCCCGGTCCCGCAAGGTGAAGGGCAAGTTGAGCACCTTGTAAGCGGGGTGAAAGCGCTCCAGCAGGCTGGCGCTCACCTTCAGGAAGTCGAGCTTGCCAGCCTGTACCTGAGAGATCAGGTCGCTCTCCTGGCCGAGTTGACCGTCGGCGAATAGGGCGATGTCGAGTTCGCCTTGCGAGCGCTCGCGGGCGAGATCCGCGAAATGCTTCATGGCCGGATGCACGGGATGGGTTGTCGGTAAGCCGTGCGCGAGCCTCAGTTTGATCGGCGCAGCGCGCAACACCGCCGGACAGGCAACCGTCAGTCCGGCGGTCAGAAGAAGGCGGCGCCGAGAAAACATCGTTGAACCCGTAGGACTGTCCGAAAATGCGCCGGTAAGGGAGCGCGATGTGGCGTCAAAACTGACGCTTTTGCGATAATACGCGCAACAGACAGGCGTTTAAAGTCTCGATCCTGCCATTTTCGGTCGCTGCGTCTGTAGCAGGCCGACATAGCGGTTCTTGCCGTCTGGCGAAATCGCTCCGCGGGTTGTGAGATGATGAATGCAGTTCAAGGC
Source organism: Tardiphaga sp. (assembly GCA_030147505.1). Classification (GTDB taxonomy): domain Bacteria; phylum Pseudomonadota; class Alphaproteobacteria; order Rhizobiales; family Xanthobacteraceae; genus Tardiphaga. The sequence goes on from JASBVG010000105.1 coordinate 32,439, forward strand.
GAGATCGAACGATCCGTAGCAATGATGGGCAATCAGCGCGAGGTGCTTGAGCTGTTCGCTGTCCATTGCCTCCGCATCGACGAAATTGCGGACATAGACGACGTCGGCTTCGACCAGCTGATTGATCGCGGCAGCGGGATCTGGGCCGAGCATCGGAGCGATCATCTTCCTGTTGATGGCTGCGAAAGTGTGTGGAACGAAGCCAAGGCTACGCAGCTCGAGATCGATTTCGCCGAACACCGGCTGTTTCTCGTAGAGTGGAACGAAAGACACTTCGGTCTGGATCGCCACGGCCTTGGCCAGCTTGCGTCGGCCATGCTGGAACACCGCGAGCTCGCCGCCCTGGATATCAATCTTCAACAGATCGATGGCCGCGATCTCCGTGACATCATCGAGACGCCGGGTCTTTTGCGGGATCCGTTCGATCACGCGCCCGAGCTCGGTGAAATTTGGAAAATGTGTCAAAGTCTTCGCATCTGGCTGCAGGAGGCTGGCGAAGCCCATGCCGCGACAGATATTGAGCGCATGTGCGGCTCCATCGCCGACGGCATAGGGCAGGTAGGTCTCTTGCGGACTCTTGCGCTCGGCGAGCTGCGCGATTGCTGCGGGATGCGGATCGAATCCAGTGATGCGGCAGAGCTTCAGCAGCATCATCTGCTTGTAGGGTGGATCGCCGTCGATGGGGTTGGCGCCGATGTCGACGACCTCGGTCAGCCGTGCCGGATGCAGCAGGTCCGATAGCCCGTCATTGCCGGGACCTGGCCCGATTTCCGTGATTGCACCCTGAATCATCGGTGGAGAGTGGACGCACGGGGCTAACCATGCGCCGTGTCATGTCGTCGCGGCGGCGAGAGAGGGAACGATGGTTGCACTGAGGACTTAAAGTCAGACGTTCCTGAAAGCCGGGAGGTTTCCATGCGACTTCGACAGATCATGCTGGCCGGTTTGACGGCGACCGCGCTCGTAGGCTCGCCGCCGGCTTGGGCCGATCAGACGCTGAGCGGATTGGTGACCGTAGTAGATCGGACGACAGGAGAAATTATCGTCAAACGCGACGAGGGCGGTACTGTCGGGTCGAACGCAGCGGCGCCGACCGAAAAGTTCAAGCTGCGCGATGGTATCCCTGAATCGTTGCATGCCGGTGAGAAGGTGACGATCACCTATACCGAGAGTGGCGGGGTCAAGACCGCGATCAAGGTCGACGAGATGAAAAATTGAGATGCGCGAAAGGGCGGCGAGGCGATGTCTTCGCCGCCCTTCGATGTCCAATCGTCCTTTTGGGGGGGCTTGGAAGATTTGCGTGCCGAAAGATGTGGTCTGCCTATTGAATCTTGAATGCCACAAAGCTTGCAGGCACAAAGTCCTTGACGCTGTCGGTTGCGGTACCAGCCAGGGCCGTGCCCGCGAGATCCGCCGATGGTGAAATCCTCTTCAGCTTGGCATCATAGAAACCGGCGAAGCTGCCGACCGCACCGGTTGCGGAATCCAGCGTCAATGCGACCACCTTGCCACTAACCGGATCATTGGCGAGGACCGACTTGCCGTCAGGAGAAAGTCCCGTCGCCAGCAGCCATTGTCCTGGCGCTCCCCCAATCACGATCGCACCGCTCTTGAGCATTTCGGCGATGTTGGTTTTCCCGGCTTCGATGGGGGCGCTGTTCGAGAACGTCACCTTGCCGTCCAGCGGATTCTTGCCTTGGGTGCCATTGAGGTCGGGGGCTTTGCCGTTCCAGAACGTGTCGATCATCAGCGTCGCGGCCTGATCCGGCAAAACGAAACGCCCGATCATCGTGAAGATCGCCGCCTCGCTGGCCTGACCCGCGTAGTCCGGCAACTGGAACTGCGAATACTGATTGGCGTCGTAGATGCTGATCGGCTCGTAGCTCCTGCCGTCAGCCGTGCCGTTCTTGTCCGGCAGCGACGCGGTCGCAATGTCACGGCTGGTGTTCGAGGCAGCGACGCGCGGCGTCGTCATCACCGAAATTGGCTGTGCTGCTGCCGGAGGAGGTTGGAAGCTCACACTGACACTGCCGCTCGACGGGCCGGCATTGCTGTTCGGTGGACCGAACTGGCTACCCGGGATGGTCGGCGGCGTAGAGATGGTCAGCGCTGTCGCATTCGATGGCGCCTGCACGAAGAAATAGTTCGCAGCCATCAGGCCTGATCCGTCGATGGCATAGGCGCCGATGATGGTGTCCTGCCTTGCGTCTGTCGTGAACTGGAGCCTGCCGTTGGTGGCGCTCGCGAACGTGTCGCCGTTGACGAAACCGGTGATCGTGCCCGAGAACTCGGGGTTGGCGTCGCCGAAATATCGCTGCGTCGGTGTCGCCACATACATCAGTTGAGCCTGGGTGACTGCCCAGGTAGCGGTTGCCGTTCCCGTGACTTTATAGTTCGGATTGGTCAGCAGGCCAGCCACGCTGAGCGTGTGGTTGCCTGCGTTGCTGAAATTGGTGATTCCGAAGCTGTTCGACAGCCCGGTCAGCACCGATACGTTCTCGCCGTTCTTGAGGCCTGTCGCCGCGAGGCCCGGATTGAGCGGCGACGTGCCATAGACCGAAGTGCCGCCAAGCGCGCCGACGACAATGCTGGCCGGCGTCACGTGGAGGCTACCATTGACATAGGTCACGTTGTAATTGGCGATGTCGAATGTTCCGCCGCGGGCGTTGTCAGGTGTGATGGCATAGGGACCGTCGGCGACGCCAGCGGTGCCCGCCTGGCCCCGGCTGGTCAGCGTGACAAGTCCGATGCTTTCGCCGTTCTGAAGGCCTGTCGACGAGAATTCGGTGCCTGCGAAGACGAGCGTATCGCCGTAGATCTTGCTCTGGTCTGTAGCTGTGACGGTCAGCGGCGCCGGCGTCACCGCCCATATGCCAGTCGAGCGGCCGGTGATGGTGTAATTGCGGTTGGTCAGGTCGCCGGCGACGCTCAGCGCGTGATTGCCGGCGCGCGAGAAGCGGTCGATGCCGAACGTGTTGAACAGGCCGGTCAGCACGCTGACGTCCTGACCGTTCTGAAGACCGGCGGCGGAGAAGCCCGGATCGCTCGGCGAGCCGCCATAGACCGAGGTGCCGCCGGTGGCGGTGACGGTGATTTCCGCCGGATTGACGGTCCAGGTCCCTGTCCTGCGATCCGTGATCGTATAGTTGCCATTGCCGAGCGTGCCGATGACGCTGAGCGTATAGGTATTGGAATCGCTTAGATTGGTGATGCCGAAGCTGTTGGACAGGCCGGTGAGCACGCCGACCGTCTGGCCGTTCTGCAGGCCGCTGGCGGTAAAGCCGGGATTGGCCGGCGACTGGCCGTAGATCGACGAACCGCCCGTTGCCGTGACGACGATCTCTGCCGGGTTGACGGTCCAACTGCCGGTCGATCGGTTGATGATCGTATAGTTGCTGTTTCCAAGCGAGCCGATCACGTTGAGCGTATAGGTTCTGGCGTCGCTGTCGTTGGTGATGCCGAAGCTGTTGGACAGGCCGGTGAGCACGCCGACCGTCTGGCCATTCTGCAGGCCGATGGCGGTGAAGCCGGGATTGGCCGGGGACTGGCCGTAGATCGACGAGCCGCCCGTTGCGGTGACGGCTATCTCCGCCGGATTGACGGTCCAGGTACCGGTCGATCGGTTCGTGATTGTATAGTTGCCGTTGCCGAGCGTACCGACGACGCTGAGCGTATAGGCCCGCGCATCGCTCTCATTGGTGATTTCGAAGCTGTTGGCGAGGCCCGTGAGGGCGCCGACGCCCTGACCGTTCTGCAAGCCGGTGGCGGTGAAGCCAGGGTTGATCGGGGACTGACCGTAGATCGACGAGCCGCCGGTCGCGGTGACCGTGATCTCAGCCGGGTTGACGGTCCAGGTTCCGGTCCTGCGGTCCGTGATCGTGTAGTTGCTGTTGGTCAAACCACCCTGGACGCTCAGCGTGTGGTCGCCGGCGTCAGTCAGATTATTGATGCCAAAGCTGTTCGACAGGCCGGTGAGGACTCCGACGCCCTGACCATTCTGCAAGCCGCTGGCAGTGAAGCCGGGATTGGCTGGCGACTGACCATAGATCGACGCGCCGCCGGTCGCCGTGACGATGATCTCCGCCGGATTGACGGTCCAGCTTCCGGTCCTGCGGTCGGTGATCGTGTAGTTGCCGTTGGTCAGCGCGCCCTGAACGCCGAGCGTGTAATCGCCGGCATTTGTGAGATTATTGATTCCAAAGCTGTTGGAGAGGCCAGTGAGCACGCCGACACCCTGGCCATTCTGCAGGCCGGCGGCGGTGAAGCCGGGATTGCCAGGCGACTGACCGTAGATCGAAGAGCCGCCGGTTGCCGTCACGATGATTTCGGCCGGGCTGACGGTCCATGATCCCGTCCTGCGGTCGGTGATCGTGTAATTTCCATTGGTCAGCGTACCGAGAACGCTCAGCGTGTAGTTGCCGGCGTTTGTGAGATTATCGATGCCAAAGCTGTTGGCGAGGCCGGTGAGCACGCCGACACCCTGGCCGTTCTGCAGGCCGGTGGCGGTGAAGCCGGGATTACCAGGCGACTGACCGTAGCTCGACGAGCCGCCGGTTGCCGTAACGACGATCTCAGCCGGGTTAACGGTCCATGTACCGGTACCGAAATTGGTGATTGTATAGTTGCTATTGGTCAGGGTGCCGAGAACGCTGAGCGTGTAGCTGCCGGCATTGGTCTGGCCGTCAATGCCGAAGCTGTTGGAGAGACCCGTGAGCACCGCCACCGTCTCGCCGTTCTTGAGGCCGGTCGCTGTCAGGCCCGGATCGGTCGGCGATGAACCGTAGCTCGATGAACCGCCTGCGGCACTCACTGTAATAGCGGCACGTGCGATCGAGCCAGTGCCGGTGATGGTGAGGGAGCCGATGGAATAGTTGCCATTGCCCAGCGTCAATCCAGAAAATCCGGAGATGGTGTGAGCTCCGGCATTCGCGCTGTCATAAACGCCGGCTAGTGCGCTCAAGATAGCGCTGTCGGAGCCGATAAAGCCGTAGGCCGAACCGGAAATCGACGTTGATCCGCCACCGGAGGTCGTGGTGCCGTCATAGGTCTTGTTGATGCCGCCGAGATTGACGGTGCCAGACAGGGCCTTGGGCGTGATCGTACCGATGGAGCCGATGGCGGTGGTGGAGGTGAGGACATAGTTGCGCGCAAGGCCTGGATTGCCAGAGGTAAGCCCGACGCCGGTCACGCTGACGACGATGCCGGTGCCGGCGTTGGCGCTGCCATAGGTGGCGGCACTGGCACCCGTGATGGCGGCAGTGATGGCGTTGTAGTCGGGGCTTCCCGGATAGAGATTAGACACCCGAAAGTTGGCCGCGGTCAGGTTTGCGCCATCCGTCGTGCCGTCATAGGTCTTGGTCGTCGAACCGATCAACTCGACGGTTACCTGACGCTGGGTTACGGCCATCGAGCCGTTGGCATAGGTGATGGTGTAGTTCAGCGCCGAGCCCGACGTGAAGAAGGCGTTCGAGGTGTTGTAGGAATACGAATAGCCGGCATCCGCATCGGCGCCACCGTTATGGCTGTTATTGGCGGCTCCCGGACCGTTGGAGATGCCGACATAGCCAATGGTATCCCCATTTGCGAGGCCGGAGCCGCCGACGCTGACCGAAGAGGTGCCGGTCGGATTGGCATCGCCATATTCGCGGGAGATATTGCCGCCTTGCACGACGATCGCCTTGGGCGTCCGCGCCACGGCGCCGGGCAGGAACACGAACCGATAGGCTGAACCGTCACTGCTCTGCTTGTTGACTTGGCCGCCAATCACGAGGTCGCCGTCGCCATTGACTTGCATGGCTTGTTGAATGGACGAATTGTTCAGTTGAAGCGACAGATTGTTGATGGAGTTGTTGTCATATCTCCGCACCCCATAGAGCGTATAGGTGATGGTCGGCGTCGTGTCGTAGGGAGACGTCGTATTATTCGCGACAACGAAGATCGTGTGCGAGTTCTGCGTCGCGAGCACTGGATAGCTGCCGCCGATATTGGCCCAGGTGCCTCCGAAACCGAAGCCGCCGTAGCTGTAGACCCCTGGGAATAGCAGCGAGCCCGGGTTTTTCGCCTGGCTGTCGGTCATCCCGTAATAGCTGCCAGCGCTGCCCGAAAAGACGGCGCCGATAGCCGCGTTCCGGCCCGAGGAATCCATGTTCCAGTAGTTGTTGATGCTCGCCCCGCCGGCGTTCCCGTTCGATGCGCCGATGAGGCCGCCATTATAGCCGCTGCCGCTGACCCATCCTGTCGCATAAGTGCGGGTGAATGAAGCCGCGGTTTGTAAAATTCCGATCAAGCCGCCCGTCGGGCCACTGCCGGTCACGGAGCCTTGAGCGTAGGAGTCGGAAATCGTTGCCGCACCAAAGCCGATCGCGACCTCGCTGGTCCCCGCCGCGCCATGCTGTCCAACCAGACCACCAGTGAAGGCACCGCCCGTATTGGTGACGGCACCGGTTGCCCATGACTGGGAAATACTGCCGACATTGTAGCCGACCAACCCGCCGACGCCGCCATTCGCACCGTTGGTGCCGCCGCCGTTGCCATATACCGTGACGGATCCGGTTGCGTAGGACGCGAAGATGGCGCCGGCGTTGTAACCAACCAGGCCGCCGGTCGGCGAGCCTGCCGCGCGTACATTGCCGCCTGCAAAGGAGTTATTGATATTGCCGCCGGGATAGCGCTGACCCGATAGGGTTTGTGTCATGTCGCCGTTCTGGCCGACAAGACCGCCGACAAAGTTGCCGCCGCGAGTCGTGGCATAATCGACCGGTCCGGAGCCATAGGCGGTAACGTTCGCCATCGACATCGAATCGTTCACCGACGCGTTGTTGCTTACATTTGTGCCCCGTGGTCGCAACCAGCCGACCAGACCACCCACGTTCTGCGACTCGTTGCCGATACTGGTCACCGAGCCGAGCGAATAGCTGCGCCAGACGCTCACTGTGGTCAGGCCGACGATGCCGCCGACATTGGAGCCACCACCACCGCCGCCATCGATCGGGCCGATGCCGCCGGGCACATACTGCCAGCCGGATGTCCCTGCCATGACACTTCCGCTGAAGCCGAGCTGGAAGAATCCGGATGTGTTGATGCCGCCTCCGACAAAGGCGTTGCCGGCGATGCCGCCGACATTGTCGCCCTTGCCGGTCACGTTTCCGGTGACGCTGATGTTTCTGACTGCCCCGCCCACCGAGCCGGCCACCGCGCCGACATTGCTGTTACCGACGATGCTGACATTGGTGAGGCTGAAATTATCGAGTTTGGCGAGGCCACCGTTCACATATCCGAACAGGCCGATATTGTCGGTGCCCGCCCGGTTAATCGTCAGCCCGTTTATGTTGTAGCCATTGCCCTGGAAGCTGCCGCTGAACACCCGGCTTGCATTGCCGATCGGGTTGAAGCCCGCACCATTGTTCCAACCAGCTGTGATTCCGGCCTGAATGTCGGCGCCCAGCGCGAAATTCTTGCTGAAAAGGGAAGGTGTGGTGGCGATGCCTTGCAGGCCGTAGATGTCGATAACCTTGTAAGCGTCGTTGACCGTGCCATCGCCCCCGGCGAAACGCGTGAACTGGACGCCGCTGCCGAGATTGAAATTGACCGCGTAGAACGAACGCAGGTCGGTCGTGTTCTGCAGCCAGTTGCCGCTGTTGAGCTGGAACGTCTGGACGCCGACCGCCCCACCCACGCTGATCGTGCCGCTATTGATGGTCCACTGGCTGCCCATGCCGTTGACGTAATCGCCGATCGCCAGCGCGCCCGCCGTCGATGTCGTCATCGTGCCATTGGCCCAGGCGAGAGCACCGAGCGTGATATTGCTGCCGCTGATAGAGCCGCCGGCACCGGTGCCGCCACCGGTGACGCCGCCGCCGACATACACATCCCCAGCCGAAGCGACGAGATACAGTCCGCCATTTGCCCAGGATAGCCCGCCGGTGATGGAAACCGTACGACCAGTGACATTGGCGCTGGCACCCGTGCCGCTACCAACGAGCGAGCCGTCCACATAGACGTTCCCCGCTGAGGCGTTGATATTCGCGCCGCCGTTCTGCCAGGTCGCTGACTTCATCGCGATGTCGCGGCCGGCGATCGTCAATGCCGCGCCGGGACCCCAGCCTGACAGAGCGCCGTTGAGGATGACATTGCCATCTGTGGCGGTCAGGCGCATCAGGCCGGCCTGCCACTGGATGCTCGAATTGGCAGTGATGCTCGCGCCGGAAATGGTGGCCCCCGCGCCGGGGCCTGCGCCGCTCAACAGGCCGTTGAAAATGACGGCGCCGGAGGATGCGGTAGCGGTAAGAAGCCCGCTGGTCCAGTAAAGTGGACCGGCCGTGATCGAAGTGCCCGTGATCGTCACTGCGCCATTGGCGGTGATCGACGAGGCAGCGTTGAAGGTGCCCGTCGCGTTCAGCGTCGCTTGGCCATTGGCGACGACCGCCGCGCCGAGATTCAGGTTGCGGCCGATCATGGTCAGCGTGCCGCCGCTGGTGATCACGCCGTTGACCGTAATGTCGCTATTGCCGACCGCGTTCAGATTGACGGAACCACCGGCATTGATGGCGGCTGTCACTGAGATGCCAGTGCCGGTGAGGGCGACGGCGCCGCCCGCATTGATTGCGGAGGTCACGGAGACGCCGCTGGCATTGATATAGACGCCGCCGATCGCGGTGAGGGCCTGGCCAACCACATAGGGACCGGTGCCGGTTGATGTGATGGCAATGCCCGTCAGGCCGTTGACGAAAGACTGCACCGACGCATTGCCGCCGACGGCCGAGGTCAATTCGGTGGTGTAGCCATTGCTGCTGTAGTTCGAACTGGACGTAGTCCAGCCGAGATAGCTGCCGGTATAGATGTTGTTGTTCTTTGCCGATCCGGACGTGCTCTGAAGCGCGGCACCGCCATTCGCGCCGAGCCCGGATGTGTAGACGAGGAGGCTGCTGGAACCACTCACTGTCCCTTGTGGCAGCAAAAGCTGATAGAAGCCGTATCCGTCAGAGAAGCCGCTGCCGACCGAAACGCCATTGACGACCGCATTGACGGCGACGCCGCCATAACCGTTGCCACCCGGACCGTTGAAGACTTGGCCGGTGATCGCCTGGGGTGTCGTGCCGGCAGGGAATTGCCACAGCAGATAGGGATAGCTGTAGCCGGGAACGATGCCCCATATAGATGACGAGAATCCGTTCGGCAGGCCTGTCGTTCCGTAAGTCGCGGCATAGTTGGCGAGGCCACCTTCGAGCGCGATATTCGCGGTGCCGTTGCCCCGACCGGAGAAACCGCCGGCGCTGCCGCCAGCCATGGCATAGCTGTTGGTGATCGTACCACCCCAGCTGCCGGATCCCGGCGGGCCGTTGGAGTTGAGCCACCAGATATAGGCATCGTTCACGCCAACGAAGCCGGCGACATAGTAAGTGCCGCCTACGCGTGAATTGGCATAGGATTCGCTGATCAGACTGCCGGTGCCGTTGCCGCCGACGAAGCCGCCGACGCCGCCGCGTCCGGAGACGTTCACGCCGCTGGTCCATGAGCGCGTGATGGTGCCGTAGTTGAAGCCGACCAGGCCACCGACATAGTCGCTGCCGACAATGGTGCCACCGACCACGCCGACATTCCTGATGGTGCCCGCATTGCTGCCGAAAATGCCGACATCGTTGCGGCCGGTGATGATCGTGATGTTGTTGATCGTGTAGCCTTGGCCGTCGAGCGTGCCGGCAAACGAATTCGCTTTGTCGACGACGCCGCGATTGCCGCTGCCCATGAAGATGAAATTGCCTTCGTAACTGGCTTGCTGGTCGCCGCTGCCGATCGGGATGAAGCCGGCACCGCCATTCCAGATCGCCGTTACCGAAGCGTCGATACTGTTGGCGAGAACGAAGTTCTTGTTCATCAACTGCGGCGAGTTGAGGCCTTGCAGGCCGTAGATGTCCGTCAGCTGATAGGGCGCCGCCGATGTACCGTCACCTCCGAGCGCGCGGATGAAAGCGCCGGACGTGAATGTCATGGTATTGGCAGCGAACGACGGTAGCGCTGCACTGATCTGGGACCAGGTGCCGTCGAGCGTGAAATTGTTGGCACTGAAGCTGTTGTTGGCGGCGATATAGCCGCCGGCTTTGAGCGTGAAATCGTTCGAGCCGGTCACCGCATTGTTGAAGATGATGTTGTTGGTTGCGGTGAAAGCAAGATTGCCGGTGCCGGACAGCGCGCCGTTGATCAGAATGTCGTGCGCCGAATTCAGTGTGATGAGATTGCTGTTCGCAAAGTTCACCGCACCGACGATGATGTCATCCGCGCCACCGGTGGTAATGAACACCTTGCCGCCGCTGGTATCTGGCGCAGCATCGACGGTAAAGTTGCCGGAGCCGCCGAGGCGAGCGCCGGTCAGACCGCTGACAAAACTGCTGCCGATGGCATTGGCCGAGGTCCAGGCCGACGAGATTGCCGGATTGGCGCTGGAGACCGAGTTGCCTGGAGCAGGAATGCTGAGATAGCCGCCCCAGATGTCGGGCATCGTCACTGAACCAGTCGCCTGATAGGCGAAGCTTGCGGAATTCAGAAGGCTGAGCGAACTATTGGCGGTGTAATAGGCGACGACATTCGAGCCACTTGAATGGATCGAGCCTTCCGGGATCAGAACGATATAGAGTCCATTGAAATAGCTGACGCCGCGCCCGAGTGTAATGCCATCGACCATGGCGTTGATCTGGCCACCATTGAGAAGCGTGACGCCGTTATCTTTGTAGGCGTATCCGGTGACGACCTGTGGCGTGCCGTTTGGAAACTGCCATTTGAGATACGCGAAGCTCTTTCCGTCAACGATGCCCCAAACCGATCCGGAAAAGCCGTCGGGCAGGCCGGCCTGCATCGCTGCCGACGTCAGGCCGGAGCCCGATGCGCTGCCCGCTTGTCCCGACGTTTCGGTGTTCCAATAGGACGAAATGCTCGCGGTGCCGTTCTGCTTGCCACCGAAGCCGCCAACATTGCTGGTGCCGATCACTCTGCCGGTCGAATAGGAGCTGGCGATCGCGGTCGCCGAGTCGCTCAGGCCAAAAAAGCCGCCGACCTGATTGGTCCCGGAGACGCTCCCTTGCGCGTAGCCGTTGGAAATATTGCCGTCGGCGGTGGCCGTATGCCGGTTGTAGCCGACAAAGCCTCCGACATTGGTGCCGCCTGTGACGCTGCTGGTCGAGTAAGATTGCGAAATCGTTCCGGTGTTCACGCCGACGAGGCCGCCGACGCTCGTCGAGCCCGAGACCGTCGCGCCGCCGAACGAGCGCTCGATGACGCCACCTTCAAGATTGTTGCCGGCCAGTGCACCGACATTGTTTCTGCCAGCAACGCGCCCGTTGGCGATACCGACATCGAAGATGTGACCGGCATTGCTACCGAACAGGCCGACGTCGTCCGTGCCGCCGCGATTGATGGTGAGACTGCTGATGACGTGCCCCTGTCCGTCGAACGAGCCGGTAAATGCGGTTGCCGAGGTCTGGCCGTTGCCAAGGGCGACGAAGCCGGCATTGGCGTTCCAGGTTGATGTCAACGCGGCGTCGATGTCGTTCGCCAATTTATAGTGGAGCGACAACCCGGCGCTGATGCCCTGCAAGCCATAGACATCCGCGATCTGATAGGCATTGCCTGCGCTGCCGTCGCCGCCGAGTACGCGGACGAAGGTCGTGCCGGCGGCCAGCCGGAAATCGGTGGCGGTGAACGTCCCGAGCGATCCGATCTGCCGGTAGTTACCGGCCTGCAGCCAGAATCCGGCTGTCGTGATGGCGCCGGATCCGCTGATCGTATCGGCCGCGTTGACTTGAAGCGTGCCGGTGCTGTTCACCGCTGCATTAAAGAGGATGTCATCGCCCGCGTTCAGATACATGCCGGTGACGTTGACGGCTTGATTGAAGACGATGTCGCCGCCGGCATAAATCGTCATGCCGTCTGTGGTGAAACCGGTCTGGATCTTGACATCGCGGCCGGCGCGCATCCAACCGCTGGACAGACCGGTATTGAGAAGGATGTCGCGGCCTGCCGCAATCATCGGCGTATAGCCTTGGACGTTGCCGAACCATTGCGTGAGCGTCAGGTCGTCTGCGGCGGTAATGGCCGAGAAAGTGCCGTTGCCCGCATCGACGGTAAAGTTGCCGGCTGCATTCAATATTCGGCGTGTCTGGATGCTGGGAGTGTAGACCCCGAGGCTGCTGCCATACTGCAGGTAATAGGTTTGATAGAAGTTCGGACGCAATTCGGTCATGGCCGCGGTCAGTGCTGCGGACAGGTCGCTGCCGACGCGCGGATCAGATAGGGTTGTCGCAGTGGTCCAGACACCGATCGAGTCGTTCAGCAAACCCATGTTGCGAACGGAGTCCGTGGCATTCAGCGCCAGCGTGGCGGCAGCGTAATAGTCGCTGTAGTTGCCAGAAATAATGTAGGTGACGACGGTCGATCCGCTCGGCAGGATTTCGCGGGTTGGCAGCTGGAAGTAATAGTAGCCGTTGTTGCCGGTGCGCGACGCCTGGAAATAGCGGTAGCTATCGATCTCGAGATTGACTGTCGTGTTCTGCCAGACGGCTCCGGCGCTGTTGGAATAACCTGTACCTGACACGATCTGCGGCGCGCTGCTGAATGCCGAACGCAGATAGGGATAGGTGGTGCCAGTCGAGATCGCCCAGCTCCCGCTGTCGAATCCGGCCGGCAGACCGCTTTGCAACTGGAACGTGGTCAGGCCGGTGCCGTAAGGCGAGGTCGTGCCGCGCGTTGACAGATCGTAATAGGCGTTGATGAACGTCGTGTTCGACGCGCTGCTGGTGATGCCATTGATCGCATTGGTGAAGACATTGACGATCGTGCTGTTCGATACCGAACCGATCATCACACCGTTGCCGGTGAGCGAATAGGCGTTGCGCAGCGTCGCATTGCTCATCGAGGAGGCGATGGCGGCCTGATTGGCGTTGAGCAGGCCCGTCACGTAGACGTTGGTGATCAGGCCGCCCGTCACAGAACCGATCAGCGCTGCTTCGCTGTTGAACGTGCCACTCAGATAGACGTTAGCGACGGTACCGGCGCTGGTCTGTGCCAGCGACGATCGGGGATTGCCCCAGGTCACGTTTAACCCGCTTTGATACGGAGTCTGGGCATTCAGCACGAGGTCGCGCACGGTGCCGGTCGAGGCAAGCGCGGTGATAAAGTAATTATTGTAACCGACATTGAGCTGATTGCCCAAGCCGCTGAACGTTCCGCTGAATGTGCCGAAATAAGTACCCCAGTTGTTGTTGAGGCTGACGTTGCGTGCAAGCGCATAATTGCCGGACGGACTCGCAGCGGCGGTATTCCGGATGTCGCCCTCGGTGAAGATCAGAAAGTAGCTGGCGCCATTAATCGTCAGTCGGCCCGTTTGGCCGCCGCCCAGACTGAAGTTTAGGCTGCCGGTCGACGAGTAGTTGATCAACGCCAGGTTGGTATAGGTCGGATCGAAGCCGGAATTGAGCGTGACCTTGCCGTTTGCGCCGGCGTTGATCGCCGCATTGACGTTGATGGCATGATAGGCGGTGAGGGTCAGCGTGTTGGCGCTGTTCCACGTAATGGCGGCATTGATATTAATGTCGCCGAGGCCGCTGCTTTGGTTGCCGGGGCCGCTTGCGCCACTGGCCGTGGTTAGTAGGGTGACGTTGTTGCTGCCGAGGTTGCTCGAGATCGTTGCCGCCGCCGCGGCATCGACGGTCAGGTCGGTGGGGTCGAGCAGCCAGTTGCCGGTTACTCCATAGGCGGCCGACGTATCAACGCGAATGCCGTTGATCGACAGCGCGGCGCCAGATGTCTCGATCATCCCGCCGTTGCCGCCATTGGCGCCGCCGCGAGCGGAGAAGGTGCCGTAGGCTTGGGTGTTGCCGTCCGACCAGACGGCGATGGTGCCGCCATGGCCATTGTCCAGAGCATCGGCACGCACGGTGCTGGTTGAGTCGATCGAAACATTCAGCGCATGCGCAAGCGGTTCGCTACCCTGGATACCGCCGCCAATCTGGACGGTCCCGCCGCCGGCCTTGCCTGATGCATCGATCAAGGCGCCGACGATGGTGACATTGGCGGCGGTGAGGTCGATGCTGCCGCCTTTGTCCGCCGTCGATGTCGCGTTGATCCTGCCAGAGGCCTGGAGCGACTTGGTGGCTGTAATCGCAACTGCGCCGCCTTTGGCGCCGCTCGCGGAGATGACGCCACTGAGATCGACCTTGGTGCCCTTGACCGACACCGAGCCGGCATGGGCACCGTTCTTGCCGTTCGCGATCAGGCGACCGCTGACGCGTACCGTACCGCCGGCGCCGCCATTGATGACGATGCGGCCACCGCGCGAGCCGACGGTGTTGGTGCGCACGGCACCGGGAATGTTGACGGCATTGCGCAATACGTTCTGCGCGGTGGCGGCGCTGAGATAGACAACGCCGCCATCGGCTTCGATACGGCCCTTGTTGCTGACCAGCGCGCGATTGGGCTTGACCAGCTTGCCGAGTTCGCTCGACGGCACGGCGACCGACAGGAAGCCGTCGCCTGCGAGATCGAGCGTGGCCTGCTCGCCGGCGCCGAGGCCGACTTTGCCGAGTCGCGCAGAGATGACGCCGTTATTGGAAACCTGGCCGCCGAGCAGGGCGACGAAGCCGCCGTCGGAGACGTTGATACGGCCATTGTTGATCACGCCAGCCGATCCGCCACCGCCATCGAACTTGTAGTTGCCGGCAAGGAAGTCGGAATCCTTGATATTGAGCGTCGAGGCGGCGAACGAGCCGGTATTGATCACGCCGGTTCGGGTGATCGCAATGCCGTTCGGATTGACCAGCAGCACCGTGCCCGGCGCGTTGATGGTGCCGGCGATGCTCGACGGTGTTGCCCCGGTGACGCGGTTCAGCGTTGCCGAGGAGGCACCGGGCTGATTGAAATTGACCGTGCCGCCGGCGCCGACCGAGAAGGACTGCCAGTTGATGATCGCGCGGTCGCTGCCCTGATTGACGTTCAGCGTGCTCGCATTGGGCTGAACGATCGCCGCGCTGCCTGCGGTCACCGATCCGCCTGACGGTAGCTGCTGCGTGAGAGCAGGGGCTGCAAACATCAGCAGGGCGGTGGCGGAGACCGTCGAGCACAGCAGTGCGCGCAGACGCGGCGTGATCGGCCGCAATCCCGTTTCGAGCAGCAATGTCAAAGCCAGACGACGCTGTGTCATGCGGTCCCGTTATCGATCGTTTTTTGTTGTAGCGATGCGGCCGTTGACGGCCGCATGAGGTCGTGTCGATCCGAGACGGGGCGCCTGCAGTAAGGTGCGGCCGCCTAGAACTTGCCCTTCTCGATCTTGGCGATATCCGGGTTTTCCCGGTCGGCGATGTAATTGATGATCAGCTTCGGCGGGCCTTTCGGCTCCGGCGAGGTGGTCTGGTTGCCATCGCGCTGCATCTGGTAGCGCACGCCGTCGGCGATCAGGCGCACGGCGCCCTTCTTCTCGTCTTCTCCCGAGAACAGGACGACCGTATTCTCGCCGACCGGAATGCCGGCGCGAGCCGCATCCTTGCGCCAGGTGAATCCGGCGAAATACCGTTCTAGGCGGCTTCCGGCGGTGATCAGCGCGTCGGGCGCGGCCGGATCCTTGGAATTGTCGTCACCCCAGATCACGTTGACCTGGATGAGCTTCTTGGTTGCGTAGCCGAAGATGTAAGCGATCTGAGCGGGGCTCGAGACAGGGTCCAGGCTGGCGACGCGAGCCGTCAGCACCGTCGTGCCTTCGACCGGGTTGGTGCTGCTGGCGATATCCCCGGGTTTGATGCCCAGCGACTTGGTGACGACGGCGCGAACGTCCTGCTCGGTCATGCCGAAGCGGGCATCACGAAAGCCGGTCACCTCGTATCTGGGTAATTCCGGCTGAGTCGTCTTAGCCGGTTGCTGCGCGGATGCGGTCACGGGGGATGCGAACAACACGTTCAGGCTTGCCGCGGCAGCCAGAAGCGCATTCCTTGGAGGACAATCAGAGAGAAAATTCCATATGACTTTCATGCGCATTTCGTTTGTGTCTCACTGTCTCATCCTTATCTTTTTAGCTTGCAGTCGGACCATTCTCGAATCCGGAGCCTCATCACTGTTAATGGAGGCTCGTTGATTTCGTTGATGAAAAACATCCTTCAGAAAAATCTCAGAATAATTTCACGGCAAAATCGAATGAATTTGAGAGCGTTTGGGAGTTAACTAAAGTACTTAACTATCAAGACTTTTCATCGCTTCGCGCCGGGCCGATGGGGATCGTGGCGTTCGACGGAGAGCCGGTTGGTTTATTACGGATAACGATGAGACCGGTCGCCGCGGCATCGTGAAGTACTGTGTCGCCGAAGCAACGCTCGGGCGGCAAGGTGTGAGGACAGCGTCTCCGGACGACCGAGCGGCTGTCGTTTTCGATGCGACCCGGCTAGGACGATACAAATGAAATGCGGCCAGCGGCTAAGGCTGGTCGAGGGCAAAGAAATCGGAAGTGGTGGGGCGTCTACGGTTCATAAAGCTTGGCGTAGTGGTCGCGGCATCTTTGATGAATGCTGCCGCTTGGGCGCAGAATGTGCCGGCGCCGAGCCAGGTTGCGCCACCGCAGATCGTGCCGCCGTCCTCAACGGCCCGCATCGCGATTCCCCAAGTACCAGCCGGCGCTGCCATTCCTGCCGAGGCCAAGCGCTTGAGCTTTCGGCTGACCGGCGTCCATATCAAAGGCGAATTCCCCGAACTCGCCAGCGAACGCAAAGCGCTCTCGAACCCGCTTGTTGGCCGTCGCGTCACCGTCGCTGACATCTTCGCGTTGGCCGACAAGATTCAGCAGATCTATGTCCGCGCCGGTTATCCGCTGGTCCGAATCGTGATCCAGCCACAGGAGATCGAGGGCAGCGCGCGAATCGAACTGCGTGTCATCGATGGTTTTGTGGAACGGCTCGATCTCGATGCGCTCGATGGCCGGCTTCGCAACTACATTGGTGCCGTGCTGGCGCCGCTGGTTGGGCAGACGCATCTGAAGCAGGCGGAGCTCGAACGTCGTCTCCTGATTGCCGGAGATGCGGCCGGGCTGACACTCAACGCGATCTTTTCGGCCGGCAAGAAAGAGGGCGGTTCAGTTCTGATCCTGACAGGGCGTTACAAGCCCGTTTCGGTGAGCGTCTATACCGACAACGCGATGCCGCGGGTGTTCGGCAACTATCAGCTCGTCACCGCCGTCAGCGCCAACAGCGTGCTTGGTTTTGGTGAGCAGATTACCGTGTCGGCCGCTGGTTTGCCGAATGACTCTTTCCCGAACAGCGATCCGGTTCGGCGCTATCTGTCGGGCAGGGCCATATTCCCGATCGGAATCGATGGCCTGAAATTCGAGGTTGGGGTCACCAATGGTGTTACGACACCGCGGGTGGATCGAAGCGCCGCAACCCAGGGGCTGCTCAATCAGGCCTATGGGCGGCTGTCCTACGACATCATCAAGTCGCGCGACGGGGAGCTGACGGCCTTCGGTCGGTTCGATGCGACCAATGAAGAGCTGGACACCTTGCTGTTCGCGCCGCCGCTTCCGCTCAGTCTCGACCGCGTGCGCGCATTGCGCAGTGGCCTTGAAGGCGTATGGCGACTACGCGATACGGGGACGACCGTCAATTTCGACACGACCTTCTCGCGTGGCCTGGACGCATTTGGAGCGCGCTCCGCTGAGGATGCGACATTCCTGTTGCCGCTGTCGCGTCAGGGCGCCGATGCGGAGTTCTACAAATGGAACGGCCGTGTCGAGATCACGCAGGCTCTACCCGAGGGCTTTGCTGCCACCGCCATACTCGCAGGCCAGACCTCGTTCAACAAGCCGCTGCTGAATTCAGAACAGTATGTAATCGACGGCTCACGCTTCCTCTCGGGATTCACGGCTGGCTCGCTCGCGGGCGATACGGCTTGGGTTGCCCGCGCTGAACTGGGCCGCGCCGTGGCAGTTCCGTTCGAGGCCGCGGGGGCGACGCTGACACCCTATCTGTTCGGCGCCACCGGCGAGCGGAAATATGTTGCTCCGACCTTCCTCGAGATCGGCAATCTGCACGCAACGAATTACGGTGCCGGCTTGCGGGTCAATCTCGTACCGTCGAACACCGGCATGCCATCGAGCTATGGCTTCGTCGAGTGGAGCCGACGCACCAGCAATGATCATTCGCGCGATGGCGACCGCGTCTTCACCGGTCTGGCACTGCAATACTAAGCTTGCCGCTTACAGTGCGGAGGACATCATTGGCCACGCTGCAACGATGTAGACGGGGAGTGGCCGTGCGGCTGCCGCGCTCCATGGCGTGTCTTCGGGCTTCGGCGACAATGCGGTGATCTTGTGCACACCGGTACTGTCGATCGTGAACAACGGATCGAGTGTCAGGCTGGCCGTGTCGTCCTTGATCTCAAGCGTCTTGTTGTCGAGTATCAGCCAGCGGCCGTCGTGGCGCACGGTCAGGACGGCATGAACTTCTCCGGACACCCGCTCGTTTGCGATGACCAGGCGAAGGTCGTTGTCGGCGTAACCGAGTTCACGCAACGCAGCGTATTTGGCGATAGCAAGATCTTCGCAATCGCCGGCACGAGACGTGAACATCAGTAACGGCGTCGCCCAAAGATCCCTGACACCGTATTGCTCCTTGTCGGACACAGCACGAATACTGAAGTTGATCGAGCGATTGACCTCGGCAATGCGACTCCAGCCGTCGCGGCTTTCGGCGCGGTCGATGATGGCGAGGAAAGCGCGGGCTGCGGCCGGGCAGGCTGATGCATCGACGCGGCAGCGCTGTAGCACCGACTGATCGTTATGCAGTGCGCGCTTCACGCCGCTCCATTTGGTGTCGAGCGACACGTTCTCGCTCGGTCCCAGCTCTGCGCGAAATGGCTCCTGCACCGGAGGCTGTTTGGTCACCCATGGAGTGGATGAAATGTATGGATCGGCCAGCGGGCCGATGTCGGCCGGCACAGCAAACGGGCTATGCGCATGCTCGAAAATATTAGCGCTTGATGGCGCGGTGCTCATCAGCAGCCCGGCCAGAACCAGAATGTGGCCTGCCCATTGGGCAACAACACGCCCTTTTACACACCAGATCGCCATTCAACGCCCCTGTCCTGGGCGCGGCGATCTTGTTGACCGCTCTCAAACCCAAGTCTGCCAAGCTTGTCTAGCGACGGCATATCTTCGGGCGACTTAACGGGATGGGACGCGGCAGTTCTTTCCGTGCGCAGCGTCAAGGGCCGTTAGAGAAAGATGTTAGGATTTTATCGATCGGGGTGGGAGAGCCAGCGGTGCCGACCATGACGGCGCGGGTTGGTAAATATTTGGTGTCGAACGGCAAGGTGCCTGGTCACATAAGTCCCGGCCGCTCCGAAGTCGCAGATTTCCGGAGCGGCCGATGCATGAAGACTACAGCGTCAGCTCATGGCGCCCGACGACCATCCAGTGCACTTCGTCCGGACCGTCCGCAAAGCGCAGATGGCGCACGTCGGTATACATTTCGGCGAGCGGGGTCCATTGCGAGATGCCGGTGGCACCGTGCATCTGGATCGCCTGGTCGATGATCTTGCAGGCGCGCTCCGGCACCATGGCCTTGACCATGCTGACCCAGATCCGTGCCTCCTTGTTGCCGAGCACGTCCATCGCCTTGGCTGCCTTCAACACCATCAGCCGCATGGCCTCGATCTCGCAGCGGGCCTGCGCGATGATCTGCAGATTGCCGCCGAGATGCGCAATCTTCTTGCCGAATGCTTCGCGCGTGAGGCCGCGGGCCACCATCATGTCGAGTGCCTTCTCGGCCTTGCCGATGGTGCGCATGCAGTGATGGATGCGGCCGGGGCCGAGACGGAGCTGTGAAATCTCGAAGCCGCGCCCTTCGCCGAGCAGGATGTTCTCCTTGGGCACGCGCACATTGTTGAAGCGCATGTGCATGTGGCCGCGCGGTGCATGGTCGTGGCCGAACACATGCATCGGACCGATGATTTCAACGCCGGGCGTGTTGACGGGAACGAGGATCTGCGACTGCTGTTTGCTGGGCGCAGCGTCCGGGCTGGTCTTGACCATCACGATCATGATCTTGCAGCGGGGATCGCCAAGGCCGGAGATGTAGTATTTCTCGCCATTGATCACCCACTCGTCGCCGTCGAGCCGGGCGGATGTGGAGACGTTCTTCGCGTCGGACGAAGCGACATTCGGTTCGGTCATGGCATAGGCCGAACGGATCTCGCCGGCGAGCAGCGGCTTCAGCCACTTTTCCTTTTGCTCGCGCGTACCAACGCGCTCGATGACTTCCATATTGCCGGTATCCGGCGCGGAGCAATTCATTGTTTCCGAGGCGAGGGGATTCTTGCCGAGCTCCGCAGCAATATAGGCGTAGTCGAGATTCTTCAGGCCTTCGCCGGTTTCGGCGTCCGGCAGGAAGAAGTTCCAGAGGCCTTCCTCGCGAGCGCTATTTTTCGCCTTGCCGAGAATATCGAGCTGCTCCGGCGTGAACGACCAGCGATCGGTCTTCTTCTCGCCCGCACGATAAAATTCCACCGACATCGGTTCGACGGTGGTCGCGATGAATCTACGGACGTGATCGTAGAGCGGTCGGACCTGCTCGGACATGCGAAGATCGTTCAGGGCATCTTCGGGCGCAAGCGTGTAAGGCGTCTGGCGGGCTGCATATGCAGTCTTCATTGTCGTCGTTCTCCCGTTTCTTTTATCGACGTTTCTGATCATCGCGTACGGATGCGTGCTTGACCGTTATAGACACGAAGTCGAGCCTCTGTCTTCGACGTTCTGTGCAGGTGCGGACCGGCGCTCATCATGGTGTCTTGTCGAGACGTTGAACCGCCGCAGTGCAGCACGACGGCGCCCGATCTGGCATGGGCATAAAACAATTATGCGACCCGCTGTCGCAGAGCCGGATAGAAACCTGCGCAAATACGGAAATCTGCTGCGCGACATCGTATCTGCACATCCATCGCAGTTTACATTCCAAAATTCGAAGCGTTAGAATGTTGTCATCGAGAAGCGGGGTGCACGCATCAACAGGCTTCAAAGGGTGGAAACATGTATCTAATGGGCCTTTGGAACCTATTAGAAAAATGGGTATGCACGCCTGACGTGCCTGCCGAGGATCGGGACAGCCGTGTCGCCAGGCTATTCCAGCATGCGGAACGGTCGCCGCGTCGTTACCTCGTTCATCGGGAGGCGCGACACTGATGCGTGCCTATGCCGCCCGCCGCCTGCTGGCTTTGATCCCCACGATCTTCTTTGCCAGTCTCATCGTCTTCATCACGCTGCGTCTTGTGCCCGGTGACGTGATCGATCTCATGATGTCGCAAAACGACATCTCGGCGAGTGCGAAGGATCGCGCGCAGCTTGAAGAAGCGCTCGGCCTCAACAAGCCGATCTACATCCAGTATTTCCTTTGGGTAGGCGGAGTGTTGCGCGGAGACCTCGGTCAATCGTTGTGGCACAACGCGCCGGTGCTCGACCAGATTTTGAGCCGGCTGCCCGTCACGTTCGGCCTTGGTTTTATGGCCATTTTGATCGGCCTCATCATAGCGATCCCGATCGGCGTCTATTCGGCGCTGCGCCAGGACACGCTCGGCGACTATGTGATGCGGTCGCTGTCGATCCTGATGCTGGCGGTGCCGGCATTCTGGACCGGCACCATGGTGATGGTGTTCCCCGCCATCTGGTGGGGATGGTCGCCCGACTTGAACTATGTTCCGTTCACGAAGGATCCAATTGCTGCGCTTCAGCATATGCTGCTGCCAGCACTCATTCTCGGCATGTCGCTGTCGGCGATCACGATGCGGATGACCCGCACGATGATGCTCGAAGTCCTGCGGCAGGACTACATCCGGACCGCCTGGGCCAAAGGGCTCAATGAGCGGACCATCGTGATCCGGCACGGGCTGCGCAATGCGCTGATTCCAGTGGTCACCCTGGTCGGCATTCAGGCGCCGCTGGTGATTGGCGGTGCCGTCATCATCGAACAGATCTTCGTCATTCCCGGCATGGGCATGCTGCTGCTGGAAGGCGTCACGCAGCGCGATTATCCGATCGTTGCGGGCGTGTTTCTGGTGGTCGGTCTGGCCGTGATGATGATCAATCTTATCGTTGATCTCAGCTATGGGCTACTCGATCCCAAAGTGAGGTATCGCTGATGACCATTGCAGTCGAGACCTCGATCACGAAAGCTCCGCGACGTCGTTCGCCGATCGCGGTTTTTATAGGACGGCTTTTCCGCGAGAAGCCGCTGGGTGCTGCCGGCGCCGTCGTCTTCTTGCTGTTCCTGTTCTGCGGACTGTTTGCCGATTTCCTCGCGCCGTATGGCTACAACCAGATCAGTCCGCTGAATCGGCTGAAGCCGCCGTCCTGGCAATTTCCGTTCGGCACCGACAATCTCGGCCGCGATGTGCTGTCGCGCTGCCTCTATGGTGCCCAGCTGTCCGTCATCATCGGATTCTGCGCCGCCGGCATCGCTACCATCGTGTCGGTCGTGATCGGCATTCTGTCGGGTTATCTCGGCGGTCGTTTCGACATGATCATGCAGCGCCTCGTCGATGCCTGGATGAGCTTTCCGGATCTCGTCGTGCTGATTGTCGTTGTGTCCGTGGTCGGCCCGGGGCTCGTGCCGATCATCTGCATTCTCGGAGTGCTGCTCGGCATCAACGGTTCGCGGATCATTCGGGGCGCTACCATCTCAGTGCGCGAGAACATGTATGTAAATGCCGCGCAGTCGATGGGCGCGACTCTGCCGCGCATTCTAATCCGGCACATTCTGCCGAATGTGATGCCGCCGATCATCATCCTCTTCACGACCCGGGTGGGCTTCGTGATCCTGGCTGAATCCGGTCTCTCATTCCTCGGTCTGGGTGTGCCGCCACCGGCGCCGACTTGGGGGGGCATGCTGTCGGGCAGCGGTCGTACCTACATGCTGCAGGGGCCTTGGCTGGCGCTGGCGCCGGGCCTCTGCCTGACGGTGGTTGTCTATGCCACCAATGTGTTCGGCGACGCGTTGCGGGATCTGCTTGATCCACGCATGCGCGGCTCTCGCTAGTCCGCGATTTTGCAAGAACGGGACCGACGATCGGAAAGGTTGCGGTCAATAACCAAAAGGGAGGTGACGGTGAGTGGACATTCAGCAAGGCGGCGACTGACGGCCCGGTCGCTCGCGACCGCAATGACGATGTCGGCTGTGTTCGGTTTGTCGTCCGGCGCACTGGCAGATGAGAAGCCGCAATATGGCGGTACGCTACAGGTGGCAACCGTCAATCGTGCGCTGAACGTGCTGACATGGGATCCCGCCGATTGGAACTGGAAGATCAATCATGATACCGGACAGTTCTAGGAACAGCTGTTCTCTGCCGATCTGTCGAAATCCAAGCGAAACGGCGGAAAGTATCCTTTCTACGCGGACGCGTGGATTCCGTCCGACGCGATGCGCGGCGAACTCGCCGAGAGCTGGGAAATGAAGGAAAACCCGCTGCGCATGGAGGTGAAGCTGCGCAAGGGCATCATGTTCCCAGAGAAGCCGGGCGTGATGGCGTCGCGTGAGCTTGTCGCTGAAGACGTCGTGTTCAGCTACACCCGTCTCGACAAGAGTCCGAAGAAGATCGCGACTTATTTCGATCACATCGAGAAGGTCGAGGCGACCGACAAACATACGGTTGTATTCACGTTGAAGTCCTACAATGCGGAATGGGATTACCGTTTCGGCTGGGGCTATTATTCCGGTATCTATCCCAAGGAAGTGGCGGACGCCGGCGCCAACAACTGGAAAAACCTCAACGGCTCCGGCCCGTTTATGCTGACCGATCACGTTCAGGGCAACCAGAATACCTATTCGAAAAATCCGATCTATTGGGACAAGGAGAAGATCGGCGGAGAGGAGTTTAAACTGCCATTCGTCGACAAGGTCATTTATCGCAACATCAAGGATGAGGCGACCGTGACCACGGCGCTGCGTACCGGCAAGCTGGATATCGCCGAGCCGATCCGCTGGAGCGACATGGAGGAATTGAAGAAGAGCGTTCCTCAGCTCAAATGGTCGAAGTGGCTCTCGATGAATGGCCAGTTCGTGGCGATGCGTGTCGATGCCAAACCATTCGACGATATTCGTGTCCGCCGCGCGCTGAATCTCGCGGTCAACAAACAAGAAATCGTCAAGGCTTACTATAACGGCCATGCCGAGTTGTTTTCCTACCCGCAGCATCCCGACTATGACGGCTATTACGAGCCGCTCGAAGCGATGCCAGCCTCGGTGAAGGAGCTGTTCACTTACAATCCTGACAAGGCGAAGAAGCTGCTGGCCGAAGCCGGCGTGCCGAAAGGCTTCAGCTTCAAGGTCCAGGTCTGCACATGCCAGCCCGATCATCAGGACTTGTTGCCGCTGATCGCCGCCTATCTCGAACAGGTCGGGGTCAAGATCGAGATCCAGCCGATGGAGTACGGCGCGTTCCTGTCGGCCATGACGTCGAAGACCAATGCGGCCGGTTACATGATGAACAATGGCCACACCAATCCGACGACGACGATCCGCAAGAGCTTCGTGACCGGTCAGACCTGGAATCCATCGCAATATGCCGACCCGGCCTTCGACAAGAAGATGGAAGCTGCCTATCAGGAGCCCGACGAGAACAAGCGCAAGACGATGCTGAAGGAGATGACGGTCGAGATTCTCGACAAGGCTCCGTATATCTGGCTGCCCACACCTTACATTTACACGGCTTGGTGGCCATGGGTGAAAAACTATGCGGGTGAGCTGCGCGCGGGCGCCGTGCGTCCGGGACCGATCTATGCCCGCATCTGGATCGATCAGGAGATGAAGAAGAAGATGGGCTACTGACGCCCGAAACCGTGTCCCGCGCCCCGGTGGTCGCAAGATGTGCGGAATCGGGGCGAGGGCGCCTATCACTGTCGCCAATTTTCAGGAGACGCGCGTGTCCGAGCTCCTTCTTGATATCAACGACACATCTGCGAAATCGGCGACTGCCGACGGAACGCGCGCCGGCGCCGCTTCACAAGGGCTGCCGCTGCTCGAGGTACGCGATCTCGCGGTCGAATTCGGCGTCGGTCGCGGCGCCCTGCGCGCAGTGGACAAGGTATCTTTTTCGGTTTTCCCGGGCGAGACGCTGGCGATCGTCGGTGAAAGTGGCTCGGGCAAGAGCGTGACGGCACTGTCGTTGCTGCAACTCATCCCATCACCGCCGAGCCGCGTGAAGTCCGGCGAGATTCTGTTCGACGGTCGCGATCTCCTGAAGCTGTCGAGCAGGGAAATTCGAGCAATCCGCGGCAACGAGATCGCGATGATCTTTCAGGAACCGATGTCGTCGCTCAATCCGTCATTGACTGTGGGGTTGCAGATCGCCGAACCCATGCAACTGCACCACGGCCTGAGCTGGAAGAAGGCACTCATCAAGGCCGGAGAGTTGCTGAAGCGCGTGCGCATACCTGATGCGGAGAAGCGCGTCACGGCCTATCCGCATCAGTTCTCCGGAGGTATGCGGCAACGCGCGATGATCGCCATGGCGCTTGCGTGCAAGCCAAAGCTGATCGTCGCCGACGAGCCGACCACCGCACTCGACGTCACCGTGCAAGCGCAGATTCTGGCGTTGCTGAAGGATCTCACCCGCGAGACCAAGGCTGCGCTGGTTCTGATCACCCATGATCTTGGCGTAGTCGCGCGTTATGCGGATCGAGTCTGCGTCATGTATGCCGGTCGTATCGTGGAGAGCGGAACTGCACGCGAGATCTATGAGACTCCTCGCCACCCATACACCCTTGGCCTGATGGCCTCGATCCCGCGGTTGGACCAGGACGCCAAGCAACGCCTCGTGCCGATTGAAGGGCAACCGCCAGATCTGTCTGCTTTGCCTCAGGGGTGCGCGTTCCAGACCCGATGCCGCTATGTCGGCGATCGATGCCGGCAGGAGACGCCTGAACTCGAACTCATCGGGGGGCAACATTTCCGGGCGTGCTTCGCTGAGGTGAAAGGAGGCGCCGATGTCCTCAGGGTCTGAGCTGGATGAGCCGATACTCAAGGTCAGCGGGCTAAAGGTTCACTTCCCGCAATACCACGGCATCGTCGTCCGCAAACAGGTCGGCAATGTACGGGCGGTTGACGGTGTGTCGTTTGAGGTGCGCAAGGGCGAGACGCTCGGACTTGTCGGCGAGTCCGGATGCGGCAAATCCACGACGGGCCTGGCCGTGCTGCGGATGACGCCGATCACCGAGGGCAGGGTGGAGTTCGAGGGCAGGGACATCGCGAATTACAGCGCCAGCGCCATGCGCGCGATCAGGCGCCGGATTCAGATGGTGTATCAAGATCCCTATGGCTCGCTCAACCCACGCATGAAAGTGGGGGACATCATCGGCGAGCCGCTGATCGTGCACGGCGTCGATACCGAACGCGACGTCTACCGTGCCCGGATTCAGGAATTGTTGCGGCTGGTTGGATTGCGGCCGGACATGGCCGAGCGCTATCCGCACGAATTCTCTGGCGGCCAGCGTCAGCGCATATCGATCGCGCGGGCCGTGGCGCTCAATCCGGCGCTCGTAATCTGCGATGAGCCGGTATCGGCATTGGACGTCTCGATCCAGGCACAGGTGGTCAACCTGTTTCAGGAGCTGCAGGAACGGCTCGGACTGTCCTATCTGTTCATCGCGCATGATCTTGCGGTGGTGCGCCATGTCAGCCATCGCATCGCGGTGATGTATCTCGGTCGTATTGTCGAGGTGGCGCCGCGCAACGAACTCTACAAGGCGCCTCTGCATCCCTACACTCAAGGTCTGCTGGCCGCGGTACCGATTCCGAGCCCGTCGGCCGAGGCGCTGCGACCACAGCAGGTAATCCCGGGCGAGCCGCCCAGCGTGATGAATCCGCCATCCGGCTGCCGCTTTCACCCACGCTGCCCGATGGCCATGCGAGTTTGCGCGGAGGTCGATCCGCCGCTCCGCGAGATGGCAGATAGGCGCGCTGCTGCTTGCCACTTGCACGATCCCTCGATTTCTGGTGCAAGCAGAGATGGTTTGTTGCATCTTGCGCCGGGTGGCGTTGGCAGCACCGAGCAGAATGTCCGTGTCAGCGTCTAAGTGCCTGTGTGAGGTCGGTTCGTATTCCCCATGAGTGATATGCCGACCGTCGATGAAGGACAGACCCGTCGCTTCCTGGAAAAGCGCGAAGCGATCCTCGATGCGGCCGCCCGTCTGTTTAATCGACGGGGTATTCGCAGCACGACTCTATCGGATGTGGCGCAGAGCGTAGGGCTCGTCACCAATAGCGTGACGTACTATTTCCGGAAGAAGGAAGACCTCGCGCTGGCCTGTGTGTTCCGATCCGTCGAGGTGTTCGACGAGCTGCTTACAGAAGCAGAGAAAGCGAGGACGCCGGAGCTGCGGATTACGGCCTTTGTCACGGGCTTCTTTCGTTTTCTCGCTGATGTCGAGACCGGTGTCAGACCCCAATTCATCAATTTCTCTGAAGTGAATGCGCTAAGTGCGACGCGCGCCGATGTCGCCACGCTCTATGCCCATATGTTTCGCCGCGTTCGTGGATTGATCGGGACCGATAGCCGCCTTGGTCTTAGTCGCCCGGAGCGCAATGCGCGCGCGAATTTGCTGTTCACGTTGACACAGTGGACGCGCATCTGGATCACTCGCTACGAGGTGACCGGCTATGCCCGCGCGGCGCGGCATGCGAGTGACATCCTGTTAAACGGTATGGGCGGCGCAGGGGCGAGCTGGACACCACCTGTGCTCCCCACGCTCGCCAGATCACAGGTGGAGGAGGATATATCGCCGGACGCTTTTCTTCGCGTTGCCACGCGGCTGATCAATGAAGAAGGTTATCGTGGCGCGTCGGTGGAACGGATATCGGCGGCACTCAGGGTCACCAAGGGATCATTCTATCATCACAACGACAACAAGGACGACCTGATCGTCGACTGTTTCGCACGTAGCTTCGATGTCATTCGTCGTGCCCAGAGCGCGGCCGATGAGTGCGACAATGGCTGGTACCGGTTAAGCGCCGCGGCGGCCGCATTGGTGAAGTACCAGTTGTCAAATGATGGCCCTCTGCTCCGCATCACCGCACGCAGCGGTTTGCCCGAGGCAGCAGCGGAGCAAACTCTCCGTACGATGAATCGGTTGTCCGAACATTTCGCCAGCGTCGTCGTCGATGGCGTGATGGACGGGTCGGTTCGCCCGATAGATCCGGCGATTGCGGCGCAGCTGGTCAGCGGCATGATCAATGCTTCAGCCTCGATCAAGCGTTGGGTGCCGGAGGCGACAATCGGCAATGTCGCAGATCTTTATGCGCGTCCCCTATTTATGGGAATTCTGTGCGTATCGGCGTAATGTTGCGTGCAATCCGTATGAGAGTTAGCCAAGGTGGCATCCAACTCGACGCCGAGCACGATGTGTTCTGGAGCTGCCGATTGTATCCGGCTTGATAGCCTCCGATGAGACCGGTCGCAGAAGAGGGAAAAGAACACGCCTGCAATGGTTGTGTGTGGACTGCGATACCCAAGGCGCCGGTGCCGTGGCCGACTCCGCAGCCGGCCTGTCAGTTGATTTACGCGAGAGCGACCGGTGTCTGACATATATTTGTAATGCAGTCGATCTAAAGGACCGATATTCTGGCATATCGATAGGAATACATTGTGTTAGCTGCTTCCCAGCAGCGTACAACTTGGGTCAGGCGATGGCGGGGGAAGGTTCTCAGAACGCTTGTTGCCCTAGTTGCTCTGGCAGGTTCCGCATTTCCCGAAAATGCCGCGATCACGTTCGATATCCCTGCTCAATCTCTCGCCACGGCGATCGAGCGCTTTAGCGAAACCACAGGGCAGGACTTGATCTACAACAGCAACCTTACATCCGGGCGCCGCTCTCACGAGGTGAGGGGGCAGTTCCAGATGGAGGTTGCTCTCGCAGTGCTGTTACAGAACACGGGTCTATTTGCGGAGCGAACCGGCAATGGTTCGCTAATGCTGAGGTTGGCATCCCTCAAGCCAGAGCCTCACATGTCAGCGGCAATTAGCGATTTCTATGCGCGAATTCAATTGGGCTTGCGCGCAGCGCTCTGTGGCAACACCGAGGCGCGGCCCGGCCGGTATCGGATAGTGATGCGATTGTGGATCGATAGGACCGGACGCCTGAGGCACCACGAATTGATTGGGTCCGGCGGGAGTCGACTGATTGACAGTGCCATCCAGCGCGCCATAAGTCGACTCGATGTCGGTGTGAGCCCTCCTGCGGATCTGGAGCAACCAGTCGTGATCGTCATTCAACCCCAGACCGGGCGCGTCACGATGGGATGCGACGATGCGGCAGCATTGTCGACGCAGACTGCGCCATGAATGACGTCTCACTTTCTGCGGTGCGTCGCCATCTGGTCGATCGTTACGACGAATTGAAGAGACGGCTGACACGGCGTCTCGGGTCCCCGGACCTCGCCGCCGATGCTCTGCAGGACGCATGGTTGCGAATCGAGCGTGTCGAAGCCATCGGCACTGTCCGCAATCCCGCCAACTACATCTTCGGGATCGCCATGAATGCCGCCCGCGATCGTATGCGAGAGGCGAATACGCGTTATCTGAGTGCGGCCGAAGTGGACAGCCTGCTTGATATTCCCGATGACGCGCCGATGCCGTCGAATGTCGTCGAGATGCGTTCGGACTTGAGGTTACTGGAAACAGTGCTGTGCGAGTTGCCGTCGCGGCAAAGGGAGATCCTGCTGGCGGCGCGGCTCGACCAGATGCCCCGCGGCGAGATTGCCAGACGGTTCGGCATTTCGCTCAGCCTTGTCGAAAAAGAGCTTCAGCGCGCCCAAGAATATTGCCTCGCTCGCCGTGATAAATCGTTCAGATGACGATGCGGAAACGGTACGCCAGAAACGTCTCACTATCGAGACCGGTTGCCCGATGCAAAGCATGGGGTCGGATCGTGACGAGGGAGAACTGTGTCGCAGCGAGGGACAACCATGACCGCCGGTGAGCGCGACGATCTGAATCTCGATCCTATCAAGCGGGAAGCGATCGCTTGGGTTCGGAAGGTGACGTCGGGCACGGCGACACCCGCCGATGCCGAAGCTCTCCGGACCTGGCGCAGCAAGAGTCCCGACCACGCTGCTGCTTTCGCAACGGCCAGCCTGCTGTGGCGCGATCTCGGTCGGGCTGGCGAAAACCTCCGTCGCCGCGAACGCGAGCCCGCGCGCGCGTTGCTTGGCCGGCGTGCATTTATGGGCGGGAGCCTGGCCGCATCGGTGGCAGCTGGCGCCTATCTCGCCGTCCGGCCGCCGCTCGGTCTGTGGCCGTCCGCCAGCGAATTGTCCGCCGACTTCCGTACGGCCCCTGGGGAGCAACGCAACATCGCTTATTCCGACGACGTCTCGATTCGGATGAACACGCGTACGAGTATTAAACGTCAGCCGTCCGAAGCCGGGACCGATCGCGTCCGTCTCGTGGCCGGCGAAGCGTCATTCGCGACCCTTCGAAAAGGCCATTTTCTATCGGTGATAGCCGCCGATAGTGAAATTGCAGCGACGGCCGCGCGCTTCGATGTGAGTTACCTCTTTGATGACGAGGGAGCGTCGGTTTGTGCCACATGCCTGGAAGGTGAACTGCGCGTTGTGCGCGGTGCTGAGAGCGCGCCGCTCGCTGCCGGTCAGCAACTGCGTTATGGCACAAGCGGTGCCATGCAGGTGCGGCCCGTTGACATCGATGTCATCTCGGCCTGGCATCAAGGCGTACTGATTTTTCGCGCGACGCCGCTACGTGAGGCCGTCGCTCAGGTCAATCGCTATCGGTCGGGGCGCATTGTCGTAACCAATGCCGAACTCGGCCGGGTTCCCGTCAATGGTCGGTTTCGCGTGAGCAATATCGACGACATTCTCACTCAGTTCGAACAGGCATTTGGCGCCAAGCTACGGACGTTACCGGGCAATATTGTTTTGCTGAGCTGACCGACCACTGGCCTCTTGTCGCCTTCGCTTGCTTCGAAACTTGACACGAAAGTTTCATAAAAAATCCGTGAGGGTTTGGAAGCGAGCTCCCGTCACCCAGGTATGAACAAAATGTTTCCGGTAACCGTCCGCAACGGCTGCCGGATGTTTGGGGCATGCCTGGTGTCTGACCATCCATCGTTGCTGGCTTCCGCTCTCGACAGCGTGCGCATCCACCCTCGCCAAGAGCGTTCGGTAGGTCTCGCTCGCGCGCGGACGCGTCTCCGCACGATGGAGTGGGCTGCCGGGCAATCCAATTTTTCTAGAATCGCCGATACGCGCCTCGCTGAAAGGAATTTCCATGTCCAATCAAGCCTTCCGCCGCCTGCGCGGTAGCTCCTCGAAGCGCCACATCTTGCTTGCCGGTGCGAGCGTCGCGGCGATGCTGCTGGCGGACGATGGGGCGTTGGCGCGATCATTGACTGGCGGCAGCGCCGGATTCGTATCGGCGCCGAGCCTTGCGTCCGAAGTGGCGACGCAGACGGCTGCGCAAGCTGCCATTGCCGCACGCAAGACGCAGGATTCGCTCGCGCGCGCGGCCAGGGCGATGCAGGACATGCAAAGCGTTCAGGCCGCGGCGCGTGCGGCCGCTGCGGCACGACAGACGTCGCTGACGGCGCCAGTCGCTGTGCCCGATGGTCTCGGGGCCGGCGGACTGTTGCCGAATATGTCGGCCGGCTGGAGCGGCGCCAACGCGCCGGCGGAAAGCCCCGACAAGACCCAGGTCGGGATCCGCCAGACCCAGGCGCAGGCGATTCTCAATTGGCAGAGTTTCAATGTAGGAGCGCGCACGACGCTGACCTTCGATCAGCAGGGCAATGCAGGCTGGGTTGCGCTCAATCGCGTCAGCAACGCCACGGCGCCGAGCCAGATCCTCGGCAATATCAAGGCCGATGGTCAGGTCTACATCATCAATCAGAGTGGCATCATCTTCGGCGGCAACAGCCAGATCAATGTCGGCGCGTTGATCGCATCCACCGCCGGTATCACCGACGCCCAGTTCACTAACGCTGGCATCTATTCGGTGCAGTCCGGCGCAACTTATATGCCGAGCTTCACCGCCGCCGGCGGCAAGGTGGTGGTGGAAGCAGGGGCTGCGATCAATACGCGTGCGCCGTCTTCGGTGACATCTGGCGGCGGCTTCGTGCTGCTGATCGGATCAGGCGTAGAGAACAGCGGCTCGATCGGCACGCCGAAGGGTCAGACCATTCTCGCAGCAGGCGATGATTTCGTCATCCGTCCGGGTTTTGGCACGCAGGCCAACACGACATCGACCACCCGCGGCAACGAGATCGCGCCGGTGATGGCCGTCGGCAGCAGCAGCGGCGCGGTCACCAATAGCGGCCTCATCTTCGCCCAGCAGGGCGACATTACGCTGGCCGGGCGCAGCATCGCCCAGAACGGCGCGCTGATCGCGACCACCTCGGTCAATACCCGCGGGACCATCCATCTGCTCAATTCGGCCTCCGACAGCAATGGCAGCATCACACTCGGTGCTGCCGGCCTCATGGCCGTGCTGCCGGAACTCGACAGCAGCGAGACCGCACTCGACAGCCAGCGCGACGCGCTGATCGCCGCATCCACAGCGGCAAACTTCGCCCGTGCCGGCAGCGCAACCGGCGCCTTCGACAATCTGTCATTACTTGCCGATCGCCAGGATCAGTCGCGCGTCGAGATCGTCACCGGCGGCATGGTGACATTCAAGGGCGGCTCCTATACGGCGGCCCAAGGCGGCCAGATCGCGGTCTCCGCCGGCACGCGCGTTGTCACCGAGGATGGCGCCGTGCTGGATGCGTCCGGCATCCGCAATGTCGCGCTGGCGATGGCGTCGAACAATGTGAAGGTCAACGTCCAGGGCAATGAACTCCGGGATTCCCCGCAGAACCGCGATTCCGACGTGCTCAAGAGCAACGATGTCTGGATCGATGTGCGCAGCCTGACTCTAGTGCCGGCCGGTACCGGCGGCTATGCCTCGGATCGCTACTACACGGCGGGTGGCCTGCTCGAGGTCGGCGGCTATCTCGGGACGACCGCGCACAAGATCGGCGAATGGACCGCGGTGGGCGGCAGCATCACGCTCAGCGCGCCGGAAGTCATCGCGCAGAAGGGCGCAACCTTCGACATTTCCGGCGGCTCGCTCGATTATGCCGCGGGCTGGATCCGTTCCACCAATCTGATCGGCAGCGACGGCCGCCGCTACAGCGTCGATCAGGCGCCGGCGGACATGAGTTTTGTCAGCTTTGCCGGCGGGTTCGTGCGCGCGCATAACATCCAGGGCAAGCAGGACGACCGCCTGACGGAAATCTGGACCACGGTATTCGACCGCGGCCGCACCTCGCTGCGCTGGGAGGACGGCTATACGGTCGGCCGCGATGCCGGCCGGCTGATCCTGTCGACGCCGACATCGGTCTTCGAAGGCACGATCCTCGCGGACACGATCGAGGGCGACCGCCAGGGCACGAAGCGTGCTGCGGGCATCACCGACGGCTACAAGGTCACCCAGACCACGGTGGCGCAGAACGGCACGCTGGCGCTCGGGCAATATGATGGCCGCGGCCTGGTCGGCGGTGCCGACAGCGATGTGGTGTTCGGCAATATTCCGGATATTACCGCGGGACGCGATCCCGAAACGGCCACTTACATCGACCGCAAGAACACGGCGTGGTTCGATGTCGACCGGGTCAATGCAGCCAAGCTCGGCGGCATCGACATTGCCAGCAAGCGCAGCATCACGGTCGATGCACCGCTGCAGACCGCTGATGGCGGCGTGGTGACGTTCAAGGCGCCAAATGTCACGCTCAGCAGCGATTTGACGGTTCACAGCGGCACCGTCGCGCTCGGCAATATCATGAGCGCGCTGCTGGCCGGAAACGGCGCCGTCCAATCCTGGGCACTGACAGATGCGGAGGGCAACGCGCAGGTGACGATCGGCGAGGGGGCGATTGTCGACCTCACAGGTGCATGGTCCGACCTTGCGACGACCGGCAATGCCGGTCGCGCCGTCCTTAATGGTGGCACGCTTACCGTCGCGACGACCGGTAGCATCACGCTCGCACAAGGCAGCGTGGTCGATGTGTCGTCCGGTGCTACGCACAGCGTTCTCGGCAAGTTCACGGGTGGTCGGGGCGGCAGCGTCAGCCTGATCACCAATGACTTCGAAAACCTGCCCACTGGCGGCTTCAATACCACGCCGCGCGAAGCCCGGCTGATCCTGAACGGCGCCATCTACGGCTACGGTTTCACTGGCGGCGGCACGGTCACGCTCAATGCAGCGCAGAAGATCGTAATTGGCGGCGGTGCCGCAATGGGTGACTTGCAGCTCGATCCTGCGCTGTTCGCCTCGGGTTTCAGCGCCTATGACGTCACCGGCATCGGCGGCGTCACGATATCGGATGGAACGCAGATCGCACCGGTGGTGCCGGTCTATCGTTTGACGGATGCCGGAGCCGCGGAGGTCTGGCTGCCGCAACTGACGACGTCTGACGCGCTTGGCCGGAGCATTACCCGCCGCGCAGGCGCGGACATCACATTCGCAGCCACCAACGGCGACTTTACGCTCGGCAAGGGCGCAGTGATCACGGTCGATCCCGGCCACAACGTCAACATCTATGCCTATAACCAGACCACCATCGACGGTACGATCATCGCCAAGGGCGGCAGCATTCTCGTCGGTCAGGCGCAGCTCTTTCCGGGTGAATGGCGTCAGCTCGGCGGCAACGGCCTTTTCTCGCTGACGCGTTCGATCTGGATCGGCAGCGATGCGGTGCTCGACGTATCAGGCTATGCATTGACCGTGACCGATATCCATGGCCGCACATCCGGCACCGTGGCCGATGGTGGTAGCATCGCGCTTGGCGGTGCCAACAATATCGGTGGTGACGCCTTCGTGGTCATCCGTCCGGGCGCAATACTGGATGCATCGGGTACCTCGGCCACGATCGATCTCATCGACGGCAATACGGCGATGCCGGTGCTTGTCGCCAGCGACGGTGGCTCGATTGCTCTGAGCTCCAACAACGGCATCTATAATGACGGAACGTTGCGCGCTGCAGCGGGCGGCGCCGGTGCGTGGGGCGGCACGCTGAGCATGACGCTGATCAGCAGGCTCTATGCGCCCTCCACCGGCGTCGGCGGCACGGATATTCCCGGCGCGGTGCCGGAGGGGTTGCGAAAACTGCGCAACATCACCATCACCCAGCAGCGCGAGGTCAGCGGACTCGGCAGCGGCGTGTTGCCGGGGCAAGCGGATGCCAGCCTCGTGGTCGGCACGGCCGCGATCTCGGCCGAGCAGATCGCACAAGGCGGGTTCGGATCGGTGGCGCTCAAGACCGCCGACATGTTCGTGTTCAAGGGTGACGTCAATCTCGTGCTGCCGCGCAGCCTGACGCTGTCGGGCGGCTTGCTCGTGGTGAACGATTCGACACCCGACATCGCCGTCGCGCTGGCGGCGCCCTATGTGAAGATCGACGGCTTCACCGAAGTCCAAGGCGGCGACCGTCAGTGGCGCGCCAGCATCAACCAGGTGGTCATGAGCCACAAGCCGAGCCCGAGCAGTTTCTCGGTCGATGCTGATCTGCTCGACATCACCGGCGGTCTCCGCTTCGGCTCCACCGGCGCTCAGGGCAGCGGCTATCTGACCTGGGACGGCGTTCATACCCAGGATCCCGGTATCAGGGTCGACTATGCGGGCTTCGCGCAAGTCAATCTGACCAGCCACGGCGACATCCGGTTCGGCAATGGCGTACTGAATGCGACGGGCAACAAGATCGGCGGAGAGATCAGGACCGGCGGCGATCTCACGCTGACCGCCGCGCAGATCTATCCGATGAGCAATGCCACTGTGAGCATCTATGCCGGACTGGTCTCGGTGGGGCCGAACGATGTCTTCGACACGACACCCCATACGATCACGATCCGCCGAAGCGGCAGCGAGCTGCCGCAGATGCCGGCTGCCGTGTTCGGCAGTCTGGGGCTGAGCGCGCTGGTGATCGATCAGGGCGGCGTGCTGCGCGCGCCGCTCGGCATTATCGGCTTCAACAATGGCGTCGGCGGCGTCGCGGCGCCGACTAGCGCGGTCACCTTCCGTGCCGGCAGCATCACATCGGCGAGCGCCGGCGGGCTGATCATGCCGCTCGGCGGAACCGCCGATAGCGTGAGCTACGATGGCGGTGGCAAGCTGATCAATCTCGCGGCAATGATGAACGGCGACAGTATCTTCACCAAGATATCCGTCGCGGGCAATTCCATTGTTGCCGAACCCGGTGCGCTGCTCGATGTCTCCGGCGGCGGCACGCTGACCGGCGCCGGTTTCGTCTCCGGCCGTGGCGGCTCGGTGGATGTCTTGAAGACGGCACTCGTCAATGCCAATCCGGCCTATGCCAAGATCAGCGCCAAGGCCGATCAGGTCTTTGCGATCATGCCGGGTTATGCTTCGGCCTACGCGCCACTCGTCGCCACCAACGGCGCCGGCGATCCCGGCATTGGCCGCCAGATCACCATTCCGGCCGGTGTGCCCGGTCTGCCGGCCGGTACCTATACGCTGCTGCCGTCGAGCTACGCGTTGCTGCCCGGTGCCTTCCGTGTCGAGCTCGGGGCCAGCAGCAATATCAGCCGCGCGCCGCTGACGCTGGCGAATGGCAGCACGGTGACTTCAGCCGTGCTCGGCATCGCCAATTCCAGCATCCGCGACGCGTTGCCGACGCAGATCATCCTGTCGTCCGGGACGGCGGTTCGCAGCTATTCGCAATATAACGAGACCAGCTATGCCGATTTTGCGCGCACGCAGGCGGCGCAGTTCGACAATGTCCGGCCGCGGCTGCCCGACGATGGCGGTGTGCTCGAAATCAGCCTCGGTGCATCCACCGGCGCGCCGCAACTGACCTTTGCCGGCACCGCGAAATTTGATCCGGTCAATGATGGCATCGCCGGCAGCCTGATGATCACGTCATCGGCACAAAACGGCATCATCGATATCACTGCGCCGGGGGCGGCGCCGATCATCGGCCATACCACCATCTCCTCGGCCGACATCAACGCGTTCCATGCGGCGTCGCTGTTCATCGGCGGCGGCTTCTACTACAACAAGCCGGGCTCGACCGCGACTACGGGCTCGGTCGTGACCGAAGCCAGCGGTGTCACGCTGATCCCCAAAGTTGTCGGCGTCAATTCGGCAATCACCTTCGGCGACGGCGCGGAATTGCGTGCGGGGCAGGTGTTCTTGATTGGCGCCTCGATCAGCGTTGCGGGCAGCGCCGTGATCGACACGCGCGGCCAGAGCAAGGCCGGGCTGGATTCCAGCCTCGGCTATCTGTTCCAGGGCGGAAACTTCCTTGCAGTCACCAATGGGCGGCTGAACTTCCTGCCGCCCTCCGGCACCGGAAGCATGACCATCGCCAGCGGTGCCTCGCTGCTGACCGAGGGCGGCATTGTCATCGGCGCACCGGGGTCGCTCGCTATGGGCGACGTCAATTTCGGCGCCCGCTATCTCAGCGTCACGCTGAATACGATCAATGCCGGAGATCCGGCTGCGCTGGCTGCGGCGCAGGCCGCAGGCGTGTTGCCGACCGGCTGGACGCTCAATCAGGCCGCACTGGACCGGTTGCTGCGGCCGTCATCGACTGCCGGCGTTCCGGCTCTGGAGCAGCTCGCACTCACCGTCGGCGGCTCGATCAATCTGTTCGGTAATGTCACGCTCGATGCGCGCAGCCAGTCGGCTGCCGGCGTCGAATTCGTGCTCAACACGCCCGCTATCTATGGTCTCGGCACGTCGGCCGAGACGTCGACGATCATTGCAGAT
Source organism: Tardiphaga sp. (assembly GCA_030147505.1). Lineage (GTDB taxonomy): Bacteria > Pseudomonadota > Alphaproteobacteria > Rhizobiales > Xanthobacteraceae > Tardiphaga. The sequence goes on from JASBVG010000105.1 coordinate 70,224, forward strand.
CGCCTGGTCTGGAATGGCATCCGCACCGGCTATTTTGATCCCGGAGGCACCGGCACGTCACATTATGGTGTTCAGCCGCCGGCGGCGATCACGCCCAATGGCGCAGGCACCGGTGCGGGCAATCTCGTCCTGCAGGCGCAGGACGTCACATTCGGATACGGCAGCGACAGCCGCCCGACCGATGGCGTCACGCTGGGTCGCATCGCGGTCGGCTTCGCCAATGTCGCGATCAACGCGACGAACCGTATCGCCGGCAATAGCGACGGCACGCTGTCGATCGGCCAGAGCAAGGATTCGTCCGGCAAGCTGATCGGCGGCAATCTGACGCTAACGGCGCCACTGCTCACAGCCGAAGCCGGGGCCACTATCGATTATTCCGCCGGTGGCGCGCTTCGCGCCGTGACGCCGGCTGGTGTCGCGCCGACCGATACGTCTGTAGTCGCGGATCAGGGCGGCACGCTGTCGTTCAAGGGTGACAGCGTGTTCGTCGGTACGGCCCTTGCGTTGCCCAGCGGCAAGCTGACGCTGACCGCTACCGGCGATATCATTGTCGGCGCCGATGCTCGCATCGATCTCGCCGGCCGCGCCATCGCGTTCTACGACGTCACCAAATATGGCTGGGGCGGCGATCTGGTGATGCAGAGCAAGAGTGGCAGCATCATCCAGACAGCCGGTGCGCTGATCGATGTCTCGGCAGCCTATAATCAGGCCGGATCGATCGCAGCCGTTGCCGATGGCGGCGCGATCGCGCTGAATGGCACGCTGCGCGGCAGCTCGGCGTATGAAGCGCAAAGCGGCAGCATCGCCCTGCGTGCGGCCAGCCTTGGCGATTTTGCCGCGCTTAACGCCATGCTGAGTCAGACCGGCTTCTTCGCCAGCCGCGCCTTTGTGCTGAAGCAGGGGGATCTCGTGGTCGGCGACGGCGTGCGTGCGCATAACGTGTCGATCTCGGTGGACAATGGCAGCCTGACCGTGACCGGCACCATCGATGCGTCTGGCGCGAAGCCTGGCAACATCCGCCTCGCGGCGCGTGATGATCTCACGCTGGCCTCGTCGTCCGTGCTCGATACTCATAGCACCGTGCTGCAGACCGACAGCTACGGCGCGCCGATCCAGGCCAACAACACGGCGCATGTGGAGCTCACTTCCGCGAGCGGTTGGGTCAATCTTGCGCCTGGTGCAACGATCGACATGCGGTCTGCGGATGGCGCAGCGCGCGGCAAGCTCGAGATCAATGCGCCGCGGCTCGGCACCGGCAGCAGCGCGACGGGCCCGGATGCGCCGGCCAATGCCATCGGCGACGACATCGCCATTTCAGCATCCGGCCCGCTGAACATCCGCGGCGCAGCCTCCATCGCCGTCAACGGCTTCGCGACCTACACCAATGCGCCCGCCGATCCGGATGCCGCCCATGGTCAGATCATCGATCAGGCCTGGCTCGATCTGATCCATCAGGACTCGACGGCGTTCTACAATAGTGCGCTTGCCAATACGAATCTGCAGAACAGGCTTGCCGGGCTGAAAAACATCAACGGCGCGGAATTCCATTTGAGGCCCGGCGTTACCATTGCCAGTGCGACACCTGATGGCAATCTCACCACCAAGGGCGACCTCGATTTCTCGAATTATCGCTACGGCACGGGCGCCGACACGCTCAACCACAGCGGCCTCGGCGAAGTCGGCGTCATCAATTTCCGCGCCGGCGGCACGCTGACGGTCAAGGGCAGCATCAATGACGGCTTCACGCCGCCACCGGTCTCGCCTGACGCTTTGGTCACGTTGTTCTCGGGAACGTTGGGGGGCGACTATACGGTGACCACGGCCGGTGTGACATTGTCAGGAGGCTGGACTCTTGGCGGCACTGGTGACGATGGACAGCCTCCACTGTTGCTCCCGGTCGCGCTGCCGCTGCCGCAAGACGGCGGAGGCTTCTATTTCAACTGGGAGCCCACGGTAAACCATCCGCTTCCCATCGATATCCCGCTGGCCTCGGAATTTACGATCACTGGCAGCGGCATGCCGATCGGCGGAGAGATCCGCGACAATCATGGAAATATCATGTACCGCGCCACGGATGTCATCCCGGCCGGCAACCGCGTAAGGGTTCCAGCCGGCGGCGTGCTCGGCGCAGGTACGCACGACATCGGTGCGTGGAGCGGCATCGTCACTTCGCTGACGGTATGGCCAGCCAATACGGACATGACGATCCTGCTCGGCGGAACGATCACGCAGCCGATCCAACTTCCGGTGGGCACTGTGTTGCCCTACTATTTCGCACTCTCGGATATCACCTTGACCGGCCCGGGTGACCGCAAGGTCTGGGTGAGCTCTGCGATGCAGGCGCCGGGCGCGCAGTCCTGGTCGATGCGCCTTGTCGGTGGCGCCGATCTCGCTGGTGTCGACAGCCGCGCGCTGCAAGCGACGACTCAGCTTGCGAATGGCACAGGCAACGTCGTCCTCAGTGATCCGTACACCATCAATCTTATCGGTACGGGGACATCAAGCGTCGGCGTCAGCGTGGTTCGCACCGGCACCGGCAGTCTCGAAATCCTTGCCGGCGGCAGCTATCGGCAGGATTCGCCTTATGGCGTGTATACGGCAGGCACCGCGATTGCCGTCGATGGCACCTACAATATCGGGCGTGCACTTGCCGCGGACGGCACAGTGTTCGGCAGCATCGATAACCCGCAGAATACCGGCTATGAGGATACGCTGAAAGACCTGAACGGCAACTATCTGCCACGGATGTACTACACCGAGAATGGCGGCGATGTGCTGCTGATGGCTCAGGGGGATATCGGCGGTAAGCTGAAGGGCGCCGCAGGTGTCAAAAGCGACTCTGCTGCGATCGGTGACTGGTTGTTGCGGCAGGGCGGCAATGGTCAGTCTACCGGCTGGGGCATCAGTTTCGGAGGCTATGTTGCTCCTAATAGTGGAGGAGGACCGAAGGTCGGTCTCGCTGCTTTCTCCGGCATCGGCGCGCTCGGCGGCGGCAATGTGACGCTGCGCGCCGGCGGCGATATCGGCGATGCCGGACAGGGCGTGGTGGTCGCGATCGGCGGCAGCGGCAGAGTGACGGCGGATGGCCAGTTGATCCAGACCGGCGGCGGCTCGTTGTCGGTGGTCGCCGGCGGCAATGTCGGCACCGGCGGCAACCAATTCGTCAATCTGCGCGGCGACACGCAAGTGGCAACCGGCGATTTCGGCAGCACCATCGGTCGCAGTTACGGATATAACGGGGTGGTAGATCCGCGTCAGCTCGACCTGCTGAAGAATTACAGCGTCGCAGCCGTTGCGGGCGGCTCTTTCGCGCCCGGTGATGGCGCGGTTACGGTGCGCGCGCGCGGCGACCTCGCCATGGGCAATATCGACGATCCCGGCCGTGTCCTGGTGCAGGACACCGATGGCGGGATGAATGGCGTGAGCAACACAACCTGGTTCACGCTATGGACTGGACGCACCGTGGTCGATCTGATGGCGGCAGGCGGCGCTGCGTCGCCGCTATCGCCAGATCAATTGACGCAAATGCTTCCATCGGTGTTACGGGTCGCCGCGGCCACCGGCGATATTTTGCTCGATCCGGCGCAGAACGGCAACGCGCTGATGATGCCGTCGCCGAATGGCGAACTGCAATTGCTGGCACAAGGTTCGGTCATCGAAGTCAATTCGAACGCGTCGTCACTCGGTCCGCTTTCGACCTCGCTCGCGAGCATCGCGACGCCGTTCAGGCCGGCTTGGGCGCGTCACGGTTTGGTTGGGTCTGGCGGGGTAGACACCGTGCTGAACTCCAATCTTTGGGCGCAGGGTAGTTTGCTGAACGACGAGATCGGTGCGGGGGCATCCGGCATGAGAGCCATCGGTCGCCTGTTCGCATTCGGGCCCGACACGATCAGCGATGCGAGCGCTATCGCCAACGACGGCGTGCGATCGCTCATCTATGCGGTCAATGGTGATATTAGCGGCCTGCGTTACGGGGAGGTCTATCACGGCTCGCAACTCGTCGGCTCGGGCACTATCGCCACGGATTTCTATCGCGCCGCGAAGCCGGTCGACATCATCGCCGGCGGCGACATCGTCAATATCGGTGGTCTGATTCTGCACAATGACCCGACGAATATCTCGACCATCGCGGCGGGTGGCAACGTGATTTATGCCGGAACGAATGCGCCTAGCGGAGTCGGCGCCGCTGTCAAATTTCCGGCCGGCCTGCAGATCGCGGGCCCGGGCACGTTGGAGATCACTGCAGGCAAGAACATCTATCAAGGCTCCAGCGCGAGCATCGAGAGCATCGGTGCGAAGGTGTCCGGCGATACACGGCCTGGCGCGAGCGTCGTGCTGCAGGCCGGCGTGGGTGCAGGCGAGATCGGAGTTGGGCAGGTCGATTGGGCCGGTTTCGCCAAACTCTATCTCGATCCGGCCAATCGCGCCGGTACGGGTCCGCTGGCGGATCAGCCCGGCAAGGCGGTGCAGACTGCCGATGCTCTCGCCTCGCGTCACGAACTCGCAAGCTGGCTGAAAACCAGGTTTGGCTATGGTGGTGACGATGCGGGTGCGGTCGATTATTTCAACACGCAATTGACGGCGGAGCAGCGCTCGACCTATCCGTCCAATCCGCTGCTGGTGATCTGGCTCAAGAGCCAGGGCTATAAGGGGGATCAGGGCAATGCGCTCGCTTACTATCTCGATCGTAACACGAAGGATGGCCTGACATTCACCTATGACGGCATGCTGTTGGCGTGGCTGCAGCAAAACTATCGCTATGCCGGCGACGAGGCCGGCGCATTGGCGCGGTTTGGCTCCCTGTCGGGCGCGCAACAACGCATCTTCCTGCGCCAGGTTTACTTCGCCGAACTGACGGCCGGCGGCCGTGAATACAACGACGCGAACAGCACGCGTTTCCATTCCTATCTGCGCGGCCGCGATGCCATCGCGGCACTGTTCCCGTCAAACGGCTATGCCGGCGACATCACGCTGTTCAGCGCTTATGACTCGAACAAGTTCAACATACTCAGCGGTTCCGTACACACCGATTTCGGCGGCGACATCCAGTTCCTCTCACCGGGCGGCAAGGTGACGATCGGCACCGAGGGGATCGCGCCGGGTGCGGATGCCGGCCTGATCACGCAGGGGGCGGGCAACATCCAGGTCTATGCGCTGGGCAGCATGCAGCTCGGTCTGTCGCGTGTGATGACGACCTTCGGCGGCGATATTCTGGTGTGGTCGGCCACCGGCGATATCAACGCGGGCCGTGGCTCCAAGACGACGGTGATCTACACCCCGCCGAGGCGGACTTACGATATCTATGGCAGTGTCGCGCTGGCGCCGCAGGTGCCATCGACCGGCGCCGGCATCGCAACGCTGAATCCAATCCCGGATGTGCCACCCGGCAATATCGACCTGATCGCGCCACTCGGCACCATCGACGCCGGTGAAGCGGGCATCCGTGTCTCCGGCAATATCAACCTAGCAGCTTTGCAGGTGCTCAACGCTGCGAACATCTCGGTGCAGGGCACGAGCTCGGGCATCCCGACCGTGCAGGCGCCGAGCATCAGTTCGGCCCTGTCGAGTTCGAACGCCACGGCGGCAACCCAGCAGACGACGACGCCCAACCAGGGCAGCGGCAATGCGCAGCCGTCGGTGATCATCGTCGAAGTGCTTGGCTATGGCGGCGGCGATCAGGACGGCACCCGACAGCCGGACGACAAGGATCGCAAGCAGAGCGGACAGCGCCAGAGCTACGATCCCAACAGCATGTTCCAAGTCGTCGGCAGCGGCAGCCTGAGCAGGGAGCAGAAGAGCAAGCTTACCGACGAGGAGAACGCGAGAATCTCACCTCAGTAGGCAAGAGGCGGTCTTTCAGGAAAATTCTATTCGAGTGTACGTTCTTGGTGCAAGGCGGATATTTATCTAGCACTCATTCTGCTGCCGCCTGGAGGATGTCACCGTTCCCGTTGGGTTCAACCAGTGCAACGCCTTGCCATTCTCCTGACAAGACGAGTGTCCGCGCGGTATCCTGCAATTCGATCGCCACGGCTGACGCCGCCGATGAGAGTAATGTCTTGGCAATGGAGTAGACGTAGTTGCGTCGCGCAATTTTCGCATCGGCGATGCTGAGTGCGCGCCAATGCTTGCCTCGCTCGCCTTCATGACGGAGAGCAGACATCGGTTTGATGGTCAAGCCCATGCCGTCATAGACGCAATTCATCAGGAGCGTGAGCGAATCGATCTCTGCGACGACATGTGGTGTCAAATCCCTCCTTTCGAATTCGGCGACGACGCGTCGACGTAATCCATGTGTGCCGGTAGGCAGGATGAGCGGGAGCTTGGCGACCTCGGCAACCGTGATGCTGGTTTGTTTGGCGGGGACGAGTTTGCTGTCCTTTGGTAGCAGAACGAAGAGTTCCTCGTCGAGCAGCGGCGTTGCGTCGAGCTTGGTGGACACATCGTTTGTAAAGAGGATGGCGAGGTCGAGCTGGCCTAGCCGCATCATCTGCGCGATGTGCCCGCTCATGCCTTCCACTACATTGAGCAGGATGCCGGGATATTTTTCGTGAATGCGCCGCATCAGCGGCAAGCCGAGGGCGACAAGCGTGGTCGATGGAAGCCCGAGCGAAACCATACCGCGAACCTCGCCGGCCTCCTGCCGTGCGATCGACAACGCTTGATCAAGCTGTCTCAACATGAAGCGTGCATGATGATACAGCGCCAGGCCGTTGTCGGTTGGAGTGACACCCTTCGCGGAGCGATGCAGCAGCGGCTTGCCGACTTCATCTTCCAGCTTCGCGAGCTGTTGGCTCAGCGCCGGCTGCGCGACGAACAGACACCGCGACGCTTTCGACAGGCTGCCGCTTTCGACGATCTGGGCGAAATAGCGCAACTGGCGCAGATCCATGCTGTGGCATCCCGAAATTGGAGACGAGGGAGGGCTATATCGTGCCCTTATAGCACCCAATCCAAATCAGTATTTTCGCTTATGTCAATTCAGTTCTAAGTCGCAGGAGGAACTTGGAAATCCTAGGGAGTAGAACGCAATGGCGGGTGCCACGGCCCAGCATCGGTCAGCAGATTTGCCGGCCTGTCGGTTGCTTATCGGCGGCCAATGGGTGACGGGAGAAAATGCTGCGCCGGTGATGCACAAGTTTCGCCTCGAGCCCTGCATGCTGGCGCAATTGCCGTCCCGACAGCAAATCTCCGATTGTGTGGCCGCTGCAGACGCGGCGTTCCAGGCCAGTAAGCTGACGCCCCACGAGCGCGGCGCCATTCTCGATCGCGCCGCAGCTTTGATCGAAAAGCGGGCCGTGGAGCTCGCCGACATTCTCGGTCGGGAGGCAGGCTTTCCGCGCCGTGATGCGATGGGAGAAGTGCAGCGCACTGCCAACACGTTCCGGTTGTCCGCCGAGGAAGCACGGAATTTCCGCGGTCATACAGTGCCGATCGAAGGCGCGGCCGGGCAGGCCGGGCGCCTCGGTTTTACCCTGCGTGTTCCACTGGGTGTTATCTGTGCCATCACGCCATTCAATGCACCGCTCAACACGGTCGCGCACAAGGTCGGACCGGCCCTTGCTGCCGGCAATGCGCTGGTGCTCAAGCCGTCCCTGCATACGCCCATGTCGTCTTGCATCATGGCGGAGTGCCTGCTCGAGGCCGGCCTGCCGGCTGGATTGATGTCGGTCGTGCATGGCGATGCTGAAGTCGCCACGTGGCTGCTCGAAGAGCCGCTGGTTCGCTTCTATGCGTTCACCGGTAGCACTGAAGTCGGGCGTGCCATTCAGGCTGCCGCAGGGCTTCGTCGCACGCAGATGGAGCTCGGATCGATTGCCCACTGCATCGTCTGCGATGATGCCGATCTCGATCTGGCATTGCCGAAAGTTATCAATGCCAGCTATCGCAAAGCAGGGCAGGTCTGCACCTCGATCCAGATGCTGCTCGTGCAGCGGCCGCTGCTAGAACAGGTCATTGATCGTTTGGTGCCAATGGCCAAGGCGCTGCCCTACGGCGATCCCGCCGACGAGAAGACGGTGGTCGGTCCGGTTATCAGTGAGGCATCGGCAAAGCGGATTGAGTCCTGGATTGCTCATGCGGTCGATCGTGGGGCGCGGCTGCTGGTGAGCGGCGAACGCAAGGGCGCCGTCGTTCCGCCTGCTCTGTTGACGGATGTCAGCGCGAGCACGCCGCTCGGCTGCCAGGAAGTGTTCGGGCCGGTGCTATGCGTCGCACCATTCGATGCGATCGATGAGGCGATCGCGCGCGTGAACGCGACGCCCTATGGTCTTGCGACGGGCATCTTCACCAAGCGCATCGATGTTGCATTACAGGCTGCGCAAAAACTTCAGGTGGGCGGCGTTCACATCAACGAGACACCGAGCTCGCGTGTCGATGTCATGCCGTATGGCGGCTCCAAGGATAGCGGCTTCGGGCGCGAAGGTCCGCATTACGCTATCCGCGAGATGAGCGAAGAACGTATGATCACCATTCTGGCCTGACGGCCTGTGATCAAAGGAATTGGGAGTGAGACATGGCTAAAATGAAGGGCGGCGAAGTCATCGCCGAATATCTCGTCAAGCAGAAGGTGCCCTTCGTTTTCGGGATCTGTGGACATGGCAATGTCGGCATTCTCGACGCGCTGCATGCCGTGCGTGACAAGATCAAGCTGGTATCGCCGCGTCACGAACAGTGCGCCGGGCATATGGCGGATGCCTATTTCCGCGTGAAGCATCAGCCCGTCGCAACGTTGACGTCAACAGGTCCTGGCTCCGCCAACATGGTGATGTCGCTGGCGACGGCGCTGTCGGATTCGTCCACCTTCATGGCGATCACGGCGAATGTGCCGACCTCGCAGGCCAATCGAGCGCCGTTCCAGGAGCTCTATGCGCATAACCAGGCCGATTTCGCCCAGGTGTTGCGGCCCGTCGTCAAGCGCTCGTTCCAGCCAAGCCGCGTTGACATGCTGCCGCTGGCGCTGCGTCAGGGGTTTGATACCATGGTCACCGGCCGTCCTGGCCCGGTGAATCTCGACATCCCCTACAACGTTTTCCAGGAGGAAGACGATGTTGAGCTGCCGGCGCTGTCGCATGTGCATGGCAGGCACCGCCCCAGTGCCAGCGAAGGTGACGTCGCAGCTGCGCTCGATCTGCTCTCGCAGGCAAAGCGTCCGGTATTCTTTATCGGTCATGGCACGACGCTGGCCGAAGCCGGCCCCGAAATCACCGAACTGCAGCAGAAGCTCGGTATTCCCGTTATTACCTCACCGAACGGCATGGGCTGCGTGCCATCCGACGATCCGTTGACTCTGGGCTTCATTGGTCGCAACGGCGCCTATCCGGCCAATCAGGCCGGCCGCTTCTCCGATCTCGTGATCTGCATCGGCACTCGTTTCGACGATCGTTCGTCGTCGAGCTGGCGCGCCGGCTACTCGTGGAACTTTCCGAACACCAAGCTGCTACAGGTCGATATCGATCCCGCCGAACTCGGCCGCAACTACCCGCCGACCCTCGGCATCATCGCCGATGCCAAGGTGTTTGCCGCGCAGCTTCTCGCTGGCCTCGGCAAGCGCAAGGACATTGCGCGCGAGAATTTCGGCGGCTGGCGTGACGAAGTCGCCGGCTGGGTGGCGGAATGGGAGAAATTTATCCGCCCAAATTTCTCGTCGGTCACGACGCCGATCCGTCCGGAATATGTGGTCGGCGCGCTGCTCGATGTGCTGCCGGACGACGTGATCCTGTCGCTCGACTCCGGCGTGCACCACAACTGGTTCATGCAGTTCTGGAAGCCGAAGCGCACACAGAGCATGCTCAACAGCTGGGGTTACTCGTCGATGGGCTTTGGCGTGTGCGGTGTGCTCGGCGCGCAGCTTGCTGCGCCTGATCGTCCCTGTATCGCTGTGGTCGGCGACGGTGGCTTCATGATGGCGCCTTATGTGGTTGCTACGGCCGTTGAATATGATCTGCCCTGCATCTGGATCGTCTGGAATAATTTTGCGTGGGGCGCGATCCGCGATCTGCAATACGGCCTGTTTGAAGGTCGTGAACTCGGCACCGCCTTTTACAAGGGCAATCAGGGCCCCGGCGGCGATCGCTACAATCCGGATTTCGCGGCATGGGCCCGCGCGTGCGGGGCCGACGGCGTGACCGTTACCCGCAGCGAGGATCTGCGCGGAGCCGTCGAGACTGCCATCAAAAACCGTCGGCCATGCGTCATCGATCTGCATGTCGACTCAGAAGTGCGGCCGCCATCGACCGGTACATGGGAGCTGCCTCCCATTCCCTACAAGGAACCGATCTTTGGCAAACCGCACCGTACGACCTGACAACAACGACACAAACAAACCGGGAGGAGATAGCAATGAAGAAAGTGAATTCGGAACGGCGCGCCCTGATCGGCGCATTTGCGGGGGCGGTCGCGCTGTCCACATGCGGCCTCGGAGCTGCGCAGGCACAGTCCAACGAGCCGATCCGTATCGGTCTGATCTATTCGAAGCAGGGGCCCGGCGCGGCCATCGGCCAGTATCTGCAGCGCGGCAGCGAGCTTGCCGTCGAGCAGGCCGGCCGCAAGGTGCTCGGCCGTCCGATCGAACTGATCTGGCTGGACGAGCCGAACCCGCAGGTGTCGCAGCAGAACATGCAGCGCCTGGTGGACGAGAACAAGGTCGTCGCGGTTGTGGGCGGCAACTACTCGTCGTCGGCGCTGGCCATGATGAGCGTCGCCAATCGCGAGAAGATTCCACTGATCCTCACCGGCGCTGCCGCTAGCGAAATCACCGGCAAGAACTGCAGCCGCTATACGTTCCGCACCCAGGCCACCGTTCCGGTGCAGATGGAAGGCCTGATGCCGTATGTTTCGCAGATCGGCAAGAAGGTCTATTTCATCACCGCGTCCTACGCCTTCGGCCAGGACATCTTGCGCTCGTCCCGTGCGCTGCTGAAGAAGGTCGGCGCGACCGAAATCGGTGTCGATGAGGTGCCGATCAACACGGCCGATTACAGCTCCTATGTGCTGAAGATACGTCAGGCGAAGCCGGATGTCGTGGTCGGCGGTCTCGTGGGTGGCGACTTCTCGAACTTCCTGAAGCAGTGGAACGAGATGGGGATGAAGGACAAAATCCCCTATGGCGCCATTGCTGTCACCGACACCGATTTCTGGGACGTCGGCGCCCAGGCTTCGACCGGCATCTATGTGAAGCCCTGGTACTACAACAATCCGAAGAACACGGATGCCGAGAAGAAGATGATCGCGGACTTCCAGAAGAAGTACAACGAGCCGCCGTCGGACAAGACCTGGTCGGGCTGGATCGGCATGCGCGCGCTGCTGGAATCTATCGAATCCGCCAGGTCCACGGACTCGAAGGCGATCGTGACCGCGCTCGAGAAGTGGAAGAACACCGAAGAAGCGTTCCCGTTCGGCTTCCGTGAGTGGGATCACCAGCTGGTGCGTCCAGCCGTCATTGTCGGCGTCAAGAAGCAGATCACCGACAAATGGGACTATTTCGATGTCCTGAAGAACACCTCTGCCACGGCGGAGGAGACTGAAAAGGCGTTCGGCACAAAGGAAGAAATCGGTTGCAACATGCCGGCTCTCTGAGCCGGCACGTCGCCTGAGATCTTTCCTCGTGCAGCATCTGAACGGGTGGAAACATGCTTGATACACTTGTCTCACAGACAGCCAACGGACTCGTCCTCGGCTTCGTCTATGTTCTCATTGCCGTGGGACTTTCCATCACGTTCGGATTGCTCGGCGTGATCAACTTCGCACATGGCGCGTTCTTCGCGCTGGGTGCCTATTTTGCCTGGCAGCTGTTCCAGTTGTTCGGCTGGCCGGCGGTGATCTTTGCGCCGATCCTGGTCGGTCTTGTCGGCATGCTGGTGGAGGTGACGCTTATTCGTCGCCTCTATGGGAAGGAGCCGTTGCTCAGTCTGATCGTGACCTTTGCACTGGCGCTGCTGATCGAGGCGCTGATCCGTTACATCTGGGGCGCCGACGGCAAGCCGTTCAACCCGCCGCCATTCACGACTGGCATCGTCGAGCTCGGCCCGCTGCTCATCACCAAATATCGTGTCGCCGTGCTCGGCGCGACGATCGCCACGCTGCTCGGACTCTGGGCGTTCCTGGCCTGGACGCCTTACGGCCGCGTGTTGCGTGCCGGCAGTCGTGATCCGGAGATGGTCGAATTGCTCGGCATCAATCTGCCACGCGTGCTCACCGCCGTGTTCGGTCTCGGCTGCGCGCTTGCCGCAATTGCCGGTGTGCTGGCGGCTCCGCTTTGGACGGTGTCGCCGTCGATGTCCGCGAATGCGGTCATGCCGGCCTTCGTTGTCGTCGCGATCGGCGGTCTCGGTTCGTTCCGCGGCGCTGTGGTCGCGGGTCTTGCGGTTGGGATTGTCACGTCGCTGACCATCCAGTTCAAGCCCGAAGCTGCTGCAGCTTCGATGTACGCCCTGATGTTTGCAATCATGCTGCTCCGGCCCCGTGGCCTGTTCGGCGAGCGCTGGGAGCGCTTCGAATGACAACCAATCGTTCCGTTCTTCGTCGACTCTGCGAGCATCCAATCGCTATCATGACGGCGGTGCTCGTTGTCGCGACCGGCATTGCCATGATCACGGGCATGCCGATTCACCGCATCACCCAGATTGCCGTCTACACGCTCTATGCTGGCGGCGTGAACTTCCTGATTGGCTATCTCGGTCTGGTCCCGTTCGGTGCATCGTTCTTTTTCGGCTGTGCCAGCTACGCGCTTGCCATCGGCGGTGCGTCGCTCGGCGGCAATGAAATCACCGGCGTTGTACTCGCGGCCCTGTTCTCGCTGCTGCTGGCGTTGATCGTTGGCGCCATCATCCTGCGGCGCCGCGGCCTGTACTTCTCGCTGCTGACGCTGGCTTGTTCGCAGATTGCGTTCGAGATCGCATTCAAATGGACAGCCGTCACCGGCGGTGAAAACGGTCTGCAGAATGTTGAGCGTCCGCTGTTCAGCCATGCGATTCCGTTCCACATCTTCTCGCTCGTCATCGTGCTGGGAACGAGTTGGGCACTCTGGCGCCTCGTTCATGCGCCATTCGGGCGCCTGATGCAGGCGATCCGCGACAATGAGCAGCGCGTCTCCAGCCTCGGCTACGACACCTACCGTACGAAGCTGATCGCTTTGATCGTGGCTGGCGGTGCCATCGGCGTCGCGGGCGGCCTGATGTCGTTGCTGCTGCAGGGTGTCTATGCCAACAATCTGAGCTGGCAGCATGCGGGCGATCCCGTGCTGATGGCGGCGCTGGGTGGCGTGCATCACTTCCTCGGCCCGCTCTGGGGCGCTATCATCTTCATTACGCTGGAAGATCGTCTCAGCGCCTTTACGGAGAACTGGTGGCTGTTCTTCGCGCCGATCATTATCGCTTTCGCGCTGTTGTCGCATGAAGGCGTGCAGGGTATCTTCCAACGCATGATCGGCCGCAATCGCTGGACGCTGACGCGTGCGGAAATTCCGCCACGCCCCGCCACCATCGCGTCGCTCGTTCCTGCTCATACAGCTGCGCCGCAGGACGCAACATCGATCCTGGTGATCCGGAATGTCTCGAAGCGCTTCGGCTCAATCGTCACGCAGGACAATGTCTCGCTGGAAGTAAACCGCACCGGCCTGCACAGCCTGATCGGCCCGAACGGGGCCGGCAAGACGACGTTGTTCAATCTGCTCACCGGCGTGCACAAGATCGATAGCGGCAATATCCTGTTCGAGGGGAAGCCGATCCAGGCCCTCGCGCCGCATAAGCGGGCTCGTCTCGGTATGTCGCGCTCATTCCAGATCCTGAGCGTGTTCCCGAATCTTTCGGCTTTCGAAAACGTGCGTATCGCCGTGCAGGCGGCTCAGCGGCAATGGGGCGGCTACTGGCGTGATGCCTATAGCAACGAAAACGCGAATGGCCGGGTGTGGTCGCTGCTCGACGCCGTCGGTCTTGCCGACCGCGCCGCCGAGACCTGCGCCAATCTTGCCCATGGCGAGAAGCGTTTGCTCGAGATCGCGATGTCGCTGGCGACCGACGCGAAACTGCTGCTGCTCGACGAGCCGCTGGCCGGCCTGGCCGAGTCCGACCGCAAGATCGTTGGCGAGCTGATCCAGCGCCTCGCCAAATCCCATGCAGTGCTGTTGATCGAGCATGATATCGATCGCGTGCTGTCGCTCTCGGACCGCATCACGGTGCTGCATCAGGGGCGCCTCATCGCCGACGGCAAGCCCTCCGAAGTTGCCGGTCATCCGGAAGTCATCGCGGCCTATCTCGGCACCGCGCATGGCAAGGCATTGCCACCGCCGCGTGTCGCGGATGCCCGCGACATTCCGAAGATCGGTGCCGCGACCGCGCCGCTGCTCAAGGTGGAAAGCGTGCGCGCCGGCTATGGCGGCTCCACGGTGCTCGATGGTCTGGACCTTACGGTGCAGCCCGGCGAAGTCGTGGCGCTGCTCGGCCGCAATGGCGTTGGCAAGACCACCTCGCTCCGTGCCATCACCGGCACGCTGCCGCTGGCCTCGGGGCAGATCACGTTCGATGGCAAGCAGATCGGCGGGCTGCGTCCCGATGAGATCAACCGCGCCGGTATTTCGCTGGTGCCGGAAGGCCGTCGCCTGTTCCCGAACCTCACGGTCGAGGAGAACCTCAAGCTTGCGGCGCGCCGTGGTGGCGCCTCGCAGGAAGAAATCTGCGACCTGTTCCCGAAGCTGCGCACATTGATGCGTCAGCGCGCCGAGAACCTGTCAGGCGGCGAACGCCAGATGGTGGCGATCTCGCGTGCGCTGATGGTGCCGAGCCGGCTGATCCTGCTGGACGAACCATTCGAAGGCCTTGCACCTGCCGTAGTACAGGAAGTGCGCGAAGCCGTCGCCAAGCTCACCAGCAAAGCGAGTCTCGTAATCGTCGAACATCACGCCGAAAGCGTGCTGGCGATGGCCGATCGCGCCTATGTGTTGGTTAATGGCAAGGTGGCTTTCAGTGGGCACGCCGCGACGCTAGCCGCTGATGTCGCCTTGCAGGAGCGCCTGCTCGGCATCACCAAGGCGGCCGATCTGCTGCCCGAAGCGGTCAGGGCGGTCTGATGGCACGCGATATCGGCATCAACACTTACGGCTATATCTGGTCGGTCTCGGCTGCCGAATGCGTGCGGCATCTCGGCAAGCTTGGCTACCGCCAGATCGAGTTCTTGTTGCAGCCGCCGCATCTGTCTTTCGACGATTTCGGGCCGGAGCCGCGCCGCGAGTTGCGGAAGGCTTTGCAGGACATTGGTGGCATCAAGACCGCGATCAACCTGCCGAGCCTTGACCACAATCTCGCCAGCCCGTTTGGGCGGGCGCGCGATGCGGCGGTGACGATGTTCGAGGATACCATCGACCTCGCCGCCGATATCGGCGCCGAGACCGTGGTCGTGGTGCCTGGCCGCATGAGCCCGCTGTTTCCGCCAAGTATTGAGAACCGCACGGGCTGGGTCGGCGAGGGCGTGGAGAAACTGTTGCCACGCGCCGAGGACCGTGGCGTCGCACTGGCCATTGAGAATGTGCCGTTCGCGGCGTTTCCGGACAAGGACGCGCTGGAGCGTTTCGTCCGCGGCTTCACGTCAAAAGCGATCGCCGTTTGCTACGACGCTGCCAATGCGCATTTCATCAAGGAAGATCCGGCTGCTGGCATCCGTCAGCTCGCCGACCTCCTGCGTGTCGTGCATCTGTCCGACACCAGCCAGGTGCACTGGCGACACGATCCGATTGGCACTGGCACCGTGCCGTTCGCGGAGGTGGTGAAAGCAATGGACGCCATCGACTTCAAGGGAGCCTGTACATTGGAAATCATCGGGCGAGACCCTGATGCGGCGATCCTGAGCAGCCATCGCGCGCTCGAACCGCTCGGCTTCGTCAAGGCGAGAGCAGGCGCATGAGGACGATTCTCGTGACAGGCGCAGCCGGCCTTCTCGGCCGTCACGTCGTCCGCGATCTCCTCGCGCATCGGCATACAGTTCGCGGCCTCGACCGCCACCGGGCGGATGAAGACATCGAATGGCATGTGGGCGATGTGGCATCGCCGGAGCTGGTCGCAAAAGCTGTCGCGGGCGCCGATGTGGTCATGCATATCGCTGCGATCCCGAATATCTGGTCAGGTGATGGCCAGACCATCATGCGCGTCAACCTGCTCGGCACCTATACGGTGCTTGAGGCCACCGAGGCTGCAGGCATCAAGCGTTTGATTTTCTGTTCGAGTGACTCAGTTGCCGGATATACCGTGCGCGAAGGCAAGATGCTGGCGCCGCGCTATGCGCCGCTCGATCTCGATCATCCGCTGCTCGCGACCGATCCCTATGCGATCAGCAAGGTGGCCGGCGAGGGTCTGTCACGCGCCTTCGCGCTGCGCGGCATGTCCGTCGTGGCGCTCCGCACGGTGTTCGTGGCCTATCCCGACATGGCCGGGGAGATCGTGGCCCGCGCCAAGGATCCCGACAATTATCGCGGTCCGATGGTCGGCGGTCCGTCATCGGCGGGCGGCGGCCCCTTGCACCATCACATCGATCCGCGCGATCTGGCCCGCGCATTTCGCTTGGCGATGGAAATGAAAATGGTGCCGGGCGAGTTCGAACGCTTCTATCTGTCGGCGCAGGTCACGCTGTCGCCGGAGCCGACGCTCGAACGTCTGCGCCGCCTGCATGGTGGAAGCGTCGAGGTGCGCAATCCGGACGTCTATGCCAGACAGCCTTTCGCGCCGCTCTACGATCTCACGCATGCTGCGGAGCGTCTTGGCTTCGTCGCAGAATATGACCAGCGGCATCTGCTTGCCGGTCTGCCCGGCTTTTCCTGAGGAGTACGCCCATGACTTTCGTGTCCCCCGAACCCAATGCCTTCGCCGATGCCGGCACCGGCGAGAAAAAATATGCGGTGACCCGCAATCTCGGCGAATTGCCGTGGATCGAATATCCCGGTCACTTCAATCATGCCTTGTCCAAGGCCATTGTGACACCCGAAGTCACCGGCAGCCGCTTCTTCGACCACCGCATCTCGAGTTATGCGCCGGGCGCTCATGTGGAGAGCCATTCGCACAAGGTGCAGGAGCAGATCTATCACGTGCTCAGCGGCGAGGGCATTCTGGTGGTCGATGGCGAACGCCGCCTCGTGCGCGCCAATGACGTCACCTACATTCCGCCCGGCGTCGTGCATGAATTCCATTGCACCGGTACCGACAGATTGACCTTCCTTGTCATCACCTCGCCGCCGACCGATGACGAGCCGCAGCCGCGCTGAGGCCCATCCGATGTCGAAAACCATTCTCGTCACCGGTGCCTGCGGCTGGCTCGGCAGCGCCATCGTCGATGCGCTCTTGAAGCGCGGCGATGCGGTGATTGCTACCGATCTCGCGGTTTCACCGGCGATCGCTGCGCTTTCAGCCGGCAATGCCGCTTTGACGGCGGTCGCCGCCGATCTCGGCGAATGGCATCAGGTGATGCGCCTGTTCGAGGCGCATCGTCCCGATGCCGTGATCCACGCTGCGGCCATCGTCGGCGTGATCCAGGCGGCCGACATTCCGATCAAAGCGCAGCGCATCAATGTGGAAGGCTCGATCAACCTGTTCGAGGCCATGCGCCTGAGCGAGGTGAAGCGTGTCATCCATATCAGCACTGAAGAGACCTATGGCGACTTCCTGTCCGATATGATTGACGAGGATCATCCGCAGAAGCCGCTCAGCATCTACGGTCTGACCAAGCTTGCGGCCGAGCATTATGGTCGCGTCTACTCGCGCGATCACGGACTCGAATGCATCAATGTGCGGACCTGTTGGGTCTATGGCCCGCATCTGCCGCGTCTGCGTATGCCGCGCATCTTTGTTGAGGCGGCGCTGCGTGGCGAAGCGTTCCATCAGGTCGATGGCGGCAATCTCTCGGTGGATCAGGTCTATATCGACGACACCGTGCAGGGCGCATTGCTGGCGCTGGATAAGGACAAGCACCGATACGATGCCTATAACATCGCGACCGGCGTTGCGCCGACGCTGCGCGACACTGCGGAAGCCGTCAATCGTGCCATTCCCGGTGCGAAGATTACGGTCGGCGACAGCGGCCCGTATCATCATGGTGGCAAGGTGCTCAGCGCGGTCAAGGGCGCGCTCGATATCAGCCGCGCCAAAGCCGAACTCGGCTATGCGCCGCGCTATGATCTGCAGCGCGGCATCGAAGCGACCATCGCGGCGACGCGCGAGCGTATGAATCAGAACGGATCCTGACGCCGCACATGATCCGTCGCCCCGTATGCCGAGCATCGGCGGGGCAAGATTTCAATTTCTGCTCATTCCTGTGAGGACAAGCCCATGTCGACTTCATCTCCTATTGTGATAATTTTCGGCGGCTCGCGCGGCATCGGCGCAGCCTGTGCAAAAGCCTTCGCGGATGCCGGCTGGCAGGTCGCTTCGACCTATGCCACCAAGACGGATCCCGCAGCGCCGGGCAAAACCTATCAGGTCGATATCCGTGATGCCGCGGCCGTCGCAAAAGTGTTCGATCAGGTGCAGGCCGACTATGGCGCCGCGCCGCAGGCTGTCATCGCCAATGCCGGCATCAATGTGCCGGGCGTTCCGCTGGCGAATTTCCCGGCCGAGAATTTCCGCCAATTGCTCGACGTTAACGTGGTCGGGGCCTTCAACATGCTCGCCGAAGCTGCGCGAAAAGTAAAGGACAAGGGCGCCATCGTCGCGATCACCACCTCGCTGGTGCGTCACGTAGTGCCGGGCACGGGCCCTTATGCCGCGACCAAGGCGGCGGTCGAGAGCCTAGTGCGGTCAATGTCGAAGGAGTTGTCCGGGCGCGGCGTGCGCGTCAACGGCGTCGCGCCGGGGCCGGTGGATACCGATCTCTTCAATGCCGGCAAGACCGAGGAAGTGAAGGCGCGCATGGCCGCCTTCAGTCCGTTCAACCGCATCGGTCGTCCGGAAGAAATAGCGGAAGTCGTGCGCTTCCTCGCCTCCGATCAAGCGTCGTGGGTGCAGGGTCAGATCGTGCAGCCGAATGGCGGCATGGTATGACCCAAGGGAATGCCGCTACGCCGGACGACGTCTTTGATGTCGTCGTCGTCGGATCCGGCGCCGGCGGTCTCACCGCCGCCAGCACCGCAGCAGCACAAGGCTGTTCGGTGCTGCTGGTCGAACAGGCAAAGGTCGTCGGTGGGACCACCGCGATCTCCGGCGGCATGGTATGGATACCTGCCAACCACAAGGCCACCGCGGCACAGCGCGCGGATACGCTGGATGCTGCACGGACCTATCTTGCCAAAACCGTGCCTGGCACTGACCGCGAGCGGCTCGAGGCTTTTCTCGCCAGCGGCGATGCGGCGATCCGCGATCTCGAAGCACGGACCAGCTTGCGCCTGCAACCCGTGATGACCTATCCAGACTATTATCCCGATCTTCCCGGCGCGACGCACGGTGGCCGCGTGCTCGAGCCCGTGCCGTTCGAGGCAAGCGTACTCGGCAAGGCTTTCACGCTGGTGCGCAGTCCACTACCGGAATTCATGCTGTTTGGCGGCATGATGATCAGCCGTGCGGACATCCCGCATCTACGCCGGACGTCAAAATCGCTGCGCTCCGCGCTGCATGTGGCGAGGTTGCTGTTTAAGTATGGCGTGCAGCGTCTCGCCGCGCGCCGGGGCACCACGCTGTATCTCGGCAATGCCTTGGTTGGGCGTCTTCTGAAGTCCGCGCTTGATCTGGGCGTCATCATCCGCACGTGTACCACAGTCACGCGGCTCGAAGCCGATGCGAGCGGGCGCGTCGTCGTGCTGGAAACACATGATGCGTCATCGCGGTTGCATCGCGTGCGTGCGCGCCGCGGCATCGTGCTGGCGACGGGCGGCATTTCGCACGATGCCGAACTGCGCCGACAGTTCGTGCCGGACAGTGCCGGCGATCTGACGGCGACAGTCGCGGCGAATGACGCGCCACGCGGAGCAAGGCTGGCCACGGCGGTCGGCGCGCGGCTGTCAGCACAGACCCGCGATGGCGCCTTCTGGGTGCCGGCCTCGATCTTCACCCGCGCGGATGGCAGCCGCGGCGTCTATCCGCATACGGTGACCGACCGCGCCAAGCCGGGCCTCATCGCCGTGGACAGCAATGGCCGGCGCTTCGTCAATGAAGCGGTGTCCTATCATGAATTCGTGCGAGCCCAGCTCGCGCATGCCAATAGCGCGATCCCGGCCTGGCTGATTTGCGACAGCCGCTTCATCTGGAAATACGGGCTCGGCAAGATCAAGCCGTTCACGACCGCGCTGAATGCTGATGTCGCGTCCGGCTATCTCAAGCGCGGCGATACGCTGGCCGATCTGGCACGGCAGATCGGCGTTCCGCCGCCGGCGCTGTCGCATACGGTGGACGGTTTCAACGCCCATGCCGGGCAGGGCGAGGATCCGGCCTTTGGACGCGGCGGCAACGTCTATCAGCGCTCGCTTGGCGACGCCGATCATGCGCCGAATCCCTGCGTCGCGCCGATCAAGGATGCTCCGTTCTATGCGGTCGCGGTGCAGCCAGCCGATCTCGGCATGTCCGCAGGGATCGTGACCGACGCGCAGGCGCGCGTGCTTGCCGAGGATGGCCGGCCGATCTCCGGCCTCTATGCTTGCGGCAACGACATGGCATCAGTGATGGAAGGCGCCTATCCCGGACCGGGCATTACGCTGGGTCCCGCACTTACTTTCGGCTGGCTTGCAGGACGGCAGGCCGCAGCGGAGCTGGTCTCGTGACGAATTCATCCATGCCTGACGTTCTCGTCATCGGCGGCGGCAATGCGGCGCTGTGTTCGGCGCTGATGGCGCGCGAGGCGGGCGCATCGGTGCTGATGCTGGAAGCCGCCCCGAAGGAATGGCGCGGCGGCAACAGCATGCATGTGCGCAACCTCCGCTGCATGCATGATGAACCGCAGGATGTCCTGGTCGAGGCCTATCCGGAAGAGGAATTCTGGCAGGATTTGCTCAAGGTCACCGGCGGCATC